>NZ_CP076457.1:4640294-5251353 GCF_018866325.1 Streptomyces sp. YPW6
TGCGATCGCGGCCTTCGGCCTGACGGTGCTCGCCGTTTCGAGCTGGTCCGTGAGCGAGCTGGTCAGCGCTGACTTCCCGCAGCGACCCGTCTGGGACCTGGGAAGCGCAGGGCCCTGGGTGGCGTCGTACGCGCGCGCCGTCGCTGCCGGGTCCTGGGGTGCGGCACGGGTCTGCCTGACGCTGGCGGTCGTGGTCCTGGTCCTGCACGCCGTATTGCTGCTCCTGGACATGATCCGCAGGATCGCCGGGCGGTCGGGCCGCTCGGTGACCTGAGACAGCCGCGGAGTTCGCGGTCGGACCGGCCGGACGAACGTCTCCCGCAAGCCTCGACCTGCCTGGTCAGCCGGGGCTCAGCGAGGGTCGGCGGCCTCGCACGCGGCGCATGTCCTGGTACGGCAGGTGGCTCGGCGAGGCGCTCGCGCACGTGGCGCCGGGGCCGGTCGTCGTCGTGGGGCATTCCCTGGGGGGAGCCGTGGCGCTCGCCTGTGACGCCCCGCAGATCGTCGGCCGGGTGCTGCTCTCCAGCGCGGGCATCGTCCGGCTGAGGGTCCCCGCCACCGTCCTGGCCGCCACCGTCCCCTGGCTGCTGCGGCCCACTCCGGCGCGTTCGACGGCGCTGGTCCGTCGCATGGCCGCTCCGGGGCAGGGGCGGGTGCCCGGTGATCTGGGGGAGTGGATGGCGTTGGTCGGACGCTGCTGCCGCAGCAGTCTCGCTCCGCCTCCCCTTCCGTCCGGTCTGCTCCAACTGCGGCGTTCCGTACCCACGTTGGCCGTCTCGGGACGCTACGACCCGTTTCTGCCCCCGCAGATCCTGGGGCCGGGCGCCCGGCGCCGGCTCGGGGCGGAGGTCAGAGTGATCGACGGGGCGGGGCATCTCCTGCTCGACGAGTCACCGGAAGCGGTCCTCGGTGCGGTGCGGGAGTTCTGCGCCGCGCGTACGACGGACACGTGACGTGAACGAGCGCGTCTGCCCGGGGTCCGACGGGGTAGACGAGCGGGGAGTGCTCCGCCCTCCGATAGGTGTCCGATAAACGTATCTCGCGCCCCGCATAACGATGCCGTCACCTCTGCAGTGACTTCAGCGCCGATTCTGCATAATGTGACCCAGCTCACTAAACGTTCGGTGAACACCGTGGTAGAAATGCCCAACTTCGCAGGTGGCAGGACCACCGAGGCGAAGCGCCGGATCCGATCCGGCAGCCAGACCAGGGTGATCAGCGTCGTCGTCCGTACCGCGTGACACACCAGGTCACCGAACCGGACAACGACGTTCGCTCATCCCCCCATCGCACACCGACCGGCGAAGGCACCCCCAAGTCCGCCGCTCCATCGCCATCGAGGTAGCCAACGTGTCACTCGACTCCATCACCGAGAACATCGACGAAGCCGTCAGCGGGTTCTTCGAGCCCATAGCCGGCTGGCTGGGCGACATCGTCTTCTTCTCCGTCACCATCGCCGGGGCGGAGGTGCCGCTCATCGTCACCTGGCTGGTGCTCGCGGGCCTGGTCTTCACCGGCTGGTTCGGCTTCGTCCAGGTGCGCAAGTTCCGTCTGGCCGTGGACGTCGTACGCGGCAAGTACGACGACAAGGACTCCGCCGGCGAGGTCAACCACTTCCAGGCGCTGACCGCCGCCGTGTCCGGCACGGTCGGCCTCGGCAACATCGCCGGTGTGGCCGTCGCCGTCTCCATCGGCGGCGCCGGAGCCACCTTCTGGATGATCCTCTGCGGCCTGCTCGGCATGGCCACCAAGTTCGTCGAGGTCACCCTCGGCGTGAAGTACCGCGAGATCCACGCCGACGGCACCGTCTCCGGCGGGCCGATGCACTACCTGCCCAAGGGGCTCGCCGAGCGCTTCGGGAAGAACGGCAAGTCCCTCGGCAAGGTCCTCGCCGTCCTCGCCTCGATCATGATCCTCTTCTTCGGGCTCTTCGGCGGAAACCTCTTCCAGGTCAACCAGTCCTACGCGCAGCTCGTCTCCGTCACCGGCGGTGAGGACGGCGCGATGGGCTCCTCCGGCGGGGCGCTCTTCTTCGGCATCCTCGTCGCCGCGCTCGTCGGCATCGTCCTGCTCGGCGGCATCCGCTCCATCGCCTCCGTCACCAGCCGGCTCATCCCCGCCATGGCCGGCATCTACATCGCCGCGTGCCTCGTGGTCATCCTGGTCAACGTCACCGCCGTGCCCGCCGCGATCGGCACGATCATCGAGGGCGCCTTCAACCCCGAAGGCGTCGCGGGCGGCATCCTCGGTGCGCTGATCATCGGCTTCAAGCGCGCCGCGTTCTCCAACGAGGCCGGTCTCGGCTCCGCCCCGATCGCCCACTCCGCGGTCAAGACCAAGCACCCCGCGAGCGAGGGCCTGGTCGCCCTGCTGGAGCCGTTCATCGACACGGTCATCGTCTGCACCATGACCGCCCTGACCATCGTCATCGCCAACCCCGCCAGCTGGGGCGAGGCCCGCTCCGGCGAGTCCATCGGCGGCGTGACGATCACCTCGGACGCGTTCGAGACGGTGCTGCCCTGGTTCCCGTACATCCTGACCATCGCGGTGATCCTCTTCGCCTTCTCCACGGTGCTCACCTGGGGTTACTACGGCCTCAAGGCATGGACGCACCTCTTCGGCCGCAGCCGTACCAGTGAGACCGTCTACAAGGCCCTCTACACCCTGTTCGCCGTCGCCGGGTCCCTGCTCACCCTGCAGACCCTCATCGACCTGGCCGACGCGGTGCTCTTCACCCTCGCCGTGATCAACATCATCGGCCTGTACCTCCTCGCCCCCATCGTCAAGCGCGAGCTGAACAGCTTCGTCGAGTACGTGCGGGTCCGGAAGGCCGGCGGCTCCGGCACGACCGGCGGAGACACGGACGACGAGACGACGAAGGCGACCGTCTGATCCCAGCAGCTCCCGATGCCCCTCGCCCCTCCCCGTACGGAGGAGCGGGGGGCATCAACTCGTGTGCAGCATCAGCCCGATGCCCACCACCATCAGCCCCGCGGCCGCGATCCGCGGAGCCCCGAAACGCTCCTTGAAGAACAGCGTGCCGATCGCCGCGCCCACGATGATCGACGACTCGCGCAGCGCCGCGATCGGGGCGAGCGGCCCCCTCGTCTGGGCCCAGAGCACCAGGCCGTACGCGATCACCGACAGCGCCGCGCCGAGCAGGCCGCGGACCGCGTACGGCCTCAGTTGCGTGCGCAGTGCGGCGCGGCGGCGGTAGTACGCGTACGCCGGGATCGCCAGGCCCTCCAGGATCATCAGCCACGCGACGTAGCCCAGCGGGGTGCCGGACGCGCGGACCCCGGCCCCGTCCACCGTGGTGTAACCCGCGATGGCCAGGCCCGTGCCGAGGGCCGCCACGATCGCCGGCCAGTGCGGGCGCTTCCCGGAGCCCCGGATGCCCCACAGGGCCAGGCCGACCAGCCCGGCCGACGCCACCGCCACGCCCGCCGCGGCCCAGGCGTCCGGACGCTCGCCGACGAACACCGCCGCCAGCACCGTCACCACCAGCGGGGCCGTGCCCCGGGCGATCGGGTACATCTGGCCGAAGTCGCCCAGCGTGAACGAACGCATCAGCAGCAGCATGTACGCCACGTGCAGCACGGCCGAGACCAGGAGGTACGGCCAGGCGTCCGCCGCCGGGAACGGGGCGAACAGGGCCAGGGCCGCGCCGATCAGCAGGCCGCCGCCGGAGATCAGGGTGAAGGAGAGCAGCTGGTCCTTGATCGCGTGGGCGATGGCGTTCCAGCCGGCGTGCGTGATCGCGGCCACGAGGACCGCGAGGGCGACCAGCGGGGTCACTCGGAGGTCTCGCGCACATCCGCGACCGTCGCCCCCGAGCGGCGCGCCCCGCCCCGGAGGCCCAGCTCGGCCGGCGCCTCCGCGAAGCGGGGGTGGGCGGGGGAGGCGGGGGCGGCGGGAGTCGTCTCCGCGGTTTCGGGTGCGCTCATGGCTGCACGCTAGCGGTCCGTGCATGATGCACGCGAGGGAGTTCCGCCGGGTGACGCGGCACGGCAGCGGACCGTGCGACCTGGATGCCCCTCCACGGCAGCGGGATGTGAGACCGGGTGGCCAGCCACGGCAGCGGGCTGGGAGACCGGGTGGCCCGCCACGGCAGCGGGCCGTGCGCCTCGGGTGCCCCACGACGGCAGCGGGCCGCGAGACCGGGTGGCCCTCCACGGCAGCGGGCCGTGCGCCTCGGGTGCCCCACGACGGCAGCGGTGCGGCCGCCCCGCCCGGGGCGACCGCACCGCATCCGCGCTCCGCGGTTCAGCGGATATCAGGTCGTGGCGTGCCAGAACACGGCCAGGCGTGCCTGTTCCACGGGCGAGACGCGCTTGTGGAAGCTGGTCCACTTCGTGGAGTACTTGATCCGGCCGTTGTGGCTGCCGGAGGTGGTCGTGATGAGCTCGCCGTGGTTGATCCCGGCCTTGTACTGGACCTCGTGGTCCGCGGTGCCGGCGATGCCGGAGGACTCGGTGACGGTTCCGTCGTCGAACGAGGACACCGTGGTCCAGTCAGTGCTCATGTTGCCGTTCCTGGTGGTGCTCGGCATCTTGTTCCCGAGCGCCTTGAGGAAACTGCTCCCCGGCTTCATGTCCGTGCACTGCCGGGCCTTTCCGCAGAGGACCGCCCTGCTCTTGGTGATTCCGGCATGCGGGGTGCCGAGCGTGACGACGTCCTCGATGTAGAGCTTCTTCGGGAAGCCCGCGGCGCCCTGGTGGGTGTAGTGCAGTGCGGCGCGGACGACCAGACCGCCCATGGAGTGGGCGACGACGTCGACCTTGATGTTCTTCGAGGTGTAGTTCCTGGAGACGTAGTTCGCGAACTTCTTGGCCACGTCCTTGATGGCCGTGTCACGGCTGCCGGTGACATTGGCCGAGCACTTCGTGTTGCCCGAGTAGTAGCCGAAGGTGAGCAGGTTCCCCTTCCACTTCTTGTTCGTGAAGTGCTTGCGGGCGGCGCTGAACGTCTTGGTGCAGTCGTGCTTGCCGAAGGGGGCGTGCCCGTGGACGAAGATGACCCGGTTGCCGGTGCCGTTCGACCGGGACGGCTTGCCCGCCGCACCGGCCGGTGCGACGGCGAGCATGGTGAGGACAGCTGACAGCGCCGCGGCGAGAAGCAGCGTGAACCGCCTCTGAGTTCTCTGCATGAAAGGTTTCCCCGATTCCCCGTCTTCGTGTGTGGTTCTCGCCGGGACGTTAGCCCGGCCCGGTCGGGGGGTGTGACGGTCGTTCGCCCCACATCCGGTGCCACTCGTTCGCCGGGCAACTAACCTCACCCCCATGCGGGGTGGGGGGCACGAGGGAAACAGCGAGCGCCTGGTGAACCGGACCGTCGAGCGGTACGGGGTGTGGCTCCGGTCCGCCGTGGTCGGTCTGTGCGGTGTCCTGGGCCTCGTCTGGGCGGGTGACGTGGATGACGCGGATGTGGGTGCGGCGGTGTCGCTGCTGGCACCCGCCGCCCTGGCCTGCGGTGTGCGCCTGTGGGCGCTTCGCCGGCCGCTCCCGTCGGCGCTGCTCTGGACACTGGACGCGGCGCTGGTGCTGCTGGTGGGACTGTCTCAGCCGGCCCTCGGGGGTGAGGGCGCGAACGCGATGGTGGAAGTGGCCGTCGGCATCAGCGTCATCGCGTTCCAGTTCGAGTGGGCGAGGCGTCCGGTGGCCGGGGCCGCCCTGGCGGTGGCGGGAGGCGTCGCCTGCGTGCTGGGGGACCTGCTCTCCTCGCCCGCGCAGGCCCCCGACCTGGTGCCCCTGGTACGCATGCTGATCCAGGTGGGGCTGTCGAGGGCGGGGTACCTCATCGTCCGGGCGCGGGCCAGGGCGGCCGACCGGTCGGCCGCGGTGAGAGCGGCCCTGCGCCGGGAGGCCGATGTCGCGGCGGCACGGCGGGCGACCGAGCGCGAGTACCTGGCGACCTTGCACGACACGGCCAGCGCGACCCTGCTGATGGTCTCCCAGGGCGACAGCCAGGACTGGTCGTGGCTTCCCCCGCGGGCCAGGCAGGATCTGGAGGCGCTGTCCGCCATGCCCGGTTTCGAGACGGGGAGTGTCGACCTCGCGGCGCTTCTGCGCTGTGTGCCCGAGGGGGAGGGGCGGGCCAGGGTGCGGCTCACGACGCGTATCGAGGGCCCGCTCACGATGCCGTCCGGCCCGGGGCTCGCGATGTTCAACGGTGTCCGGGAAGCCGTCACCAATGTGTCACGCCACGCCGGGGTGCGGGAGGCGGAACTCAGCGCGTGGCGGGAGGGGGCGAACGGTGTCCTCGTCGAACTGTCCGACAGGGGAAGGGGTTTCGACCCGGACACCGTACCGGCGCGGCGCCGGGGCATCTCCGGCTCCATCGTCGGCAGGATGCGCGCGGTCGGCGGCACCGTGACCGTCACCTCGCGTCCGGGCGCCGGAACCCGCGTGCAGTGGCACTGGCAGGACCGGGGCCGGGACCGGGCGCCGCGGACCGGGAACGGGGAGCAGCACACGGGCGTACCGCGCCCGCCGCGCACCCCGGCGCAGCACACGGCCGCGATCCGCTTCATCCGCGGACAGCTCCTCTACGGGGCCCAGCTGGTTGCCCTGCTGATCTGCCTGGTCTGGCAGTTCACCATCTCGCTGCGCCGGCTCCTGGCCCACCAGGGTGTCTACGACCCCGCGTGGGCGCAGGACGCTGGCTTCGTCTGCCTCGTCGCCGTGGCGGCGACCGGGGGCGCCTCCCTGCTGCGTGGCAGGCGGATCCCGCCGGCGGTGCGCGGCTGGTGCCTGGGTGCGGTCCTGGCCGCGTCGGCGGTGAGCGCGTACACGCTTCCGCCGCATCACGCGACGGGCCCGGCGGACTGGGCGTTCGGAGTGGTCGGCTGGCACGCGCTGTTCCTGCTGGCGGACCTGCGGGTCAGGGTGTACGCGGCCTTCCTCGGGGCGCACATCGGGATCAACGCGGCCGCCGTGTTCTGGCACGGGACGCCGACCGCGGCCGAGGCGGCCGTCCTGGGGATCGCCACGGTCGGCAGCTGCGGCCTCCAGCTCTCCGTCGGCGTCCTGATGACCCGTCTGCTGCGCGACACGGCGCCGGCGGCGGGCTCGGCGGCCGCGCGGGAGGAGGAACTGCGGACCCGGGAACGTATCCACGAGCACCTGCAGAACGACCACAAGGAGCGCTACCGCGCGCTGACGGCGACGACGGTGCCGCTGCTGGTGGGCCTCGGCCACGGTGTGCTGAGCCCGCACGACGAGGAGGTCAGACTGCGATGCGGTGTGGAAGGCACCCGTATGCGCCGCCTGTTCGCCGAAGGCGACGCCGTCGCCGACCCGCTCCTGAACGAGCTGCGGGCCTGCGTCGAGGTCGCCGAACACCAGGGGGTGAAGGTGAGCCTGGCCGTGCGCGGCCGGCCGGGCGAGGTGCCGGTGGAGATACGCAGGGAGCTGGTCGACCCGGTGGCGGTGACTCTGGGACGTACCCGCTCGGCCGCCCGCGTGACGGTCGTCTGGACCCCCGGCGCGGTCCGGGTGAGCGTCGTGGGCGTCGACTGCGCGGACGAGCGCACCGGGCCGGCGGCCGTCCCGTCGCCCGGCCGTGGCGCGGACCGGCGGGTGTCCGTGGTAAGAACCAGACACGGTGAAAGCGTGTGGGCAGAAGCGAGTTGGAGCAGACCGGTGCCATCAGGAGTTGACCTGCCATGAGCGACGACATACCGGTCAGCGTGGTCGTCATCGACGATCATCCCGCCATCCTCTCGGGCGTGGAGATGTGGTACGGCGCTTCACCACGGCCCATCACCGTGGTCGCGGCGGGAGCCTCCGTCCGGGAGGCCTGGACGGCTCCGGGCAGCGCGGCCGATGTGGTGGTCCTGGATCTGCAGCTGGGCGAGACCGTCCCCGCCTTCAGCAGTCTCCGGAGACTTGTCGACGCCGGACGGCAGGTGATCGTCTACTCGATGCGGGACGACGAGAAGACCGCGCTCACCTGCCTGGATCTCGGAGCCGCGACCTTCCTGACCAAGAGCGAGGGCCAGGAGCACCTGGTCGAGGCGACGCTGGCGGCAGCCGACGAGCGGCCCTACATGCCGCCCGCGCTGGCCGGCGCGCTGGGCGCGAACGCCCGTGCGGACCGCCCGCAGCTCTCCTCGCGCGAGGAGAACGTGCTGATCGAGTGGTTCCAGTCCGAGTCGAAGGAGCTGGTCGCGCAGCGCCTCGGCATCTCCGTGCGGACGGTCAACTCGTACCTGGACCGTGTGCGGATCAAGTACGCGAACGTGGGCCGCCCCGCGCGCACGAAGGCGAGCCTGGTGGCCCGAGCGGTCCAGGACGGGCTCGTCGACGTGGACGACCTCTGAGGCCCGCCTTGCCTTGCCTCGCCCGGCTCTGACCCGTCCCGTCCGGCCTTGCCTCGCCCCGCCCGGCTCTGACTCGCCCTGACGTGCCCCGCGCTGCCCCGCTCCGATCTGACCCAGCCCGACCCAGCCTGATCCGGTCTGCGGTCTGCGGTCTGCGGTCGGCGTGCTCGGGGACGCGGCGGGCCGTGCGACCCGGATGCCCCGGCGCGGGCGCGGGCGCGGGCGCGGTCCCCGGCACCCGGCGCGTGTCGGTTCCGGTCTCAGCCGCCCGCCTTCAGCACCTCCGCCACGACCGGGCCCGCCGCGTCGCCGCCGTGGCCGCCGGCCTGGACGACCGCCGCCGCCGCGAGGTCGTTGCTGAAGCCGGTGAACCAGCTGTTCGACGTGGCCTGCCCGCCCACCTCCGCCGAACCGGTCTTCGCGCCCTTGTCGCCGCCGACGCCTGCCATGGCCTTCGCGCCGGTGCCCCAGGCGGCCGTGGCGCGCATCATCGTGTTCAGCTGCTGGGTGACGGACGGCGACAGCGAGCGCGAGGCCTTCGCCAGCTCCCGGTCGTTCAGGGACTGCGGGACGATGACGGGCTGGCGGAAGGTGCCGGTGCGGGCCGTCGCGGTGATGGACGCCATGTTGAGGACGTTCATCTGGACGGTGCCCTGCCCGATGTACTGGGCGGCCGCCTCGCCACCCACCTCCTCCGGCACGCTGCCGTCCGTGGTGACCACACCGGTCTGCCAGTTCAGGCCGATCCCGAAGACCTCCCGGGCGATCCTGGGCAGGGCGGCGTCGTCCTTCGTGTCGTCGATCAGCTTGATGAAGGCGGTGTTGCAGGACTTGGCGAAGCTCTGGGTGAAGGTGGAGCCGTCCGGCAGAGCGAAGTGGTCCAGGTTGTGGAACGTACGGGTGTAGTACCTGACGTCTGGCGGGCACTCGGCCGCCCCGTTCGCCGTGACGAGCCCCTTCTCCAGCAGCATCGCGGCCGTGACGATCTTCAGCGTCGAGCCGGGCGCCTGCTTGCCCTGGAGCGCCACGTTGAACTCGGTCACCGGATTGTTGGCCACCGCGCGGATCGCCCCCGTCGACGGCTTCACCGCGACCACCGACGCCTCCGAGAACTTCTTCACCGCCCGCTCGGCCGCCGCCTGCGTGTTCGCGTCGAGCGTCGTCCGGACCTTGCCGGGCTTGCCCTCGGCCAGGGTCAGCAGGTTGACGTCCGGCTGGGACGCGTCGGCGGGCTCGATCCAGGTCTCGATGCCGGCCGAGCCGCCCGCGCTCTCCCCGTACTTCTTGCGCAGGGTGTCCAGGACCGGCCCCAGCGAGGGGTACTTCTCCTTCGTCAGCACCGTCCCGTTGCGGTCGACCGCCTCGATCGCCGGAGTCGAGGACTCGCCCGTCTTCAGCGTCGCGCCCTCCGTCAGCTGCGGATGCACGACGGTCGGCTCCCAGTCCACCAGGGCCTTGCCCGTCGTCAGGCCGCGGACGACCGTCAGCTCCGAGGCGTACGACAGGGGCTTCGACTTCCCCTCGTACGCGACGGTGGCCTTGACCGTGTACGGGACCTTCGTGCCGGTCGCCGGGCCTGGAGTGATCTTCACCTTGCCGATGTGGGCGTCCTCGCCGTACGAGGCGAGCACCGGCTCCGCGCCTGCCTCGTTGTTCGTCAGGAGGGCCGCGGCCGACGCGTCCCCGGCCGCCCACGCCTCGAAGAACTCCTTCGAGGTCTCCGCTATCTCCTCCGCACTCGGCGGCCCCGTCCTCACCTTCGACGACTCGGACGCGCTCTGCGTACCCGCACCGCCCCCGCCGCCCGTGTCCCCGAGCATGCTGTACGCCCCGTAACCGATCCCGCCGGCCACCAGTACGAACGCGCCGCCGACGACGCCGACCTTCGCTCCACTGCGCATCTCGCAGTCCCCCCTCCCCAGGAGCCCCCTTGAACGCGTTCAAGGGGCAACTGTGAGGAACCCTAAGGGATTGCGGCAGGCGGCGAGGGGGTTGTTACCGGACCGGAATGCTTGGCTGGAAAGCGCTCTCTGGCGGGTCTCCCTTCGATGACGGGGCGGCCCCGCAGCCCCCGGTGCCGCCGGGGGCTGCGGGCCTCCGGTGCGCGATCGCGAGAGGGTTTTCGAAGATCTGTGTGGGCGGCGTGTGTGAGAGCCGAATTGCTGGGAACACGGATCTTCGCAACGAGATCCTGGCGATATTCGGAGCCGGGACATTCCGGTGGGGTGCACGAGGCCGTTGTGGAGTGCAGGCGCATACGCGTCTGAACCGACTTGACGATGGGAAACGAAAAATGATCATTCTTGGGCTTATTCTGCTGATCATCGGCCTGCTCGTCGGCATGGGGCTGCTGACGACGATAGGTGGAATCCTCATCCTGGTCGGGGCCATCCTGTGGATTCTGGGTGCGACCGGCCGTGCCGTCGGCGGGCGAAAGCACTTCTTCTGAGCCGCCGCTCCCGGAAAAGCGGGAATTCTGCCGGTGAGGCGGAATTCCGTGAAATGCGGGCGGGCCGCGACGTGTAGTCGTCGCGGCCCGCCCGCATGTTCGCGTTCTCCCCGCTACACCCACGTATCCAGCCACATCCGGTCCCGCCACAGGTCCTCCGGGATCGACGTCCGGGTGGAGAGTGGCCAGAGCTGGACGAGGTCTCTCGCGCTCTACCTCGGAGGCCATCTAGCGGACCAGATGCCCCTTGACCCTGATGGCTACGCCGGGCCGTCTCCGGGCCGTCAGGCCGTCCGGACGGCTACGTCAGGTGTACAGGCGGGCATGCGCGGAACCGGCGAAACTCATCATCTGAGATTGCAGGGCGGAGGTCCTTCCGTCATAGCGGGGTGTTCCACTCGGCGTGCGCGCTCCGTCTGTCGGCGCTTGCTCCAACCACGCGTCAACATCCTCGATCAGCGCATGATGGCTGGTGTAGACGGCGTTCGTGAGATCAGTGACGGCTGTCTGTTCGTCGTCGGGCAGCATGAGCCGCAGGACCCATTCAGCCGCCTGCATCTCCCGTATCCGATCGTGGACGGTGGCTTGCTCGGCCCGGAGCTCGTCCACACCCGGGGCAGAGGTGTGCACGTGCTGCCGCACGATCCGCATCTGGCGGCGTGCAGCATCAACGGACAGGATCAGATCGGAGTAGGCCGCGCGCCTGCGCGCTGTGGTCTCAGCGGCATGAGCGGCGCTCTGTTGCAGCTGGGCCACTTCGACGTGAGCGCGTGCTTGGAGACGGGCGCTGGCCCAGCTGGTGAGGGCTCCGACGACGGCCCCGCTGGCGCCGAGCGCCGCCCCTACGACTACTGCCCACTGCCCGTCCATAGCGCAGACGTTAGGCCCGTCAGGACCCGCCGGGGATACTTTCGCGGATCTTCCCGACAGCCTTGTGCGCGTGGCGTGTTCGGACGTCGAAGAAGCCTGATTGCGCATAGATGGCACATGAAGGGCGACGGCGCCGAGGGAGCCGCCTGTGGGACGTCAGGTGACGGTCCATCGGGCACCGTCACCGACCGGGCCCGGCACCATCAGGTGCCGGGCCCGCCGTTCTCCCCGCTACACCCACGTATCCAGCCACATCCGGTCCCGCCACAGGTCCTCCGGGATCGACGTCCCGGTGTAGAGCGGCCAGAAGTAGATGAAGTTCCAGATGACGAGGAGCACCAGCACGCCCACCGCGATCGCCCCCAGGGTGCGGCGGCGTTCGCCGGTGGGGTCGTGGGCGGTGAGGCCCAGTTCGGCGCGGGCGCCCGTGCCTGCCGCCGGGCCCGCGATCGCGCCCAGCATCATGCTGACCGCCAGGCAGAGGAACGGGACGAACACCACCGCGTAGAAGAGGAAGATGGTCCGCTCCTGGTAGAAGAACCAGGGCAGCCAGCCCGCCGTCACCCCGCAGGCGATCGCGCCCGCCCGCCAGTCGCGGCGGAAGAACCAGCGCCACAGCACGTACGCGAGGGCGAAGGTCGCCAGCCACCACAGGAGCGGGGTGCCGATGGCCAGGACCTCGGCGGCGCACTTGCCCGTGGACGACTCCGCGCAGCCCGTTTGTTCCTCGTAGAAGTAGGAGACGGGGCGGCCCAGGACCAGCCAGCTCCAGGGGTTGGACTCGTACGTGTGGCCCGAGGTCAGGCCGACGTGGAAGTCGTACACCTGGTTCTCGTAGTGCCACAGGCTGCGCAGCCAGTCCGGGAACAGCCAGCTCCAGGAGGAGTCCTTGCCCTCGGTGGCCGCCCAGTCGCGGTAGTAGCCCTTGTCCGTGACGATCCAGCCGGTCCAGGACACGACGTACGTGACGATCGCGACCGGCACCGTGGAGACGAAGGCGGGGATCAGGTCGCGGCGCAGCACGGCCTGGTACGGGTGCACGGCCCCGGCCGTCCGCCGGGCCCCCACGTCCCACACCACCGTCATCAGGCCGAACGCGGCCAGGACGTACAGGCCGTTCCACTTCGTGGCGAAGGCCAGACCCAGCATCACGCCCGCCGCGAGACGCCACGGCCGCCACCCCAGGCGCAGCGTCTCCGCCACCCGGGCGTGCGGGCGCAGCACGCCCTCCTCGTCCACCGGCAGCGCGCCGGCCAGCCTGCGACGGGCGTGGTCCCGGTCCACCACCAGGCAGCCGAACGCCGCCAGCACGAAGAACATGACGATCAGGTCCAGCAGCGCGGTCCGGCTCATCACGAAGTGCAGACCGTCCACCGCGAGCAGCAGACCCGCCAGGCAGCCCAGGAACGTCGAGCGGAACAGGCGCCGGCCGATCCGGCAGAGCAGGAGGACCGAGAGCGTCCCGAGCACCGCCACCATGAACCGCCAGCCGAACGGCGTGAAGCCGAACAGCTGCTCACCGAAGCCGATGATCCACTTGCCGACCGGCGGGTGCACCACATAACCCGGGTCGGTCGGGATCGGGACGGAGGACGGGTCGTTCAGGATCTGCTTGTCGACGTCCTTGGGCCAGGACCCCTCGTACCCCTGGTTGACCAGCGCCCACGCGTCCTTCGCGTAGTACGTCTCGTCGAATATCACCGCGTGCGGCCGGTCCAGCTTCCAGAAGCGCAGCAGGCCCGCGACGAGTGTCACCAGCAGCGGGCCGCCCCAGCCGGACCAGCGCACGAGCCGGTCGGCCATGTGCGGAGGGATCGCGAGCACCGACCACACCTGCCGTCCGGGCCGCGTGTACGGCGGGTCCAGCCGGTCGCGGAGCGAGGTCTCCGGGCGCGGTACATGGCCGAAGCGGCGCAGCCGCCGTTGCCAGGAGGTCGGCTGTTCGCCGGGCGCGTCCCCGGCGTCGTGGCCCCGCTGGGTCTCGGGTGCGGTACTCGTCACCGCGCCATCGTAGGGAACGCACCTGTGCGAAGGGTGTTGCCCGTGCTGCGAGGATGGCTGTTGTGACTGGAACGACTGGAACGCTCGTGCTCGCAGGGACCCCCATCGGCGATGTGGCGGACGCCCCGCCCCGCCTCGCCGCCGAACTGGAGCGGGCCGACGTCGTCGCCGCCGAGGACACCCGGCGGCTGCGCCGTCTCACCCAGGCGCTCGGCATCCACACCTCGGGGCGTGTCGTCTCCTACTTCGAGGGGAACGAGTCCGCCCGGACGCCGGAGCTGGTGGAGGCCCTCACCGGCGGTGCGCGCGTGCTGCTCGTCACGGATGCCGGGATGCCGTCCGTCTCCGATCCCGGGTACCGGCTCGTCGCCGCCGCCGTGGAGCAGGACATCCGGGTCACCGCCGTCCCCGGGCCGAGCGCCGTACTCACCGCCCTCGCCCTGTCCGGGCTGCCCGTCGACCGGTTCTGTTTCGAGGGTTTCCTGCCGCGCAAGGCCGGTGAACGGCTCTCCCGGCTCCGCGAGAACGCCGACGAGCGGCGCACCATGGTCTTCTTCGAGGCCCCCCACCGGCTCGACGACACCCTCGCCGCCATGGCGGAGGTCTTCGGCGCCGAGCGCCGCGCCGCCGTCTGCCGCGAGCTGACCAAGACGTACGAGGAGGTCAAGCGCGGCCCCCTCGGTGAGCTGGCGGTGTGGGCCGGGGACGGGGTACGCGGCGAGATCACCGTCGTCGTCGAGGGCGCGGCCGACTCCGGGCCCGAGGAACTGGACGCCGAGGAACTGGTGCGGCGCGTACGGGTGCGCGAGGAGGCGGGGGAGCGGCGCAAGGAGGCCATCGCCGCCGTCGCCGCCGCGGCCGGGCTGCCGAAGCGGGACGTGTTCGACGCGGTGGTCGCCGCCAAGAACGCAGAGAAGGTCGCCGCCAAGAACGCGGAGAAGGCGGCCGGGAGCGGCCCGAAGGCTTAGCGCGTACGGGCGGGGCGGCCGGGAGCAGCCCGAAGGCTTTGCGCGTACGGGCGGGGCGGCCGTGGGGTGCCCACTGCGGGCCGCACGGCCCTGGCTGCGGCTGTGTGTGCCTGCTGTGGCGGCCGCGGCGGTGCCTGCTGTGGTGCCCTCTTGCCGGATGCCGGATGCCGGATGCCGGATGCCGGATGCCGGATGCCGGATGCCGGTGGTGCGTGCGGTGGTGCGTGCGGTGGTGCCCACTGCGTTGCCGCCTGCCGCCTGCCGCCTGCCGCCTGCCGCCTGCCGCCTGCCGCCTGTCGACGTCGCCGGGATCGCGGTCGGCACCCGCATCTCCCCCGGCGCTCAGGGTGTCCGGGTCAGCAGGTCGTACGCCGTCGCCACGAACGTGTCCGCCCGGTGCACCCGCCGCGTCGCCGTCGCCGCCACCGCGAGCCCCGTCCCCGGGCGGAAGCCCAGGAACGCCTGCTGGCCGAGCGTCGCCCCGGCGTGGAAGAGGACCGGGCCGTACGGGGACGGGTGGTGGAACCAGGTGAGCGTGTGGGTGTGAGCGTGCCGCCATCCGCGTCGCAGCACCGGGCGCTGCACCTCCGCCAGCGGGCCGGCCAGCGCGGGGTCCAAGGGTGCGCCACCTGCCGACGCTTCCCATCCAGGCAACGCCGAATCGGTCGACGCCCGTTCCGTGAACGCCAGGTCTGCCGACGCCAGGTCTGCCGACGTCGGGTCCGTGAGCGCCCGTTCCGTGAACGCCGCGTCCCGGGTGCCGGGCGTGTCCGCCACGCCCGCATGCGCCTCCAGGAACGTCAGCAGGTCCAGCGGCGTCGCCCGGACCGCGCCCGCCGCCCCGAAGCCGCCGGTGTCCAGCGCGGGCACCGGGGTGCCGTCCCGGCGGTGACCCACCGCGTCCGTGCCGTCGGGGCACGTCCGCAACCGGGTCGCGCCCAGGCCCAGCGGGGCCAGCACCTGCTGGTGCAGCAGGACCTCCCACGGGGTTCCGGTGGCCGCCACCAGGGTGTGGCCGAGGACCGAGACGGCGAAGTTCGAGTAGTGCCAGCGGGTGCCGGGGCGGTGACGCGGGCGGGCCCGCAGGAAGGCCCGGACCACCCGGTCGGCCCGGTAGCCGCCGTACGGGTCGGTCGACCAGCGGGGCACCGCCTGCGGGTAGAAGTCGGCGGGCAGGCCCGGCAGCCCCGAGGTGTGGGTGACCAGGTGGCGCAGGGTGATCCGGCGTACCGCCGGGTGCACCGGGAAGCCGGGGGCCAGCAGGTCCGCCGCCCGGTCCTCGTAGCGCACCCGGCCCTGTGCCACCAGCCGGGCCAGCAGCAGCCCCGCGTACGGCTTCGACGCCGAGCCCAGCTCGTAGGCCAGGAGGTCGCGGGGGACCGGGCCCGGCTCCGCGCTCCCGCCGGTGTGCACGGTGCGCACCCCGTTCCGGCTGACCGCCAGCACCAGGTCGGGCGCGTCGACGGCCCGCGCCGCCTCGGCCAGGAGGCGGGCGGTGGCGGCCGGGGAGCCGGGGGCGGTCACCGGGGCCGCCGTCGTGTCCGTCATGCCGGGGCCGGGGAGGCGGAGAGGCCGGACAGGGCGCGGGACATCGCCAGCGCGGAGGCGAACGCGGCGACCAGCGTCGGGTGGTAGACCAGGTCGAACACCGACTCCGCGTCCCCCTCCGGCATCCCGCCGACCACCGGCATCGCCCCGTCCGGCTCCTGGGCCTGCGCGAACCCGGCCCAGGCCGCCGGGTCCAGCGTCGGTTCGGGCAGGCAGGCGTCGACCACCAGCAGCTCGCCGAGCAGGTCCCAGCGCTTCAGGTCCAGCCAGTCGTCCAGCCAGACCGGCAGCCAGAGGGTCAGGTACTCCGCGATGTCGGTGGGGAGCCCGGCCGGTTTCTCGCCCCAGTCGGTGAGGTGGAAGACCGTGTGCGTGATGTCGTAGCCGATGTGTCCCTCGACCGTCCACGGCTCGGCCCGGTGCGCCAGCCAGGTGTGGGCCAGCGCCGCCGTCTCCGGAACGCTCGGCTCCACCCCGAACCGCCGCTCGATGGCGCTGAGGCCGAGCCGCCGCACCGGCAGCACCTCCAGCGCCGCCCAGCTGGCCAGGCGGTGGTTGAGCCGGATCGCGGACTCCAGGTCCGGCTGCCGGTAGCCCAGCTCCCGGAACGGTACGTAGACCTCCAGCGGCACCGGGGAGAGCGGTTCGCGCCGCTGGCCCTCCAGCAGCCGTTTCCCGGAGCCCAGCAGCTCGTGCCAGGCGTGGTCCAGGAGCTTGTGGGCGAGGGAGGACTGCTGCGAGCCGGCCACCCCCTCGCGGAAGATGACCTTCCCGATCAGCGCCAGCTCGCCCAGCGGCTTGAACCGGTCCAGCATCCCCGCCTCCGGGGACGGATCCGCCTCCAGCCGGAAGCCCTCGCGGTGTTCGTACAGCCAGCCCAGGGCCTTCGCCCCGACGTCGTGGATCTGCTGGATGCCGGTGGTGGTGCCGCTGCTCATGGGGTGTGCCTTTCCCGGCCGGGAGTCGTTTCGCGGGTCTGCTCGCCGGTCTGCTCGCGCGTCTGCTCGCGGGTCTGTTCGCGGGTCTGTTCGTCGGCCCGGGTGCCGGTCCGCTCGTCTGTCCGCTCGCCTGCCCGCCGCAGTGAGTCGAGGGACAGGGCCGCCGCGAAGGCCGTCACCAGCGTGGAGTGGTAGCAGTCGATGAAGGGGTACGGGTCGGGCGACGGGTCCTCGGCCGGCACACCCGTCTCCGGGACGCAGCCGGTCGGATGCTGGACGTCGGCCAGCACCGGCCAGACCGCGTCCAGCAGCTCCGCCGGAGCCGGGCCCGGCAGCGACGCGGCCACCGCCAGCAGCTCGCCGGTCAGGTCCCACTGGCCGCTCTCCAGGCAGCCGTCCGCCCACGCGGGCAGCCAGGTCCGCAGATAGCCGTCGATCCTCCCCGGCACCCGGTCGGGCATCCGGCCCCAGTCGGTGAGGTGGAAGACGGTGTGGGTCAGCGCGTAGCCGGAGGGGCCCTCGAACATCCACGGCTCGGACAGACCGCCCAGCCAGGTCCGGGACAGCACACCGCCCGCGTCCGTGTGGGTCACCACCCCCACCCGCCGCTCGGAGTTGACCAGCCCCAGCTGACGGTTGGCGTGCTGCTCGGTGTGGGCCCAGGCGCGGGTCGCGGTGAGCGGGCGGGCCAGCGCCTCGAAGCCCTCGTGGCGCAGCCCGTACCCCGCGAAGGCGGCGTAGATCTCGTACGGGTACGCGGCGAACGGCTCGGCGCGCAGCAGCTCCAGGAGCAGTGCGCCCTCGTGGACCTGCTCCCAGGCGTACGCGACGAGGTCCCCGGCCCTCTCGTGCTCGGGGGTGCCGGGCGCGGTCGTGCGGCGGATCGTCGAGCAGAGCTGGGCCAGTTCGCCCAGGGGCTTCAGCGTGGCGTTGACCTGGGTGTGGGGCTCCAGGACGTCGTCGGGGAGCGCGAAGCGCGGGCGGTGCGCGTCGGTCCAGGCGAGGGCGGAGCTCAGGACGCCGGGGAGCACCGCGAGCGCGGCCCCGGGGAAGGAGCCGCGCTCGCGGGCCGGGCGGCCCTCCGGGCCCGGTCCCGGCCCGGAGCGGCCCTGCGGGTCCTGGGTCGCGGTCGTCGTCACCGGACCCCCGCCTCGCCCATCAGCCGGGCGGCCCGCACATGCAGGGTCACCCGCGGGTCGTGCCCGCCCATCAGCTCGACGAAGTCCAGGCCGCGGTCCAGGCCCAGGGAGGCCGGTTCGCCGCCGATCGCCGCGAGCCAGCGGCCCGCGCCCGCCGCCTGGAGCCAGTCGCGCCGCCGCACCGCGCGCACGAAGCCGCGCGCCAGGTCGACGGCGCGGTTCGCCGCGGCCCGCCGCACGGCCGACGGGGCGGCCGGGACGGCGAGCGGTGCGAGGACCGACAGCTGGTGGGTGAACGCCTGCCAGGGGGCCTCCTCCAGCCAGGCGGCGTCCGGCTCCGCGTACGGGCCGGGGGCGGCCGCTCCCGGTGCGGGCGGCGCCATCCGCTGGAGCGTGGAGATCATGTGCCAGTGGCTCCAGGCCGTGGCGGCCGGAGCGTCGGGCTTGGGCGGGAATTCCCGTACCGCCCGGTCGAGTACGGCGACGTCCCCCGGATGCGGATGACGTCCGTACAGAACACTCGGCAGCAGCAGGTCGGCCCCGATGACCCGTACCGCCGCGATTCCGGTCCGATTCTCCTCGTCGATTCCCGCCGCGCCGCACACCGTGGCGAGGTGGTCCCCGCTCCGAAGAGCGAGGACCACCTCTGTTGCCAGGTCATGCACGGCACCCGCCAGGGGCGACGAAGCATGTGTCTGGTCCATGTGCCGGCGACTAGCCCTTCTTCGGGCGCGGGGTCGGAGGCGAGAGCAGCAGGGCTCCGCCGCCTGCGAGGAGCGCCAGGTAGGCGCACTCACGGGAGTCGCGGTACAGGCCTTCGGCCTCGCCCGGGTTGAGAGCGGCGTCGAGGTCGAGCTCGATGTCGGTGGCAGTGGTGTCCGTGGTGAACATGGGTTGTTCCCCGTCCTGTGGGAAATGGGGTGGACGTAACGAGTGAAAAGGACGTGTGGGGACGCCGCAAATCGGGGGCGACATCCGGGGAAATAGTTAATTCAATTGAATGGTGAATTCATGAGGTGCGGGTGGGGTCAAAAGCCCGGTAATTCAAGGAAAAGGGAGGGGGCGGACGGGGGTGGTGCGCGGGCGCGTTCACGACCGGCACGCGGCGCGCTCGGGGGCGCTCGGTGGGCGGGCGGTCACGCGCTGTCCTGCCGCGCTTCCCTCCCGGGCCATGCGTCGGCAAAGGGCGGCCAAAAGAGGCCAAGAACGCATCAACAATGCCTCTGAGCTGGTGCGTCCGTCCGGGCGCAGGTGTCCACTGGAAGGGACGGGCCACCTGTTCGAACCCCTCGGGCGGGCCGGCCCTTCCCGGCGTGTGTGACCGGAGGACAAGAGGAGCAGGCATGAGCGAGATCGCAGCGACCACTGTCCATGAGGCGTACGCCTTCGCCTGCATGAAGTGCGGGTACGGCTGGGAGCAGTCCTACGAGATAGAGCACCACGTCGACGTGCACGGCCACGCCTTCGTCGTCTACACGGCGGACGGCGAGCGGGTGCCGTCGCCGCTCTCCACGCCCACCTGTGGCAACTGCGGCGGACATGTGGTGCGCATCATGCGCGCGGGGCGGGTGGCGGGCGTCCAGGAGCTGCTGCGGAAGCAGCAGACGCCGCACGACGCGGAGACCGGCGCGAAGGACCGTACGGTGCCGGCCGCCGCCACCCCGGAGCGCCACTGGCGGCTGTCCGACCTGCTCCACCCGTTTCACCGGAAGTGACGCGTCCGGCGGGTGGCCTCCGGTTCCGTCGCAGGTGCCCCGTCCGGCGGGCGTCCACCGGTCCTCCCCAGGTGACTCCACCGGTCCTCCGGCGCGACCTCCCGCCCCACCGTGGGCGGCCCGGACGGCCTCCCCGCTGTGGGCGCCCCGGATGGCCTCCCCATCGTGGGTGCCCCGGACGGTCTCCCCTCCGTGGGCGCCCCGGATGGCCTCCCCGCCATGGGTGCCCCGGACCGCCGCCCCACCGCGGGTGACCCGCCCGGCGCGCGGCACCTCCCGGCTCTCCCGGCCCGCCCGCCGGGCGGCCCCCGATGGGCGGACGCCGACGTCGTACGGGGACCGGGCCCTCGTACGATCGTCGGCATGAGCCGTACCGAAGCCCCGCCGCTGCCCGAGCCCCTGCGGGTTCCGGTCGCCGACTCCCATACCCACCTGGACATGCAGGACGCCACCGTCGAGGAGGCGCTCGCCCGGGCCGCCGCGGTGAACGTGACCACCGTCGTCCAGGTGGGCTGCGACGTGGCGGGGTCCCGCTGGGCCGCCGAGACCGCGGCCGCCCACCCCGCCGTCCACGCCTCGGTCGCCCTGCACCCCAACGAGGCCCCGCGCATCGTCCACGGCGACCCGGACGGCACGGCGCGGCAGGGGGCGCGGGAGCCCGGCGGCAAGGCGGCGCTGGACGAGGCGCTCGCGGAAATCGACGCGCTGGCCGCCCTCGACCACGTGCGCGGGGTCGGCGAGACGGGCCTCGACTTCTTCCGTACGGGCCCCGAGGGCATCGCCGCACAGGAGGAGTCCTTCCGGGCCCACATCGAGATCGCCAAGCGGCACGGCAAGGCCCTGGTCATCCACGACCGCGACGCGCACGCCGACGTCCTGCGGGTGCTGGCGGACGCGGGCGCGCCCGAGCGGACGGTGTTCCACTGCTACTCGGGCGACGCCGACATGGCCCGGATCTGCGCGCGGGCCGGGTACTACATGTCCTTCGCGGGCAACGTCACCTTCAAGAACGCCCAGCCGCTGCGGGACGCCCTCGCCGTCGCCCCGGCCGAGCTGGTCCTCGTCGAGACGGACGCCCCCTTCCTCACGCCCGCCCCGTACCGGGGACGGCCCAACGCGCCCTACCTCATCCCCGTCACCCTCCGCGCGATGGCCGAGGTGAAGGGGCTGGACGAGGACACGCTGGCCGCGGCGGTCTACGACAACACGGCACGCGCGTTCGGCTTCTGAGCCCCGCCCCGCATGCTGCTCCGCTGCTGAGCCCCCGCCCCGCATGCTGCGGGGCCCTGTCGTCCCGCAGGGCCGCCCACAGCCGGGCCGCCGTCCCCGCGCACGCCGGGGCGGCGGCGGTCGCCTCCCGGGGCGCGTCCGCCGCCGGACGGACGTACCGGGCGGAGAAGCCGTGCGCGCAGCGGGGGGCGGGTCCCCGGTCCCGCCGCGGCCGTAGGCTTACCGGGTGAGCAGCACAGAGCCCGACGCCCTCCTGGGCCCCGCAGACATCCGCGACCTGGCCGCGAAGCTGGGCGTACGCCCCACCAAGCAGCGCGGTCAGAACTTCGTCATCGACGCCAACACCGTGCGCCGCATCGTGCGGACGGCCGAGGTCCGACCGGACGACGTCGTCGTCGAGGTCGGCCCCGGGCTCGGCTCGCTGACCCTGGCGCTGCTGGAAGCGGCGGACCGGGTGACCGCCGTCGAGATCGACGACGTCCTCGCGGCCGCGCTGCCCGCCACGGTCCGGGCCCGGATGCCGGAGCGCGCCGACCGCTTCGCCCTCGTCCACTCCGACGCGATGCTGGTCACCGAGCTGCCGGGGCCCGCCCCGACCGCGCTCGTCGCCAACCTCCCGTACAACGTGGCCGTGCCCGTCCTGCTCACCATGCTGGAGCGCTTCCCCAGCATCGAGCGGACCCTCGTCATGGTCCAGTCCGAGGTGGCCGACCGCCTCGCCGCCCGTCCCGGCAACAAGGTCTACGGCGTGCCGTCGGTGAAGGCCAACTGGTACGCGGAGGTCAAGCGCGCCGGGGCCATCGGCCGCAACGTCTTCTGGCCCGCCCCGAACGTCGACTCCGGCCTCGTCTCGCTCGTCCGCCGCACCGAGCCGCTCGCCACCCGGGCCTCCCGCGCCGAGGTCTTCGCGGTGGTGGACGCCGCCTTCGCCCAGCGCCGCAAGACGCTGCGCGCCGCCCTGTCCGGCTGGGCCGGTTCCGCGCCCGCCGCCGAGGCCGCGCTCGTCGCCGCCGGGATCTCCCCGCAGGCCCGGGGCGAGTCGCTGACGGTGGAGGAGTTCGCGGCGATCGCGGAGCACAAGCCGGAGGTGCCGGCATGAGCAGCGCAGAGGCCGGAGGCGTCGGAATGAGTCCCGGAATGAGCCGCGTACAGGCCGGAGGCGTCGGAATGAGTCGCGCAGAAGTCGGAGAGTCCCCTGTGAGCAGTGCGAGGACGGCCCCCGTGCGTCCGGCCGTCACCGTCCGCGTCCCCGCCAAGGTCAACGTCCAGCTCGCCGTGGGCGCCGCCCGCCCCGACGGCTTCCACGACCTGGCCAACGTCTTCCTCGCCGTCGGCCTGTACGACGAGGTGACCGCGGCCCCCGCCGACGAGCTGCGCGTCACCTGCTCCGGGCCGGACGCCGCGCAGGTCCCGCTGGACGCCACCAACCTCGCTGCCCGCGCCGCCCTGGCGCTCGCCGAGCGGTACGGCATCGACCCCGCCGTCCACCTCCACATCGCCAAGGACATCCCGGTCGCTGGCGGCATGGCGGGCGGCAGCGCCGACGGGGCCGCCGCCCTGGTCGCCTGCGACGCCCTGTGGGGGACCGGCGCGAGCCGCGACGAGCTGTTGGCCATCTGCGCGGAGCTGGGCAGCGACGTGCCGTTCAGCCTGGTGGGCGGGGCCGCGCTCGGCACCGGGCGCGGCGAGAAGCTGACCCCGATCGAGGTCGGCGGTACGTTCCACTGGGTCTTCGCGGTGGCGGACGGGGGCCTCTCCACACCCGCCGTCTACGGGGAGTTCGACCGCCTCACGGCGGAGACCGAGGTCCCCGGGCCGACCGCGTCCCCCGCCCTGCTGGCCGCCCTGCGCTCCGGCGACCCGGCCGCACTCGCGGGAGCCCTGAGCAACGACCTCCAGCCCGCCGCGCTCTCGCTGCGCCCGTCCCTCGCGGACACGCTGGCGGCGGGCACGGACGCGGGGGCGCTGGCCGCCCTGGTCTCCGGCTCCGGGCCGACGACGGCGTTCCTGGTCCCGGACGAGGAGACCGCCGGGAAGGTGGCGGCCGCGCTGCTGACCTCGGGGACCTGCCGGAACGCGCGCGTCGCGGTGTCGCCGGCGCCGGGGGCCACGGCGACTTCGTGCATCACTGCCAGCGATACGGCGTGATGCTGGGGTCGTAGGAGCAGGTGACCATCGTCCTGTTGGTGGCCATGAGGGTGCGACCGCGGTCGGCCTTCGGGCAGAACTGGCCGTCGACTACGGGGTGCCCGTTGGACGTGCAGGCGTAGCCCGGCTTGCCGTCGGAGCAGGTGATCATTGAGCCGCCCGCGGGCTTCGGCGTCGCCTTCGTGGGGGCCGGAGCCGGGGCGCGGGTGGCGGCGGGCTGCGGCTTCGGGGCGGCCGTTCTGGGCGGGACGTAAGCCGGGTCGTTCTTCTGGTGCAGATAGCCGTGGAAGCTGGTGGTGCAGTCGCTGAAGTCCTCCGCGAGCCGGACGGTGACCGTGGTGTCGGCGGTGAGCCGCGTGCCGCGCCCGGGACTGGTGTCGCAGATGTACCAGCCGTCGTGGTCCCGGGGGAGGGTGACGTCCTTGTGCTGGGCGGCGGCCGTCAGGCGCGCGGTGGATATGTCCTGCCGGGTGAACTCCGCCCGCGCCTGCTCATAGGTCCGGCTGTGCAGGGCGGGCACGACGGGATCGGGCGTGGCGGTCGCGGTGGGAGTCGGCGTGGGGGTGGCTGAGGCGGTGGGCGTGGTGGTGGGCGGGGGCGCCGGGGCGCTGTCGTCGGTCTGGCTGCCGCCCTCGCAACCCGCCAGGGCGAGCACGCCGAGCAGGACGACAGGGATGAAGCGGTGAGGAATCCGCACGGTGTTGGTACTCCGGTTCTCGGGAACGGCGGGCGCCGCGGCAGATCGCCGGATCGCGGCCGGTGTCGCTGCCCTGCGGGCCGACAGGCCGCACGGAGCTACGAACCCCCTGACGGCACGCGTCGTCTCCCCGAAGAGCAGCTTTTGTGCTTGTTTTACTGGCCGATGGCCACCCTGTCCAGATCTACTCCGCAGTACGGCCTTTCCGGAACATTCCGAACGATTCCGAAGCGTCCCGTCCGTCGAATCGGCTACTCAGGAGCCGAATTGAGTACGTGCGCCCTGCCGCGCGACCCGTGTCCGCCGTGACCGTATGCACATGGGATCACGTGTTCGCGAACTGGCCGGGGCGACGCCCGCCACCCGGGACCGCTACGTCGACCTCCTGCGGGTCGCCTCGCTCGGCACGGTCGTGCTCGGCCACTGGCTGATGGCGGCCGTCACCCCGGACGGGGTGGGCAACCTGCTCGCCGTCGTCCCGGCGCTCCAGCCGCTGACCTGGCTGCTCCAGGTCATGCCGGTGTTCTTCTTCGTCGGCGGCTTCTCGCACGCGCTGTCCTACCGCTCCCTGCTCCGCAAGCGTCCCGAGGGGGCCGGGAGTTCCGTCTACTCCGCCTTCCTGCGCGCCCGTCTCCAGCGGCTGCTGCGCCCGACCATGGTCTTCGTCCTCGTCTGGGGCGCGGCGGCGCTGCTCGTCCAGCTCCTCGGCGGGGGCGGTGGGCTGACCGGGGTGACCCTGCGGATGGTGACCCAGCCGCTGTGGTTCATCGGGATCTACCTGGCGATGGTCGCGTTCACCCCGCCGCTGCTGCGCCTCCACGAGCGGTACGACTGGGGGGCGTTCGCCGGTCTCGCGGGTGCGGCGGTGTCGGTCGACGTCCTGCGGTTCGCCGCCGGGGTCCCGTACGTCGAGTTCCTGAACTTCGCGTTCGTCTGGCTGGCCGTCCACCAGCTCGGCTTCCTGCGCGCCGACGGTCACCTCCGGCTGCGCCGCCCCGCCCTGCTCGCCGGTGGCGGCCTGATCGCCGCGACCGCGCTGGTGGCGTTCGGCCCGTACCCGCTGTCCATGGTCGGGATGCCCGGCGAGAAGGTCAGCAACATGGCCCCGCCCACCCTCGCCCTGCTGGCCCACGGCCTCTGGCTGGTCGGCGCGGTCGAACTGCTCCGCGCCCCGGCCGCCCGGCTGCTGGAGCGCCCCCGCGTCTGGCGGACGGTGGTGGCGGCCAACGGGGTGGCGATGACCGCGTTCCTCTGGCACCTCACGGCGATGTTCGGGGTGTACGGGGCGCTGCTCGCCCTCGACGTCACCCTGCCCGAGCCCGCGTCGGCCGCCTGGTGGGTCCAGGTCCCGCCGCGCCTCGCCCTCGCGGCGGCCCTGACCGCGGCCCTGGTCGCCGCCTTCCGCACGTTCGAACGCCCGGCCGCTCCCGCGGAACCCGGGAACCCGGGGGTCCCCGGACGGCGGGGAGCCCTCGACAGTGCCGGGGGGTCCGGGGTCGGCCGGCCGACGGTGACCCGAGATCCCGGGGCCGGCCCGCTCGCGGTGACCGGAGCCCCCGGATCCGGCCCGCTCGCGGCCCTCGGCGCGACGCTCTGTCTGCTCGGCGTCCTCGGCCTGTCCATGGTCGGCTTCGGCGGCCTGCTGGACGGCCGTACGGCCCTGCTGATCGCGATCCCGGTCAGCGCCCCGGCCGCCGTCGCGATGACGCTGGGCGGCTGGCTGCTGGTGGAGCGGGCGGGGCGGGGCACGCGGTAGGCGTCAGCGACCGTAGTGGTAGCGGCAGGCGGCGATGCGGACCTCGTCGCCCACCACTTTGTGGATGAGCCGGTGCTCATCGGTGATGCGGCGCGACCAGTACCCCTGGAAGCCGTGCTTCAGAGGTTCCGGCTTGCCCATCCCTTCGTTGCCGTTCCGGGCCCGCGGCGGTGAGGCCCCCCCGTGTGCCTCGCCGCCGCAGGCCCGGCTCACCGGTTCCCCGGACTCACCCTCACCAGCCCGCCATCACGCCGCCCAGGAGCAGCGGTGCGGCCAGCAGGGCGAGCAGTTTCACCAGGAACGCCCTGCCGTCCCGGTCCGCGTCCTCGTTCTCGTGGCCGCCCGCGCCCCCGCCCGTACGGCGGACGACGAACGCGGCGACGATGCCCAGCGGGAACAGCAGCGGCACGGACTCCAGGAGGGGCGGGCGGGTCCCGCCCAGCCGGCCCGCCGCCCAGGATCCGGCGAGGCCCGCCAGGACGGCGAAGAACACCTGGCCCGGGGCGAACCACCGGTTCTCCAGCAGGTCGACCAGCTCACCGAAGCCGGTGCCGGCGATCCGGGCCCGGACGGCGCTGACGAGGAAGGCGGCCAGAACGGCCGCTCCGGCCACGAGGAAGACCCAGCGCAGCACGCTCGCGACGACGGTCATCTGCAGATGCCTCTCTCCTGTCTCCTGATTCCCGGCTACCAGCAGTTCTTGATGACGCCGTCGATGCCGAGGATCTCGGCGGCGATGGCGCCGATGCCGCCGCCCGCCTCCTCGAAGACCTCCATGATCCCCTTCTTGAAGGTCTTGCCCTTCTTCTTCTTGGACTGGATCTTCTGGATCACCTTGGTCACGCCGCCGAGCTTGTCGATGGCCTTCTTCACCTTGTAGACCTTGGCGATGGCGAAGATGTTGGAGCCGACCGCCAGGGCGATGCCCCGCGCGCAGCCGCCCAGGTTGAACGCGTAGAGGACCGGCGTGCCGTCCGCCGTCGCCGTGCCCCGGCCGTGCGCCTCCAGCCACCGCACCGTGGCCTCCTCGCCCTCGGCCAGGACCTCCTCGGGGAGCGCGTCGATGATCCGCAGCGCCTCCTCGAAGGCGCGGCCCAGCGCCTCGTCGTCCGTCGTGACGGCCACCGGCGCCGCCTGGGCGGGCCGCTCGGCCGGGGCGGCCTGCGCCGAGGTCGCGGTGAGCAGCACGCTCGTCGCGGTCAGGCCCGCGACGGCGACGGCCGTACGGCGGAGGGAGGTGCGGCTGAGTATCGAGACAGACACGTGAGGTGTTTCCTTCTGGTGGTGCTCGGAAAAGGATGACGCCCGGTGGGGCGAACGCCGTTCGGCGCGGGTCGAGTTGTAACGAAGCGCCGCGAACACCCGCAAGACCGATGGACGGGATGCGTCGCGCCTGCCGTTTTTCGTCCGGTTTCTCCGTCCTGGTGTCGGGGGAGTGCCCCCGACGGCTGTCGGGGGGCCGGTGCGCTCCCCTCACCCGCCGGAAACCGGTCCCGACCGGGGCAGCCGGGCCCTGACCAGGAAGCCGCCGCCGGCCGGACCCGCCTCCAGCGAACCGCCCAGCAGCGCCGCGCGCTCCCGCAGCCCCACCAGCCCGAGTCCCGGCCCCTCCCCCGAGCCGAGCGCACCGGGCACCGGGGCACCGCCGGCCGGCGGACCGTTGACGACCTCGACCAGCAGGACGTCGCCCCGAAGCCCCAGCGCCACCCTGGTCCGGGCCCCCGGAGCGTGCCGCACGACGTTCGTCAGCGCCTCCTGCACCGTTCGGTAGGCGGCGTACTCCGTCTCGGCGCCGAGCTGGGCGGAGGGCGGCACCCGGTTGGTGACCGACGCGTCGGCTCCGCTTCCGGCGACCAGGGACGGCAGGTCCGCGAGGGATCCGGGACCGCTGTCCGCCGCCTCCTGGGCGCGCAGCACCCCCAGCGTGTCGCGCAGCTCGGTCATGGCGAGGGAGCTGATCCTGCCGATCCGGACCCCGGCCCGGCGCGCTTCGGGCGTGTCCGCCGTGACGCTCAGCGCCCCCGCCTCGACGGCGATGCGGCTCACGTGGTGCGAGACGATGTCGTGCATCTCCCGGGCCAGGCGGGCCCGTTCGGCCGCCGCCGCCCGTTCCTCGGCCAGCCGGTGCTCCCGGGCCGGCGCGGCCCGCGCCTCGGCCAGCCGGTCGGCCAGGGCCCGACGGCTGCGGGCCACCCGTCCCAGCAGTGTCGGCCCGGAGGCCAGCAGTGCCGGTCCCAGCAGGCCCGCCGCGAGGACGGCCGGGGATCCGGCCCGGCCCGTGTGCTGGATCTCGTGCACCAGCGGCGTGGCGGCGGTGACGAAGACCGTGGCCGCCGCCCCGCCGACCAGCGCTCCGCTGTGCACCAGCCGGGCCGCCGTGCCGAGCGCGAACATCGGGGCGAGCCAGAGGTAGCCGGTCGCCGCGGCGGGCACCGTCGCCAGCACGACGAGCAGGGGGCGCCGACGCCGTACGGCCAGGGCGCCCACGGCCAGCACGTAACCGGCCAGCGTCAGCGGGCCGACCTCGTCCACCACGGTCAGCAGCTCGGCCCCGGCGGCGGCGACCAGCGCGCCGTCCGTCAGGACCTGCCCGGTCCCGAACCGCCGGAGCTGCCGGAGCTGCTGGAACCGCCGGAGGCACTGACGCTGCCGGACCCCCCTGGTCCGCCGGAACCGCCGTGGCCGGGAGGCGGCTTCGCTCACCGTTCGGCCGCGTCCCGGGCGGCGGCGGAGTCCGTACGCCGCTCCCGGCGCATCCCGGACGCGAGGACGGCTGCCTGAACGCGGTTGGCCGCGCCCAGCTTGGCCAGCAGCGAGCTCACGTGGTCGCGGACCGTGGTCCGGCTGAGGAAGAGCCGACGGCCGATCTCCTCGTTGGACATCCCCGAGGGCAGCAGCTCCAGCACATCCCGCTCCCGCGCGGTGAGCAGCCGGGCCCCCGGCGGTTCCGCGGGCGCGGCGTCCTGCCCGCCGCCCGGCAGCGAGCGGACGACCCGCTCCGACAGCGCGCTGCCCCCGGCGGCCAGCAGCCGCACCCCGGGGATCAGCTCGTCCACCGCCGAGTCCTTGAGCAGGAACCCGGCGGCACCCGCCCGCAGGGCCCGCCGTACGTGCTCGTCCGCACCGAAGCCCGTCAGCACCGCCACCCTCGGAGGCCGCGCCGACGACCGCAGGCCGCGCAGCACCTCGATGCCGTCCGCGCCGGGCATGTGCAGATCCACCAGCGCCACGTCGGGCCGGTGCCGGCGGGCCAGGGCCAACGCCTCCCCGGGACCGCAGACCGCAGGCACCCGGATGTCGTCGGCCGACTCCAGGATGCGCCTCAGGCCGTCGCGTACCAGCGCGTCGTCGTCCACCACCAGAACGGTCACCGGGACCGAACCCATAGATTTCCCCCGTCGATCGGCAAAAGCACCCGCACGAGGCTATCCCGGCATCCGTGCGGCTCCGGACCGGCCCGAGGCCGCACGACCGGCCGCCGTCCGCCGCGCCGTACCCTGGGAAGGTCGATCGATCCCCCGGACAGGAGTGAAATGGCCGTCAATCTGGTCAATGTCGAGCAGGTCAGCAAGGTGTACGGCACCCGTGCCCTGCTCGACGGCGTATCCCTCGGGGTGTCCGAGGGCGACCGGATCGGTGTCGTGGGCCGCAACGGCGACGGCAAGACCACCCTCATCCGGATGCTCGCCAAGCTGGAGGAGGCGGACACCGGCCGCGTCACCCACAACGGCGGGCTGCGCCTCGGCGTGCTCACCCAGCACGACTCCCTCGACCCGGAGGCGACCATCCGCCACGAGGTCATCGGCGATCTCGCCGACCACGAGTGGGCGGGCAGCGCCAAGATCCGCGACGTGCTGACCGGGCTCTTCGGCGGGCTGGCGCTCCCCGGTTTCGAGCACGGCCTCGACACGGTCATCGCCCCGCTGTCCGGCGGTGAGCGCCGCCGCATCGCGCTGGCGAAGCTGCTCATCGAGGAGCAGGACCTGATCGTCCTCGACGAGCCCACCAACCACCTCGACGTCGAGGGCATCTCCTGGCTCGCCGGACATCTGCGCGCCCGCCGCTCCGCCCTCGTCTGCGTCACCCACGACCGGTGGTTCCTCGACCAGGTCTGCACCCGGATGTGGGACGTGCAGCGCGGCGTCGTCCACGAGTACGAGGGCGGCTACAGCGACTACGTGTTCGCCCGCGCCGAGCGCGAACGCATCGCCGCCACCGAGGAGGCCAAGCGGCAGAACCTCATGCGCAAGGAGCTGGCCTGGCTGCGCCGCGGCGCCCCCGCCCGGACCTCCAAGCCGCGCTACCGCATCGAGGCCGCCAACGAACTCATCGCCGACGTGCCGCCGCCGCGCGACACCAGCGAGCTGATGAAGTTCGCCAACGCCCGTCTGGGCAAGACCGTGTTCGACCTGGAGGACGTGACCGTCCAGGCCGGGCCCAAGACCCTCCTCACCCACCTCACCTGGCAGCTCGGCCCCGGCGACCGCATCGGCCTCGTCGGCGTCAACGGCGCGGGCAAGACCTCCCTGCTCCGCGCGCTCGCCGAGGCCGCCCGCACCCAGGGCGAGGAACAGCCCGCCGCCGGGAAGATCGTCGTGGGCCGGACCGTCAGGCTCGCCTACCTCTCCCAGGAGGTCCACGAGCTCAACCCGAACCTGCGCGTCCTGGAGGCCGTCCAGCAGGTCCGCGACCGGGTCGACCTCGGCAAGGGCCGCGAGATGACCGCCGGTCAGCTCTGCGAGAAGTTCGGGTTCACCAAGGAGAAGCAGTGGACGCCCGTCGGAGACCTCTCCGGCGGTGAGCGCCGCCGGCTCCAGATCCTGCGGCTGCTGATGGACGAGCCCAACGTCCTCTTCCTCGACGAGCCCACCAACGACCTCGACATCGAGACCCTGACCCAGCTGGAGGACCTCCTCGACGGCTGGCCCGGGTCGATGATCGTCATCTCCCACGACCGGTTCTTCATCGAGCGGACCACCGACCGGGTCATGGCCCTCCTCGGCGACCGCGCCCTGCGGATGCTGCCGCGCGGCATCGACGAGTACCTGGAACGCCGGCAGAAGCTGGAGGAGACGGCGACCCCCTCCGCCGCCGCCGCGCCCCGCTCGCCCTCGGCCCCCGCCGCCCCGGCCGTCTCCGCGCAGGCGTCCCGCGCCGCGAAGAAGGAGCTGCAGAAGGTCGAGCGGCAGCTCGACAAGCTCGCCACGCGCGAGACCACGCTGCACCAGCAGATCGCGGACCACGCCACCGACTTCGAGAAGGTCGCCACGCTCGACGCCGAACTGCGTGAACTCGTCACCGAGCGGGACGAGTTGGAGATGCGCTGGCTGGAGCTGGCCGAAGACGCCTGACCGGGCCCCGCGGGGCGGGTGGTAGAACGGGGCGGCAGAGACCGTACGTTCGAGGGGGACCACACCGATGTCGCAACCGCCGCCGCAGCAGGGCTTCGGTGCTCCGTACGAACCGCGGCCCGGTGTGTACGGAGACCCGGGCCGGCCGGGCCCGCAGCCCGGCCCGTACGGTCAGCCGCCCCAGCCGCCGTACGGCTCACCGCAGTTCCCGGCCGAGCCGGCCCCGGTCGTCCCCGGCGGGCCCGGGGGCGGCGGGCGCTCGCGGAGCCGGCTCGCCGGGCTCGTCGCCGGCGGGCTCGCCGGACTCCTCGCCGTCGGTACGGGCGTCTGGCTCGTCGTGGGCGGCGACGGCGGTTCGGACGACGGGAAGCCCGTCGCGCGGGAGAGCACCGCCCCGACGCCGCCCGACACGGAGGACGGACCGGAGGACGGACCGGAGGACGGCAAGGGACCCGGGATACCCGGGGCAGCCGAACTCAGCAAGGGCCGCAAGGACGGTGAAGCCCCCGTCCGCTGGGTCGAGAACAACCGGATCGACCTCCCCGAGGGCGGGGTGAACGCCTACGGCCCCTGGATCACCGGCGGCATCGCCGTCCAGGCCCTGTACCGCACGGTGTCCGGCCACGCGCTGGACGACGGCGCGCGCCGGTGGAGCCTGCGCCTGCCCGCCGACATCTGCGCCGCGCCCACCACGCCGAGCACGGACGGGAAGATCGTCGTCGGAGTGCGGTCCGACACGTCGGAGGAGGCGCAGTGCGACCGGATCCTGATGATCGACCTGACCACCGGGAAGACGGGCTGGAAGGCCGAGTTGGACCGTAAGGGATTCCAGGACGGGCTCTCCGACATCGTCATGGCCGTCAACGGTGACGTGGTGACCGTCGGACGGCTGACCCGCACCGACGCCTACCGGATCAGCGACGGCAAGCACCTGTGGGACCGGCTGCCGGGCCCGTGCCAGCCGTTCGGGCTTGCCGGCGGGGCCGTCCCGCTCGCCGCCCTGGAGTGCCGGAAGGACCCGGGGGACGGGGAGGCGGCCCAGCAGGAGGTGCGGCGCATCGACCCGGCGACCGGCCGGACCGTGTGGACGTACCAGGTGAAGAAGGGCTGGGAGGTCGACCAGTTCTACTCCACGAACCCGCCGGTCGTCTCCCTGCGGCAGGGCGGGGCGGAGGGGAAGTGGGCCATCGCGATGCTGAACGACGACGGCACCTTCCGCTCCCAGCCCGACCCCGGCACCGACGATTACCGGACCCGGTGCGGCGGCGACATGCGCAACGAGAGCGGGAACCTCGACAACTGCTACGGGGTGGCCGCCGACGCCGACACCCTGTACCTCGCCACCAAGCCCGCCTCCGAGGCCCGCCCGGCCAACGCCGTCGTGGCCTTCGACATGAGCACCGGCAAGCGGAAGTGGAAGGCCGCTTCGCCCGCGACCCAGACCCTGATGCCGTTGCGGGTCGAGGGCGGCAAGGTCCTGCTGCACCTCGGTCCGTCCCCTCTCGGGACCGACAAGGTGAGCGGCGGCATCATGGCGCTCGGCCCCCGGGGCGGCACACCGCAGCCGGTCCTGCGCCACCCGACACCGGCCGTCGACGCCGAGCGCACGTTCCAGGACCCCCAGGTCCACTACGCGAACGGGCGCTCCCTGCTCCTGTCGCCGTACGTCAGCGGGGTCGACGACCGGGCGGAGCTGGAGCTGCGCACGATGATCGCCTTCGGTGACTGACCCTCACCTCCGGCCGAGGCGTAACGGCGGCATCACGAGGCGGTTCTCCCTTGGGAACAGGGCTTGGCCCGAATCGGTGCCCGGCGCTTGGCGGGTGGTACAAAGAAGCCCCGCCAGACTGTCGTAACACCGCGGAAGCCATGCCCGATTCGCTCCTTTCCGAGGGGGATCCACCTTCTTGGGAAAGCGGGGGAGACCGGATCGCGCACCGGACCGCACGAAGGGGGACGTGCTGATATGAGCCAGCCGCCCAGCCAGCAACCGCCGCAGGGAGGCTTCGGGGCTCCGCAGGAGCCGCCGAACGGAGTTCCTCAGCCGCCCCAGGGCCAGCCGCCCCAGGACCCGGCGCCCCAGGACCAGGCGTCGCCGGGCCGTCCTGACCCGGGCGGGCCGCCGAGCACGCCGCCGTCCGCCCAGCCGCCCGCGCCTCCGGCGGGCCCGCCGCAGACGCCCCGCCGGGCGCCCCGGCGTACGGCTACCCGCAGCAGCCCCCGGCGCAGCCCGGCTACGGCTACCCGCAGCAGCCCGGCCAGGCCCCCGGTCCGTACGGTCAGCAGGCCCCCGGCCCCTTCGGGCAGCCGGCGCCGGGACCGTACGGCCAGCAGCCCGGACCCTACGGTCAGCAGGCGCCGGGGCCGTACGGCCAGCCGGCTCCCGGTCCCTACGGGCAGCAGCCCCAGGGCGGTTACGGCCATCCGCAGCAGTACCCCGGTGCCCCGGCGCCCGGCGGGCCGGGCTCCGGCGGTGGGTTCCTCAAGGGGAAGACCGGCATCGTGGTCGCGGCGGCGCTCGCCGTGGTCCTGGCGGCCGGGGTGGGCACCTGGTTCCTCGTGAGCGGCAGCGGTGACGACGACCCGAAGAAGCCCGTCGCCGCCGGCAGCGACGACCCCGAGGCCCCCAGCGAGTCGCCGACGGTCGACGAGGGCGACGGCACCGGTGACGGGCGCGAGGCGGGCGACGACCTCAACGCCGGGCGCAAGCCGGGCGAGGCGAAGGTCGCCTGGGTCCAGAAGAACGACGTCGACCTGCCGCGCAACGGAGCGTCCGTCCACGGCCCCTGGTTCGCGGGCGACGTGGTCGCCAAGGCCATGTACCGGGGCGTGTCCGGCTACTCCGTCGCCGACGGCAAGCAGCAGTGGAAGCTCGATCTGCCCGCAGATGTGTGCTCCGCGCCCAACTCCCCGACCCCCGACGGCAAGATCGTCATCGGGGTGAAGAACGGCACCACGGACCGCGCCAAGTGCTCCGTCCTCCAGATGATCGACCTCAACACCGGCAAGGCGGGCTGGAAGAAGGAGATCAAGAAGAACGGGAACTGGGACTTCCTCTCGGACATCGGTCTGGCGATCAGCGGGGACACCGTCGCCGTCGGGCGCACGGGCAACTCCAACGCCTACCGGGTCAGCGACGGCAAGGAACTGTTCGGCAACCCCGAGGGCAACTGCAAGCCGTTCGCCTTCTCCGGCGGCGACAAGCTGATCGCCGCAGCGAGCTGCCGCACCGACGACGTCAAGAACCCGCAGCACCAGGTCCAGGAGCTGAACGCGGACACCGGCAAGCCCCGGTGGACGTACGCGCCGCCGCGCGGCTGGGAGGTCAGCAAGGTCTACTCCTCGACCCCGCTCGTCGTCCGGCTGGAGCACCAGGAGAAGAAGGAGTACACCATCGTCGCGCTCACCGACAGCGGCAAGCTCCGTTCCCAGCTCGCGCCCGCCAAGGGAGCCAAGCTGACCGCCGACTGCGGCAACAGCTTCTCGGTCTTCGGCGAGAAGCTCGAAGGGTGCAGCGGCGTCGCCGCCGACGCCGACACCTTCTACATCGCGACCGCCGACGACACCAGCGGCACCGCCCGGACGAACAAGGTCATCGCCTTCGACCTGAACACCGGGAAGCCCAAGTGGGAGGCGCCCGCCCCGGCCGAACGCGTTCTGAAGCCGCTGGGCATGGAGGGCGGCGACGTGCTGCTCTACATGCGGCCGAAGTACGACAGCGCCGGCGCCATCGTGACCCTTCCGCCCACCGGCGGCACCCCCAAGACGCTGCTCCAGCACCCGGCGGGGGCCGGCCGGGTCGAGAACGGCTTCTTCTCCTCCAAGGTCGTGTACGAGGGCGGCCGTTCCTTCGTCTTCAGCCAGCGCGTCAGCGCGAGCAACGACAAGGAAGAGCTGGAGCAGACGACGATGCTGGTGTTCGAGAAGTGACGGTTCGCCCCGGCACCCGTACGGGCAGCAGGCCCGTTCCCGCTCCTGCTTCCCGCACGCGTCAGGCCGTTCCCGGTCCCCGCACGCGGCAGGCCGTTCCCGGCACCCGTACGGGGATGTCCGCTCCCGCTTCCCGTACGGGGCAGGCCGTTCCCGATCTCCGCGCGGAGCCGGCCGCTCCCCGCTCCCCGCGCCCCCACATCCACTCGTCCCCCGAGGTACGCACGCCATGACCCAGCCGCCGCAGCAGCCGCCCCAGCCCGACGAGCCGTCGAACACGCCGCCGGAAGCGCCGAACACGCCCCCGGCGCCGCCCGCCGGCGGGTTCGGCGCCCCGCAGGACCCGCCGCCCGGAGGCTTCGGCCGGCCGACGCCGCCGCCCGCCGACCCCTTCGGCAAGCAGCCCGAGCAGCCGCCGCAGCCGCCCACCGCACCCCAGCAGCCGTCCGCCGCGCCGCAGGACGCGCCCGCCGGGGGCTACGGCGCCCCGCCGCCCCCGCAGCCGGGCGCCTACCCCACCCCGCCCGCGCCGCAGCCCAACGGGTACGGCTACCCCCAGGCCCCGCAGCCGGGGTACGGCTACCCGCAGGCGCCCCCCGGGCAGCACGGTCAGCCCGGGATGCCCCAGCCGGGGTACGGCTACCCGACCCAGCCGATGCAGCCGCAGTACGGCGCCCCGCAGCCGAGCGGCGGCGGCAAGAAGTTCTCCACCCAGATGCAGATCATCGTCGCCGCGGCCGTCGCCGTGGTGCTGATCATCGGCGCCGGGGTCATCTACTCCGCGACCAGCGGTGACGGCGACGGGGGCAGGGACGAGGCGTCCTCGTCCGGCTCCACCGGCGGCGAGGGCAAGGGCGGCGAGGGCAGCGGGCTGGCCGGCGGCAGCGAGAAGGTGCCCGCCAACACGAAGTCCAAGGTCGCCTTCCAGGTGCCGGAGCCGGTGGTCAAGGACATCGTGACGGTCGCGGGCTCCTGGCTCACGGACAAGGCGTACGTGAAGACCGGGATCGACGAGATCAACGGCTACGACCGGGACAAGGGCACCAAGCTCTGGTCCTTCCCGCTGGCCGGCGAGATCTGCACCACGTCCCCGCACGTGAGCAAGGACTACAGGACGCCCATCGTCTTCCGGGAGTCGAAGCCGACCAAGGAGAAGAAGTACCCGGCGTGCAACCAGGTCGGCGTGGTCGACCTGTCCGCCGGGAAGCTCCTGTGGAGCAAGAGCATCACCTCCGCCACCGGTGGCGACCGGCCGGTCACCTTCGACGAGGTCACGCTCAGCGGGACCACCGTCGCCGCGGGCGGCACCTCGGGCGGCGCGGCCTTCAAGCTGGACTCCGGCGCCGAACTCTGGAAGCCGAAGGTCGGCTCGGACGGCTGCTACGACCGCGGTTACGGGGGCGGCGAGGCCCTGGCCGTGGTCCGCAAGTGCGGTACGTACGACAGCCCGCAGCTCACCGTGCAGGCGCTGAACCCGACGACCGGCGCGCCCCTGTCCTCGTACCAGATGCCCGCCGGCGTCGAGTACGCGCACATCGTCTCCACCAAGCCGCTGGTGGTCGCGGCCGACGTCGGCGACACCGCCGGCGACGGCAGCGGCATCTCCGACTTCTTCTCGATCGACGCGGCGACCGGCAAGCTGAAGGTCCGTATCCCCGCAGACGCGGAGAAGTACGCGGGCGACTGCGACTCCACCGAAGTCGAGAAGTGCCGGAACATGACCGTCGGCAACAACCGGCTCTACCTGCCGACCGAGCGCCACGACGGAACCAGTGAGTACGGCGACACGAACGAGGTCGTCGCTTTCGACCTGGACACCGGAAAGCTCCTCGGCGGCCGGGCGGACGCGGGCGACCGCCACATCCTGACCCCGCTCCGGATGGACGGCACCAGCATCATCGCCTACAAGGAGGCCCCCTACGACAAGGGCGGCGAGGTCGTCTCCATCGACGGCGAGACCTTCAAGCAGACCACGCTGATGAAGAACCCGGACGACGAGGCCACCCGCAAGGCGGAGAAGCGCTTCAACATCGGCTCCGCCGAACTGCTGTACTCCGACGGGCAGTTCTACATGGCGGCCCGATCGGTCCACAAGCCCAGCACGGTCACCCCCGACGAGAAGGTCTACCTCGTCCTCGCCTACGGCACCGACTGATCACCCCGCCCCTCCCGGGCGCCCACAGGCCCCGCCGGTCGATCTCCCGACCGGCGGGGCCGATCGTTTTCCGCCCGGCTCGGTCGTGACGTGATCATCGACCGCAGGTCAACGAGGTCCGAACAGTACGGAATGCGGCAATCCCGGGATCTTCTGCGACGTAAGTGCCGCGCTGCGCCGGGCGAGCGTGTACCTTGCCGGGTCAGGAGTCCGGGGGGCCGGGCGGACAGGGCTTTTGGGGGCTGAGGACCGATGGGCGTGCGGCTCATGGTGGTCGACGATCACCGTCTGCTCGCGGAGGCACTCGCCTCGGCACTGAAACTCCGCGGGCACCGGGTGCTCGCGGCGGCCGCGCCGACCTCGGGTGCCGCGGAGCTGGTCGTCAGCAGGGTCCCGGAGGTCTGCCTGTTCGGCACGGCCTCGCCCGCCGCCCCCGGTGTCTTCGACCCGATCACGCGCATCTGCCACGAGCGCCCGCAGGTGGCGGTGGTGGTCCTCGGGCCGGTGCCCAGCCCGCGCGGGATCGCCGCGGCGTTCGCCGCCGGGGCCGTGGGGTACGTGCGGCACGACGAGCGCATCGAGGGCGTCGAGCGGGCCATGCTCAAGGCGCGGGCGGGGGAGAGCGCCATCGCCCCGCAGCTGCTGCGGGGGGCCTTCGGCGAGCTGCTCAACCCGGCGGCCCAGCCCGACGACGAGGGGCGGCGGCTGCTGCGGATGCTCACCCCGCGCGAGGCCGAGGTGCTGGTGCGGGTCGCCGAGGGCGAGGGCACCCGGCTGATCGCGGCGGGCATGGACATCGCCCCCAGCACCGCCCGCACCCACGTCCAGCGGGTGCTGATGAAGCTCGGGGTCGGCTCCCGGCTGGAGGCGGCCGCCCTCGCCGCCCGTACCGGACTGCTGGAGCGCGCCGCGGCGAACGGCGGCGCGCCGCACGGACCGTACGCCCCCGACGACGTGCCCGGTACGCCCCGGGGGAACGCCTCCCCGGGGGCGGGGCCGTACGTTCCCGGACGGCGCGGGTGACGTACGGCCCGGGGAGCCGGGGCGGGCGGCTGATCAGTCCGCGCCGGACCCGGGTTCCCGCTCCTGCTCCGCCTCCGGGGCCGGCGGGGCCTCGGCCGGGCGCAGCTTCATCCAGACCAGGAAGAACAGGCCGAGCGCCAGCATGGCGAGGCCGGTCCACAGGTTGATGTGGACGCCCTCGGCCTTCTCCAGGTCGGCGTCGGACGGGTCGAGTCCGGCGATGGTGACGATCACTCCGTAGACCACGAACAGGCCGCCGATGATCCGCCGGATGTCGAAGAGACGGGCGGCGGTCGCGGACGTGCGTTCCAGCTCGGAGACTTCCTTGCGCAGGTCGGACATGGTGAGTGCCTCCGATCAGAAGGAGTAGGGGAGATAGCAGGCGGCGGCGAGCACGATCGCGCCCCAGCCGAGCAGCGCCGGCTTGCGGTACCAGGCCCGGTCGGCCTCCTCCAGCTCCTCGTCGGGGCTCGGCGACTCGGTCCCGTACACCAGACCGGCCAGCTCCGCCTCGGGCTTCGGGGCGGTGAAGAGGGTGACGGCGACCATGACGACGGCTCCGGCGACGAAGCCGACGATCGCGGAGACGAAGTTGGCGCCCTGGTCGGTGGGGATGTCGATGACCCCGCCCCGGTAGATCCAGAAGTAGTTGACCATCGCGGCGGTGGTGCCGGCGACCAGGCCCCAGACACCGGACTTCATCGAGGCGCGCTTCCAGAACATGCCGATGATGAAGACGACGAACATCGGGACGTTGAAGAACGAGAACAGCGTCTGGAGGTAGCTCATGATGTTCGAGAAGCTGGCGGCGATGAACGCCGTGCCGATCGAGGCCAGCACGCCGATCGCCGTGATCAGCCGTCCGAACCTCAGGTAGTACGTGTCCGGCTGGTCCTTGACCACGTACCGCTGCCAGATGTCGGTGGTGAACACCGTGTTGAACGAGGACACGTTGGCCGCCATGCCCGCCATGAAGGCGGCCAGCAGACCGGTCACCGCGATGCCGAGCACGCCGTTGGGCAGCAGCTCCTGCATCAGCAGGGGTATCGCGTCGTTGTAGGTCAGGCCGGAGTCCGGGGTGCCGATCCTCGGCACGATCACGGCGGCCACCAGGCCCGGGATCATCACCGCGAAGACGATGAAGATCTTCGGGAAGGCGGCGATCAGCGGGGTGCGCCTGGCGGCGGAGAGGTTCTTCGCGGACAGCGCGCGCTGCACCTCGGCGAAGTTCGTCGTCCAGTAGCCGAAGGACAGCACGAAGCCGAGGCCGAGGATGATCGTCAGCCAGTTGGCGCCCAGCGGGTTGGGGTCACCGATGCCGGTGCCGCCCCAGGCGGTCATGAAGTCCCCGCCGTGCTGCTGCGACAGCGCATCGCTCATGGCGTCCCAGCCGCCGACGCGCTTGAGGCCGAGGACGGTGAGGGGGATGAGGGCGGCGAGGATGACGAAGAACTGGAGCACCTCGTTGTAGATCGCCGAGGAGAGCCCGCCGATCGTGATGTAGACCAGCACGAAGAGGCCCGCGACGACGATCGCGACCCACTGCGGCCAGCCGAGGAGCGCCTCCACGACGATCGACAGGGCGTAGAGGTTGACGCCCGCGATGAGGATCGCCGCGAACGCGAAGAGCACGGAGCTCAGCAGGTGCGCGGACCGGTCGAACCGCTGGAGCAGGAACTCCGGCACGGAGCGCACCTTGGAGCGGTAGTAGAACGGCATCATCACCAGGCCGAGGAAGACCATGGCGGGGATCGCGCCGATCCAGTACCAGTGCACCACCGCGACGCCGTACTCCGCGCCGGTGGCCGCCATGCCGAGGATCTCGGTGGCGCCGAGGTTCGCCGCGACGAAGGCGAGCCCGGTCACCCAGGCGGGCAGTGAGCGCCCGGAGAGGAAGAAGTCGAGGCTCGTCCTCACGCTGGCACGGGCCATGAAGCCGATGCCGAGTACGACGACGAAGTAGATCGCCAGGATGGCGTAGTCGAGCCCGTTCGTGGGGAGCCGAAGCCCTTCGGCCAGTGTCTGCATGGGGGGAACTCGCTTCGTATCGCGAACGTAACCCGACGGAACTTACGCCGTCATGTTCGAGAAATGAACAGTCTCGTTGGGCTTCTTTGTTTGATCGTGATCGAGTGTGGGTGAATGTCCGGGTATGGCGTCGCGCCGCCGCAGCAAACTGGGTCATTGACGAAGATGTTTGCTTGTGATTTCTTGTGTGCGATTATGTTGGAGGGATCGGGTGGAGGACCCTGGTGAAGAAGACGGTGACGACCCTCGCCGACGGCCGTGAGCTGATCTACTACGACGCCGCGCGGGACACCGTCCGCGACGCCGTCGACCCCCGCCCCCTGGACCCCGTCTCGACCTCGTCCGAGATCCGCCGCGATCCGCTGCTCGGCGACGCGGTCGCCATCGCCTCGCACCGCCAGGCCCGCACCTACCACCCGCCGGCCGACGCCTGCCCGCTCTGCCCCACCCGGGAGGGCCGGCCGTCCGAGATCCCCGACGACCACTACGACGTGGTGGTCTTCGAGAACCGCTTCCCCTCGCTCGCCGGTGACTCCGGCCGCTGCGAGGTCGTCTGCTTCACCTCCGACCACGACGCGTCCTTCGCCGACCTCACCGAGGAACAGGCCGCGCTCGTCCTCGCCGCCTGGACCGACCGGACCGCCGCCCTCGCCACCCTCGACCAGGTCACCCAGGTCTTCTGCTTCGAGAACCGCGGCGCCGAGATCGGCGTCACCCTGGGCCACCCGCACGGCCAGATCTACGGCTACCCCTTCGTCACTCCGCGCACCGGGCTGATGCTCCGCTCGGCCGCCCGGCACCGCGAGGAGACCGGGGGCAACCTCTTCGACGACGTGGTCGCCCGCGAGGAGAAGGACGGCTCACGCGTCGTCCTCGCCACCGGCCACTGGATCGCCTTCGTCCCCTACGCGGCGCACTGGCCCTACGAGGTCCACCTCTACCCCCGCCGCCGCGTCCCGGACCTGCGGGGGCTGGACGAGGGCGCGCGGACAGAGTTCCCACAGGTCTATCTGGAACTCTTGAGGCGCTTCGACCGGATCTTCGGCCCCGGCGAGCCGCCGACCCCGTACATCTCCGCCTGGCACCAGGCGCCGTTCGAGGCCGACGGCCGGGAGGACTTCGCCCTGCACCTGGAGCTTTTCACCATTCGCCGGACCTCCGGCAAGCTGAAGTTCCTCGCGGGGTCCGAGTCCGGCATGAGCGTGTTCATCAACGACGTGCCGCCGGAGGCCGCGGCCGAGCGACTGCGAGAGGTAGCGAGCCAGTGAGCACTCCCCGGAACACATCCCACCTGCCCAAGAAGTACCTGGTCACCGGCGGCGCCGGATACGTCGGCAGCGTCGTCGCCCAGCACCTGCTGGAGGCCGGGCACACCGTCACCGCCCTCGACGACCTGTCCACCGGCTTCCGCGAGGCCGTCCCGGCCGGGGCCGCGTTCATCGAGGGCCGCATCCAGGACGCCGCCCGTCACCTGGACCCCTCCTACGACGGTGTCCTGCACTTCGCCGCGTTCTCCCAGGTCGGCGAGTCCGTCGTGAACCCCGAGAAGTACTGGGTCAACAACGTCGGCGGCACCACCGCCCTGCTCGCCGCCATGCGCGAACACGGCGTCCGCACCCTCGTGTTCTCCTCCACCGCCGCCACCTACGGCGAACCGGTCTCCAGCCCCATCACCGAGACCGACCCCACCGCCCCCACCAGCCCCTACGGCGCCTCCAAGCTCGCCGTCGACCACATGATCAGCGGCGAGGCCACCGCCCACGGCCTGGCCGCCGTCTCGCTGCGCTACTTCAACGTGGCCGGCGCCTACGGCAGTTGTGGCGAGCGGCACGACCCCGAGTCCCACCTCATCCCCCTCGTCCTCCAGGTCGCCCTGGGCAGGCGCGAGTCGATCAACGTCTACGGCGACGACTACCCCACCCCCGACGGCACCTGCGTCCGCGACTACATTCACGTCGCCGACCTCGCCGAGGCCCACCTGCTGGCCCTCACCGCCGCCGCCCCCGGCGAGCACCTGGTCTGCAACCTCGGCAACGGCAACGGCTTCTCGGTCCGCGAGGTCATCGAGACCGTCCGCAAGGTCACCGGCCACCCCGTCCCCGAGACCCCCGCCCCCCGGCGCGGCGGCGACCCGGCCGTCCTCGTCGCCTCCGCCGCCACCGCCGTCGAGCGCCTCGGCTGGCAGCCGTCCCGCGCCGACCTGGCCGGAATCATCGCCGACGCCTGGCAGTTCGCCCGCCGAGAGGACACGACCGCCCCATGACCCAGCACGCCGAAGCGACCGTGACCGCCGCCGAGGGGCACCGCGCCGACCCCGCCGTCACCTTCGCCGAGCTGTACGGGAGCGAGCCCGACGGCATCTGGGCCGCACCCGGACGAGTGAACCTGATCGGCGAGTACACCGACTTCAACGAGGGCTTCGTCCTGCCGCTGGCCCTCCCGCACACCGCCGTCGCCGCCGTCGCCCGCCGCGACGACGGCCTTCTGCGCCTCCACTCCACCGACGTGCCCGGCGGCGTCGTCGTGCTGCGCGTCGACGCCCTCGCCCCGCACTCCGGCCACGGCTGGGCCGCCTACCCCGCCGGCGTCGTCTGGGCGCTGCGCGAGGCCGGGCACCCGGTCACCGGGGCCGACATCGCCCTGACCTCCACCGTGCCCACCGGCGCCGGGCTCTCCTCGTCCGCCGCCCTGGAAGTCGTCACCGCACTCGCCCTGAACGACCTCTTCGAACTGGGCCTGAGCGCCGCCGAACTCGCCGTCACCGGCCGCCGCGCCGAGAACGACTTCGTCGGCGTGCCCTGCGGGATCATGGACCAGATGGCCTCGGCCTGCTGCACCGAGGGCCACGCCCTCCACCTGGACACCCGCGACCTCTCCCTGCGCCAGGTCCCCTTCGACCCGGCCGCCCAGGGGCTGACGCTCCTGGTCGTCGACACCCGGGTCACGCACGCGCTCGGCGACGGGGCGTACGCGGAGCGCCGGGCCGGCTGCGAGGAGGGCGCCCGGCTGCTCGGCATACCGATGCTGCGCGACCTGCCGTACGCCGGTCTCGACGCGGCGCTCGCCACCCTCGCCGACGCCGGGGCCGACGCGTCCGTCATCCGCTACGTACGCCATGTCGTCGGCGACAACCACCGCGTCGAGCAGATCATCGCCCTGCTCGACGCGGGGGACGTCCGCGCCGCGGGCCCCGTCCTGACCGAGGGCCACCTCTCGCTCCGCGACGATCTGCGGGTCTCCTGCCCCGAGTTGGACCTCGTGGTCGAGACGGCGAACGCGGCCGGGGCGCTCGGTGCGCGGATGACCGGGGGCGGCTTCGGCGGCTCCGCGGTCGTCCTGGTGGAGACGGCGGCGGCCGGCGCGGTGGCCCGGGCGGTCAGCGAGGCGTTCGCGGCGGCCGGACACGCGGCCCCGGGCGTCTTCGACGCCGTCCCGTCCGCCGGAGCGGGCCGGCTGCGCTGAGCCCGGGGGAGCGGGAGCCGTCCCGGCCGGGCGTGAGGGCGCCGAAGCCGTCGCCGGGGTCCGGGCCTGGGGGTCCGGGGTCCGGGGTCACAACTCCTTGACCAGGATGAACTCGGTGACCCCGGGCGGGTAGTCGGCGACCCGGCCGATCTCCTCGTACCCCTGCCCGCGGTAGAAGCCGGGGGCCTGGAAGTCCCAGGTCTCCAGCCGCGAGCGGGTGCAGGCGCGCTCGGTGCGGGCGGTCCGCTCGGCCTCGGCGAGCAGCCCCGCACCGAGGCCCAGGCCCCGGTGCGGGGCGTCGACCCAGAGCAGGTCGACATGCAGCCAGTACGCCCAGGTCCGCCCGGTCAGCCCGCCGGCCAGGTCCCCGTGCTCGTCCAACGCCCACACTTCCAGCGGTACTTCGTGCTCGCCGGAGGTGGAGAGCAGCGCACGCAGGCCGGCCGACCCGGCGACGTTGTCCTCGTGCAGACGCCCGCTCAGCAGAATGCGACGTTCTTTGTCTACTTCTGTCTCAAGACGGAACATGCAGCACACCCTAAAACCCACCGGAGCCGACCAGTTCACCGAATCGCCCTCCCTCCGTTGCCCCCGCCCGTACGCTGATGCTCAGCACCGGTGGGGGCCGGTGTCGATTCAGGGGAGCGAGAAAGCCGGGTACGGCGTCCGGGGCAGGGCGGCAGGCGGTTCGACGACGGCGGTCGTCGGCGCGGCAGGCCGCAGTGCGGCCCCGGACGCCGTACCCGCAGCTATCCGCCCCCACCGATGGGGGTTCTGTGACGCGTATCCGGGTTCTCGTGGTGGACGACCACCGCATCTTCGCCGAGTCGCTCGCGGCCGCCCTCGCGGCCGAACCGGACGTCGACGTCTCCGCGGCGGGCAGCGGCCCGGCCGCGCTGCGCGCCCTGGAGCGCGCGGCCGCCGAGGGGCGTGGTTACGACGTGCTCCTGGTCGACGCCGAGCTGGGCGCCCTGGCGAACGCTGAGCCGTCGGCCCTCCCCGCGCCCCGGCAGGAGGAGGCGGCCGCCGTCGACGGCATCGCGCTGGTCGCCGGGGTCCGCACGGCCCGGCCCGCCGTGCGGTCGGTGGTGCTCGCCGAGAAGGACGACCCGCGTGCCGCCGCCCGGGCGCTCCAGGCGGGGGCCTCGGGCTGGGTGGCCAAGGACTGCTCGCTGCAACGGCTGCTGTCGGTGATCCGGGGCGTGCTGCGCGACGAGACGCACCTGCCGCCCGCCCTGCTCACCGGCGTGCTGCGGGAGCTGACCGCCGCCCGCAAGCACCGCAGCGAGAGCGAGCGGCTGGTGGAGTCGCTGACGCCCCGGGAGCGCGAGGTGCTGCGCTGCATGGTGGCGGGCCTGGGGCGGAAAGCGGTCGCGGAGCGGCTGTTCCTGTCCCCGCACACGGTGCGTACCCATATGCAGAACGTGCTGGGCAAGCTGGGGGTGCACTCGACGCTGGCCGCCGTGGCCCTGGCCCGCCGGGCGGGGGTCGGGCCGGTCGACGCGGAGGCGGGCCCGTCAGGTCGGGATGTTGTCGAACGGGGCGGTCAACTGGCGCAGTAGTCCGGCCAGTTCGCCGCGCTGGGCGCGGGACAGCTCGCCCAGGATGGCCCGCTCCTGGGCGAGCAGCCCGGCCAGCGACTGGTCGGCCTTGTCGCGCCCCTCGGCCGTGAGGCGGACGAGGACGCCGCGCCGGTCGTTCGGGTCGGGGAGCCGCTCGACGAGGTTCTTCTTGGTGAGCCGGTCGATACGGTTGGTCATCGTGCCCGAGGTGACCAGGGTCTGGGTGAGGAGCTGCCCGGGGGAGAGCTGGTACGGCGCTCCGGCCCGGCGCAGCGACGTGAGCACGTCGAACTCCCACGGCTCCAGGTCGTGCTCGGAGAAGGCTATGCGGCGGGCCCGGTCGAGGTGGCGCGCCAGGCGGGAGACGCGACTGAGCACCTCGAGTGGTTCCACGTCGAGGTCGGGGCGCTCGCGGCGCCATGCAGCGACCAGTCGGTCGACCTCGTCCTCCATGTCGATCAGTGTAGAGGGTCCCTCGATGTGAAGTCTCTTGAATTGAAGTGTCTTGACATCAAGAGATATCTGGCGTGATCCTGTTCCCATGACCGCACCCGACCGGCCCTCCTGGGATCCGCGGCAGTACCTGCGTCACGCGGACCACCGGACCCGCCCCTTCCACGACCTCCTGGCCCGCATCGGCGACGCTCTTCCCGGCCGCCCCGCACCCCGTGTCGCCGACCTCGGCTGCGGAGCGGGCAACGTCACCGCGCTCCTCGCCGACCGCTGGCCCGAAGCCCGGATCACCGGCTACGACACCTCGCGCGCGATGCTCGCCGAGGCCGCCGCCCACGCCCGGCCGCCCCTGCTCGACTTCGCCGAGGCCGACGCCGCGGCCTGGGAGCCCACCGAGACGTACGGCCTGATCGTCTCCACCTCCGCACTCCAGTGGATCCCCGGCCACGCCGACCTCTTCCCCCGCTGGCTCGACGCCCTCGCCCCCGGCGGCACCCTCGCCTTCCAGGTCCCCGGCAACTTCACCGCCCCCAGCCACACGCTCCTGGCCGGCCTCCGCGAGTCCGACCGCTGGCGCCCTCTGCTCCACGGCGTGGGCGACCGCACCGCCTCGGTCCTGGACCCCGTCGACTACCTCACCCGCCTGCGCGGCCTCGGCTGCACGGCCGACGTCTGGGAGACCACCTACCTCCAGACCCTGCACGGCGACGACGCGGTGTTCGACTGGGTCAAGGGCACCGCCCTGCGCCCCGTCCTCACCGCGCTGGCCGACGACCCGGCCGCCCGTGAGGCGTTCCTCGCCGCCTACCGCGACCTGCTCCGCGAGGCCTACCCGCCCGGCCCGTACGGCACGGTCTTCCCGTTCCGCCGCATCTTCGCCGTAGCCCGCAAGGAGAAGTGATGACCGCCCCCGCCTCTGGCCTCGCCGCCGTCGACCACGTCCAGCTCGCTGCCCCGCCCGGCTCCGAGGACGCCCTGCGCACCTTCTACGCCGACGCGCTCGGCATGACCGAGATCCCCAAGCCCCCGGTGCTCGCCGCCCGCGGCGGCTGCTGGTTCGCCGCCGGACCGGTCCAGCTCCACCTGGGCGTCGAGGAGGACTTCCGCCCCGCGAAGAAGGCTCACCCGGGCCTGCGCGTCACCGGCATCGAGGCGTACGCGGCCCGCCTGGAGTCCCACGGCGTGGGCGTCACCTGGGACGGAAACCTCCCCGGCCACCGCCGCTTCTACGCCCACGACCCGGTCGGCAACCGCCTGGAGTTCCTGGAGCCGGACGCGTGACCGAGCCGCCCTACAGCGCTGCCAGCGCCTCCGCCGAGATGTCGACGTCCACCGGGAACGGCACGCCCGTCTTCAGCCGGTCGTGATGGATCCCCGTCAGCGCGTACGCCTTCGTCACCGGGTCCAGCTCGTAGACCCGCACGACGGGGTGCTGGTCGGTGCCGGTCATCTCGACCAGCCAGAAGTGCGGGATGCCGGCGGTCGCGTACTTGTGCGGCTTGGCCTCACGGTCGCGGGCCTCGGAGTCGGGGGAGACGACCTCGACGGCGAGGAGGACGTCGGCGGCTGCGAAATGCGTTTGCTCCAGGCCTGTTGTGGCTGAGGCCTTGACGATGGACACATCGGGTTCCGGACCGTTGCGCTGATCCAGAACGACCGTCATCTCTCGTTCCACCTTCAGATCCGCCGGAGCGGTACTGCGCAGGCCATTCACCAACAGGTCGATCGTCTTTTGGTGAAAGCGTCGCTGCGGACTCACGAAAACCAGGCTCCCGTCGATCAGCTCGGTGTGCGGCGGGAGATCGGGCAGCGTGAACAGATCGTCCACGGTGTATCCGTCCTGCGGGGGCACCGGCCAGCGGGAGCTGTGCGCGGTGGTCGGCTCGGCGGTCATGGTTCCTCCCATGGACGAATCCTCTGCCCTCCCGACCACCCTACGGCGGGAAAACCGCACGCGTCATCACAACGGGTGACGACGTGCGGAAGGCTTACGCGATCAGCCGCGCATCAGCTCTTCCGGTGACCTATCAGCCGCGGCTTCGACTCCAGGTTCTCCAGCCCGTGCCAGCACAGGTTCACCAGGTGGGCGGCCACCTCCGCCTTCTTCGGCTTGCGCACGTCCAGCCACCACTGGCCCGTCAGCGCCACCATCCCCACCAGCGCCTGCGCGTACAGCGGGGCCAGCTTCGGGTCGAAGCCGCGCGCCTTGAACTCCAGGCCCAGGATGTCCTCCACCTGCGTGGCGATATCGCTGATCAGCGACGCGAACGTGCCCGTCGACTGCGCCACCGGCGAATCCCGCACCAGGATCCGGAAACCGTCCGTGAACGACTCGATGTAGTCCAGCAGCGCGAACGCCGCCTGCTCCAGCAGCTCCCGCGGATGGCCCGCCGTGAGCGCCCCCGTCACCATGTCCAGCAGCCGGCGCATCTCGCGGTCGACCACCACCGCGTACAGGCCCTCCTTGCCGCCGAAGTGCTCGTACACCACCGGCTTGGACACCCCGGCGCGCGCCGCGATCTCCTCCACCGACGTGCCCTCGAAGCCCTTGTCGGCGAAGAGGGTGCGCCCGATGTCCAGCAGCTGCTCGCGGCGCTCCTTCCCCGTCATCCGGACCCGCCGGGCCCGGCGGGAGGGGGAAGTCCTGCTCTTGTCGCTGCTCGTGCTGGGGTCGGTCGCCACGTCGTCAATCATGCCGCGTCAACGGGGGTGGACGTGCGCCGGGCGGCGATACGCGCGGCATCCGGCCACCGCACGTCATGGGCCCACCCCAGCTTCTCGAACCAGCGGATCAGCCGGGCGCTGGAGTCGATCTGCCCCCGCATCACCCCGTGCCGGGCGCTCGTCGGGTCCGCGTGGTGCAGGTTGTGCCAGGACTCGCCGCACGAGAGCACCGCCAGCCACCACACGTTCCCCGACCGGTCACGCGACTTGAACGGCCGCTTGCCCACCGCGTGGCAGATCGAGTTGATCGACCAGGTCACGTGGTGCAGCAGCGCGACCCGGACCAGCGACCCCCAGAAGAACGCCGTCGCCGCACCCCACCACGACAGCGTCACCAGGCCGCCCACCAGCGGCGGAATCGCCAGCGAGACGATCGTGAAGGTCATGAAGTGGCGCGACACCGCCCGGATCGCCGGGTCCTTCACCAGATCGGGGGCGTACTTCTGCTGCGGCGTCTGCTCCTCGTCGAACATCCAGGCGATGTGCGCCCACCACAGCCCCTTCATCAGGGCCGGCAGGCTCTCCCCGAACCGCCACGGCGAATGCGGGTCGCCCTCCGCGTCCGAGAACCGGTGGTGCTTGCGGTGATCGGCCACCCACCGCACGAGCGGCCCCTCCACCGCCAGCGAGCCCATCACGGCCAGCGCGATCCGCAACGGCCGCTTCGCCTTGAACGAGCCGTGCGTGAAGTACCGGTGGAAACCGATCGTGATCCCGTGGCAGCCGATGAAGTACATCGCCACCAGCAGACCGAGGTCGAGCCAGCTCACCCCCCATCCCCACACCAGCGGCACCGCCGCGACCAGCGCCACGAACGGCACCACGATGAACGCCAGCAGCGCGAACTGCTCGATCGACCGCTTGCTGTCGCCGCCCAGCGTGGCCGAGGGCAGCGGCGCCGCCGCTGCCCTCGGCGGCTCGGTCTCGTCGATCACAGGAGGAGTGCTCGGCATGGGGGGATACCTCTGAGGGTGAGGGAGAAGGCTCGGACCGCCGTGGCTACGGTCCCGTAACCTACGGCTTGGTAAGTATGGCAGTGACGGGCCCCACAACACGAGAGGCCGCTCCAGCCCATCCCACGCGGTAGCCCGCCCGCCCCCGGGGTAGGGGGTAACCGCCCGGGTGTCCCGGGCGGCGGCCGCGCCCCCTCGGGTCGACGGACACGCCGCCTGCCAGGACACCTATCCTGGGAGGGTCGGACAGCGCGGTCCGCACCCGCTCGTCGGGGCGTGGCGACAGCACCGCTGCCAGCCGCAGGGCCCCGGACCCCGCCACCCGCTCCCGCCACCACCCCGCGGGGACGGCGAAGCGAACGCACCTCCTCATTCACTGCAAGGAGCCGCACACTGTGAGCAGTGCCGACCAGAACCCTGCCGCCAGCCCCGCGCTGCGCGCCGACATCCGCCGCCTCGGCGACCTCCTCGGCGAGACCCTCGTACGCCAGGAGGGCCAGGAACTCCTCGACCTCGTCGAACGCGTACGCGCCCTGACCCGCACCGACGGCGAAGCCGCCGCCGAGCTCCTCGGCGACACGGAACTGGAGACCGCCGCACAGCTCGTGCGCGCCTTCTCCACCTACTTCCACCTCGCCAACGTCACCGAGCAGGTCCACCGCGCCCACGAGATGCGCGACCGCCGCTCGGCCGAGGGCGGCCTCCTGGCCCGCACGGCCGACCGCCTCAAGGACGCCGACCCCGAGCACCTGCGCGAGACGGTCAAGAACCTCAACGTCCGGCCCGTCTTCACCGCCCACCCCACCGAGGCCGCCCGGCGCTCCGTCCTCAACAAGCTGCGCCGCATCGCCGAACTCCTGGAGACCCCGGTCATCGAGGCCGACCGCCGCCGCCTCGACCTCCGCCTCGCCGAGAACATCGACCTCATCTGGCAGACCGACGAACTCCGCGTCGTCCGCCCGGAGCCCGCCGACGAGGCCCGCAACGCGATCTACTACCTCGACGAACTGCACGCCGGCGCCGTCGGCGACGTCCTGGAGGACCTCGCCGCCGAGCTGGACCGCGTCGGCGTCGAACTCCCCGCCGGGACCCGCCCCCTCACCTTCGGCACCTGGATCGGCGGCGACCGCGACGGCAACCCCAACGTGACGCCCGCCGTCACCTGGGACGTCCTGATCCTCCAGCACGAGCACGGCATCACCGACGCCCTGGAGATGATCGACTACCTCCGCGGCCTCCTCTCCAACTCCATCCGCTACGCCGGAGCCACCGAGGAACTCCTCGCCTCCCTCCAGGCCGACCTGGACAAGCTCCCCGGCATCAGCCCCCGCTACAAGCGGCTGAACGCCGAGGAGCCCTACCGCCTCAAGGCCACCTGCATCCGGCAGAAGCTCGTCAACACCCGCGAGCGCCTCGCCGAGGGCACCCCCCATCGCCCCGGCTGCGACTACCTCGGCACCGCCGAACTCATCGCCGACCTGGAGCTCATCCAGACCTCGCTGCGCGAGCACCGCGGCGGCCTCTTCGCCGACGGCCGGATGGACCGCACCATCCGCACCCTCGCCGCCTTCGGCCTCCAGCTCGCCACCATGGACGTGCGCGAACACGCCGAGGCCCACCACCACACCCTCGGCCAGCTCTTCGACCGGCTCGGCGAGGAATCCTGGCGCTACGCCGACATGCCGCGCGACTACCGCCAGAAGCTGCTGGCCAAGGAACTGCGCTCGCGCCGGCCACTGGCCCCCACCCCCGCCCCGCTCGACGCGGCCGGCGAGAAGACCCTCGGCGTCTTCCACACCATCAAGCAGGCCTTCGAACGCTTCGGCCCCGAAGTCATCGAGTCCTACATCATCTCCATGTGCCAGGGCGCCGACGACGTCTTCGCCGCCGCCGTCCTCGCCCGCGAGGCCGGACTCATCGACCTGCACGCCGGCTGGGCCAAGATCGGCATCGTCCCGCTCCTGGAGACCACCGACGAGCTCAAGGCCGCCGACACCATCCTCGACGAGATGCTCGCCGACCCCTCCTACCGGCGCCTCGTCTCCCTGCGCGGCGACGTCCAGGAGGTCATGCTCGGCTACAGCGACTCCTCCAAGTTCGGCGGCATCACCACCTCCCAGTGGGAGATCCACCGCGCCCAGCGCCGACTGCGCGACGTCGCCCACCGCTACGGCGTACGCCTGCGCCTCTTCCACGGCCGCGGCGGCACCGTCGGCCGCGGCGGCGGCCCCTCCCACGACGCGATCCTCGCCCAGCCGTGGGGCACCCTGGAGGGCGAGATCAAGGTGACCGAGCAGGGCGAGGTCATCTCCGACAAGTACCTCATCCCCGCCCTCGCCCGCGAGAACCTGGAACTGACCGTCGCGGCCACCCTCCAGGCCTCCGCCCTGCACACCGCGCCCCGCCAGTCCGACGAGGCCCTCGCCCGCTGGGACGCCGCCATGGACACCGCCTCCGACGCGGCCCACAGCGCCTACCGCAAGCTCGTCGAGGACCCCGACCTGCCCGCGTACTTCCTCGCCTCCACCCCGGTGGACCAGCTCGCCGACCTGCACCTGGGCTCGCGGCCCGCCCGCCGCCCCGGCTCCGGCGTCTCACTCGACGGCCTGCGGGCCATCCCGTGGGTCTTCGGCTGGACCCAGTCGCGGCAGATCGTGCCCGGCTGGTTCGGTGTCGGCTCCGGCCTCAAGGCCCTGCGCGAAGCCGGACTCGGCACCGTCCTCGACGAGATGCGCGAGCACTGGCACTTCTTCCGCAACTTCATCTCCAACGTCGAGATGACCCTCGCCAAGACCGACCTGCGCATCGCCCGCCACTACGTCGACACGCTCGTCCCCGACGAGCTGAAGCACGTCTTCGACGTCATCGAGGCCGAACACGCCCTCACCGTGCAGGAAGTCCTGCGGATCACCGGCGGCGAGAAGCTGCTCGACACCAACCCGGTGCTCCAGCAGACCTTCTCCATCCGCGACGCCTACCTGGACCCGATCTCCTACCTCCAGGTCTCCCTGCTCGCCCGCCAGCGCCAGGCCGCGACGCGCGGCGAGGAGCCCGACCCGCTGCTCTCCCGCGCCCTGCTGCTCACCGTCAACGGCGTCGCCGCGGGCCTGCGCAACACCGGCTGACCGGCCCGCGCAACACCCGGCCGGCCGTACACGCGGCCGGCCGTACACACGGTCTGCACGCCGCAACGGGGCGGTCCCGCTACAGCGCGACGAACGTCGCCACCAGCAGGACCGCCCCCGCTGCTCCGAACCCCCAGGCGGTACGCGCCATCCGCAGCCCGCCGCCGATCACGAACGCCGCCAGCACCAGCGCCCCGGCGAGCGGCACCCAGGCATGCAGAAAGCCCGGCAACCCCGTGCGGACCACCGCATCGGAACCGGGCTTCACCACCACGGGGAAACGATCCCCCTCACGCGCCGCGACGGACCGGTCCACGGTCACCCGCGGCCGCTCCCCCGACACCGGGTCCGGCGTGAACGCCCCGGTGCACCTCTCCTCGCCGCACCCCGTCACCGTCACGGTCCCGTGATCACGGCCCTTGGCCAGAACGATGTGGTGCGCGGTCTCCCACGACGCCCACGCACCCGCGACCAGCAGCACCAGGACGACCAGTCCCATGACCAGTCGCCGCCCCGCTGCCGCCGCCCGGTGGGAAGAGCTCCGCTTCATGGGGGCAGATCCTTGGCCAGACCCGCACCCGCGGTCAACCCATGGCCGGAAAACGCCCCACCAGGGACGGGAATGTCAGGAGTTGTACGCGCTCTGCGCCCGCTCAAGACCCTCCGCCAGCAGACACTCCACCGCGTCCGCCGACCGGTCCACCAGGAACGCCAGCTCCTTGCGCTCCGTGGACGAGAAGTCCTTCAGCACGAAGTCCGCGACCTGCATCCGCCCCGGCGGCCGCCCGATCCCGAACCGCACCCGGTGATAGTCCGGACCCATCGCCTTCGTCATCGACTTCAGCCCGTTGTGCCCGTTGTCCCCGCCGCCCAGCTTCAGCCGCAGCGCCCCGTAATCGACGTCCAGCTCGTCATGGACCGCGACCACATGGTCCGTCGGCACCTTGTAGAAGTCCCGCAGCGCCGTCACCGGACCGCCCGACAGGTTCATGTACGACATCGGCTTCACCAGCACCACCCGCCGGCTCGCCGGACCCGGCGGACCGATCCGCCCCTCCACGACCTGCGCCTGCGCCTTCTGCGCCCGCTTGAACTTCCCGCCGATCCGTGCCGCCAGCAGATCGGCGACCATGAAGCCGACGTTGTGCCGGTTCGCCGCGTAGTCGGGACCCGGATTGCCCAGGCCCACGATGAGCCAGGGGTCGGTGGCGTCGGACATCAGCGCTCGGTCTCCTCGTACTCGTACATCTCGCACCGGGGGATGGCAGGCGAACGGGGCGGCGGCTCCCGGGGAAGGGAACCACCACCCCGTCAGTCAAGCAGGTGGAACAGGGAGGGGAGAGGCTCAGGCCTCGGCACCCTCGTCCTCGGCGGCCTCGTCGGAGGACTCCTCGGCCTGCGCGGCGACGACCTGGAGCACGATCGCGTCCTCGTCGCCGGCCAGCGTGGAGCCCTTGGGCAGCGCGATGTCCTTGGCGACGATCGAGTCACCAGCGTCCAGGCCCGCGACGGACACCGTGACGGACTCGGGGATGTGGGTGGCCTCGGCCTCGACCAGCAGGGTCGACTGGACGTACTCCAGCAGGTTGGCGCCCGGCGCCAGGTCGCCCTCGGCGTGCACCGCGATCTCGACCTGGACCTTCTCGCCGCGCTTCACGGTGAGCAGGTCGACGTGCTCGATGGTGCCCTTGAGCGGGTGACGCTGCACGGACTTCGGGATGACCAGCGCGTCCTTGCCCTCGATCTCCAGACCGATGAGCACGTTGGCCGTACGCAGGGCGAGCAGAACCTCGTGGCCCGGCAGCGTCACGTGGACCGGCTCGGCGCCGTGGCCGTAGACGACCGCGGGGACCTTGTCGGCACGACGGATACGGCGGGCGGCGCCCTTGCCGAACTCGGTACGGACCTCGCTGGCGAGCTTGATCTCGGCCATGGTGCACTCCTCGTCAGGTACGGAGAGCCGTCGGGGGTGACGGAACTCGAACGGTCACCCGGCCCACGACAGGCCTGCTACGAAGAGCGCGTCGATAACGGACCGCCGTACACACGGGTACGGCCTCCCTCGCCGAGCAACTCGCTGAGTCTACCCGGCGGGGAGGCCGCACCCCAAAGTGGATCAACAGGGACCGCTCAGGCGGTCAGCCCTGCCCCTCTCAGCCCTGCTCCTCGAAGAGGCTCGTCACCGAACCGTCCTCGAACACCTCACGCACCGCACGCGCGATCGTCGGAGCGATCGAGAGCACCGTGATCTTGTCCAGCTCCAGCTCGCCCGGCGTCGGCAGCGTGTCCGTGAACACGAACTCGCTCACCTTCGAGTTCTTCAGCCGGTCCGCCGCCGGACCCGACAGCACCCCGTGCGTCGCCGTCACGATGACGTCCTCCGCACCGTGCGCGAACAGGGCCTCCGCGGCGGCGCAGATCGTGCCACCGGTGTCGATCATGTCGTCGACCAGCACACAGACCCGGCCCTCGACGTTGCCGACGACCTCGTGGACGGAGACCTGGTTCGGCACGTCCTTGTCCCGGCGCTTGTGCACGATCGCCAGCGGCGCGTCCAGCCGGTCGCACCAGCGGTCGGCGACCCGGACCCGGCCCGCGTCCGGCGACACGATCGTCAGCTTCGAACGGTCGACCTTCGCGCCCACGTAGTCCGCCAGGATCGGCAGCGCGAACAGGTGGTCCACCGGGCCGTCGAAGAAGCCCTGGATCTGGTCCGTGTGCAGATCGACGGTGAGGATGCGGTCCGCGCCCGCCGTCTTCATCAGATCCGCCACCAGACGGGCCGAGATCGGCTCGCGGCCCTTGTGCTTCTTGTCCTGGCGGGCGTACCCGTAGAACGGCACGATCACCGTGATGGAGCGGGCCGACGCGCGCTTCAGCGCGTCCAGCATGATCAGCTGCTCCATGATCCACTTGTTGATCGGGGCCGTGTGGCTCTGGATCAGGAAGCAGTCCGCACCGCGGGCCGACTCCTGGAACCGCACATAGATCTCACCGTTGGCGAAATCGAAGGCCTTCGTCGGCACGAGACCGACTCCCAGCTGATGGGCGACCTCCTCGGCCAGCTCGGGGTGGGCGCGGCCGGAGAAGAGCATCAGTTTCTTCTCGCCGGTCGTCTTGATCCCGGTCACAGCACAGTCTCCTCAGACATGTATCTGGCGCTGCACGCATAGGTCCCGATGTGCAACGAGCCAGCCGAAATGGGGTGAGCATCTATCACGGTACGCCGTCACCGGCGCACCTGTTTCCGGTCAGCTTTGCCCGTCGGGCTCCCGCGACGACGCCTGAGCGGCCTGCGCGGCGGCGCTGCCCGGACGCTTCCGGGCCACCCAACCCTCGATATTCCGCTGCTGGCCCCGCGCCACGGCCAGCGAACCGGACGGCACGTCCTTCGTGATGACCGATCCGGCGGCGGTGTAGACCCCGTCCCCGACCGTGACCGGTGCCACAAACATATTGTCCGAACCGGTGCGGCAGTGGGAGCCGATCGTCGTGTGGTGCTTGGCCACCCCGTCGTAGTTCACGAAGACGCTCGCCGCGCCGATGTTGGTGTGGTCGCCGATGGTCGCGTCGCCCACGTAGCTCAGGTGCGGGACCTTGGTCCCCTCCCCGATCGTGGCGTTCTTCATCTCCACGTACGTACCGGCCTTGGCCTTGACCCCCAGCCGGGTCCCCGGCCGCAGGTACGCGTACGGGCCGGCCGAGGCCCCGGGCCCGATCTCGGCCGAGTCCGTCACGGTGTTGTCCACCCGGGCCCCGGCCCCCACGACGGTGTCCTTGAGCCGCGAGTTGGGCCCGACCTCGCTGTCCTCGGCCAGATGCGTGGAGCCCAGCAGCTGCGTCCCCGGGTGCACGACCGCATCACGCTCGTACGTCACGGTCGCGTCGATCAGCGTGGACGCCGGGTCCACCACCGTCACCCCCGCGAGCATGGCCCGCTCCAGCAGCCGCTCGTTCAGCAGCCGACGCGCCTCGGCCAGCTGGAGCCGGTTGTTGATGCCGAGGATCTCGCGGTGATCGCCCGCCACCGACGCCCCGACGCGGTGCCCGGCCTCGCGGAGGATGGACAGCACGTCGGTGAGGTACTCCTCGCCCTGGCTGTTGTCGGTGCGCACCTTGCCCAGCGCCTCGCCCAGCAGCCGGCCGTCGAACGCGAACACCCCGGAGTTGATCTCCCGGATCGCCCGCTGCTCGTCGGTGGCGTCCTTGTGCTCGACGATCTCGGTGACCGCGCCGGTGGCGGGGTCGCGCACGATGCGCCCGTAGCCGGTGGAGTCCGGGACCTCGGCGGTCAGGACGGTCACCGCGTTGGCGTCGGCGGTGTGGGTGGCGGCGAGCGCGCCGAGCGTCTCGCCGGAGAGCAGCGGGGTGTCGCCGCACACGACGATCACGGTCCCGTCGACGGCCCCGCCGAGCTCCTCGAGCCCCATGCGGACGGCGTGGCCGGTGCCGTTCTGCTCGGCCTGGAAGGCGGTGCGCACGGGGGCCTCGTCGGCGTTCAGGTGCGCGGTGACCTGTTCGCTGGCGTGCCCGACGACCACGACGAGGTGCTGGGGGTCCAGCTCACGGGCGGCGGCGACGACATGTCCGACGAGCGAGCGCCCGGAGATCTCGTGCAGGACCTTGGGGGTCTTCGACTTCATGCGGGTGCCCTCACCCGCTGCGAGGACGACGACGGCTGCCGGGCTGGTTGCGCTCACGGATGTGCCCTTCGGCTTCGGGTGGTGGTCATCCGCAGGATACCGGGGGTGTTTCGGCGGGAAACGGGGGCGGGCCCCGACCGGTGTGGTCGGGGCCCGCCCCCTTGGGCTCCCGGGGAAGGAATCGAACCCTCATTCAATGGACCAAAACCATTTGTCCTGCCTTTAGACGACCCGGGATGGAGTGCCGCCTATGTCCGATTGCGATGATCGGCTCGTGCTGCAGCCCCTACTATGCCGCACCAGCAGCCTTCGATGCGACGGTACAGATCAGCGCCTTTCAAGACGCGCACCACGAGGCAGCCGCGGTACTCCGCGCCCACGTTCTTCCGAGTGGTTCTGGGGGAGTGCCGCTTGAGCGACGTCTTGCCGAACGCCTCGGGCCCGGCGCCTGTCAGGGCCGCCCAGAACTGCTCGGCTGCCGTGACATCCGCGGTCTCATGGATGTGTACGTGGAAGCGAAGATGGTCGTCGGCCACTCCGAGGAGGCGGAGCCACGCGAGAAAGACCTCGATCATGCCCGGGTCGCTGTTGACGAAGGTGACGCGCTCCTGTGTGCGGTACGGCTTGGACTTGGAGCCCTCCGCCCAGTAGAGGGCGACGCCCAACAGGAAGAGCTCCCGGTCGCTCAGGGTGCCCACCTCCTCTTCGGCTCTCTGTCTCGCCGCCCGGCGCTCGGCGTCGCGCCGCTGGAGGGTCGCCTCCCAGCCGCGCCGCCCGATGGCGGACGACTGCTCGCGGGTGCGTGTGCGCTCCGGCCTCGGCAGGTCCCGCACCCACAGCGAGATCGAGCTCTTCGAGCACCCCAGCTCCACCTGGATCTGGTCGTACGTCATGCCCTGGAGGTGCAGCTCGCGGGCCTTCGCCCGTACGTCGTCCTTGGCGCGGGGGCGCTTCGTCCACTCCGGGGCCGGTTCGCCCCGGAGGAGGCGGTTGAGGAGGTCGTTGTTGTCCACGTGGAGCCGGTCGCGGATCTGGCGGCGGCTCAGTCCTTCTCGGCGCAGTGCCACGGCCCGGGCGCGTAAGCCCTCGAAGTCGGCGTACTTGCTTGTGGTTTCCGTCATACGAGGATCGTCGTCCGGAATGCGAACGTCCGGGTCGAAAGCGTGGTCGATTCGCCATTTCAGGCGATCGGTGTGCGTTTCGTGCATGTTCGAACGCGGAACGTGCTGCTGCCGGTCACCCGAAAAGGAGATGCGTCCGCCCGTAGGCTGGATGCCATGACCGCAACGGGGGCAGACCGGGAGGCGGCGGGATCGACCACCCGCGGCTACTGGTGGTGGGAACGGCGACGGAGTGTCGCCCTGGACGTGGGGCTGGCGCTGGTGTCGGCGCTGGAGTGTGGCCTGGAGGGGGTGGAGTTCGCCCGGAACACCGGGATTCCGGTGCCGGTGGGCGTGGTGTTCGGTCTTCTCGTCGGGTCGGTGCTGCTGGTGCGCCGGCGGTGGCCGATCGCCGTGGTGCTGCTGACGATCGCGCTGACGCCCGCCGAGATGGGCTTCCTGATGGCCCTGGTCGGCCTGTACACGCTGGCCGCCTCCGAGGTGCCGCGCCGGATCACCGTCGTGCTGGCGGGGATGGCGCTGGTGGGCACGTTCATCGTCACGTACGTGCGGCTGCGGCAGAGCGTGGCCGAGCAGACCGACTTCGGACCGGGGGACTGGTATGTCCCCCTGATGTCCGTCTTCATGGCGGTGGGGCTCACGGCCCCGTCCGTACTCCTCGGCCTCTACATAGGAGCCAGGCGCCGTCTGATGGAGAGCCTGCGGGAGCGGGCCGATTCGCTGGAGCGGGAGCTGTCGCTGCTCGCGGACCGGGCCGAGGAGCGGGCCGAGTGGGCGCGCGCGGAGGAGCGGACCCGGATCGCCCGGGAGATGCACGACGTGGTCGCCCACCGGGTGAGCCTGATGGTGGTGCACGCCGCCGCCCTCCAGGCCGTCGCCCCGAAGGATCCGGCGAAGGCGGTGCGCAACGCGGCGCTGGTCGGGGACATGGGCCGGCAGGCGCTGACGGAGCTGCGAGAGATGCTCGGGGTGCTGCGGACGGGGGAGGCGCTGACCGTGTCGCCCGCGGCGGGCGGGGTTCCGCTGGCGTCGGTGCGGCAGGCTGCCGCGGTGGCCGCCGCCTCCGCCGCGACGGAGGACGGGCCCCGGCTGCACGAGCTGGAGGCGCTGGTGGCGCAGTCCCGGCAGGCGGGGATGGTGGTGGAGCTGGCGGTCCACGGCGAGCTGCGGCCGTATCCGCCGGAGGTGGAGCAGACGGCGTACCGGGTGGTGCAGGAGGCGCTGACGAACGTCCACAAGCATGCGGCGGGTGCGAAGACGTGGGTGCGGCTCGCGCATCGCGAGGCCGAGGTGGCGATGCAGGTGGAGAACGGTCCGTCGGACGCGGCCGTGGCGGACGCGGGGCTGCCGAGCGGGGGGAACGGGCTGGTGGGGATGCGGGAGCGGGTGCTGGGGCTGGGCGGTGTGTTCGTCTCCGGTCCCACGGACGCGGGGGGCTTCCGCGTCTCGGCGGTCCTGCCGGTCTCCGGCCCGTCCGGCGACTGAGGGCGGCTCCCCGGTGGTGGGGAGCGGAGGGTCCGCTCCTGTCCGGGGTGGTCGCGGTGCCGGGTTCGTTCCGGTCGTGTCCGGGGTGACGGCGCGGGCTCGGCCCGTTCGTGTTCGACGGGAGGGGACGGGTTCGTTCCGGTCGTGTCCGGGGGGGAGGGGAGGGGTTCGGTCCGGTTTTCTCCGGGGGAGGGGGATGCCGCCGGGCAGTGGGTCCGTCCCCGAACACCTGCCGTCGGCCGGGACGGGATCAGGCCGACGTCAGGCGGGGCGGCTGGGTGCCGGTCACCAGGGTGGACAGGGCCTCGTCGATGTCCTGGCCGAGGAACCAGTCGCCGGTGTGATCGATGCTGTACACCCGCCCCTCCGTGTCGATGGCCAGCACCGCCTGCTCCGCGCCCTCCGCTCCCAGCGGACTGACCTCGGTCTCCAGGGCCCGGCCGAGGTCCCCGAGCGTACGGGCCAGGTGCAGTCCGCTCAGCGGATCGATGCGTACCGCCGGGGGCGCGATGTGCCGGCCGGGCGCGGACGCGGTGATGCGGAGGCCGCCGAACTCCGCCCACGCCTCGACCGCGGCCGGGAAGACGGCGTGCCGGTGGCCGGCCGGGGAGGCGTGGGAGCGCAGGGCGTCGGCCCACTCCTCCGCCTGGCGGATGTCCCAGCGTCCGGGCTGCCAGCCGGCCGCGCGCAGGGCGGCGTCGACGGCGACGGAGAAGCGGGTGGTGGAGGTGTGCTGCTGGCGGTCGTGCATCGGTGGGCGGTCAGCCCTTCTCGGCGGTGGTCGCGGCGCCGGTGGAGGTCAGGTCGACGGGGCGTACGCCGAAGTGGGACAGGAGGGCGGAGCAGGACCGGCAGGGCGGTGCGTAGCTGCCGTGGAGCGGGTCGCCGTCCTCGCGGATGCGCCGGGCGGTGATCCGCGCGTGCTTGAGTGCGCGCCGCGCCTCCCCGTTGGTCAGGGGTTTGCGCTGGGCGCGTTTGGAGCGCCCGGTCTCGGCGGCGGTGAGCTGACGGGAGAGCAGTATCGCCTCGGGGCAGCGGCCGGTGAAGCGTTCGCGCTGGCCGCTGGTGAGCGTGTCGAGGAAGTCCTGGACGAGCGGGTGCAGCACCGGCGGCTGGTCTCCCTTGCCCGCGGTGCAGGTCAGCGTCTCGCCGCGGACCGACAGCGCGGCGGCCACCGCGGGGAGGATCCCGTCGCGGCGGTGGATGAGTCGGGGTGTGCGGCCGGCTTCGGCGCTGCTCCAGCTGAGACGTGGGTCCCCTGATGTGGCGGTTTGTGTGGAATGCATCGTGCTGTCGTCCCTCCCTGCAATCCCCCGAGTTGCGGGGACAGCCTGCCAAATGTGCCAGGTGGTGGGGAAGCTGGGTCGGGGAAACGTGTCTGCGTGTCGCCCGAAGGTGCGAGACTGCCGCCTCACCGTCACGCGCCTGTGACCGTTCGTGACGGTTCCGGCGGGGCGGGATCCCCTGGTGCCCCACCGCTTAGGCTGTGCGGAACACCGGACGCAGCAGGGGGCATCAGCCATGACGACAGGCCGGCTCGGGCAGCAAGCCGCGCCACCGAACGCCGCCTATGCCGGGCAGGTCGTGCGTTTCCCGGACCCGGTCCGGGCGTCCCGGCACCCCGGAGGGGTGCGGATGGACGGGAGCGGGCGCCCCGTCTTCTCCCCGTACGCGCGCGCCGCGGCCGAGATCGCCGATCCGCCTCCGGGCTTCGGTGTCGACGAACTGCGGCTGACCGACTACGTGTCGGCGAACGCGGCGATGGCGGCGAGCGGACACGACCTGTGGGACACGATTCCCGCGGTGGCGACCCCGCACGGCTGGACGTGGCACCACGTGCCGGGCGGCCGGCGGATGGAGCTGGTGCCGGTCGAGGTGAAGGCGCTGCTGCGTCACCACGGCGGTGTCGCGGGTACGGACGTGGACCAGGACCGGCGTGGCACGCGCCCGTTGCAGGAGACCCGTCCGGTGCACTTCCGGCTGCCGAAGGGCGCGGGCTCGGTGACCGAGCAGCAGGTTCAGGGTGTCGAGGAGGACCTCGGCTACCGGCTGCCCGGGGCGTACCGCTCGTTCCTCAAGGCGGCGGGCGGTTCGGCCCCCGTGGGCGCGGCGCTGGACGCGGAACTGGGGCTCCTGGTGGACCAGCCGTTCTTCACGGTGCGTGACGAGGCCGCGATGAACGACCTGGTGTACGTGAACAAGTGTCTGCGGGACCACTTCACCAAGGACTTCCTGGGTGTCGCGTTCGTCCAGGGCGGGATTCTCGCCGTCAAGGTGCGCGGCCGGGACGTCGGTTCGGTGTGGTTCTGCCCGTACGACGACGCCCGGGACCGGGACGGCTGGAGTGTCCAGGAGCGCGTGGAGCGGCTGCTGCTGCCCTGTGGTGCGGACTTCGACGCCTTCCTGGAGCGGCTGGCGGGCAATCCGCCGGAGCTGGAGACCGTGGCGAACCTGATGGTGGACGGCGGCTTCGCGCGCGCCGTCCCGGTGGAGGGGTGAGCGCGATGGTGACGTTCGCGCAGGCGCAGGAGCGGGCGGACGAGTGGGTCAACGGTGACGTGCCCGCGTATCAGCACCGTGAGGTGCGTGTCCGTGAGTTCGATCTGGGTTTCGTGGTGTGGGCCGAGGACCGGCCGGAGGGGCCCGTGTCGGACGGGGGCCGTCAGCGGTTGGTGATCGCCCGGGACAGCGGTGAGGCGACGCTGTGGCCGGGGCTGCCGGTGGGTGAGGTGATCCGGCGGTACGAGGAGGAGTACGGGGCTCCGGCGGGTGCGCCGGCCGCTGCTCCGGAGCCGCCGCAGCGGGTGGATCTGAACCAGACGTCGTTCCTGCTGACGCCGCCGGAGTGGCTCCAGGAGGCGGCGGACAAGCTGGGGATTCCGGATCGGCGTGCGGAGCGGCGGGAGGCGGAGGCGGAGGCGGCTGGGCCGGTCCCGCCGTCGCCGTCGCCTTCGCCTTCGCAGAGCCCGTCCGTGTCTTCTTCTCCCGACCCGTCGTCCTCGTCCCCGCCCTCGACCTCCTCCCCGACTCCGTCTGCGGACCCGTCGGCGTCGGGCCGGACCCCTGTCGCCCCTCCCGCCGCCGCGGACGTGACGCCGCCCCCCGCCGATTCCGCCGGAGGTTCCGCCGCGATGTGGCCCGCCGCCGACGGTGGCGCGGCCTACGAGCCCACGGCTTCCGACGGTGTGCCCGCCGGGGCGACCCCGTGGGCCGGTACGGACACCAACTCCGACTCCGACGACGCGGCGGTTCCGCTCCCCGCGACGGTGTTCGCACCGCCGCTGTCGGGGACGGACGACGAGGGGACCCCGCCGCCGGTCGTCCCGGCGGAGGCGCCCACGGCGCTGATGTCGGGGGGCAGTCAGCTCCCGCGTACGCAGGTGGCGCCGGCGCTCCGGCCGGAGCCGGGTGCGCCGGACGAGGCCGGTGACATCGCCGACGCGGCCACCAGCAAGGCCGTGGTGCCGCCGCGCGGGGCGCGTGGGGGCGGTCCGTCGACTCCGCCGCCGCCCGGTGCCCCGGGGATTCCCGGCAGGCCTCCCGGTGCGACGCCGCCGCCTTCGGAGCCGGGCGCGCCCGGCGCTCCTGCGGGCGGGTACGTCCCGACGCAGCTGGTGTCCCAGCTCGGCCCGCCCGGGGCCACCCCGCCGGGCCCGCCCGGTCCGCCGCCGGGTTCCACCCCGCCGCCCGCTCCCCGGCCCGCCCCCGGCTCCCGGCTCCACGCCGCCTCCGGGCGGCGGGTGCACCACGCCGCGACGATGCTCGCCGACGGGAGCAGCATCGGCGCGGGCGTCCCGGGTGCGCCAAAGCCTCCCGGCCCGCCCGGTCCGCCCGGTGCTCCGCAGCCGCCCGGTCCGCCCGGTGCGCCGGGGCCCCGCAGCCGCCCGGTCCGCCCGGTCCGCCGCCGGGTTCCACGCCGCCTCCGGGGGGCGGGGTGCACCACGCCGAGACGATGTTCGCGGCTCCGGGCCAGGTCGGCCCGCCCGGTCCTCCTGGTCCGCCCGGGGCTCCGGGCGGTTCACCGGCCGGTCCGCCCGGTTCCGTACCGCAGCCGCCGGGTCCGCCCGGCGCGCCGCCCGGCGGGCACACCCCGCCTCCGGCGTACGGCTATCCGCAGCAGCCCGCGGGGCAGCCGACCGTGGGCCCCGGCTACCAGGCCGTGCTGCGGTTCCGGGCTCCGGACGGCAGCGAGCAGCAGCTGATCCGCCGCTCGGCGCCGGGCACCCCGCACCCCGAGTGGCAGATGCTGCACGAGCTGCGGGCGATGAACGTGCCGCCGCAGCAGGTCATCGAGCTCCACACGGAGCTGGAGTCGTGCGAGCTGCCGGGCGGGTACTGCGCGCGGATGATCCGTGAGACCTGGCCGCAGGTGCGGATCACCAGCGTCGCTCCGTACGGTACGGATCACGCCAGCCGTCAGCAGGGCATGCAGCATCTCCTGACGCACCAGGGCGAGCTGCACCAGGTGGCGGACGGACCGGCGCGGCCCGCGCCCGTGCGGGCGCCGCTGCCGCAGATGCCGCCCGCGCCCGCGCTGCCGCCGGAGGCGGTCGCGGAGGAGCTGGCGCAGGCGTTCGGCCCGCAGGGGATTCTCCGGTTCGACCAGCGGGCGGTGTCCCGTCAGGGTGTGCCCGAGATCGTCGCCCGCACCCTGGTGTGGGCGGGACTGCCCGCCGATTTCGGGCCGTTCTTCTGGGCGCAGCCGGGGCAACCGGTGGTGCCGACGCTGGCCGAGCTGGCGACGCAGCGGCAGGTGCAGCCGGCCCCGGACGCGGGCTCGTACCTGGTGATGGGTACGGACTTCGGCCGGGCGATCTGTGTGCAGTACGGGACGGCGAACATCGTGGCCGTCCCGGTCGAGGCGGGGCCCGGCGGGCAGCCGGTGCCGCCGCAGTTCGTGAACACGGGGCTGCCGGAGTTCGTGCGGTCGATGGCGTTGCTGGGCCGGATGTGGCGGCTGCGGTACGGGCTGAACCCGGAGCAGGCGGGCCGCTGGACCGTCGACTTCCAGGCACAGCTGGTGGCGCTGGACGCGGCGGCGCTGGCGTCGCCGGAGAGCTGGTGGTCGGTCCTGCTGGAGCAGATGTGGGACGGCTTGATCTGATCCGGCCCGGTCTGTCGGCCCGTTCCGGCGGTCCGGCGGCACGGTCCGGCCGAGGCGCCCGAACCCCTCACGGGTTCGGGCGCCTCGCTGTGTGCCGGTTCGCCCGGGTCTGTGATGCCGGTCGCTTCCGGCCGGAATGCGGCTGATCGATTCCGACTTCCGGCACCAATTGCCGCATCCTTGACGTATCGCGGTGTGTCGTGGTGCGGCTGAGCATGCCGGTGTCGGAGAGAGGGCTTCAGGGATGAGTGCTGGACCGGTGTCCGCGTTCGACGTCGTCGGTGTCCGGGGGAAGGGGTACCGCCCGGAGCAGGTGGACCGCATGGTGGCCGCCCTGACGGGCGAGCGGGACGGGGCGCTGGCGGAGGCCGCGCGGTTGACCGCCCGGGTGGAGGAGCTGGGCGCCGAGGCGGCCCGGCTGGCGGAGACCGTCGCCGCGCTGCCCGTGCCGGACTACGCCGAGCTGGGGGAGCGGGCGCAGCGCATCCTCGCCCTGGCCGAGAGCGAGGCTCAGAGCCTGGAGGCCGAGGCCGTGGCGGCGGGCCAGGCGGTGCGGGACGAGGCGGAGGAGGCGGGCCGGGCGGCCGGGGACGCGGCGCGCGCGGCGGCCGGGGAGGTGCGTGCGGCGGCGGGCCGGGCGGCGGAGGAGCGGGTGGCCGCGGCGGTCGCGGAGGCGGAAGGGCTGCTGGCGGCGGCCCGGCAGGAGGCCGAGGAGGTGCGGGCGGCCGCCGCTTCGGCGATGGCGGCGACGCGTGACCGTACGGCGAGCGTGCTGGCCCACCAGGAGCAGGAGCACGCGGAGCGCCTCAAGGCGGTCCAGGCCGAACTGGCCGCCGGGGAAGCCGCGTCGGAAGCCCGGCACACGGAGCTGATCGAGCGGGCCGAGGCGCTGCTCACGGAGGCGGGCCGGCACCTCGCCGCCACGCAGGAGGCCGCCCGGCACGGCCAGGAGGACGCGGAGGCGCGGGCGGCGGAGCTGCTGGCCGAGGCCCGGGTCCGGGAGGAGCGGGTGGTCCGCGAGACGGAGCGGATCCTGCGGGAGCACGAGGAGGCCCGCGAGGAGCTCCAGGCGCACATGGCGCACGTCCGCAGTTCGCTGGCCGCGCTGACGGGGCGGGTGGCGCCGGAGGAGGACGAGGGCGCCTGAGTGGCTGGGCACTCGGGCGCCTGGGTGCCCCGGTGACGTGTGGTGCCCGCTGCCCCGGTGACGTGTGGTGCCCCGCTGCCCCGGTGTCGCTTGGTGTCCCGGTGCCCCGCTGCCCCGGCGTCACCTGGTGTCCCGGCGTCACCTGGTGTCCCGGTGTCCCGGTGTCTCGGTGTCCCCGCTGTCCCCGTGACGCCCGTGCTCCCGTGTTTGAGGCGTCGTCCGGTGTTCCCGTCTCGCCTGTGTTCCGCTGTCCCGGCGTTGCCCGGTGCTCAGGTGTCGCCGGGTGCGGGGCGGGGGCGGGTGCGGCGAAGCGGTCCGGTTTTTCGTCGTCGCATTGGCCCGGGATACCGATCCGCTCGCGGCCTACGGTGGTGATCGTTCCTCCCGGAGAACGTCCAGGAGGGCACGACAGCCCCCTTGTTGAGGAGTTCCGCATGCTGCGACGTCGTATCGGAGGGTCCACGGGCCCCCTGGCCAGTGCCCTGGCCCTGGGTACCCTGCCCTTCGGCACCACGGTGGACGAGAAGACGTCCTTCGCCATCCTGGACCGGTTCGTCGAGGCGGGCGGCACTCTCCTCGACACCGCCAACGCCTACGCGTTCTGGGTTCCCGGCGGCACCGGGGACGAGAGCGAGGCGACCATCGGCCGCTGGCTCGCCGACCGGGGCGTGCGCGACGAAGTGCTGATCTCCACCAAGGCGGGGGCGCGGCCCACCGTGCCCGGCACCGGCCTGGAGACGGCCGAGGGGCTGTCGGGGGCGGTCGTCACCAAGGCCGCCGAGGACAGCCTGCGCCGGCTGGGCACGGACCGCATCGACGTGTACTGGGCCCACGTCGAGGACCGGACCGTCCCGCTGGAGGAGACGGTCGGGGCCCTCGACTCCCTCGTCAAGGACGGCAAGGCGACCGTCCTGGGCTGCTCGAACCACGCCACCTGGCGCACCGAGCGGGCGCGCGCCACCGCCCGCGCGGGCGGGATGACGCCCTACACCTGCGTCCAGCAGCGCTACTCCTACCTCCAGCCGCGCTTCGACCTGAGCCTGCCGGAGACCGCGCACGTGCACGTCACACCGGAACTGCTCGACTATCTGCGGGCCGAGTCCGACCTGACGCTGATGGCCTACTCGTCGCTGATCTCGGGCGCGTACACCCGGGAGGACAAGCCGCTGCCGGAGGCGTACGACCACCCGGGCAGCGCACGGCGTCTGGCGGTGCTCGGCGAGGTGGCCGACGAACTGGGGGCGACGCCGAACCAGGTGGTGCTGGCCTGGCTGATGGGCGGTGACCCGCCGGTCATCCCGATCGTGGGCGTCAGCTCGGTCCAGCAGCTGGACGAGGTCCTGGGGGCGGCGGAGCTGCGGCTGCCCGAGGAGCTGCGGGTCCGTCTGGACGCGGCGGATATGCGTCGGGCCGACGACTGATCCCCTACGCGGCCGTCCGTCCGTTCCGTACGCGTTCGACGGCCCGGGCCAGGCGCCGGACGGCTTCCGGTACCGCCTGGTCGGTGAGGTTCCCGTAGCCGATGACGAGGGTCGAGGACGGGACGTCCACCCCGGGGCGGGGGCCGGAGCCCGGATCCGGGTCCGAGCTCCGGTCCGGGACCGGGTTCGGGTCCGAGCTCCGGCCCGGGTCCGAGCTCCGGCCCGGGTCCGGATTCAGGTCCGGGTCCGGGGCCGGGGTCGGCGGTGTCATCCGGTAGTCGTCCAGGCTCGCCAGGCGTACGTCGTCGCGGGCCGCTTCCGCCACCACGGCGCCCGCCGGGCAGCCGTCGGACAGGGGGAGCAGCAGATGGAATCCGGCGGCCGCTCCGCCGACCGCAGCGCCGGGCAGGCGCGTCGCGAGTTCGCGCAGGAGGTGGTCCCGGCGGCGTTTGTAGCGCAGCCGGGAGGCGCGCAGATGCCGGTCGTAGGCGCCGGAGGTGACGAAGCGGGAGAAGGCGTCCTGGTCGATGACGGGGGGCGGGGCGCCTCCGGTGTCCCTGGCGACGAGGGCCCTGGTCCAGCGGCCGGGCGCGGCGGCCCAGCCCAGCCGGACGGCGGGGGAGAGCGTCTTGCTCAGCGAACCGAGCAGGGCGACATGGTCCGGCGCCATGCCCTGGAGGGCTCCCACGGGGTGGCGGTCGTAGCGGAACTCGGCGTCGTAGTCGTCCTCCATGATCAGACCGTCCACCTCCCGGGCCCAGTCCGCCAGTTCCGCGCGGCGGGCGGGCGCGAGGACGACGCCGGTGGGGAACTGGTGCGCCGGGGCCACGATCACCGCCCGCACGGCGCTCGCCCGGCGCAGCAGGTCGACCCGCAGACCCTGTGCGTCCACCGCGATCGGCACCGCGGTCAGGCCCGCCGCCGCCACGGTGAGGCGCAGCTGCGTCCAGCCGGGGTCCTCGACCGCGACGCGGGTGTGCCCGGCGGCCCGCAGGGTCCGGCACAGTCGCAGGACACCGTCCAGCGTGCCCGCGCAGACGACGAGGTGTTCCGCCTCCACTCGGGCTCCGCGCCCGCGCGCGAGATAGGAGGCGAGTTGCCGGCGCAGCCGCGGCAGCCCGGCCGCATCGGGGTAGCCCAGTTCGTCCCAGGTCAGTTCGGTGGTGGCGGCACGGACCATGTCGGCCCAGCGTTTGCGCGGGAACGCGCGCAGGTCGGGGACGCCCGGCAGCAGGTCGAACCGGGGTGTCCAGCGCGACGCGCCCGCGCCCGTGTCCCGGCGCGCGGTGGCGCCGGTGTGCGCCCGCACCCGGGTGGCCGACCCGCTGCGCGCCTCGAAGTGGCCCTCGGCGACGAGTTGGGCGTACGCCTCGGTCACCACCCAGCGGGAGCAGCGCAGATCCGCCGCGAGGACACGGCTCGGGGGCAGGGTGCTGCCCGCGGCGAGCCGTCCGCCGGCGACGGCGGACCGCAGCGCCCGGGTCAGCCGCGCGTGCAGAGGACCGCCGGCGGGATCCTCCAGTTCGAGGAAGGTCCCCCACGCGGGCCCGGTCCGCTCACGGTCATGCGTCACAGCGGGAGATCGTAGCGGGCGCGATGCCGTTCCGGCCCAGGGGATTTCGCGACCCCGTGGCTCTTGCATATATCCGCCGGCACCAGCTGAATGAGTCATGCACCTCGCAGTTCCCGTTCTGCTTGCAAGGGAGTGGTCATGACCGTCCGAGCACCGGACATTCTGTCGCCAGAGTTCGAGAGAGACCCCTATGCGGCGTATCGCCGGATGCGGCAGGAAGCGCCGCTCCTGTGGCACGAGGCCACCAAGAGTTACATCGTCTCGCGTTACGAGGACGTGGAGCGCGTCTTCAAGGACAAGGCCGGTGAGTTCACCACCGAGAACTACGACTGGCAGATCGAGCCCGTGCACGGGCGGACGATTCTCCAGCTCAGCGGGCGTGAGCACGCCGTACGCCGGGCCCTCGTCGCGCCCGCCTTCCGGGGAGCCGACCTGCGGGACAAGTTCTTACCGGTCATCGAGCGCAATTCACGCGAATTGATCGACCGGTTCCGCCACTCCGGTTCCGTCGATCTGGTCGCCGACTACGCCACCCGTTTTCCGGTGAACGTCATTGCCGACATGCTCGGTCTGGACAAGTCCGACTATGAGCGTTTTCACGGCTGGTACACGGCTGTCATCGCCTTTCTCGGTAATCTCTCCGGCGATCAGGATGTGGCGCGGGCCGGTGAGCGTACGCGCGTCGAGTTCGCCGAGTACATGCTGCCGATCATCCGCGCACGGCGGGAGGCGCCGGGGGACGATCTGCTGTCGACGCTGTGCACCGCGGAGGTCGACGGGGTCCGGATGAGCGACGAGGACGTCAAGGCGTTCTGCAGTCTGCTGCTGGCGGCGGGCGGGGAGACCACCGACAAGGCCATCGCCGGCATCTTCGCCAACCTGCTGGCCCATTCCGAGCAGTTGGCGGCGGTGCGCGCGGACCGGAGTCTGATCGACCGCGCCTTCGCGGAGACGCTGCGCTGCACGCCACCGGTGCACATGATCATGCGTCAGGCTGCGGTGGAAGTGGAGTTGAGCGGCGGCACCGTGCCGAAGGGCTCCACGGTGACCTGCCTGATCGGCTCCGCCAACCGCGACGAGGACCGCTACCGGGACCCCGATGCCTTCGACATCTTCCGCGAGGACCTGAGCGCCACGAACGCGTTCTCGGCGGCGGCCGACCATCTCGCCTTCGCACTCGGCCGGCACTTCTGCGTGGGAGCTCTGCTGGCGCGGTCCGAAGTCGAGATCGGGGTGGGCCAGTTGCTGGACGCGATGCCCGATCTGCGCTTGGCCGACGGCTTCGACCCGGTCGAGCACGGTGTCTTCACCCGGGGGCCGAAGAGCCTGCCGGTCCGGTTCACGCCGGTGTCCGGCTGACGCCGGGGCGGCAGGGCCGGCCGGGAAGGTGAGGGGCCGGGGCGGCTTCCGGGACCGACGGACTCCGCTCCCGGAAGCCGCCCCGCCCCGGCCCCTCATCCGCGGTGCCGCGCTACTGCGCCATTGGACTGAACCGGACCGGCAGCGTCGACAGTCCGCGCATCCAGACGGAGGGCCGCCAGCTCAGCTCCTCCGGTTCGACCGCCAGCATCAGGTCCGGCAGTTGTTCCAGCAGCGTCTCCACCGCCGTACGGGCCATCACGTCGGCCAGCAGCGGCGCGGGGTAGGGGCACCGGTGCTCGCCGCTGCTGAACGAGAGGTGCGCGGAGTTCTCGGCCCCGACGTACGACTCCGGCCAGATCTCCGGGTCGGTGTTGGCCGCGGCGATCCCCAGGACCAGGCAGTCGCCCGCCCGGATGTGCCGGCCGCCGAGCTGCGTGTCCCGTACGGCCCACCGGCCGATGAAGTTCTGTGTCGGGGTGTCCAGCCACAGCACCTCGTTGAGCGCCTCGCCGACGCTGAGCCTGCCACCGGACACGTTCACCGCGAAGCGCTCGTCCGTCAGCAGCAGCCGCAGCGTGTTGCAGATCCAGTTGGCGGTGGGCTGCTGGGCGGCGGCGATCACCGAGATCAGGTCCTGGACGATCTCCTCGTCGGTGAGCCCCGCGCCGTGGGTCACCATGCGGGAGGTGACGTCGGGCCCGGGGGCCGCCCGCTTGTCCTCGACGAGCCGGCGCAGCCGGTCGCCGACCCGCCCGTAGGCGGCCACCGGGTCGTCCCCCTCACCGGCGTCGAGCGAGATCCGCAGGTCGTCCACCAACTGCTGGGTGTCCGAGCCCGACACCGGCATCCCGCAGATCTGGACCACGGCCCGCATCGGCAGGGCGTGGACGTAGCTGCTCATCAGTTCCGTCCGGCCGCTCCCGGCGAAGTCCGCGATGAGCCGCTCGGCGATGCGGCGGCAGTCGCGGGCCAGCTCGAACTGGTCGACGCCCTCCAGGGCTTCGGTGATGACGCCGGCCCTGCGCCGGTGCTCGTCGCCCTCCGTGAAGAGCACCGACGGCTGGTAGCCGACGAACGGCAGCAGGGGCCAGTCCGGCGGGATGCTGTCCCACTGGTTCCAGCGGCGCGAGTCCCGGGCGAACAACTCGTCGTGCGTGGTGACGTAGGAGAGTTCGGCGTAACCGAGGACCAGCCAGGCCGGTACGTCGCCGTCCAGCAGGACCGGCGCCACCGCGCCGTGCTCCCGCCGCAGCGAGCGGTAGAGCTCCGTGGGCGTCTGCTGGTAGGAGGCTCCGGACAGCCGGACGGCACCGGGGGCGACCGGGCAGCCGGAGGGGGCCGGGGCGGCGTTCACGTCGAAGGACGGGGACGGGCCGACGGCGATGTCGTGGAAGGGGTCGGAGGTGTTCATGGGGTCGTCTCCCGGGCGATGGCCATGGTGCGCAGATGGTCGACGAGCGTGATCAGGACGTTCTTGCTGGACGCCCGCACCCGGGCGTCGCAGTCGATCATCGGGATGTGCTCGGGCAGGGCCAGGGCCTGACGGATCTCTTCGAGGGGGTGGGCGATGTCGTCGTCGAACCGGTTGACCGCCACCACGAACGGGGTGCCGTGGTGTTCCAGCCGGTCGATCGCGTACCAGGAGTCGTCCATCCGGCGCGTGTCGACGAGGACGACCGCGCCGAGCGTGCCCGAGAACAGCCGGTCCCACAGGAACCAGAAGCGCTCCTGGCCCGGGGCGCCGAACAGGTACAGCACGATCCGCTCGTTGAGGCTGATGCGCCCGAAGTCGAAGGCGACCGTGGTGGTCGTCTTGGCGTCGACGCCGCTCGTCTCGTCGACGCCGACACCGGCCTGGGTCATGACCTCTTCGGTGTTCAGCGGCCGGATCTCGCTCACCGAGCGGACGAGGGTGGTCTTGCCGACGCCGAACCCTCCGACGACGACTATCTTCAGACCGGTCTCGGCCGCGTCGGCCAGCGGCGTGCGCCGGGCGGGCAGCTCACAGCTTCCGGAGACCATGGAGAACCTCCTTCAGCAGTTCGGAGTCGGGGAGTTCGGCGGGTGAGGCGGCCACGCGGGGGTGGCGGGCGGTGATCCGGCCCATGACGTGGAGGTCGTCGAGCAGGATGCGGACCACGGTGACCGGGAGGGCGAGTTCGGCGGCGATCTCGACGACGGCGGTCGGGTGGCTGCACAGTTCGAGGATGCGTGCGTGCTCGGACTGCATGCCGGGGGTCGGCCGGCTCTCGCTGACCACCAGGGTCACCAGGTCGAAGGAGTCCGCGGCGCGGCTGCGTCCGCCGGTGACCGTGTAGAGCCGGTCGGGGGCCCCGGTGTCGACGGGGCGCCGGGGCGTCACGAGGGACTCCCCGGGGCCGTACGTCCCGGAGAAGCGCTCCCCGGTACGGTGCCGCGCGGTGCGGCGCGCAGGTGCTCGCCGATCTGCTCGACCATCTGCGTCATCTGGTTGCCCACGATGCTGGGGTCGGCCTCCTCCGTGGCGACGACGGCCAGATGCGCGCCCTCACCGGCCTCGACGATGAAGAGCAGGCCGCCGTGGAACTCGGTCATCGAGTGCCGTACGCCTCCGGAGCCGTCGCCGAACTCGATCGAGGCTCCCTGGGCCAGCGCCTGCATGCCCGAGCAGATGGCCGCCAGCTGGTCGGCCTGGTCGAGGGTGAGGTGTTCGCTCCAGCAGAGCTTGAGCCCGTCGCGGGACAGGGCCAGGGCGTGCCGCGTTCCGGGGGTCTGCTCCAGCAGCCTCTGCAGGAGCCAGGTGAGGCTGTTGTCCGTTGTCTGCATGATGAGTGACGGGACCGTGGCGCCGGGAACCGGCCGACGGCCCGTACCTCCAATCTCGGATGTTCGGGCGAGCGCGTCCGGTGGCCCCGGACACCCTGTGGATGGCGTTCCTGGCTACGGCGCGGAGGGCGGCGGCGGTACGGTCCCGGCGTCCGGCCGCTCCGCTGCCGCCGCCTCGCCCTGGGGCCGTCGGCCGCGCTGGAAGGCGCCGAACTGCTGGCCCGCGGTGCGGGGCGGGGTGGCCCGGGGTGTGTCGCCCCGCGGGTTGGCCGGGGAGGCGGGAGCGGGCGCCCCGCGGTGCCGGCCGCGCTCGCGCTCCGCCTCGCCCATGGTGCGGCCGGGGGTGCGGACGGGCAGGCCGCCGGGGGTGGAGGCGGGAGCCGCCGGTCGGGGCGCGGGCTGCTCGTGCTCCCGGGGACGGACGACGAAGGGCTCGGCGGCCGGGGCGGGCACGGGGGCCTCCGGGAGGGAGGGCGTCGCGGGTGTGGGTGCCTCCGGGAAGGGCGGTGCGGCGGCGGGGGGCTCCGGGAAGTGCGGTGCGGTGGGTGTGGGCGCGGCGGCGGGGGGCTCCGGGAAGGGCGGTGGCGTGGGAGCGGGTGCGGCGGCAGGGGATTCCGGGAGGAACGGCGCCGCTGGTGCGGGCGTCGTTCCAGGAACGGGCGGGGCCACCGGTCCCGCCGGTTCCTGGAACACGGATTCCGGGGACGCCGGGGCCGGTGGCACGGGTTCCGGCGGGAGCGTGGGAGTGGGAGCGGGAGCGGGCGTGGGCGTGGGTACGGCCGCGGGGACGGGCGCCGGCGACGCGGCTGCGGCGGCTTCCCGGAGGTTCGGGGCGCTCGCATGGTTCTCGCGGGACTCCTGCGCGATCAGATGCCTCGGTAGCAGGACGACCACGCCGGTGCCACCGCGCGAGGACGGCCGGTAGTTGACGCTGATCCGGTGCTTGAGCGCGAGCCGCCCCACCACGGCGAGCCCCAGGCGCGTGCCCTGGAGGGCCGCGAGGTCGGTCGTCCGCCCGGCGACGGAGTCCGCGGCCCGTCGCATCGCCGCGTCGGCCATCTTCAGCCCGCTGTCCTCGATGGTGACGACGATGCCGGTGCCGCGCTCCTCGACGTACACGTGCACCTCGTCGATGGGCGGCGAGAAGTTCGCGGCGTTGTCCATCAGTTCGGCGAGCAGGTGCATGACGCCTTCGGCGGCGAAACCGGAGATGGCGACGTTCGACGAGCAGTGCAGCCGGACGCGCTGATAGGCGGCGATCCGGCCGACCGCGCCCCGCAGGATGCTCTCCATGACGATGGGCCTGTTCCAGGCGCGGCTGGGCCGGCCGCCCATGAGCAGCGCGAGGCGGTCCGTCATCAGGCCGAGCTGCGAGGTGCTGTGGTCCAGCTTCAGCAGATCGCCGAACACCTCTTCGCCGTGACGTTCCTGCATGCTGCGCAGATCGGCGAGCATGCTGACGGACTTCGCCTGGACGCGGCTGAGCGCCTTGGCGGACGCGGTCTGCGCGGCGAGGGCGCGGCGTTCGCTGAGCGCGAGCTCCCGGAGCACCGCCTCGACGGACGCGCGCAGCATCGGCTGTTCCGGGAGGTACACCTCGGCCTGCACCGTGGTGCCGGACTCGCCCTCACGGAGCCGGGCGGCCACCCCCGGCAGCGTCTCGCGGGTGAAGCGTTCCACCTCGGAGGTGAAGGCGTGCAGTTCCTCGCGGAGCCGGGCGTTCTCCCTGCCCAGTTCGTCGTGGATCCGCGTGCCTTCGGTGCGCAGGGCGGCGGTCTGCTGTTCCTGCCCTTCGACCGTGGCCGCGAGCACGTGCAGCAGCTTGCGCTGCCGTGGTCCGCGCGGCAGCGGGACGCGGCCGAGGGCCTCGGCGGCCGGTACTCCGCCGCGTACCAGGCGGAGCAGGGCGGGGAGCGCCACGTCGACCGTGTGGGCCGTGTCCGCTTCGAGTGCGGTCAGCGAGGTCTTGAGCCGTTCGGCCTCCGCGGTCCTGGCCGAGGCGGCGCGCTGCGTCCGCCGGGCGAGGGTGTGCGCGACGGCGAGCGTGACGGCCAGAACCACCCAGGCGGTGAGAACCACCGCCACCGCCCAGCCGCGCGCCCCGGACGGGGCCAGGACCACGGCCACGGCTGCGGCGACGGCGAGTACGGACAGTACGGCCACAAGGGGCGCGGTCGCCGCCCCGGGCGCTTTCGTCGGCCTCCGCCGTTGACTGGCTGGTACGGGTTCTGGCATGGATGCGGTCCCTCAGTTCTACCGAGCAGAAGGTGTGCGGCCGCTCCGAGAAGGTGCAGATCACCTGGCGAACCGGAGAAAAGCGGAAGCAGCCTTTCCTGTCAGGGGTTGACCACATCGTAGACATGCTTGTGCGGCGGTTGATCCGGTCAGCGGCATAGTCCGTGGGCAGAGTGATTTTGTCGGGAAGTAGCCAGCGGAACAGGGATGTTGTGGTATTCGCTTGGCCGTGCGCGGCGTTGACCGGCATCGGACCGGAATGAGCCCCGGGGGAATGGTCGGGGCATATGTACCGCGTCCGTAGGTCGGCCTCGACGTACGCCGCGAAGGGAGGCCGCCCCGGGGCCGAGGAATTCTTTTCGGCCAAAGTGGAAAGCCTCGCCGGATCATATCGGGCGAGGCCGGGGTGGCGGTAAATCCGCTATGGCACCGTTAAATGCTCAGTGACACCAGTAAGCGGAGTGGTGTCGTCACACGTGGGGTGGCGCCGCGCAATGCGTCAGCGGGCGACGAGCCCGGTGAGGAAGGCGCTCCAGGCGGCTGCGGGGACGACGAGGGTGGGTCCGGTGGGGTTCTTGCTGTCACGGACGGGGACGACGCCGGGGAGTCCGTCCGCCACCTGCACGCAGTTGCCGCCCTCCTCGTTGCTGTAGCTGCTGCTGCGCCAGGCGGCGGCGGTCGGATCGGGACGGGATGCTCCCTGCACGGTATTCAACCTCCAGCACGGATCGGATCAGGTCGAGCGACATCAAGGGTGGCAGTGCCATCGCCCTGAGCTGATCGTAGGTCAGATCGAACTGTTCGACCTCGTCCGGCTCCTCGGTCAGCTGGCCGTGGTGCGCCCCTTCCGTGTAGGCGATCTTGGTGCCGTCCGGCATCACCAGCACGGAGAGCGAACCGGCCAGCGCGCCGAGCCCGCCTTGGTCGAACGACAGGACCTGAAGGGTGATGTTGGGCTCCTCCGCCATCCTGAGCAGCTTCTCCAACTGGCCGCGCATCACCGCCGCGCCACCGACCGGCCGCCGGAGCACGGCCTCGTCGAGGACGATCCACAGCTCCGGCCGGTCCGGACCGGTCAGCCTCACCTGGCGGTCGAGCCGGGCTGCGACGCGCTCCTCCAGATGTTCTGCATCACGCAGTGAGTGGCCCATGCTCAGCAGGGCCCGCGCGTACTCCGGTGTTTGCAGCAGACCGGGCACGGCGTGCGAGGAGTACTCGTAAATCACCGTCGCGCGGGCGGAGTACGCGATGAACGCCCGCGACCAGTCCGGGTACGCCTCCCGGTACACGTACGGCCAGAGGTCGATCAGTAACTCGTCCGCCACCAGCTCCTTGTCCAGGACCCGGGTCAGCTCCAGCGTGGGCTTCGCTCCGGTCGCCCGCTCCAGCTGGGCGATCCGGCTGCTGACCACGTGCGCGAGCGCGCCCACTTCGGACTGGGTGAGCCCGGCCGCGACGCGGAGCTTGCGCAGGCGCGATCCGAAGAGGGCGGCCATGGAGGCCTGCGGGTCGATTGCTTTGGCCATGGGGCTACTTCCGATTCTTACGACCTGCGGGGTAAGGCGCTGTCACCTTCCGAGGCTAGGAGGCACGGCCGACTCTTGAGTACGGAACGTCACGGAACCTGCACGTGTGGGTGACGTGAGAGGAGTCGAGTGAACGGATGGTCGGCATGACCGGCAAGGAGACGCCAGCGGCGACGGGGGCCGGCGGACGGGAAGGGGCCCCACCCCTCCCGCACCGCTTCGGGCTGACCTCCAACGGCTACGGGAGCCTGTCGCGGCAGTTCCCCTCGACGCCCCGGGGCGCACGGCTCGCCCGTCGCACGGTGGTGCGGCAGCTGGGGTACTGGGGGTTCGGGCCGATGACGGACGCGTCGTGCTCGGTGGCCCTGGTGGTGGCGGAGCTGGCCGCCAACGCGGTGTGCCACGGGCGGCTGCGGGGGCGGAACTTCCATGTGCGGGTGGACTACGAAGGCCCGGCGAGCCGCTTCCGTATCGAAGTCTCGGACGCCGTGCTCGGCCGGACCCCCGAGGACCCGAAGCTGCCGCCGGACGATCAGGAGTCGGGACGCGGCCTGTTCCTCGTGGAGTGCCTGGCGTCGCGGTGGGGGTGGGAGCCCCGGAACCCGATCGGGAAGATCGTGTGGGCGGAGGTGGCGGCGGATCCACCTGCCGGTGGGGACCGGGTGCCCCGGTGACGATCAGGAGCTGCCGACGGGGCCGGGCCCGGTCCAGCCCGTGGCGTCGGCCACCTCCCGTGCGATGTCGGTGATGAGCCGTCCGTCCGTCGCCACGCGCACGGTGTTGACATGGGCCCGCTCGTCCAGAAGCCGTGCCTTACGGAGACTGGCTTGCAGCTCGTGCTCCAGCTCCGAGCCGAGTTCGCGTCCGGTCAGCCGCTCGTGGGCGGTGGCGTCGGAGGCGGTGAGCAGGACCCGTACGATCCTCACACCTGCCCCCATGGCACGTTCGAACATGCCCGTCGTCTCCGGCAGCACGCTCATGGTGTTCGTGTAGATCAGGCGTCGGTGGCCGAGCCGGGCGTAGTTCGCCCACACGGCGGTCAGATTGCTCTCGGTGATCTTCGCGCGGCGGGGGTCTCCGTCCGGAGCCGGATGGACCTGCCCCATGAAGTCGCCGTCGATGACGGTGTGGGCGACGCTCTCGGCGCGCAGCAGCGCCGAAACCTCCCACCCCACCGTTGTCTTCCCGACCCCGGCTCGTCCGCCGATGAGTAGCACTTCCGCGTGGTCCATGGGGCCAGCGTGGCGGATGGCACCTCCGCCACGCGATCCGAATTCGGCTGCCGCCGCCGGCGGGTGCGTCGTCAGCCGCCGCTCTGCACGATCTGGATCAGGTTGCCGCAGGTGTCGTCCAGGACGGCGGTGGTGACGGGGCCCATCTCCGTCGGCTCCTGGGTGAAGCGGACGCCGAGCTTGCTGAGCCGGTCGAACTCCGCCCGTACGTCGTCCACGGCGAAGGCGGTGGCCGGGATGCCGTCCTCGGCCAGGGCCGTCGTGTACGGCTTCACGGCGGGGTGCTTGTCCGGCTCCAGGAGCAGTTCGGTGCCGTCGGGGTCCTCCGGCGAGACCACGGTCAGCCAGCGGTCCTCGCCGCCGAGCGGGACGTCGTGCTTCTTCGTGAAGCCGAGGACGTCCGTGTAGAAGCGCAGGGCCTTCTCCTGGTCGTCGACGAAGACGCTGGTCAGGTTGATCCTCATGGGGTGTTCTCCTGTGCCTTCCGTGTCTGCGGTGCCTTGGGCGTCTGCTGTGTCCGTGGTGGCTGTCGTGCCGGTGGCTGTGATGGCTGGGGTGGTTGCGGACTCAGTGGTGTCCGCGGCGTCTGTGGTGTCCGCGGTCCGAGCCATCGGCCGACGACGTGCTCCAGGGGGCCGGTGTCGAGGTCGTGGAACTTGTAGCGGCCCTCGCGGCGCGTGATGACCAGCCCCGCCGCCTCCAGCACGGCCAGATGCTGGCTGACCGCCTGCCGGGACAGGCCGAGGCCGTGCTTGGTCGTCAGCCGTCCGCATATCTCGAACAGCGTCTGGCCGTTCCGGTCGGTCAGCTCGTCGAGGATGCGCCGCCGGGTGGGGTCGGCCAGGGCCTTGAAGACATCGTCCGCCATGACTCCACGATAGGCAAGTGGCGACTTGCCTATCAAGCGGAGGTCGCCGGCTCTGGGGTCTGTCGTCAAACTGCCGCCGTCGCCCAGAAGCCGCGCGGCAGGCGGCAGTTTGACGACAGGTCCTGGCTAGGGAGCCGCGTCCTGCCGCCCCTGCACGCCTGTCGTCCCGGCCGCGTCCGTCGCCTCCGTGATGACCGGGAAGCGGCGCGGGGCCAGGGTGATCAGGGCGAGCAGGGCCAGGGCCGCGGCTCCGGCCGCGCCGATGTAGACGTGGTCCACCGCCGCGTCGACCGCCCGGCGCAGGTGATCCGTCGCCGCCGCGGAGAACGCGCCCGGGTCCTCCAGCGCGCGGGTCACCGCGTCCAGGTCGCCGGGGAGCCCGTCCGCCGGGGCGTCGAGGAGGCGGGCGGCCAGGACGCCGTTGGCGACGGCCCCGAAGAGCGCCGCGCCGATGCTCTGGCCCACCTGGCGGCAGAAGAGGACCGACGCCGTCGTCGTACCGCGCTCCGACCAGCCGACCGTCGACTGCACGCCCACGATCAGCGGCAGTTGGAACAGCCCGAGGGCCGCGCCGAGCAGCAGCATGAGCAGGGCCGGATGCCAGGGCTCGCCGGGATAGGGCAGGAGCGGGAAGGCCAGCAGGATCAGCAGCGCCGCGCTCATGCCGGTCATCGCGGTCCGCCGGAAGCCGATGCGGTTGTAGACCCGGTCGGACAGGGCGGCGGACACCGGCCAGCTCAGCGTCATCACCGAGAGCACGAACCCGGCGGCTATCGGGCCGAGCCCCAGCACCGACTGGGCGTACGTGGGCAGGAAGACGGTCGGCGCGACCATCAGCAGCCCCATCGCGCCGAGCGCCAGGTTGACCGAGGCGATGGTGCGCCGCCGCCACACCCAGCCCGGGATGAGCGGCTCCGCCGCCCGTCGCTCGATGACGACGGTGAGCGCGGCCAGCGCCGCGCTCGCCCCGAACAGGCCGAGCGAGGGCGCCGAGAGCCAGGGCCAGGCCACACCGCCCTGCACCAGCGCGGTGAGCAGCAGGCTGCCGGTCGCGAAGACGGCGAGCGCGCCCGCCCAGTCGACCCGGGGCGGGAAGGCGGGCCGGGGGCGGGAGGGCTCGTGGAGGTGGCGGACGACCAGCCAGAGGGCCACGACCCCGACCGGAAGGTTGATCAGGAAGATCCACCGCCAGTCGGCGTACCCGGCGAGCAGCCCGCCGACCACCGGACCGGCGACCGAGGACGTGGCCCATACCGTGGACAACTTCGCCTGGATGCGGGGGCGTTCCTTGAGCGGGTAGAGGTCCGCCGCGATGGTCTGCACCGTGCCTTGGAGTGCGCCGCCACCCAGCCCCTGGACGATCCGGAAGGCGATGAGCGCGGCCATGTTCCAGGCGGCCGCGCAGAGGACCGAGCCGGCCAGGAAGAGGACGATCCCGGCGATCAGGACCGGCTTGCGGCCGAAGGTGTCGGAGAGCTTCCCGTACAGGGGGAGCGTGACGGTGACGGCCAGCAGATAGCCGGAGAACAGCCAGGAGAAGACGGTGAGCCCGCCGAGGTCGCCGACGATCTGGGGGACGGCGGTGGAGACGATGGTGCCGTCGATGGCGGCCAGTGCCATGCCGAGCATGAGCGCCGCCACGACGGGGCGGCGGCCTCCGGGGGCGGTGACGGCGGGCGGCGGAGCCCCGGCCCTGCCGCCGCCCGTGTGCGCGTCGCTCCCGCCGTCCGTGCCGCTCTCGCCGTCCGTGCCGCCCCGGCCCGGGTCGGGCCAGCCGCCGTTCCGGCCCGTGCCGCCCTCGCCGTCCGTGCCGCCCCGGCCCGGGTCGGCCGAGCCGCCGCTCCGGCCCGTGCCGTCCGCGTCCGTGTCGCTCACCGAGGTCCCTTCCCTATGCACCTATCCCCCGTGGCACTGTCTCATCCGGGGAGGCGGAGGGGGAGCCCCTGACCCCGCCTCCGCCCGGGGGGGGGCGACTTCCCCTAGGGGGCGCCCCCTCATCGTGGCCAGGGCCCGTTCCTCCCGGCGGAGGACGTGGTGGCGGGGGGCCTCTTCTTAACCTCTTCTTACGTCGCTGCTACGGCTCACCGCAGGGGGGTGGGTGGGGAAAACCCCACCTGAAGACTGCGCTGAGCACCATCGCGCGGGAGACGGTCCGCGCCGCAGACTCGGAACGTAGCCAGCGACGTCAACTCATCGACCGACATAGGAGAAAAACCGTGACAACGGCTGTGACCATTCCCAGGCACGGGGGCACTGGAGGGCGTACGGCCGTCGCGGCACGGGCGCGACAGGTCGTGAAGGCCTACGGCACCGGGGAGACCCGGGTCGTCGCGCTCGACCATGTCGACGTGGACATCGCCCGCGGGCAGTTCACGGCGATCATGGGCCCGTCCGGCTCCGGCAAGTCGACCCTGATGCACTGCCTGGCCGGGCTCGACACGGTGACGTCGGGCGAGATCTTCCTCGACGAGACCGAGATCACCAAGCTCAAGGACAAGAAGCTCACCCAGCTCCGGCGCGACCGGATCGGGTTCATCTTCCAGGCGTTCAACCTGCTCCCGACGCTCAACGCGATCGAGAACATCACGCTGCCGATGGACATCGCGGGCCGCAAGCCCGACGCCGCCTGGCTCCAGCAGGTCGTGGAGACGGTCGGGCTCGCCGAGCGTCTCCAGCACCGCCCCACCCAGCTCTCCGGAGGCCAGCAGCAGCGTGTGGCCGTCGCCCGGGCGCTCGCCGCCCGGCCGGACATCATCTTCGGCGACGAGCCCACCGGAAACCTGGACTCCCGCGCCGGAGCCGAAGTCCTCTCCTTCCTCCGCCGGTCGGTCGACGAGCTGGGCCAGACCATCGTCATGGTCACCCACGACCCCGTGGCCGCCTCCTACGCGGACCGGGTGCTGTATCTCGCCGACGGCTCCATCGTCGACGAGATGCTCAATCCGACCGCCGAGCAGGTCCTCGACCGGATGAAGCACTTCGACGCACGTGGGCGGACGTCATGACTGTCTGGAAGACCTCCGTGCGCAACTTCTTCGCGCACAAGGGCCGGATGGCCCTCTCCGCCGTGGCGGTGCTGCTCTCCGTCGCGTTCGTCTGCGGCACGCTCGTGTTCACCGACACGATGAACACCACGTTCGACAAGCTCTTCACCGTCTCCGCGCCCGATGTCACCGTCAGCCCGAAGGGCTCGGACGACGAGGGCGAGCAGCCCGACGACGGCAAGCCGGTCTCGCTGCCCGCCTCCGTGGTCCAGCAGGTCGAGAAGGCCGACGGGGTGGAGCGGGCCGAGGGCTCCGCCTTCTCCATGGCGGTCACCGTCGTCAACAGCGACAACAAGAACATGGGCTCCGAGACAGGTGCCCCCACCATCGCGAGCAACTGGACCGGGAACGACCTGCGTTCGATGGAGATCACCTCCGGGCACGCGCCCCGCGGTCCCACCGAGGTGATGATCGACGCCGACACCGCGAAGAAGCACAAGCTCAAGATCGGCGACGAGCTGCGCACCATCGCCGTCACCGGTGACCTCACGGCGAAGATCAGCGGCATCGCGTCCTTCACCGTCACCAACCCGGGCGCGGCCGTCGTCTACCTCGACACCGCCACCGCGCAGAAGCACCTGCTGGGCGCCCCGGACGTGTTCACCCAGATCCTGGTGACGGCCGAGAGCGGCGTCAGCGACACCCAGCTCAAGAAGAACGTGGCCGCCGCCCTCGACGGCGCCTCCGCGTACAAGCTGCAGACCCAGCAGGAGGCCGCCGACGCCAACAAGGACGACATGGGCGCCTTCCTGGACGTCATGAAGTACGCGATGCTCGGCTTCGCCGGGATCGCCTTCCTCGTCGGCATCTTCCTCATCGTCAACACGTTCTCCATGCTGGTCGCCCAGCGGACCCGCGAGATCGGCCTGATGCGGGCCATCGGCTCCAGCCGCAAGCAGGTCAACCGATCCGTCCTCCTGGAGGCCGTCCTCCTCGGCATCGTCGGCTCGGTGCTGGGCGTCGCCGCCGGAGTCGGCCTCGCCATCGGGCTGATGGAGCTGATGGGCGCCATCGGAATGGAGCTGTCCACCGACGATCTCACCGTCGCCTGGACGACCCCCGCCCTCGGTCTCGTGCTCGGTGTCGTCGTCACCGTCCTCGCCGCGTACATCCCGGCCCGTCGGGCCGGCAAGGTCTCCCCGATGGCCGCCCTGCGCGACGCCGGGACCCCCGCCGACGGCCGCTCCGGCTGGATCAGGGCCGGTATCGGTCTCTTCCTGACGGCGGCGGGCGGCGCGGCCCTGTGGGCGACGACCCAGGCGGACAAGGCCACCGAGGGCTCCATGTTCCTCGCCCTCGGCGTGCTGCTGACCCTCATCGGCTTCATCGTGATCGGCCCGCTCCTGGCCGGCGTCGTGGTGCGCGGACTGAGCGTCGTCGTCCTGCGGCTCTTCGGCCCGGTCGGCCGGCTGGCCGAGCGCAACGCCCTGCGCAACCCCCGGCGTACGGGAGCGACCGGCGCCGCCCTGATGATCGGCCTCGCCCTCGTGGCCTGCCTGTCCGTCGTGGGGGCCTCCATGGTGGCCTCGGCCACCGACGAGCTCGACCGGTCGGTCGGCGCGGACTTCATCGTCCAGGACGGCGGCACCGGCCGCCCGATCGTGCCCCAGGCCGCCGACGCCGTGCGCGCCGTCCCCGGCCTGGAGCACATGACCGACTACACCTTCCTCCGCGCGAAGATCACCGCCCCGGACGGCAGGACCGAGGACGAGGGGATCACCGCCGCCGACCCCACGTACCAGCAGGACGTCCGCCGCGCGGTCGTCTCCGGTGACCTCGCGAAGGCGTACGGGAAGGACGCAATGTCCGTCGGCGAGGAGTACGCCGAGCGGCACGGGGTCAAGGTCGGCGACACCCTCACCGTCGCCTTCAAGGCGGGCGGGACCGCGAAGCTCAAGGTCGCGGCCATCACCTCCGACGACACCAACATCGACCGCGGCGCGATGTACGCCAACCTCACGACGGCGGCGTCCTACGTCCCGGCCGACCGGATGCCGCAGAACGTGGTCATGTTCGCCAAGGCCGAGGAGGGCAAGGAGAAGGAGGCGTACGCGGCCCTCAAGAGCGCCATCGCCGAGTACCCGGTCTACAAGGTCCAGAACCAGGCCGACTACAAGGAGCAGCTGAAGGACCAGATAGGACAGCTGCTGAACATCGTGTACGGCCTGCTCGCCCTCGCGATCATCGTCGCGGTGCTCGGCGTGGTGAACACCCTCGCCCTGTCCGTCGTCGAACGGACCCGTGAGATCGGCCTGATGCGTGCCATCGGGCTCTCCCGCCGCCAACTGCGCCGCATGATCCGGCTGGAGTCCGTGGTCATCGCCCTCTTCGGGGCACTGCTCGGACTCGGACTCGGGATGGGCTGGGGCACCGCGGCACAGAAGCTGCTGGCGCTGGAGGGCCTTGAGGTCCTGGAGATCCCGTGGCCGACGATCCTCACCGTCTTCGCCTGCTCCGCGCTGGTCGGTCTGTTCGCCGCCCTCGTCCCGGCCTTCCGGGCCGGCCGGATGAACGTCCTGAACGCCATCGCGACGGACGGGTGAGCGGCCACCCGCCCGGCGGGGGTGAGCCCGAGGGCGTCACCCCAGGATGACCGGCAGGCCCCGGGGCGTTCCTCCGAACGTTCCGGGGCCGAGCCTGTTCCCCGCCCCGGGCGGCCGGTCACGGTGGACCCTGTCAGCTTGCTGCACGGGGCGGCGGCCCTCCGTGCAGCAAGCTGACATCGCGGCCTCTCTTGTGGCGCGTTCCGCGCTGGCATCGTCTCCCGTGCCGGGACGACCCCCGGCTCCGACGCCACCGTCGAAGGGGAACACGTGTCAAGGTCTCCGCTCGCGCAGAAGCAGCGCCGCCCGGCCAGAGCCGCCGTTCTTGTCACCGGTATCGTCCTCGCCGCCCTCACCTTCTCCACCGCCCCCGCCTCCGCGACCCCTCCGCCCGGCCCCCCGCCCGCCGCCGACCGGGTCGCCCGGGTCATCTGTACGGAGCTGGCGGGGGTCATCGGCCAACTGCCCCCGGACTCACCGCCCGTCCGGATGTGCAAGCTGGTCAACGGCTGGGATTAGACGTGCCGAGTTCAGCGGCCGCGCCGGGACTGGCCGGTCCGGCCGGAGACCCGGGCGCCGCAGGGCACCTGGCGGGGGCGTCCTGCGGGATGCGGTTCCAGCTCCTGGGGCCGCTCGCCCTCGCGGACGGCACCGACACCGTGGTCCTGCAGCCCTCCAAGCCCGCGAACCTGCTGGCCGCGCTGCTCCTGCACGCCAACTCCGCGGTCTCCGCCGAGTATCTGCAGCGCGCGATCTGGGGCGAGGAGCAGCCCGCCACCGCCAAGGCGGCCCTCCAGACGTGCGTGCTGCGGCTCCGCCGGCTCTTCTCCCGGCACGGCGTCACCACCTCCATCGAGGCGGTGCCCGGCGGCTACCGGATCACCGCCGCACCACCCACCCTGGACCTCCTCGGTTTCCGCGACCGGGTGCGCCGGGCCGCCGGTCTGGCCCGGGAGCCCGAGGCGGAGCTCTGCGCGCTGAGGGACGCCCTCGCGCTCTGGCAGGGTTCGCTGCTCGCCAACGTGCGGTCCGTCGTGCTGCACCGCGACGAGGTGCCCCGGCTCGCCGAAGAACGGCTGCGCGCGGTCGAGCGGGTCTGCGACCTGCTGCTGGGGCTCGGCCGATGCGGAGAGGCGCTGGTCGACCTGTGGACCGCCACGCGCGTCCACCCCGGGCACGAACGGTTCCACGAACAGCTCATCGAGGCCCTCTACCGCAGCGGGCGCCAGGCGCAGGCGCTCGCCGAATACCGCCGGGTCAAGGGTTTCCTGCTGGAGGAGCTGGGCGTGGACCCCTCGCCCTCCCTGCGCCGGCTCGAACTGTCCATCCTGCGCGGCGAGGACCTCGGCCCGGCGGGCCCGGCGGCCCCCCACGTCATCCGGGGCGAGACCGTCCCCCTCCCGGCCACCCGGCCGAGCACGGACCGGGGTGCCGTGCCCGCCATGGACCCGGGGGCTGCGCCCGTAACGGACCGGGGCACCGCGGCGGCCGGTGACCGAGGAGCCACGCCCGTCGGTGACCGAGCAGCCCCGCCCGTCGGTGGCCGAGGAGCCGCGCCCGTCGCCCATGCCGCGCCCGTCGCGGACCGGTCCGCCGTGCCCGTCGCGTCTCCGGGCGCCACGCCGGTCGCGGCACGCGTCGCCGCCGCCGGGACCGACGCTCCACCTGCCGGTACCGACGCCCCGGCCGCCGCTTCCCGTATCGGGGCCGTCCCCGCCGTTCCGCACTTCACCGGGCGCGCCGCCGAGACCGCCGCCATGACCGCCCGGCTCACCGCGACGTCGCCCCCCGAGGACGACCGGCCCCTCACCGTCCTGGTCTCCGGAGCCCCCGGCATCGGCAAGTCGGCGCTCGCCCAGCACGCCGCCCGGCTCGTCCGGGACGCCTTCCCCGCCGGGCAACTCCTCGTCCCGATGACCCGCGCGGACGGCGAACCCCGCCCGGCCGACGAGGTGGCCGCCGACGTGGCCGCCACGCTCGGGGCGTCGGGTGAGGGGCGCGCGCTGCTGATCCTCGACGACGTGATCGACGCCGACCAGGTACGCCCCCTGCTCACGCCGAGAGGGGAGGCCGGGGCCCTGCCCGGTCACGCCGTCGTGGTCACCAGCCGGATGGGCCTCGGCGGGCTCATCGCGACCCACGGCGGCTGGGTGCAGCGCCTGACGACCTTCACCGAGGCCGAGTCGTACGCCCTGCTGCTGACCGCCCTGGGCGCCGAGCGGGTGGAGGCCGAGCCCCGTGCCGCCCACCGGCTCGCCGCCCTGTGCGGCCACTTCCCCGCCGCTCTGCGCATCCTCACCGCCCGGCTGCTCACCCGGCCGGGCCTGCGGCTCGCCGACGCCGCCGACTGGCTGGGCGAGGACCCGCTCGCCCGGCTCACCCTGACCGACTCCCCGGACCACTCGGTAGACGGCCTCTTCGACCGGGCGCTCGGCCGGCTCGACCCCCGGCTGTCCGAGGCGTTCACCCACCTCGCCCAGGGCCCCCCGGCGCTGCTGGACGACCAGGGCCCCGAGGACGAGGGACCCGTTCCCGAAGCCGTACGCGAACGCCTCGCGGACGCCGGACTGCTGGAGGACGGCCCGCCGGGTCCGTACCGCATCCACGATCTGCTCCGCGCCCACGTACGAAGAACCGCCCGGATCCGCGACCGCCGCACAGAGAAGGTGTGATCCCCATGGCCGAGAGCGCCGCCCCCGTCCCGCCCGCCGCGCCCGGGGCACCCGGTACGCCCGCACCGACGCCCGCGAGCACCGCGAACACCGCGAGCACCGCTGACACCGCGACCGTGACAGCGACCACGGCGGCGACGACGTTCGACGCGCTCGCGGAAACCCGGCCGCGCATCCGCCGCGACGTGCTGTTCACCGAGACGCCCGGCGGGGTGCTGTTCCACAACGCCGACGGCGGCTTCCACCTCACCGGCCGCACCGCCTACCGCTTCGCCTCGCTCGTGGTCCCGCACCTCACCGGACAGCACCGCATGGCCGAACTCTGCGCCGGGCTCGGGCCCGCGCAGCGGGCGATGGCCGCCGAACTGGTCAAGACGCTGTACGCGCGCGGCTTCGCCCGGGACATCCCGGAGGCGGGCCCCGCGGGCGACGCACTCGACCCGGAGACCACCGAACGGTTCGCCGCGCAGATCGCCTACGTCGACCACTACGCCGACGACGCCCCCGCCCGCTTCGCCCGCTACCGCGCCACCCGCGTCGCCGTCCTCGGTGACGACGAGACGGCCCGCTGGTGCGCGCTGAGCCTGGTGCGCAACGGATGCGCGAGCGTGGGGACGGTCGCGGCTGCGGACGGCGGCACGGGACCGGACGGTGTCACGGGGCCGGGCGGCGGCACGGGACCGGACGGCGGTACGGGGCCGGGCGGCGGTTCAGGGCCGGGCGGCGGCGTTGCCGGACCGGACGGCGGCGGCACGGGGCCCGGAGCAGTCGCGCCCTCCGGCGATCCCGTCGCGTCCTCCGGCGGTGTCGTGGCCGAAGCCGCCGCCAACGGGGCGCGTGTCGACACGATCACCGCCGGGACGGACGCGGGCTGGGCCGACCTGGAGGGCTACGACGTCGTCGTGGTCAGCGGGGCCGGGGCCGGGGCGCGCACGCACCGGTTGCTGGCCGCCGGGGTGCCCGAGGGCGTGACGCTCATTCCCGTCTGGCTCTTCGGCCACCGCCTGGTCGTCGGCCCGCTCACCACCGCCGGCTCCACCGGCTGCTGGTCCTGCGCCCTGCTGCGCCTGGGCGGCAACGTCGACCCCGGCACGGCGGCCGAGCTGTGGAGCGAGGCGGCCGGCGCCGTGCGGTCCGACGGGGCCGCGCTGTCCGGCCCGGTCGCCGCGATGGTCGGCAACCTCGTCGGCTACGAGGTCTTCCGCCTGGCCACCGGCGCGCTGCCCGCCGAGACGGCCGGCCAGGTTCTCGTCCAGGACCTGGATTCGCTGGACGTGATGGCCGAGCCGGTGCGGCCCCACCCCCGGTGCACCCGCTGCTCCGGTCCTTCCCCGCTGTCCGCCGGCGAGTCGGCCCCGCTGCCGACCGCGCTCGCTCTCCCCGTCACCGCGACCGTGGAGACCGCCCGGGACGCGGAGGAGCTGGTCGAGGAGCTGAACCGGGTCAGCACCGCGCTGGTCCGCCCGTACACGGGGACCTTCCGCCGCTACGACGACGAGGAGCTGACCCAGACCCCGTTGAAGCTCAGCCGGGTCGAGGTGGCGCTCGGGGGCGGGGCACGCCGCCGGATCGCCGCGTTCGACGTGCACCACCTGGCCGGGGCGCGGACCCGGGCGCTGTACGCGGCGGCCGAGGCGTACGTGGAGCACATGGTTCCGTTGACGGGCGTCGAGAAGGCCGGCCGCGTCGGCGGTGTCCAGGGCATCGGCGGCGTCGAGGGCGTCCAGGGCGTGGAGGGTGCCCGAGGCGTCGAGGCCGGCGCCCCGGCGGGCAGCCGTGCCCGGGAGCCGCGGACGCTGGGGCCCGCTGCCCTGACGACCGGCGGCGGGACCGGAGCCGTGCCCACCGCCTGGGCGGTGGCGACCTCCCTGATCGGCAAGGACCCGGTGCGCGTACCGGCCGCCGCCCTGCGCCCGTTCGGGCCGGAGAACCGCGACCGGGTCCACCTGGCGACCACCGCCGGAGCCGGGGCGGGCGGCAGCGCGGCGGAGGCTGCGGGCCGGGCACTGCTGTCCGCGCTCGCCCACGACGCGCTGCTCCGCGCGGTCCGGGGCGCCACCCGGGTGAGCCCGCTGGCCGTCGGCGGTGACGACCTGGAACTGGTGTTCCTGCTGAAGTCCGCCGCCAACCTGGACATCGCCGCGGACCTCCTCGACCTGGGCGAGACGGACCGCAGCTCGGCCCACGTGGTGCTGGCCCGCGAGGCGAACGGGCCCGCCGCCGGTGCTCGTTGGGCGGTCGGGTCCGGGCTGTCCCGGCGCGGGGCGGCGGCCGCCGCCCTGCGGGACCTGCTCGGGCAGGTGCAGCTCGCCGCCGAGGACCCGACGGCGCCGGTCGACACGGGCGACCCGCTGGTGGCCGACCTGGCCCCCGGGGCGATCGCGGTGAGCGGCGGGTCCGTGGTGGCGGACGCGGCGGAGACCTCGTTCGACGCGGTGCTGGAGGCGCTGCGGTCCGCCGGGCGCGACGCCCTGTACGTGCCGACGACCCCGGCGGACCTGTCCTCCGGTTCCATCGCCACGGCCCGGGTGCTGCTCACGGTGGACGGCGAGGGCGGCACCGATGGCCGTTGAGACCTTGCGGAGCGCGCCGGACGCGCCCACCGCGCCCCCCGCGCCGGACGTATCCGGGCTGGAGGAGTCCACCCGGCTGCTCGGGGAACTGCTGCGGGCGGCACTGGCCCGGCACGCGGGGGCGGCGGTCACCGTCGCGCCGGACGTCCGGCCCCTCGGCGTACGGGACGCCTTCGCGGCGGACGGGCGGCAGCCCGGGGCCGGTGCCGTACCCGTGCGCCACTACGGGCGGCACGTCGTCATCGGTCCCCTGCCCCCTCCGTCCGGCCTTGCCCGGCGCCCCTGCGCCCGCTGTCTGGAGCGCCGCTGGCAGGCCGTGCGGTCCGTCGCCCTGCGCGAGGCGCTGGAGCTCGGTTCGGGGACCCGGGCGGCGGGCCCGTCCCCCTACGTCACCCCGTTCGCGGCCGAGGCCGTCGCCGGGGTGATCGCCGCCAGGCTGGCCGGCGGCGGACCGGACACCGGAGCCTTCCCCGCCGTCCACCTCGTCGACCTCCAGACCCTCGCCGTCCGCCACTACCCGCTCGTCCCCGACCCGGAGTGCCCCGGCTGCGGGCAGCCGGAACCCGACAGCGACGAGGCCGCCGCGATCACCCTGAAGCCCGCGCCGAAGCTGCGGTCCGGCGGCTTCCGGGTCCGGGACCTGCGGGACTACGAACTGCCCGTTGAGCCGTACGCCAACCCCGTCTGCGGGTCGCTCGGCCCCTCCGTCGTCCAGGACGTGTCCTCCACGTCCACCTCCGCCACCATCGGCTGCTTCTCCCTGCGCTCGGGACCGTATCTGCGCGAGACGTTCTGGGGCGGCCACGCCGACACCTTCGCCGACAGTGTGCGCATCGGGGTGCTGGAGGGCCTGGAGCGGTACGCGGGCATGCGGCCCCGGGCCCGTCACGCCCAGGTGCACGCCTCCCTGGACGCCCTGCGCGCCGAGGGCCGGGCCGCAGTGGATCCGCGCGTCTGCGGCCTCTACTCCGACGCCTTCCACCGGACCAACCCCCGGGTGAGGCCCTTCACCCCGGACCGCGAGATCCCCTGGGTGCGCGGCTGGTCGCTCCGTGACTCCCGCACCGTCCTGGTTCCGGAGGTGCTCACGTACTACCACGCGCCTGGCCTGGAGAACCGGTTCGTGCAGGAGAGCTCCAACGGCTGTGCCTCCGGCGGCGCGTGGGAGGAGGCCGCCTACTTCGGGCTGATGGAGGTCGTCGAACGGGACGCGTTCCTGCTCGCCTGGTACGGGCGGGCCGCGCTGCCCGAGATCGACCCGCGCACGAGCAGCCGCCCCGCCACCCGGCAGATGGTGGACCGGCTGGAGATGTACGGCTACGAGGCGCGGTTCTTCGACACCCGGATCACCTTCCCGATCCCCGTCGTCACCGGTGTCGCCGTCCGCCCCGACGGCGGGCCCGGCCGGATGTGCTTCGGCGCGGGGGCCGGGCTCGACCCGGAGGCGGCCCTCGCCGGAGCGCTCTGCGAGATCGCCACCGACGCCGTCAACCTCCAGGGCCGCACGGAGCGGGACGAGCAGCGGCTGCGTGCCATGGCCACCGACTTCGCCAAGGTCGAGGCGCTCCATGACCACCCGTTGGCGTACGGCATCCCGGAGATGGGCGATCACGCGGACTTCCTGCTCGGTGCGCCGGGGAGCGTACGCCCGCCGACCCGCTCCTTCGACGACCTGTACGGGAGCGACCCCGCGAGGGGCAGCGGAAGCGGAGGCGGAAGCGGAAGGGGCAGGGGAGGAGGGAGCCGGGGCGGTGCGCATCCGGTGCTGCCGGTCTCCGACGATCTGTCGGAGGACCTCCGCCGGTGCGTGGACGCCGTGGCCGCCGCCGGGTTCGACGTGGTCGTCGTCGACCAGACCATGCCGGAGCAGCGGGATCTCGGGCTGAGGACGGTGAGCGTGATCGTGCCCGGACTGCTGCCGATCGACTTCGGCTGGACCCGTCAGCGCGCGCTGGGCATGCCCCGGCTCCGTACCGCCCTGCGCGAGGCGGGGCTGCGGACGGCGGACCTCACCGACGCGGATCTCAACCCGGCCCCGCACCCGTTCCCGTGACCGAACCCCTGACCGGCCCCCCGCCCGCGCCCGCGCCTGATCCTCCGCCCGGCCCCGCACTCGCGCCCGTGACCGATCCTCCGACCGGCCCCTCGCCCGCTCCCGCGCCCGTGCCCGACCCCCCGACCGATCCCATGACCGTCCTTCCCCTTCCCCCTCCTGCCGTGACCAAGGAGCCCGCCATGGGATACGCCCATGAATACGCCGCCGCGATCATGCACCGCGGCCGGGTCCCCATGGACCCCGCCGACTACGTACCGAACTGGCAGGACGGCCCGCGCAAGGCGAAGTACCACCCGGGCGCGGACGGCTTCCCGCTGCCCGACGCGCCCTATCCGGCCGGGGCGACGCTGGGCCGGGGGCTGTTCCCCGAAAGCGGCTCGGCGCACGGGGAGTTCGACCTCACCTCGCTCTCCGGCATGCTCCGCGACTCCTACGGTCTGACCGGCCGCCGCCTCGGCGTCCAGGCCAACACGGACCTGAACGCCCTGCCCTTCTACCCGCTGGCCAACTGGTCGCGCGGCTCCGCCTCCGGCGGCGGGCTCTATCCGGTCAGCATCCACTGGGTGTCCGGGCCGAGCGCCCCCGTACCGCCGGGGGTGCACTACTACTCCACCCGGCACCACACCATGCAACGGCTGCTGACGGGGGATGTCTCCGGGCAGGTGCGCGAGGCGCTGGGCGACGGCGCCCCGGGGCCCGAGACCGATCAGTACCTGGTGCTCGGCATCAAGTACTGGCAGAACTCCTTCAAGTACAACAGCTTCTCCTTCCACGCCGTGTCCATGGACCTCGGAGCCTGTGTCCAGACCTGGCGGATGTGGGCGGCCGCCCGGGGCCTGGCCGTCGAACCGGCCCTCTGGTTCGACGAGGAACGCCTGGCCGCCCTGCTCGGCGTGGACCCGGCGCAGGAGGGGATCTTCGCCGTCGTGCCGCTCAAGTGGGCCGATGCGCATGCGGGTTCGGGCCGGGGTGGTGCCATCGCGGACGTTTCCGTGCGGCGGGCGGACGTTGAGCGCTCCCGCACGGTCCTCACCTTCGACGCCCTGCTGCGCATGCAGGCGGCCACCTCCGCCAATGCCACCGCCCGCCCCGCCCCCGACGCCCTCGGACCCGCCGCGGCGCATCCCGTCGACCCGGAACTGCCGGAGGTCGTGCTGCCGGCGGCCCGGCCCCTGGACACCGACGTGCGCACCGCGCTGCGCGCCCGGCGCAGCAGCTTCGGCCGGTTCGACGCACAGAAGCCGGTCACCGCCGAGCAGTTGGCCGCCTGCCTGGCCGCCGCCTCGGCCGGATCGCGGCTCGGCGGCGACACCGGAGACGCCCGGCTGGCGCGGACGTACGCGTTCGTGAGCCATGTCGAGGGCGTCGACCCCGGCGCGTACGTCTACGACCCCGGGCGGCGGAGCCTGCGCAGGGTGAAGGAGGGGCGGCCGGGGGAGTTCCTCCAGCGGAACTACTTCCTCGCCAACTACAACCTGGAGCAGGCGGGGGCCGTTCTCGTGCCGACCGTCCGCACCACCGCCGTCCTCGACGCCGTCGGAGACCGGGGATACCGGCTGGTCAACGCCACCGTCGGGGCCGTCGCCCAGTCCGTCTACACCGCCGCTGCGGCCGTGGAGCTCGGCTGCGGGGTCGCCCTCGGCTTCGACAACATCTCCTACATCGAGGAGCTGGGGCTCGAAGGAACGGGCGAGGCACCCCTGTTGATCATGATGATCGGCAACGAGCGCCCCGCGCCGGCCGACTTCCGCTACGAGATCGCCTGAGCGGGGACACGACGATGACCGACACTCCGAACTCCCCTTCCCGTCCGCCCGCGTTCATGCTGCGCGTGGCCGGGCTCCCGATCGACGAGGTCCGGTCCCTGCGCTGCCCCGACAGCCGGCGCTGGGCCGACGACGTCCTCGACACCACCGACCAGCTGGCCCTGCTCGCCGGGAAGGCCGCCGACCTGCTGCACGGGCTGATCGGCGGCAGCGACGACGAACCGCTGCGGCGCGCCCTGCTGAAGCTGCGCCGCGACGTCTTCAACAACCGGCTGCCGGACCCCGTCGCCGCCGAGGACGCCCTGACCCGGGTCCGCGCCCTCGACCCGGCCGCCGCGCGGGCCCTCGCCGACTGGCTGACCGGCCGGCGCGCCCTCGCCGGGAAGCGGGACGCGGGCGCGGCCCTGCTGGCGGACGAGACAGGTCGCACCCGCGCCGAGCTGGCCCGGATCGCGGGGCACGAGCGGCTGCGCAAAGGGCTGCTGCTCGCCTCGCCGGCCCTGGACGCCCAGCTCGACGCCTACCGCGCCAAGGCGTCCGGCCCCGGGGCGCGGCCGGACCGCAAGCAGCGCAAGATCGAACGCTCGCTGCTCTCCTACGTGTACCGGACCGCGTGCAAGACCAGCCCCTTCTCCACCTTCACCGGCGTCGCCCCCGGAGTCCTCGCGGGGTCGGACGGGCTGCGTGTGCGGGTCGGGGAGGAATGGCGGACGCAGGCCCGGCTCAACGTCGTCGCGCTCGGCCGGATCGCCGACGCGGTGATCGCCGACCCGGTCCGCCGGGCCGATCTGCCGCTCGCCCTCGCCTCCGGCTGGGGGCGCGACGACGACCGGGTCCGCTATGTCCGGCGCTGGGTCACGGCGGGGGACGACGACACCGCCGTGACCTTCGACGCCGTGAAGGACCGGCTGTTCTTCCTGCGCCGCAGCGGCACCCTGGAACGGCTGCTCGGCCTGTTCGAGGAGCGCGGCACGATCCGCTACGGCGAGCTGGCGGCCTGGCTGGAGCGGGACCGGGGAGCGGCACGAGAGGAGTGCGCGCAGTACCTCGGGGCGCTCCTGGACGTCGGCATGGTCCAGGTGCCGTGTCTGCGGACCGAGGTTCACGACACCGACCCGCTCCGTGCCTTCCAGGACGCGCTGCGCGGACTGGACCGCCCCTGGGCCGACCGGCTCGCGGACCGGCTGGAGGAACCCGCCGCCCACGCCGCCCGCTTCCCCGACGCGGCCCCGGACGAGCGGCGCGCCCTGCTGGAAGCCGTGCGGGCCGGGCTGCGGGCGGTGCAGGAGGAGGAGTTGGGGCTCGCGCGGGCGAAGGTCCCCCGGACGGTGCTGTACGAGGACGCGGCGGCGGGGGGCGCGCCGGCCGTGGGTGGCGCTGCGCAGGGCGACCCGGCCCATGGCGCCCCGGCGTCGGAAGGCGCGCCCTCGGGTGACCCGGCCTCCGGTGCTCCGGCCCTCGGGGACCCGGCCTTGGGTGCTCCGGCGTCGGACGGCGCGCCGTCGGGCGACCCGGCCCAAGGCGACCCGGCCTCGGGCGCCCCGGCCCTCGGGGCTCGGACGCGTGCGGCTCGCCGGGTGGCGCGGCCTCCGGCGCCCCGGCCTCGGGCAGCCCGGCCCAAGGCGCCCCGGCGTCGGGTTCCTCCCCCTCGGCCGACCCGGCTCCGGGTGGCGCGGGCTCGGAGGTCGCCCTGGATCCCGACGCCTGGCGGGAGCTGGCCGCCGGTCCGCTGGCGGCCGTGGAGCGGGTGCTGCCCGCCTTCGACCTCACCCTCCCACAGCGGATCACCTTCCAGGGCTTCTTCCTGGCGCGCTACGGACGCGGGGGCCGCTGCGACGACCTGCTGAAGCTGGTCCACGACTTCCACGAGGACTTCTTCGACCAGTACCTGACGTTCACCGCCTCCCGCACCCCGTACGACGCCGACGGCGCCTACGTCCCGGAGGTCAACTGGCTCGGCCTGCCCCGGCTGCGGGCCCTCGACGCCGCGCGCCGCACCTTCACCGCCCGGATGGCCGCACTGTGGGAGGCTGCGGAGCCGGGAGCGGCCGAGGTGCGGATCGACGACGCGTTCCTGGACGCGGTCTCCCGTGAACTCGACCTGCCACCCACCGACTTCGCCCCGATGAGCCACCACGTCCAGATCGCCGACCGCCCGGACGACCCGCTCGTCGTCCTCAACCGGTCCTACGGCGGAGTCTCGTTCCCGTTCAGCCGGTTCACGCAGCTCTTCGACGGCCTCGGCGAACGGCTCCTCGCGAACACCGGGACGCTCGTGCCCGAAGGGGCGGTCCTCGCCGAGGTCACCGGCGGACCGGTCACCAGCAACCTCAACCTGCACGGCAGGCTGACCCCGTACGAGATCGTCTGCCCCGGCGAACGCGGCACCCTGGACGATGAGTTCAGGATCGAGCTGGACGACCTCCACCTCGTGCACGACCCCGCAGCCGACCGGCTCGCCCTGCGCTCGTCCCGCCTCGACCGCGAAGTGATCCCCGTCTACCTCGGCTACCTCGTCCCCCTCGCCCTGCCCGAACTGCCCCGCACCCTGCTGCTCCTCTCCCCGACCTCGATGGCCCCGCTCAACGTGTGGGCGGGCGTCCCCGAGGGCGAGCCGAGCGGCGGGGTCACCGGGCGGCCCCGGGTGCGGCACGGCTCGCTCGTCCTGAGCCGGCGCAGCTGGAGCGCCCCGGCCACCGTCCTGCCGCTGCACCGGCCGGGCACGCCGGAGGACGGCTGGTTCCTGGACTGGCACGCCTTCCGGCGGACCCACGGCCTGCCCGACCGGGTCTTCGCGACCGTGTCGGACACCGGGGTCCGGGGCGCCACCGGGGCCAAACCGCAGTACCTCGACTTCGACAGCCCGCTGTCCCTGTCCGCCTTCGAGGCGCTGGTCAAGTCCCCGGACGCGCGCGTGGTGTTCCGGGAGATGCTGCCGGACGAGGACGCGCTGCCCACCGTCTCGGGCCCCGGCCGGCATGTCGCCGAACTGGCCGTGGAGACGGCCGTACCCGTCCGCAGGAGGACCACCTCATGACGCCCCATCCGCCCGCCGTACCGGCCGCGCCCCTCACCGGCGCCTGGCAGGCCACCCACGTCTTCTACGCCGCCAACCCCCGCCCCTTCCTGCTGAACTGCGTCCGGCCGCTGGTGGCGGAACTGGAGGCGGACGGCCTGCTCGCCGGGTACTTCTTCATCAACTACTGGCTGGAGGGCCCTCACGTACGGCTGCGCCTGAAGCCGTCCTCGACCGCCGCCGAGCCGGAGGTGGCCCGCCGCACCGAGCGCGCCGTGGACGCGTTCCTGGCCGAGCGGCCGGCGCTGTACGAGGTCGACTCCGGGTTCCTCAACGACTTCTACAACACCCTCTTCGAGATCGAGTTCCCCGGCAGCGAGCGCGGCCACTACACGGACGAGCGGGGCCGGATGAACCTGCGCCCCAACAACTCCCGCCACCGGGAGCCGTACGAACCGGAGTTCGGGAAGTACGGCGGGCCCGCCGGGATCGAGCTGGCCGAGTGGCACTTCCGGCACTCCAGCGACCTGGTGATCGACGCCCTCGCCACCAAGAACCTCCACCTGCGCACCGTACTGCTGGGCACGGCCGCCCAGTTGATGATGGTGATGTCCTCCACCTTCCTGCCGGAGCGGGCGGAGCTGGCCCAGTACCTGGACGACTACTACACGTTCTGGCACCGGGCGTTCCCCGGCACCGGCTTCATCGGCACCGAGGAGTACGACACCAACTACGCCCGGACGGCGGACGGGCTGCGGGACCGCTTCGCGCGCGTCCGGGCCGCCACGGCCCCGCCCGGGAGCGCCCGCTCGCTGCCCGGGTCCCTGGCGGGCTGGGCCGGGCACTGCGCCGAACTGCGCGACCGGGCACGGAAACTCGCCGTCGACGGGGACCTGGTCTTCCGCTCCTGGGACGGGGAGCGGGACGAGCGGGTCACCGACCCCGCGGTGGCCCTGCCCCTGCTGCTCTCCCCGTACATGCACATGACGAACAACCGGTTGCACGTCACCATCCGCGACGAGGCCTACCTCAGCCACGTCCTGGGGCGGGTCCTCCGGGAGTCCGCGTGAGCCCGGCCCCCGGTGCGCTCGCCGCCTACCGCCCCGCGCTGCGACCCCGTGTGCTGCTCAGCGGGCCGCTGCTGGACGGGGCCGCGACCGTCCACCTGATCAAGGACGCCGAGTCCGGGAACTCCTTCAAGGTGGGGGCCAAGGAGCACTTCCTCATCGCCCGCATGGACGGGGAGCGGAGCCTCGCGGAGATCGGTGAGGCGTACGCGGGGGAGTACGGGCGACGGCTGGCCGACGCCCACTGGCAACGGCTCCTGGCCCTGCTGGGGGCGAAGGGGCTGCTCTCCGGAGCCCCCGGACCGAAGTCGGCTTCCGCTTCCGCGCCGCCGAAGCCGGCTTCCGCTTCCGCGCCGCCGAAGCCTGCTCCCGCTTCCGCGCCGCCGAAGCCTGCTCCCGCCTCTGCGCCGCCGAAGCCTGCTCCCGCTTCCGCGCCGCCGGAGAAGCGCACCCTCCTGCGCGGCTCCCTCCCCCTGGTGGCCGACGCCGACGCCACCACCGCCCGCCTCCACCGGGTCTGCGGCTTCCTGCTCGCGCCCGTGGTCCTGGTGCCGCTGCTGGGGCTGGTCCTCGCCATGGAGGCGGTGGTCGTCGCGCGCTCCGGTGACCTGCTGCTCGCGGTGAAAGGGCTGCTGACCAACCCCGTCCTGCTGACCGGCACGGCGGTCCTCCTCTGGGTGAGCACCGCCCTCCACGAGCTGGCGCACGGCGTGGTCGCGCGGCACCACGGCGGGCGGGTCGCCGAGATCGGGCTGCGGTGGCGGCTGCCCGCCGTCATCATGTACTGCACGGTCGACGACTACCTCTACCTCGGCACCCGTCGGCACCGCATCGCCACGGCCGCCGCCGGCGCGGTGATGAACCTGGTCTTCCTGCTCCCGTTCTGCGCGCTGTGGCTGTTCGCCCCGCTCGACGACGCGACGCACGAGGCGTTCGCCGCCCTCCTGCTCCTCGGCAGCGTCCAGGCGTTCACGATGCTCGTGCCCCTGCCTCCGCTGGACGGTTACAGGATCGCCTGCCAGCTCGCCGGAGCCACCGGCCTCGCCGCCTCCGCGGGCGGCTACCTGCGGCTCGCCCTGCGCCGCGCCCCGGAGGCGGCCGCCTACCCGCGCCGGGCCCGTATCGCCTACCCCGTCTACGCGGCGGTCACGGTCCTGGTCCTGGCCGCCGCCGCCGCGGCGGTCGTCGCGGGCGTCCACCACCTGCTGACCGCCTGAAGTCCCAATCCCGGGACCGCTGTTCCCCATCGAGGAGAGTTCCATGACGTCCACCGCCCCCCGCCTCCCCCAGGACCCCCCGGCCGGGCCGTCCGCCGGTCCCGCCGTCGCCCTGACCGAGGTCCGCAAGACGTACGGGGCCACCCGGGCCGTCGACGGGGTCTCGCTGACCGTCGAGCGCGGGGAGTTCTTCGGGCTGCTCGGGCCCAACGGGGCGGGCAAGACGACCCTCGTCGAGATCATGGAGGGGCAGCGGCGGGCCGACTCCGGCACGGTGGCGGTCCTGGGGACGAGCCCCTGGCCGCGCAACACCGCCCTGCTGCCCCGGCTCGGTGTGCAGACCCAGGCCTCGGCGTTCTTCGTCCGGCTCACCGCCCGCGAGCACCTGGCCACCGTGGCCGCCCTCTACCGGTGCGACGCGGCGGCCGCCGAACGCACGCTCGCCTCCGTCGGCCTCACCGAGCAGGGCGACACCCGGGTCGACGACCTCTCCGGCGGGCAGCGGCAGCGGCTCGCCATCGCCTCCGCCCTGGTCCACGACCCCGAACTGATCTTCCTGGACGAGCCGACCGCCGCCCTCGACCCGCAGGCCCGCCGCTCGCTCTGGCAGGTCCTGCGCGACCTCAAGGGCCAGGGCCGCACCATCGTCTACACCACCCACCACCTGGACGAGGCCGAGGCGCTCTGCGACCGGGTCGCCATCATGGTCGCGGGCCGGGTCGCGGCGCTGGACAGCCCCGGCAGCCTGATCGCCGCCGCCGCCCCGACGACCCGGCTGCTGGTCCCGGCCGGCCGCCTCACGCCGGGACAGGCCCGCGCCATCGAGGACGTGGACCGGGTGACCGAGGAGGGCGGCTCGCTCGTGCTGGAGACCCTCGCCGCGGGCCGGGTCCTGGCCGCCGTCGACGCGATCACGGGGCTCCAGGGCGTACAGACCAGGACGGCGAGCCTGGAGGACGTGTACCTGGATCTCACCGGAACCGGAAGCGGCACCGAAACCGGGACCGTGGCCGAAACCGGCACCGGCACCGGCCCCGGCACCGGCACCGGAACAGGCACGGGCCCCGGCCCCGGCACGAGCGCCGGACCCGGATCCGGCCCCGGCGCCCCGCAGCCCTGACCCCGGCCGGTCGGCTTCACTCCCCCCCCCCCGACGCACGTACAGCGATCCAGCGATCCAGCGTTCCAGCGATACGGAGACACCCCATGAGCGCCTACACCGCGCTGAGCCAGGCCGGGTACCGGGCCTACACCCGCGACCGCACCACCCTCTTCTTCACCTTCGCCTTCCCGCTGATCTTCCTGGTCGTCTTCGGGCTGATCTTCCACGGCCAGACGGTCGAGGAGAGCGGCAAGCCCTACATCAACTACATCGCGCCCGGCGTGCTGTCCTGGGGCGTCGCCAACGCCGCCGTCTTCGGCGTCGGGTTCGTGCTCATGCAGTGGCGGCGCGACGACATCCTCCGGCTGATCCGGATGACGCCCACCCCGGTGTCCGCCGTCCTCGCCTCCCGCTACGTCCTGGCCCTGGCCATCGGGGCCGTCCAGGCGGCCCTCTTCGTCGCCGTGGCCCTGCTGCCCTCCTTCGGGCTGCGGCTGGACGGCCGCTGGCCGCTCGCCCTGCCCGTGCTGGTGCTCGGCATCACCGCGTTCCTCGCGCTCGGCGTCATCGTCGGCAGCTATGCCAAGACCCCCGAGGCGGTCGCCGCCGTCGCCAACTGCCTGATGATTCCCATGGCGTTCCTGTCCGGCTCGTTCTTCCCGCTGGACGCCATGCCCGGCTGGATGCAGTCCCTCTCCCGGATCCTGCCCCTGCGCTACCTCAACGACGGGATCTCCGGCGCGCTGACCGGCGACGGCTCCCTGACGGACATCGGCGTCGCCTGCGCCGTCCTCGCCGGATTCGCCCTCGTCCTCGGCGCGGTGGCGCTGAAGACCTTCCGCTGGAGCGACAAGTCATGACGACGGCCACCGCCCCGACCCCGCTGGACGCGGCACGCGCCCGGCTCCAGTCCGCGCTGTCGGCGCGCCACGCGGAGACGCCCGGCGGGGGAGGCCCGCCCGCGCCGTACGTGGTGCCGCTCGGGGCCGCCGACGTCCTCGGCTTCGGCCTCCCGGACCCGTACGCCGCCACCCGGCCCGCCGCCACCGTGCAGCTGACCTCCCGGGCCGTCCTCATCGGCCCCTGGGGCGGCGCACCCGACGCCGCCGTCTGCGGCCAGTGCCTGGCGATGCGCTGGCAGCGGCTGCGGAGCCGGTCGGAGCGGGAGGCCCTGGAAGTGGGGTACGAGCCGCGGGGAGCCGTGGCCTGGCCGGTGCTCACGGACCACGCGGTGGACGCTGTGTGGGCGACGTACCGCGCGGTCCTCACGGACCTTCCCGGCGCCCCGGGGCGGTCCGGCCCCGAGGCCTCCGCCGCTGCCACCGCGACCCCCGCCGACCGGGCGCTTCCCCGGGTCACCCGGGTCGACCTCGTCACCCTCGCCACGGCGACCTTCCCGCTGCTGCCCGAACCCCTGTGCCCCGCCTGCGTCCACGAGGTCCCGGACACGGCGGAGGCTGCCCGTATGACCCTGGCCCCCGCGCCCAAACCGGACCCCGGCACCTACCGCCTGCGCACTCTGGACTCCTATCCGCTGCCGACCGCCGCCCTCGCCAACCCGGTGTGCGGCGCGCTGGGCTCCGACATCTGGATCAACCCCACGTCCACCACCACCGCCCCGGTCGCCGGCACCCACTTCGTCCGCGGCTACGCCGGTCTCAACGACGTCACCTGGAGCGGCCAGGCCAACCGGTACGCCACCAGCCGCACCCTCGCCCACCTGGAGGGCCTGGAGCGGTACGCGGGCACCCACCGCCGACGCGGCACGACCCCGGTCCTCGACAGCTACCGCAACCTCGCCGGCCAGGCCCTGAACCCCGCCGACTGCGGCTTCTACACTCCTCGGACGTACGCCACCGACCCCCTGGTCAGCCCCTTCGCCCCGGACCGGCCGATCCCGTGGGTCTGGGGCCACTCCCTGCGCGACGACGCCCCGATCCTCGTCCCGGCCCGGCTCGCCCACTACAGCGCGGGCGTCGACGCGGACAACTTCGTCTTCGAATGCTCCAACGGCTGTGCCACCGGGGGCAGCCTGGAGGAGGCGATCCTCTTCGGACTCCTCGAACTCGTCGAGCGGGACGCCTTCCTCCTCGCCTGGTACGGCCGGGCACGCCTCACCGAGATCGACCTCACCGGCGCGACAGCCCCCGCCGTCCGACCGATGCTCGACCGGGCGGCCCTGCACGGCTACGACGTACACGCCTTCGACACCCGGATGGACCTCGCGGTCCCCGTCGTCACCGCCCTCGCGGTACGCCGGGACGGCGGCCCCGGCACCCTGTCCTTCAGCGCGGCGGCCGGCTTCGACCCGGCGGACACGGTCGAGGCCGCCCTGTCCGAAGTGCTCACCTACATCCCGCACCTGCCCTACCAGGTGGCCGAACGCCGGGCCGAACTGGAGGAGATGGAGAAGGACTTCACCAAGGTCCGGCACCTCAAGGACCACGCCCAGCTCTACGGACTGCCGTCGATGGCCCGGCACGCCGCCGAGTACCTGGAGCCGGCCGCCGTGCTCCCGGCGGCGGAGGTGTTCGCCGACTGGGAGCCGCTGCGCCCCCGCACCGGCGATCTGCTGGACGACCTGCGGTTGCTGCGGGACGAGTTGACGGGGACGGGGTACGACGTCATCGCCGTCGACCAGACGACGCCGGAGCAGCACCGGATGGGCCTGCACACCGTCTCCACCGTCGTCCCCGGGCTGCTGCCGCTGGACTTCGGCTGGAGCAGGCAGCGGGCTCTGCACCTGCCCCGGCTGCGGACCGCGCCGCGGGCGGCGGGCCGGCGGACCGACGACCTGCCGGAGGCGGAGATCCGGGCCGTCCCGCACCCGTTCCCGTGAGCGGCCCGCGCACCACGTGCGACAGCCCCCTCCGACCGACGGAGGGGGCCGGCGCACGAGCGGGCCGAGCAGTGGTCTCAGGCGCTGCAGGAGGTGGTGCTGGTGGTGCTGGAGCAGGTCGACGTCGAGGAGCACGACGTGGAACCGGCGAGGACGACCTCGGAGGCGTCGGAGTAGTCCGAGATCTCGAAGGTCTCCGACTCCAGCTCCAGGATCTCGTCGGCGAGGGTGGCGAGTTCGGTCTTGGGCGTCATGGCGGTCTCCCTGGTCCCGTGGGGGCCCGGCCGGCCGTTCCGGTCCGGTGCCCGGGTGCAGGACCCATTGCAGGGGCGGCCGCTGTCAGATCGGCCGCGGTTTCGCTGTCACATCGCTGACATCCGGTGGCAGGGCGACGGCGTGGCACGTGACAGCCGTACGGAACAGGCTCGTTGAGCAGAGATGAGGTGCGCGGTGGTCACAGCGGCGAGAGCGGCGGAGAACGCGGACGACGGCAGGCACGGGGACGGGCGCGCGGGGAGCGGAACGGCGTCGGGCGACGCGCACACGGCGGGTGGGACGGAGGCGGCGGGGACCCCGGGCAGCGCGGCCCCCGCGTCCGGGCCCCTGCCGCGCCCCCTGCTCCGCTCCGCCGTCGAGCTCTACCTCGACCTGCACGCCCACCCCGAACTCTCCGGCCACGAGCACCGCACCGCCGACCGCCTCGCCGCCCGGCTCGCGGACCACGGCTGTACGGTCACCCGTTCCGTGGGCGGCGGCCACGGACTCGTCGGGGTCCTGCGCAACGGCCCCGGACCCACCGTGCTGCTGCGCACCGAGTTGGACGCGCTGCCCGTCACCGAGGCCACCGGACTCCCGTACGCCAGCACCGTGCCCGGCGCCATGCACGCCTGCGGCCACGACCTGCACATCGCGGCGGTCACCGGCGCGGTCGCCCTCCTCGCCGCCTCCCGGGACGCCTGGCGGGGCACGGTCCTCGTCGTCGGCCAGCCCGAGGAGGAGACGCTGAGCGGGGCCCGGTCCCTGCTGGAGGACGGCAGGCTGTACGAGCGGTTCGGCGTCCCCGACGCGGTCCTGGCCCAGCACGCCGCCCCGCTCCCCGCCGGGACCCTCGCCCACGCCCCGGCCGGCGGGCCGCCCCTGATGGCGGGCAGCATCGCCGTCGAGGCGGTCCTGCACGGGCGGGGAGGCCACGCGGCCACCCCGCACCTCAACCTCGACCCGGTCCTGATGGCCGCCGCCACCGTGCTGCGGCTGCGCACCGTGGTCGCCGAGGAGACCGCGCCCGCCGAGCAGGCCGTGCTCACCGTCGGCTCGGTGCGGGCGGGCGATCGCGGCAACATCACCCCGGACCACGCCGAACTCTCGCTCACCATCCGGGCGTTCACGGAACCGGCGCTCGACCGGTTGGTGGCCGCCGCCGAACGGGCCGTCCGGGCCGAGGCCGACGCGTCCGGAGCCCCGCGCGTCCCCGGGTTCACCGTCACCGCCCGCTCGCCCGCCCTGCGCCCCGACCCGGCGCTCACGGCCCGGGTACGCCGGGCCCACGAGGCGCTCCTCGGCCCCGGCCGGGTGCTGGACCTCGCCGGGTCGGCGGCCACCGAGGACTTCCCGCACTTCGCGGCGGGCGGCGTCCCGGCCGCGTACTGGATGCTCGGGACCACCGGGGCCGGCCCCTGGCGGGCGGCCCGCGCCGGGGGCGACCCCGTACCGCCCAACCACGCACCCGGCTTCGCCCCCGACGTCAGGGCCGCCCTGCCCGTCGGCATCACGGCCCTGGCGGCGGCGGCCCGGCAGGTGCTGGCCCCGGGGCCCGCCGGCGACCGGAGACCGGGCCGCGGTCCGGGCCCGGAGACGGATCGGGGGACGGGTCGTGTGCCGGGCCAGGAGGCGGACTGCGGGACGGGCCGTGCGCCGGGCCAGGGCACGGACCCGGGGCCCGGCCGAAGGACGGCGCCATGACGGCCCGCCGGACCGCCCGGACCGCCCCGGCCGGGGTCGCCCGCATCGTCGTCGTACGCCGCGACCGCGCGGCCCCCACCGGGTGGACCACCGTCGTGCGGCTGCTGGGACTGCTCCCGGGGCACTGGGCCTGCCACCCCGAGGTGGGGCAGGACCGGGTGGTGCTGCGGTTCGAGCTGACCGGGGCGGCGGACGCGTCGGCGGTGCGGCGGGCGGTGTCCCGCGTCCTGGCCGACACGGCCCTGTGCGGCTGGGCGGAGGAGCCGGGGGCGTAGGGGGCCGTCCGCCGGTCAGATGCCGGCCCACGGGTCCCGGGAGCCGTCCGCCGGTCAGGTGCCGGCCCACGGGTCCCGGGAGCCGTCCGCCGGTCAGGTGCCGGGCCGCGGTCCCGGGACCGCCCGCCGGTCAGATCCAGCCGCGTTCGCGGGCCAGCAGCGCGGCCTGCGCCCGGCTCGCCGCGCCGAGCGTCTGCAGCAGGTCGGCGACATGGCGCCGGTAGGTCCGCACCGACACCCCCAGCTCCCGCGCGCCCGCCTCGTCCTTGCCCACCGTGCACATCGACACGAGCACGCGGCGCTCGATGCCGGAAGGGCGGGGGGCGGCCGCGTCCTCACCGCTCTCCGCGTCGCCGACGGCCCGCGACAGGTCGTCGGCCTGGTCCCAGATCCGTTCGAACAGGGAGATGATGTTGGAGACCAGCCCGCTGCGGTGGGCCAGGAGCGCGCCCCGCGCGGTGTCGCGCGGGTCCAGCGGGACGAGCGCCGCCCGGCGGTCGTAGACGAGCAGCCGCTCCGTGGTGTCCGGCGTCACCCGGATCGCCGCCCCGTGCTCGGCCAGCTCCCGCAGATAGGCGGCGGTCGGCGGATCCTTCAGCGCCGTGCTGGAGACGACGTTGCGGATCCGCACCCCGCGCCGCAGGCAGCGCAGGTCCAGCGGGCGGGAGCGGGCGATGTTCTCCGCAGACAGCCGGGCGTACGGTTCCACGGACAGGATCTCGTCCCGGGCGAAGAACGCGAGATCGTCGATCCGGTTGCGGATCTGGGCGAGCCCCTCCAACTGCTCGATGCCCTGCGGGTGGGGTGTGCGGGCCCCCTGCTCCGCGCGTAGACCGTCAATGACGTGCCGCGACCGGGTGACGCGCTGCAGCTCCCGGTGGAGCGCGGCCAGCCGTACGTCCACCAGCCGGGCCAGTGCCACCTCGGGGTCCGCCGGGAAGATCCGCCGCTCCGCGTCCTCGGTGTGCAGCAGCCCCATCTCCTGGAGCCGGGTGATCCGGGCCCGGGTCTCGCCGGGCCGGGAGTGCAGCAGGAGGTGGAGGTCGTCGGTGCGGGTTCCGGGGTTGCGGAGGAAGTGCCGGTAGATCTCCTCCTCGGCCTCCGGGACCCCGAAGACAGACATCTCGTTCTCGCCCACGTACGCCCCCGATGTCTGAATTCCGTGGGGCCGCGCACCGAGGGGATCGCCCCGTGCCGCCCGCCCCGGCCGCTGCCCGTTCCGCCCGTGCCCGGTACTGCCTGTGTGACGCTCTCGGAACACCTTGCCGTGAAGGGTCGGGCACAGACTAGACGCTGCGCTCACTCCTGTGAGGGGCCCCGGCACAACTGTGTGCGATACGGAGATGAACGGTGCGCGACCGTCGACGAGCGGCGGAGGGTCGTCGATGAGCGGCGGGCCCGGCAGCGCGGGCGGCCGGGGCGTCCTGGCCGGTTGCGGGCGCGGCTGTCACCCCCGGGTCGTAACCTGGAGACCCCCGGTGCGTCCCACGTGTCGGGCCCTTCGCGTTGTCCGGGCAGCAGCCGGCTGCCGGCAGCGTCCGAACCACCGCTGATCTGACCCCGGACGGAAACTTCATGAGCCTGCACGGTCTGCTGGATGTCGTCGTTACGGACCCGGCGCTCGCCGAGGCGGTGAAGGCCGCCGGAGACGGGCACCGGGCCCACGTCGACCTGGTGGGCCCGCCCGGCGCGCGCCCGTTCGCCGTGGCCGCGCTGGCCCGGCGGACCGGCCGGACCGTCCTGGCCGTCACCGCCACGGGCCGCGAGGCCGAGGACCTGGCCGCGGCCCTGCGTACGCTGCTGCCGCCGGACACGGTCGCGGAGTACCCCTCCTGGGAGACCCTGCCGCACGAGCGGCTCTCGCCCCGCTCGGACACCGTGGGCCGCCGCCTCGCCGTGCTGCGCCGCCTGGCGCACCCCCGCGAGGACGCCCCGGAGACCGGCCCGGTCTCGGTCGTCGTCGCCCCGATCCGCTCCGTGCTCCAGCCGCAGGTCAAGGGGCTCGGCGACCTGGAGCCGGTGAGCCTGGCGAGCGGGCAGAGCGCGGACCTGGGGGAGGTGGTGGACGCGCTGGCGGCCGCCGCGTACTCCCGGGTGGAACTGGTCGAGAAGCGCGGTGAGTTCGCCGTACGCGGCGGGATCCTGGACGTCTTCCCGCCGACCGAGGAACACCCCCTGCGGGTGGAGTTCTGGGGCGACGAGGTCGAGGAGATCCGCTACTTCAAGATCGCCGACCAGCGGTCGCTGGAGGTCGCCGCGCACGGGCTGTGGGCCCCGCCCTGCCGCGAGCTGCTGCTGACCGACCAGGTGCGGGAGCGGGCGGCGGCCCTCGCCGAGGCCCATCCGGAGCTGGGCGAACTGCTCGGCAGGATCGCGGAGGGCATCGCGGTCGAGGGCATGGAGTCCCTCGCCCCGGTCCTCGTCGACGACATGGAACTGCTGCTCGACGTGCTGCCGAAGGACGCGATGGCGATCGTCTGCGACCCGGAGCGGGTGCGGACGCGGGCGGCCGACCTGGTCGCCACCAGCCAGGAGTTCCTCCAGGCGTCGTGGGCGGCGAGCGCGGGCGGCGGCGAGGCCCCGATCGACGTGGGCGCGGCCTCGCTGTGGGGCATCGCGGACGTCCGGGACCGGGCGCGCGAGCTGGGCATGATGTGGTGGACGGTCTCCCCGTTCGCGGCCGACGCCGCCGACCACGACGACGACACCCTCCAGCTCTCCATGCACGCCCCCGAGGCGTACCGGGGGGACACCGCCCGGGCGCTCGCCGACACCAAGGGCTGGCTGGCCGACGGCTGGCGCACGGTGTACGTCACGGAGGGCCAGGGGCTCGCCTCCCGTACGGTCGAGGTGCTGAGCGGCGAGGGCATCGCCGCCCGCCTCGACGCGGACCTCACCGAGATCGCCCCGTCCCTGGTGCACGTCTCCTGCGGGGCCATCGAGCAGGGGTTCGTCGACCCGGCGCTGAAGCTGGCGGTGCTCACCGAGACCGACCTGACCGGCCAGCGCACGGCCACCAAGGACCTCGGCCGGATGCCGGCCCGCCGCCGGAAGACGATCGACCCGCTGACGCTGGAGGTCGGCGACTACATCGTCCACGAACAGCACGGCGTCGGCCGGTACGTGGAGATGGTGCAGCGCACGGTCCAGGGCGCGACCCGCGAGTACCTCCTCGTCGAGTACGCCCCGGCCAAGCGCGGCCAGCCCGGCGACCGCCTCTACATCCCGACGGACCAGCTGGAGCAGGTCACCAAGTACGTCGGCGGCGAGGCCCCGACGCTGCACCGGCTGGGCGGCGCGGACTGGACGAAGACGAAGCAGCGGGCGAAGAAGGCGGTCAAGGAGATCGCCGCCGACCTGATCAAGCTGTACAGCGCGCGCATGGCGGCCCCCGGCCACTCCTTCGGCGCGGACACCCCCTGGCAGCGGGAGCTGGAGGACGCCTTCCCGTACGCGGAGACGCCCGACCAGCTGTCCACGATCGCCGAGGTCAAGGAGGACATGGAGAAGACGGTCCCCATGGACCGGCTGATCTGCGGCGACGTCGGCTACGGCAAGACGGAGATCGCGGTCCGGGCGGCGTTCAAGGCGGTCCAGGACGGCAAGCAGGTGGCGGTCCTGGTCCCCACGACCCTCCTGGTCCAGCAGCACTACGGCACGTTCACCGAGCGGTACTCCCAGTTCCCGGTCAACGTCCGGGCCCTGAGCCGCTTCCAGTCGGAATCGGAGTCGAAGGCCACCCTGGAAGGCCTGAAGGACGGCTCGGTCGACCTGGTCATCGGCACGCACCGCCTGTTCTCCTCCGAGACGAAGTTCAAGGACCTCGGCCTGGTCATCGTGGACGAGGAGCAGCGGTTCGGCGTCGAGCACAAGGAGCAGCTGAAGAAGCTCCGAGCCAACGTCGACGTGCTCACGATGTCCGCGACCCCCATCCCCCGTACGCTCGAAATGGCGGTCACCGGCATCCGCGAGATGTCCACGATCACCACCCCGCCGGAGGAGCGCCACCCGGTCCTCACCTTCGTCGGCCCCTACGAGGAGAAGCAGATCGGCGCGGCGATCCGCCGCGAACTGCTCCGCGAGGGCCAGGTCTTCTACATCCACAACCGGGTCGAGTCCATCGACCGGGCCGCCGCCCGCCTCCGCGAGATCGTCCCCGAGGCGCGCATCGCCACGGCACACGGCCAGATGTCCGAACAGGCCCTGGAACAGGTGGTGGTGGACTTCTGGGAGAAGAAGTTCGACGTCCTGGTCTCCACGACGATCGTCGAGTCGGGCATCGACATCTCCAACGCCAACACCCTGATCGTGGAGCGCGGCGACAACTTCGGCCTCTCCCAACTGCACCAGCTGCGCGGCCGGGTGGGCCGAGGCCGCGACCGGGGCTACGCCTACTTCCTGTACCCGCCGGAGAAGCCCCTCACGGAGACGGCCCACGAGCGCCTGGCCACGATCGCCCAGCACACGGAGATGGGCGCGGGCATGTACGTGGCGATGAAGGACCTGGAGATCCGTGGCGCGGGCAACCTGCTGGGCGGCGAGCAGTCCGGCCACATCGCCGGCGTCGGCTTCGACCTGTACGTCCGTATGGTCGGCGAGGCCGTCGCCGACTACCGGGCCCAGATGGAGGGCGGAGTCGAGGAGGAGCCGCCGCTGGAGGTCAAGATCGAGCTCCCGGTCGACGCGCACGTCCCGCACGACTACGCCCCCGGCGAGCGCCTGCGCCTCCAGGCGTACCGCGCGATCGCCTCGGCCTCCTCGGAGGACGACATCCGGGCGGTTCGCGAGGAGCTGACGGACCGCTACGGCCCCCTGCCCGAACCCGTGGAGAACCTCCTCCTGGTCGCCGGCCTGCGCATGCTCTCCCGCGCCTGCGGAGTCGGCGAGATCGTCCTCCAGGGCTCCAACATCCGCTTCGCCCCGGTGGAACTGCGCGAGTCCCAGGAGCTGCGCCTCAAGCGCCTGCACCCCAAGACGGTCATCAAGCCGGCCGCCCACCAGATCCTGGTCCCGCGCCCGACGACGGGCAAGATCGGCGGCAAGCCGGTCATCGGCCGCGAACTGCTGGCGTGGACGGGGGAGTTCCTGACGACGATCCTGGGGTCGTAGCTCTCCGGGGGCGCCGCGAACGATCGGGCTCCGCCGGGTTAGCTCACCCGGCGGGGCCCGATGCGTCTGCCGTGGCCGCTACGGCGACGCGGGCCGCTTGAACGCGGCCCACACCGTCTTGCCCGCGACGTGCTGGTCGATGCCGAAGTCTGCGGTGAGTTCGCTGACGAGGAACAGCCCGCGCCCTGAGCAAGTGCTCGCGTCAGCGTGCTGAACCTCCGGCCGCCCGTCGCCGCTGTCCCGGACCTCCAGCCGTACGAGGTCGTCCGTCAGATCGAGCCGGACGGCGAATTCCCGTCCCGGTGGAGCGCCGTGGAGCAGGGCGTTGGTAGCCAGTTCCGAGGCGCAGAGCTCTATGTCGTCGATCAGATCCGTGAGCTGCCATTCCCGGAGGACGTGGACGACGAAATCGCGTGAGGCACCGACGGATGTGCGCCGTCGGGGGAAGCGCCGTAACTGCGAAGAGGACACGGTGGTTCACCGCCTTGCTCGTGGGTCGCAACGAAGCGACCGTACTGCTATTCGCGAAAGGTGGCAAGGTGCTCTTTGGGGTGTTCGACGGAGTCGCCTACCGTGTGCACCGGCAAGGTCCGTCGTCGGTGAAGGAGGAGTCCATGGGCGAGGGTGAAGTGATCAGCGCGTCTACTCGCTACCTGGCGCCGACGGAGGCGGACGGAGGTGACGCCTGGAGCGCCGAGGCGGCGTCGGTGGGGCGGCGGGGCGCGCAGAAGATCGTGAGTGCCGGTGAAATCTCCGCCCCGGAGGGCGTGGCCGACCTGCTCGCGGTGGAACAGGGCGGACAGGTGGTTGTGCGGCGGCGGATCATGTATCTCGACGGCGAACCGTGCGAGTTGACCGATACCTATTACCCCGTGGAGATCGCGCGGGGTACGGGGCTGGCCGGCACGGCGAAGATCCGAGGAGGGGCTGTCCGGCTGCTCGCCGAACTCGGTTACGTCGGCACCCGGGCGCAGGAGGACGTCGCAGCCCGCATGCCGTCCGAAAATGAGCGGGCGTCTCTGTCGCTCAAGGGGGACGAGCCGGTGCTCGAACTGACCCGGCTCACCCTGGACGCCGATGGTCGGCCCATCCAGGTCGATGTGATGGTCATGCCTTCCCGGGGCCAGAAGCTGCGGTACGAGATCAGGATCGGATGACGGTGCACGGACCGGAGACGGAAGAGGCGGACGGCCGTCCGCTGCACGAGCGGATCGCTGCCGATCTGCGGGACGACATCATGTCCGGGAACGTGGCTCCGGGTGACAGCCTGCCGTCCACAGCGCGGCTGAGGGAGCGGTTCGGCGCCGCGAACGCCACCGTTCAGAAGGCTCTGCAACTCCTCAAGAGTGAGCACCTCGTGGTCGGCAGGGCAGGCGCGTCGGTGACCGTACGCGAACATCGCCAGCGCACGATGCGGCCCGCCGCGTACATGGCCCCGTCCGCGTCGGGAGAGCCGTACCGCTGGCTGACCGAGGCGGCGAATTCCGGCACGCGCGCCCGCAGCACCCTCCTGGACGTCGCGGAGGCCGAGACTCCGGCGGATGTCGCGGACGCGCTGGGGCTCCCACCGGGCGGCACCGCGATCCTCCGTCGCCAACTCCTGTCGATCGACGACGAACCCGCCGAACTTGTCTCCTCCTACTACCCGCTGGGCATCGCCGACGGCACGGCCATCACCGAACGCCGCCGCATCCCGGGAGGCACACCCACCCTCCTGGCCTCGCTCGGCTACCCGCCCCGGCTCAGCGTCGACCGGGTCTCGGCGCGCGTGGCGACGCAGGAGCAGTACCGGCTGCTCCGGCTTCCCGGGGATCTGCCGGTCCTGCGTACGCTGCGGGTGGTGTTCAGCGACGACGACCGTCCCATTGAGGCCACGGTGATGGTCAAGGCGGGTCACCTGTACGAGGTTCAGTACGAGCTCACGCCTGAGTGACGCCCGGGCGCTCTCCCCCTGGATGTCGGCGGGGGATGGCAGAGTGGCATGGATGAAGGGGAACCGGCAGGCAGGGCGGCGAGCCCGAACCGCTTTCATCCTGGGTACGTGCGCCGTGCTGGTGCTCTGCCTGACGTACGTACTGGGCTTCGGCGAGGGGGCCAAGAACCTGGCGGACCGGGCGGTCGTGGTCAGTGCAGCGCTGGGTGTCCTGACGCTGGCCCTCACCTCTTGGCGAGGTACGGGAGCTGTTCCCGCAGAGGACGGAGCGGTCCTGGCAGGGAGACTCGCGCAGGCGGTGACGGGTGCGGAGCTGTTGTCGCGGCGCGTCATCGGCGACGACCGGATTCCCGTGCGCGTCTCGTTCACTTTCCGGGCTTCCTCGCACGCGAGGAGCGCGACGAGGCCCCTGGTTCCGAACGGAACGCTGGACGGGCTGGTCGCGGACTACCGGGCCGTCCACCCCCGCCGTCTGGTGATCACGGGACAGCCGGGGGCCGGCAAGTCCGTGCTGGCGCGCGCGTTCGTCGCGGAGCTCAACGGAAACCGCGCGGAGGGGGAACCGGTGCCTGTGCTGCTGCCGCTCGGTGACTGGGGGCGGCAGGAGCTCTTCCGCGACTGGGTCGTCAGGCATCTCGTGCGGGACTACGGCAGCACCTCCGCGCACGCTGCCCAGTTGATGGACTCGGGCCTGGTGCTCCCCGTCCTCGACGGACTCGACGAGCTGGACGAGCCGGGTGTGCCGATCCCGGAGTCACGAGCGCAGCAGGTGCTGGACGCGTTGACCGGCTACCAGAGGGGGTTGGAGCCGGCGCCGGTGGTGCTGACCTGCCGAACCGACCTGTACGAGGTCCTGGAGGCATCCGGCAGGCCCGTGCTGGACGCCGCCCGGGTGGAGATCGATCCGGTGGAGGCGCAGGAAGCGGTTCGCTTCCTCGCGATGCGCCAGGGCGCCGTTCACCGAGAGGAGGATTGGCGCCCGGTTCTGGACGAGTTGCGTGCACATCCGCACGGAGTCCTGGCTCGATCGCTCTCAACGCCGTGGCGGCTGGTGGCGATGGCGACGGCTTACGAACGGGTGAACGATCCTGCGGAGTTGCTGGAAGCCAGGACGGAACAGGAAGTCACGGACAGGGTGTTCGCTCATTTCGCCCCGGCGTCCGTGCACGCCGTCGACGAGGAGCCTCGGCACTCCCCGGAGAGGGTGCACGTCTGGTTGCACCGGCTGGCCCTGCAACTGGAGTCGCAGGGCAATGGGGCGAGCACCCTTGTGCTGCCGGATGTGGCGCGGTCCCCTGGAGCCCTGCCTTCCCGGATGCTGTACGCCGCGACAGTTGGCCTCCTCACCCTGCTCACGCTGTGGGCCTTCCTTGTGAACGGAACCCGTGGGGGCGGGGAGTGGGGCGTCTCGTTGTTCGTTGCCGTCATGGCGGTGCTGGCCCTGATGCACCTGCGTCCCTGTGGTTTCCGCTTGGTCGAACGATCAGACATGTGGTTGCCGCCGTGGCGCAGCCCCCTGTGGGCGGTGGCGGCGAAGACGGCCTTGACGGGACGTAACTGCTGGGGCGCGCTGGTGGCGGCCATCCTGCCCGTCATGATCCTTTGGCGATCGTGGGCCCCGGATCAGCTTGGCGGAGTCGGCGACTGGGCCTTGGCGTTGGCCGTGCTGCCCATGCCTACGCTGTTTGTCGGGCTCCTCGCGGGGAACGTCCTGGATGCCGCTGCCGTCGGCCCCTCCGGCTGGCCTCGCGGGGGCGCCTTCGCTGCACTCGTCCTGTGGTGGCCTGCTGTCGTTCTTCTGGCCATGGGCCTGAGGGTGGGTCTTGAGCCGACCGACTGCTTGCCCCTTCTGGCGGTGTTCGGATTGCTCTCCTGTGCAGTCATCGGTGACGCGGCCTTGTACCTGTGCTGGTTGCTGGTCCACTTCCGCCGCGTCCCGTTCAGACTGAGCCGCTTCCTGGACTGGTGCCATGCGGCGGGGCTGATCCGGATCACGGGCGGCGTTTACCAGTTCCGGCACCGTGAGTTCCAGGAGTGGCTCGCGCGCCATCCCGTTCCGCTCACGCGTCCCACCGAACCCGCGCATGACTCCGCTACGGTCCGGACTCCGTAGCGGAGTTTCGGGTGGGCCGCTCACCCCATCGGGCTGCCGCCGGGCGCCTGTACCGGCGAGAAGGACGCCCTCCACCCGGGGGGGCCTCGGTGTCGCGCCCGGCATGGTGGGGCAGTCCATCAGGGGCTCTTCAACCGTCGCGACGCCTCTCCGGCGCGAAGACCGACGAGGCCAGCGACCGGAACGCCTCCTCCGGATCCCGGCCCGCCATCGCGTCCGCCAGGTTGCCGGTGAGCAGCAGTGTCGCGAAGCCGTGGGCCAGCGACCACGCGGCCACCCCCGTCAGCCGGTCGTCCTCGCCCCGCCCGGCCGACGGGAGATCCACCACGCCGGAGCGCAGCGCCTCGGTCGCCCGGGCGCGGGCGGCCAGCAGGTCCGGGTCGTCGGCGCGGTGCAGGTCCGGCTGGAACATCACCTGGAAGTGCGCGGGGTGCGTCGTCGCGAACCGTACGTACGCCACGCCCCGCTCCCGCAGGTCCGGCGCTCCGGCCAGCGCGTCGGCGAACAGGGCGTACCCCTCGGCGGCCACGGCGGTCAGCAGGCCCGTCCGGTCCTTGAAGTGGTGCGCGGGCGCGGCGTGCGAGACGCCCGCCCTGCGGGCCAGATCGCGCAGGCTCAGGGCGGCGGGGCCCTCGGTCGCGATGACGTCGAGGGCGGCGGTCAGGATGGCGCGCCGCAGATCGCCGTGGTGGTAGGTGCGCTCGCTGGTCATGGACAGCACCCTACCCGCCATCTAGACATTGACAAGTTCGAGTGGAGTGCGCATGCTGAAGGTCAGATCTAGACATTGACTAGATGGGTGATTCCCGTCCGGGACGCCCGGGAGAGGCGCAGATCATGACCGGAGAACCGGCTCGCGTGCGGCAGATGTGGCACCTCGTGGAGCCCCTGCACGCCGTCCTGTACTACGCCCCCGAAGCCTTCGAGGAGGCCGCCGCGCTGGGGTACGACACCGGGGAGCGCTGGGCGAGCTACTTCGCCTGGCGGGCGGCTCCGCTGGGGGCGGCGGGCGCCGGCGAGGCGGTACGGACGTTCCACAGCTTCGCCCCGGAGATGGTGGGCCGGCATGTGCCGGCCGCCTGGACGGTCGCCGGCCCGGACGCCGTGCGCGCGGCCCGGCTGCGGGCGGTCGACCGGACCTACCGGGCGCTGTTCGGGGACCAGGTGGAGGGGCCGGAGTTCGCGGAGGCCGCCGCCCTGGCCCGTCGCGCGGCGGAGGCGGCTGCCCCGGGCATCCCCGGTGGCCTCGGAGCCGCCAACTCCGCCCTGCCCTGGCCCGACGCCCCGCATCTGGCGCTCTGGCAGGCGGCGACCGTCCTGCGCGAACACCGGGGCGACGGGCACATCGCCGCGCTGGCCGGGGCCGGCCTCGACCCGGTCGAGTCGCTGGTGTCCTTCGCGGCGATCGGCGCGGCCCCCACGGAGGTCTTCGCGAGCCGGGGGTGGAGCTCCCGGGAGTGGGACGCGGCCGGGCTGCGGCTCCAGGAGCGCGGGCTGCTCGCGGCGGACGGGACGGCCACGGACGCGGGGCGCGAACTGCGCGCGCAGGTGGAACGGCGCACCGACGAGGAGGCCGCCGCGCCGTGGCGGGCGCTGGGGGAGCCGGGGCGCGAGCGGCTGGTGGAGCTGCTGGGGGAGCCGTGGCTGAAGGTCATCGGCTCGGGGCTGCTGCCGTCCGAGAACACCCTCGGCATCGGGAAGGTGTGACCCGGCCGCGGAGCACGTCCTCGGTGTCGGGAAGGTGTGACCCGGTCGTGGAGAACGCCCTCGGCGTCGCGAAGGTGACCCGGCCGCAGAGGACTGTGCGGTGAAGCGCAGTCATGGAATCCGCACCGACGGGGAAGACGCCCATAGGATTCTCCGCGTTCGGCTTTCTCCCCGTCAGGACGGCTTCACGTGATAGCTCCCGGTACGCACCACCGCCGTACACACCACCGTCGTACACACCGAGCGGCGGCCCTGCCCGCCGTCGGCGCCCTCGTCGTGCTCGCCCTGGCGGGCTGCGACCCCGACGACCTCTCCGCCGAGGGCGGCGGCGCGAGCGCCGGGACCAACGGCGGAGCGCAGTCCGCCGAGGGCTTCGGCGCCAGCCCGCTGGACAACCCGGACGGTACGAAGCCGGGCCTGGCGCCCCTCACCGGCGACGCGGACCGGGCCGCCGCCCGGAAGCTCATCGAGAAGGTGGCAACCAAGGGGCGCGGCCCGAAGACCGGCTACGAGCGGGACAAGTTCGGCTACGCCTGGAAGGACGGCGTCGACGGCATCCCGCTCGCCCGCAACGGCTGCGACACCCGCAACGACCTGCTCGCCCGCGACGGCAAGGACGTCGAGCACAAGGCGGGTTCCGACTGCATCGTCATGGCGATGACGCTCCAGGACCCCTACACCGGCGAGACCATCGACTGGCGCAAGCAGCAGGCGACCAAGGTGCAGATCGACCATGTGATGCCGCTGTCCTACGACTGGCAGATGGGTGCCGCCCGCTGGAACGAGTCCAAGCGTGAGCAGATCGCCAACGACCCGCTCAACCTCCTCCCGGTGGACGGCCCGGCCAACAACGCCAAGCGCGACTCCGGTCCCGCCTCCTGGCTCCCGCCGTACAAGCCGATCCGCTGCTCGTACGCGGTGCGGTTCGCGCAGGTCTCGCTGAAGTACGAACTCCCGGTCACGACGGCCGACAAGGAGACCATGCTCGCGCAGTGCGGCGGCTGAGTCAGGGCGTGCGCACGGCCCGGCCGGGAGCGTCCCCGCCCAGCTCCTTGACCAGGAAGCGGGCCGGGTCCGCGACCTCGTGGCGGACGCCGTTGTCGTCGAGGTACGCGTACCGGTCCAGATAGCGGCAGCCGGTCTCCCGGTAGCCGATCCGCAGGTAGAGCGCGGCCGCCCGGTGGTTGTCGTCGTCCACGCCCAGGCCCACCAGGGCGTGCCCGGCGTCCCGGACCCGCTCCTCCGCCGCCCGGATCAACGCCGTGCCGATGCCCCGGGAGCGCAGCTCCGGCGGCCAGATACCGAGGCCGTTCAGCTCCGGGCAGCCGGGGAAGCGGGCCTGCACCTCGGGAGCCGCGCAGCCCTGCCACAGGACCTGCGCCGTTCCCACGGGCACGTCGTCATCGGCCCAGGCGGTCAGGAAGGCGCTGAGTCCCTGCTCCTGCCGGTCGAACCGGGCCGCGTGCCGCCGGGTCCGGCCGGGCGAGGGCATGTGCCGCTCCAGCACATCGAGGTCCGCCGCCCGGCAGAGCCGGACACGCACGGATCCGGGGGAGCCCGGTGAGGTCGTCGTCATGCGGCGAGAGCGTAACCCGGGCCGCCGCGGCCCACCGGAGATTATGTTCCCCGCACCGATAATCGCTGGTCGGAGCGGTACGGGTTGCCTAGGGTCACGCGCATGGAGCTGAACATCACCACCCTCGCCGAGCGTCCCGAGCTCGCCGGCGCCCTGGACGGAATGCCGGACACCTGGCCGGAGTTCGTGCTGGAGGACATCGTCGGCTGGGCCAACTTCGCCCGGATCGCGGTGGAGTTCCCCGAGTTCGTGCTGGTCGCCACCGACCCCGAGGGGGCCGTGATCGCCCGTGCCTACAGCGTGCCCTTCGCGCTGGACGCCCCCGGACGCGGTGAACTGCCCGTCAGCGGCTGGGACCGGATGCTGCTGTGGGCCTTCGCCGACCTCCGGCGCGGGCGGACGCCCGACACGGTCGGCGCGATCGAGATCACGGTGGCCACCGGCCACCAGGGCAAGGGGATATCGGGGCGGATGCTCGCCGCGATGCGGGACAACGCGCGGCGGCACGGCTTCCGTGAGGTCGTCGCGCCCGTGCGGCCGAGCGGCAAGCACCTCGTGTCGGGTCTGTCGATGGAGGAGTACGCCCGGCTGACCCGGGCCGGTGACGGGCTGCCCGAGGACCCCTGGCTGCGGGTCCACGTCCGGGCGGGCGGGACGGTGGACTCGGTCGCCACCGTGTCGATGACGGTGAGCGGCACGCTCGCGCAGTGGCGGGAATGGACCGGGCTGCCGTTCGACACGGACGGTCCGGTGGAGGTGCCGGGCGCACTCGTCCCGGTGCACTGCGCCCTCGCCCACGGGTACGCGGTGTACGTCGAGCCCAACGTCTGGGTACGGCACCGGCTCTGACGGCGAACCGCGCGTCCGGGGCGTCGCCCGCCTCCGCGCTCCTCGTCATCGCCAGGCAGCCCCCCCCCCCGCGCGCACGGCCCGGGGCGCTCCCGCCCCGGACAGCTCCGGGCTGAGGCCTACTGCTCCAGGTCGACGATGTCCTTCGCGGCGGGCTTCTCCGCCACGACCGGCACGTCGAAGTCGGACAGGTTCATCGTCATCGGCTCCTCGCCGCCCCGGGACGTGATGCGCAGGACGTACGGGTCACCTTCGGTGGCGACGTCGATGGTGTAGGTCTCCTTGCCCTCCTTCTCCGTCAGCCGCATGGCCGGCGCACCCGCGACCTTCGTGGGGCCCTCCTTCTTCGCGGCGTTGTCGCTCGCCTCGAACTCCTTCAGGAGCCCCTTCAGGTCGCAGAACTCGATGGAGTCCTCGGTGTCCGGGTCGGACGCCTTCGACTCCGTCCAGCGGCCCGCGAGCAGTTCGACCGCCGCATCCACGTCCTCCTTGGGCTCGCCCTCCGCCTGCTCGCGCAGCAGGGCCTCGTCGAACCTCGTGTAGACCGTGTCGCCGGTCTTCACGACGTCCATCACGCCCTCGCCGCCCATGCTCATCGTCCCGGTGCAGTCGCCGCCGAGACTCGACGCGAAGTCGGCCTTGATCCGGCCCTCGGGGGTGGTCATGTCGATGCCTATGCGCAGGGACTTCACCCCGTTCGTCTGATCGAAGGCCTTGTTGACGACCTCCGGACCCGACTGGCCCGCGAACGGTCCGGTCTCCTTCGGGGAGTCCGTGCCGCAGGCGGCGAGACCGGCCAGGGTCAGCGCGCAGAGGGTGTTGACGGAGATACGGGTGACGAGACGCATGGGTCAGGCTCCGGAAGGAGGGGCGCGAGGCGCGCCGGACAGCGGATGAGGAACGCCCCTGGAGGAACACCCCTTTCGGGATTCCCTGCGGTGGCGGGTCAATAAGAGCAAAGCTTGTGAACCGAGTCAACACTGTTCACGTCAGATGTGTCGGGCAACGGCCCCTGTGGGTGTGCGCGGGAGAGTCGCTATGCTCGCGGGCAGGCGTCGCAGGCAGTGCGTACCGACCGAGGAGAGAGCCAGTGCCGGAGAACGCGACCGAGGTCACCGCGGCCGGGATCGCCCGCCTCGCGGGCGTGGGGCGCGCCGCCGTCAGCAACTGGCGCCGTCGGTACGCCGACTTCCCGCAGCCGGTCGGCGGGACCGGAGCCAGTCCGTCCTTCGCGCTGTCCGAGGTCGAGCAATGGCTGCGCGACCAGGGGAAACTCGCTGAGGTGCCCCTCCGGGAACGTGTCTGGCAAGCGGTCGCCGGGCATCCGGCCGGCGCCGGCCGGGCGCTGGTCCACGTCGGCTGCGCCCTGCTGCTCGTCCGTGACCGGCCCACCGCCTGGCTGGAGCTCGCAGGAGCCCCTGATGAGCGGATGGCCGCCCTGCTGCCGCAGGCCATGGAGCACGTCCTCACCGCGAGGCTCGGGCCCGAGGCCGACGGTGTTCACGCAGCCGGTGCGCAGGGGTCGGGAGGTGTATACACAGCCGGTGCGCAGGCGCTGGGAGATGTTCACACGGCCGGTACGCAGGAGCCGGGAGGTGGGCGCGCGACGGGTACGCCCCGTCCGGGAGGTGTTCACGGAGCGAGTGCGCCGGAGCCGGCACGGGTTCACGCGCCCACCGCGCAGGACCTCCTCCCGTCCGTACCGTTGCTGCGCGCGGCCGCCGAGCTGGCCGCCGGAATCGGGGCCGGTCAGGCCTTCGAGTTCCTGCTCGGCCGGCAGCTGGACGCCAACCCCCGCCAGTACACGCTGACCCCGCCCCAGCTCGCCGAGCTGATGGCGGAGATCGCCGAACCGCCGAAGCACACGGACCGGGCGGCCCGGGAGCAGCCCGTTCGCAGCGTCCTCGACCCGGCCGCCGGCACCGGCGCCCTGCTCCGGGCGGTCGGCGGGCCCGCCGCTCTGTACGCCCAGGAAGCCGACCCGGCGCTCGCCGCGCTCACCGCCCTGCGTCTGGCCCTGGCCGGCGAAGGACCACGCCGCGCCGCCGACGGCACGCATCGCGCCGCCCCCGGGCCGACCGTGCGCACGGGCGACACGCTGCGGGCCGACGCCTTCCCCGAGCTGGCCGCCGACACCGTGCTCTGCCACCCGCCGTTCAACGAACGCACCTGGGGGCACGACGAACTGGCCTACGATCCCCGTTGGGAGTACGGCCTCCCGGCCCGCACCGAATCCGAACTCGCCTGGGTCCAGCACGCCCTGGCCCGGCTGCGCGACGGCGGCACCGCGGTGCTGCTCATGCCGCCCGCCGCCGCCTCCCGGCGCTCGGGCCGCCGCATCCGCGCCGGGCTTCTGCGCCGGGGAGCCCTGCGTGCCGTCATCGCGCTGCCGGCCGGCGCCGCCCCTCCGTACGGCATTCCGCTCCACCTCTGGATCCTGTGCAAGCCGGAGCCCGGCGTGCGGCCCGCCGCCGATCTCCTGCTGGCCGACACCGCCGGCCTCTCGGGACCGGCCCCGGACGCGTCCGGGGGCCCCGGCCGTCCCCCCGGCGGCAAGACCCCCGGGGGTGGGCGCGAACGGATCGACTGGCCCGCCGTGCGCTCCGCCGTCCTCGGCGCCTGGCGCGACCGGGCCGACGCCGAGGGGGTCAGCCGCGTCGTGCCCGTGATCGAACTCCTCGACGACGACGTGGACCTGGCCCCGGCCCGCCATCTGCCGCGCCCCGCGTCCGGCGGCGGCGCGTCCGGCCTCGGCGAGGTCCGGGAACGCCTCACCGATACGCTCCGGCTGGCCTCGGGCCTCGTCCCGCCCGCGGCCGACCCTGCCGCGCCCGCGCACCGCCCGCTCACCACCGTCGGCGAACTCGCCCGCGCCGGAGCGCTGTTCCTGCACAGCGGCACGGCGGTTCCCGGCAGCGCGGCCGTCCCCGTCCTCACCGAGCACGACGTCCTCACCGGCGCTGCCCCGACCTCCCTCCCGCCCGCCGGCCAGGAGGACCCGGGCGGGGCGGCCGCCGACGACCCGGTCCTCCTCCAGCCCGGCGACGTCGTCGTGCCCGTGCTCGGCGGCTCCACCACGGCCCGGGTCGTGGACGCGTCGACGGCCGGAGCCGCGCTCGGCCGCAACCTCCAGCTCCTGCGGCCCGACCCGGCCGCCGTCGACTGCTGGTTCCTCGCCGGATTCCTGCGCGGCACCGCCAACCATCGGCAGGCCAGCAGCTACGCGTCCACCGCCGCCCGGCTGGACGCGCGACGCCTCCACCTGCCCCGGATGCCGCTCGCGGAGCAGCAGCGGTACGGGGAGCGGTTCCGTCAGCTGGCCGCCTTCGAGGACGCTCTGCGCACGGCGGGGCGACTCGGCGGCCAACTGGTCCAGGGGATGTACGACGGCCTGGCGGACGGCACGGTCACGCCCGGATGAGCCGGCCGCGCCGGACGTCCCGGCCGCGGTGACCGGCCCCTGGGCGACGGCCGCGCACAACGGTGAGGACAACCTTGGGGGCAACCGGGGACAGCGGGTCGGCGGAGGTGTATACGCTCACCCCACACGTCCGACATACGCCTCCCAGGAGCAGCACATGCACGGCTACGGCCCCATGCCGCAGCAGCCGACGCCATCGCGGCCGTCCCCGGCGGCGCTCACGACGGTGCGCGTGATCCTCGTGGCGGTGACCGTGCTGAGCTGCGGCCTGCTGGGCTGGGCGCCGATGCTGCGGCTCGCGATCGTCACCCGCAGGCCGCGCGACTGGGTCCTGCTGGTGGTCGTGATCGCCCTCAACATCGGGCTGTTCGCCTTCATCATGGCCACACCGGACGACCCCGACGAGATGTCGGACGCGGCGGCGCTGCTCATGATGCTCTGGATCGGCGGCCTGCTGGCCGGGGTGATCACCTACTACCTGTACGCGGAGATACGGCACTACAGCGCCCTCGGCGCCCCGGCCCCGTACGGCGCTCCCTCCCGTCCGGTGCCCCCGCTCCCCTACCAGCAGCACCTCGCCCCGCACCAGCAGCACCAGCCGCCCAACCCGTACACCGCCCCGGCCACCCCGCCCATCCCCACGCCCGCGCCCCGCCGCCTCGACCAGGTCCGCGCCGAGCTGGACGAGCTGAGCGACTACCTCCGCAAGGAGAACAAGGACAGCAGGGACGGCGAGGGCCGGTGAGCGGGCGGACCATCGCCGACCGCTACGAGCTGGCGACCGTACTCGGCCAGGGCGGCATGGGCCAGGTGTGGACGGCGTACGACCGGCGCCTGGACCGCCGCGTCGCCGTCAAGCTGCTGCGCCCCGACCGCGTCGCCGGGCCCACCGGCAGCGACGCGGCCGACGAACTGCGCCGCCGGTTCGTCCGCGAGTGCCGGGTCACCGCCCAGGTCGACCACCCGGGCCTGGTCACCGTCCACGACGCGGGCAGCGACGGCGCCGACCTCTACCTCGTCATGCAGTACGTCGAGGGCGCCGACCTCGCCGATCATCTGGCCGAGCAGGAGCCGTACCCCTGGCCGTGGGCCGTCGCGATCGCCGCCCAGCTCTGCGCCGTCCTCTGCGCGGTGCACGCCGTGCCGATCGTCCACCGCGACCTCAAGCCCCGGAACGTGATGGTCCGCCCCGACGGCACCGTCACCGTCCTCGACCTGGGCGTCGCCTCCGTGCTCGACACCGACACCACCCGCCTCACCCACACCGGTTCGCCCATCGGATCCCCGGCCTACATGTCCCCCGAGCAGGCGATGGGCGGCGCGGTCGGCCCGTACACCGACCTGTACGCCCTCGGAGTCCTGCTGCACGAACTCCTCAGCGGAGACGTCCCGTTCGCCGGGTCCACCGCGCTGGGCGTCCTGCACCGCCACCTCTACGAAGCCCCGGTCCCGGTCCGGCAGCAGCGCCCCGAGGTGCCCGTCGCGCTGGAGGCCCTCGTCCTGCGCCTGCTGGCCAAGGACCCCCAGGAGAGGCCCGCCTCCGCCCAGGAGGTGTACGAGGAGCTGGCCCCGCTGCTGCCGAAGCAGGGGACCCCCGCCGGGCCGCTCGACCCGACCCGCCCCTTCCTCCGGCCGCACGCCCCCTGGCCGGACCGGGCCGCCACCCCGGCCCCCGTGCCCGCGCCCGCCGCCTTCGCCGGGCCGCCGCCGGCCCCGTCGGCCCGCCGTCCTTCACCCGGCCCCGGCCGCCCTCCCGTCCCCGGCCCGCTCCACCCCTGCCGCTCCCGCCCGCCCCGCCACCCCGCCGCCCGGCCGGCTGGACGTGGCGCGGGCCGTGGACGAGGTGAAGAAGCTGCTCGGCGAGGGCCGGATCACCCAGGCCGTGGACGTCCTCGGCGCCACCCTCCCGGCCGCTGCGGCCGAGCACGGCGAGCACTCACCGGTCGTGCGCATCCTGCGCAAGCAGTACGCGGCGACGCTCATGGACGACGGCCAGTACCGCCGAGCCCTGCCCGAACTGCGCCGCCTCGCCGAGGACCGCACCGCTGAGGCGGGCCCGGCCGACGCCCAGGCCCTCCAGTTCCGTCACGACGCGGCCCAGTGCCTGGAACAGCTCGGCGAGGCCGGGGCGGCGCTGGTCGAGTACCGCGCGGTCCTCCCGTACTACGAGAACGCCTACGGGTCGGTCACCTCCGATCCCGGCCGCGCCCTCGACATCCGGCACCGCATCGGGCAGCTGCTCCTGGCGGTCGGCGACCACACCGCGGGCCGGGCCCAGCTCCAGGCGCTGCTGTACGACGCCGAGCGCACCTACGGGCCGCACCACCCGCTGCCCATGGACCTGCGCCGCCGGCTCAGCCACCAGCGGGACGTCCGCGGAGGCTGACAGGACGCCGGAGGGCCGCTCGTCGCCGACCACATCCCCAACTCCTCCCGAATCGTTGGTCGAATCAGTGGCACAGCCCACATCCACTGCCTAACATCGATCACCGCAAGGCTTTGTGCACCGATGCACAAACTCTCCCCGGGAGGCTCCTTTGCACCGCCGTCGTCGCACCGCGCTCTCCGTCCTCGCCGCAACGCTCGTCGCCGCACCGCTCCTGTCGGCCTGCGGCAACCAGGCCCACCCCGGTGCCGCGGCCGTCGTGGGCGGCGAGCGGATCGAGGTGTCGGCGGTCCAGGAGCGGGCCGCGGAGGTCCGCACCGCCCAGGAGAGCTCCCCGCAGGCCGCCCAGCTGGTCAACAAGTCGGGCCAGCTCAACCGCGCCAAGCTGCACGGTCTGATCTTCGGCCGGATCCTCGACCGCGCCGCCGAGGACGCGGGGGTCACCGTCTCCCGCAAGGAGATCCAGGAGATGCGTCAGGCCGGCCTCGCCCAGCAGGGCGGCGAGGAGCAGTTCGAGGCGATGATGCTCCAGCAGCGCTGGGTGGCCCCGGACCAGATCGACGGCGACATGCGCCAGGAGGTCCAGCTCCCGAAGCTGGCCCGGGCGCTCGGCGCGGATCTGGGCACGCCCGCCGGCCAGCAGGTCGTCGGAGAGGCCCTCACGAAGGCGTCCAAGGCCCTCGACATCGACGTCAACCCGCGCTTCGGCACCTGGGACGACCAGAAGATGCAGCTCGGCAACTACAGCGCGCCCTGGATCACCCAGCGCACCGAGTTCACGCCGGAACAGCCGACGGGCGCCTGAGCGGGCGGGCCGAAGGCCCCGGAGGCAGCCCGACGGCCGGAGGCAGACCGACGGCGGAGGCGATCCGTGCCGGGGAGGCAGGCCGACGGCGGGTCCGCCGCCGGACCTGATCCGCCACGAGAGGCGGGCCACACCCCGAGGCGGGTCCTCCGCCCGGCCAGGCCCCGCCTGGCCAGGCCCCGCCCGGCCAGGCCTCCGCCCGGAGGCAGGTCCGCCGCCCGGCCGGGTCCGCCGCCGGAGGTAGGTTCGCAGGGTGAACGCCGAAGCCCCCGACACTCCCGTCGAGACCCCCGCCGACCCCGGCCGCATCGTCCTGCTCACCGCCAGCCACCGGGTCGCGCCCGGTCTGCTGTCCTGGCCGGCCTGGCAGACCCTGCGCGCCGCCGACCGCGTCCTCACCGCGGACCCGGACCAGCCGCAGCTGCCCTACCTCCGCGAGGCGGGCGTACGCGTCGAACACGCCGCCCCCTCCGCGGACGAACTGGTCGCGGACTGCGCGGGCGGCCGGACGGTGGTCGTCCTGACCGGCGGAGAGGGCAACGCCCCCCTCACCGACGGCCTGGCCCGCCTGGGCGGCTCGGGCCGGGTGGCCATGCCGGACCTGGAACTGCTCCCCGGCTCGTACGACCTCCCCGGCGCCCGCCTCCTCGACCTGGTCCAGGTCATGGACCAGATCCGCCGCGTCTGCCCCTGGACCTCGCAGAAGACCCACCGGGGCCTCGCCAAGTACGCCATCGAGGAGGCGTACGAACTGGTCGAGGCGATCGAGGACGGCGACCGGGACGAACTCCGCGAGGAACTGGGCGACGTCCTCCTCCAGGTCGTCTTCCACGCGCGCATCGCCGAGGAGGACCCCGACGAACCCTTCGCCATCGACGACGTGGCGGGCGGCCTCGTCGAGAAGCTGATCCACCGCCACCCGCACGTCTTCGGCGACGAGACCGCCGAGACCCCCGAGGACGTCCACGCGCACTGGCTGCGCACCAAGGCGATCGAGAAGCAGCGCACCTCGGTCACCGAAGGCGTCCCGCTCGGCCAGCCGGGCCTGGCCCTCGCCGCGAAGCTCGGCAGCCGCGCCCGCACGGCCGGCCTCGACGTCCCCCTTCCCACCGGCGACCCGTCCTCCGGCAACGCCATCGGCTACGACCTCCTCGCCCTCGCCGTCGCCGCCGAGGCGAACGGCACCGACCCGGAAGCCGCCCTGCGCGCGGCGGCCCGGGCGTACCGGGACGCGATCCTGGCGGCGGAGGAGGCGTGAACGACAGCCCCGACACCCGCGCCCCCGAGCGCTCCGCCTGCCCCCACAGCGCCACCATCCCCGACAGCGCCCCCGAACTCTTCACCTGGGAGTTCGCCTCCGACCCCTACCCCGCCTACGCCTGGCTCCGCGAGCACCGCCCCGTGCACCGCACCGCGCTGCCCAGCGGGGTCGAGGCCTGGCTCGTGACCCGGTACGGGGATGCCAGGCAGGCGCTCGCCGACGCGCGGCTCTCCAAGAACCCCGCCCACCACGCCGAGTCGCCGCACGCCAAGGGGAAGACGGGGATTCCGGGGGAGCGCAAGGCGGAGCTGATGACGCATCTGCTCAACATCGACCCCCCGGACCACACCCGGCTGCGCCGGCTCGTGTCCAAGGCGTTCACCCCGCGCCGGGTCGCGGAGTTCGCGCCCCGCGTGCAGGAGCTGACGGACCGGCTCATCGACGGGTTCATCGAGGAGGGGAAGGCCGATCTCATCCACGACCTCGCCTTCCCGCTCCCCATCTACGCCATCTGCGACCTGCTCGGCGTTCCCCGCGAGGACCAGGACGACTTCCGGGACTGGGCGGGCATGATGATCCGGCACGGGGGCGGGCCGCGCGGCGGGGTCGCCCGGTCGGTGAAGAAGATGCGCGGCTATCTCGCCGAACTCATCCACCGCAAAAGGGAGAACCCCGGCGACGACCTGATCTCCGGACTGATCCGGGCCAGCGACCACGGCGAGCACCTCACGGAGAACGAGGCGGCCGCGATGGCGTTCATCCTCCTCTTCGCCGGCTTCGAGACGACCGTCAACCTGATCGGCAACGGCACCTACGCGCTCCTGCGCCACCCCGAGCAGCGGGCCCGGCTGGAGGCGTCCCTCGCGGCGTCCCCGGACCTGGAGGAGAGCGACCTGCTGGCGACCGGGCTGGAGGAACTGCTCCGGTTCGACGGGCCGGTAGAGATGGCGACCTGGCGGTACGCCACCGAGCCGCTGACCCTGGGCGGCCAGGAGATCGCCGCCGGGGACCCCGTACTCGTGGTGCTCGCGGCGGCCGACCGCGACCCGGAGCGCTTCACGGATCCGGACACACTGGACCTTGCACGGAGTGACAATCAGCACCTCGGTTACGGGCACGGCATCCACTACTGCCTGGGGGCCCCGCTGGCCCGCCTCGAAGGGCGGACCGCGCTGGCCACGCTCCTGAGACGCCTGCCTGACCTGCGACTTGCTGAAGAACCTGCCGATTTGCGGTGGCGCGGCGGGCTCATCATGCGCGGACTGCGCACGCTTCCGGTCGCGTTCGAGCCGGGAAACCGTTCCGAGGAAAGTGACACGCTGTCAACTCTGTGACTTTTACGTGATCTGCGCTGCATCGACTTGTGACACACGTTCGAGTCCCGCTAGGTTCACGGTTCGACGCGTCGGCCGCATGGTGCTCACGCGTCACTGGTGCACCGACGCAGGCACGTAATCCCGCTGCGCGGAGCTCAGGTCACTCGCTTGTCAGTCGCACGGAAGGCATACCCATGGGCTCCGCGAACGGCAGACACCGCCGCCCTCGCCAGGCACCCGCCATCGTCGTCGCCGCAGGCGTGACGGGATCGGCCATCGCCATCCCGCTGCTCGGGGCGAGCGGCGCCACCGCCGCCGAGGCCACCACCTGGGACCGGGTCGCGGAGTGCGAGAGCGGCGGCATGTGGAGCGCCGACCTCGGCAACGGCTACTACGGCGGGCTCCAGTTCTCGCAGGAGACCTGGTCGGCGTACGGCGGAACGGAGTTCGCACCCCGCGCCGACCTCGCCAGCCGGTCGCAGCAGATCTCCGTCGCCGAGAAGGTCCTGGCGGACCAGGGCCCCAAGGCATGGCCGAGCTGTGCGGTGATCTCGGGGCTCGCGGTGGACGGCAGCCTGCCGGGCGTCGACCCGGGCACCGCGCCGGCCCCCGACCCGACGGCCACCCCGACCGACGACGCGGACGCGTCCGGTGAAGCGGATGAATCCGGCACGTCCGGTGAAGCCGGCGAGTCCGGCAAGGGCGGCAAGGGTGACGGGAGCGGGAAGGCCGAGAAGGGCGGCCCGGCGGGCAAGGGGGACAGTGCCGGCGCGGAGCGGGGCGCCGAAGCCCCCGACCCCGCGGTGACGCCCTCCGCCCCGCCCTCCTCCGAGGCCCCCGACGCCGCCGACCCCTCCGCCGCCCCCGACGCCTCCCTGGGCAAGGGCGGCAAGCATCGCGGCGCCCCCGCGCCCGAGGAGGCCGGTGCCGGGCAGGAGGAGGGGCCGCGCGGATCCGGCCGGCACGCCTCGCGGGGTGACGGTGACGCCCGGGACGGCGGTGCGGCGGTCGCCGGTGCGTACACAGTGCAGCCCGGCGACAACCTCTGGGCGATCGCCGACGCCCAGGAAGTCCCCGGCGGCTGGACCGGTCTGTACGAGACCAACAAGGACCTCCTGGGCTCCGACCCGGACCTGATCCTGCCCGGCCAGAACCTGGATCTGGGGCTGGAGCGGAGCCAGGGGCAGGGGCAGGGGCAGGGGCAGGGGGCCGGTCAGGCCGCGCCGCAGGATGCCGACGCGTCCGCCGAGGCGCCTGCCGCCAACTGAGTCAATTCGGGAAAACACCCCGAAAACAGAGGCAGTTAAGAGACCTATGTCCACTTTGCGTAAGTGAGACATGGGTCTCTTTGCTTCAACTCACGCGCCCCTTCCGGTCCCTTCGCGCACATCGCCCCCGACCTGCGGAAACGCCCCATCGGTTGCCGCGAGTTCGAGTCGATTGCCCCCTATGTCCGTCTTTGAATGTCGGGCTTGCCTGTGTTTACGGTCTAAGCCGCTCGCACCGCGGGCCCCGTCGACCGTCACGCCGAATCCTGCCGTCGGTCGGAGGGAACAGACGCGTAAGCGCCGTAGGCAGGAGCGGGGGACCCAGGTAGGCCGCCGGGTCCGCACGATCCCCTTCCGGGGGGCGTACGGGACCGGCTTGGGGTGGAGCCGTGCGCAAGGACGCACGGCCGGGCAACTCATCAGCCCGAACCCGACAGCTCACCTCGTAGGCGTCGGTGAGGAGATTCGTTCCATGCTGCTGAACAGCAAGGGCAAGCACCGCCGCCCGTCCAAGGCCACCCGTCTCGCGACCCTCGCCGGTGTCGCCGGTGCCGCCGTCGCCGTCCCGCTGATGGGTGCGACCAACGCCTCCGCCGCCTCCGTCGAGACCTGGGACGCCGTCGCCCAGTGCGAGTCCGGTGGCAACTGGTCCATCAACACGGGCAACGGCTACTACGGCGGGCTGCAGTTCTCGCAGTCCAGCTGGGCCGCCGCCGGCGGTACGCAGTACGCCGCGCGCGCCGACCTGGCCTCCAAGGACCAGCAGATCGCCACCGCCGAGAAGCTTCTCGACATGCAGGGTCCGGGCGCCTGGGCCTGCGCCGGCGCCGGCGGCCTCACCAACGACGGTGTGGACCCGGGCGTGAACCCCGGCGGCTCCGGCCAGTCCGCCAGCAAGCCCGAGCAGGCGCAGCCGCAGCGTCAGGCCGAGCAGCCCACGACGCGCAGCGAGCAGCGCGAGGCCCCCAAGGCCGAGAGCAAGAAGACCGTCACCACCCCGACCGGCGACAAGGTCAAGAAGGGCGACGGCGAGTACAAGGTCAAGTCCGGCGACACCCTGAGCAAGATCGCTCAGAAGGAAGGCGTCAAGGGCGGCTGGAGCAAGCTCTTCCAGCTCAACGACGACATCGTCGAGGACGCAGACCTGATCTTCCCGGGTCAGCAGCTCCACCTGAAGTAATCGCCGTCTCTCCTCCTCGGAGGGAGGGTGTCCGGCGGCATCCTCCCTCGCACGGCTTCCCGGCCCGGCGCGCTCTTCCCCCCAGCGCGCCGGGCCGGGTTCTTCGTGAGCGGTGGGCGTCCGGAGGGCCGCGTGCGTTCACCTCTTGTTGTTACCGCCCAGTAGATTTCTAGAGTTCTGCCCCGTTATGCAGGCTCTTGGGTCCTTTTTCGTCCCAGGAGGCGGGCGGGCGGCCGACGGACGCGGCCGGGCCGGATAGGCTCGTGTCGCAAGGCCACAGTGACCCTGCACAACCAGTGTCAGATCCCAGAAGGAGATGCCTCGTGCCGTCCATCGACGTCGTCGTAGCCAGGGAAATCCTCGACTCCCGGGGCAACCCCACGGTCGAGGTCGAGGTCGGCCTCGACGACGGCAGCACGGGCCGTGCTGCCGTTCCGTCCGGCGCCTCCACCGGTGCGTTCGAGGCCATCGAGCTTCGCGACGGTGACCCCAACCGCTACCAGGGCAAGGGCGTCGAGAAGGCCGTCCTCGCCGTCATCGAGCAGATCGGCCCGGAGCTCGTCGGGTACGACGCCACCGAGCAGCGCCTCATCGACCAGGCGATGTTCGACCTGGACGCCACCGAGAACAAGGCCTCGCTCGGCGCGAACGCCATCCTCGGTGTCTCGCTGGCCGTCGCGCACGCCGCCTCCGAGGCGTCCGACCTGCCGCTCTTCCGCTACCTCGGCGGCCCGAACGCGCACCTGCTGCCCGTTCCGATGATGAACATCCTCAACGGCGGCTCGCACGCCGACTCCAACGTGGACATCCAGGAGTTCATGATCGCGCCGATCGGCGCGGAGTCCTTCTCCGAGGCCCTGCGCTGGGGCGCGGAGATCTACCACACGCTGAAGAAGGTCCTCAAGACCAAGGGCCTGTCCACCGGACTCGGCGACGAGGGCGGCTTCGCCCCGAACCTGGAGTCCAACCGCGCCGCCCTGGACCTCATCGTCGAGGCCATCAAGGAGGCCGGCTACGTCCCGGGCCGCGACATCGCGCTCGCGCTCGACGTCGCCGCGTCCGAGTTCTACAAGGACGGCGCCTACGAGTTCGAGGGCAAGTCCCGCTCGGCCGCCGAGATGACCGAGTACTACGAGGAGCTCGTCTCCGCGTACCCGCTGGTCTCCATCGAGGACCCGCTGTACGAGGACGACTGGGCCGGCTGGAAGGTCATCACCGACCGCATCGGCTCCAAGGTGCAGATCGTCGGCGACGACCTCTTCGTCACCAACCCCGAGCGCCTGGCCCGCGGCATCGAGGAGGGCTCCGCCAACGCCCTGCTCGTCAAGGTCAACCAGATCGGTTCGCTGACCGAGACCCTGGACGCCGTCGAGCTGGCCCAGCGCAACGGCTTCAAGTGCATGATGTCGCACCGCTCCGGCGAGACCGAGGACGTCACCATCGCCGACCTCGCCGTCGCCGTGAACTGCGGCCAGATCAAGACCGGCGCCCCGGCCCGCTCGGACCGCGTCGCCAAGTACAACCAGCTGCTGCGCATCGAGGAGATCCTCGACGACGCCGCGGTGTACGCCGGGCGCTCCGCCTTCCCGCGCTTCAAGGGCTGACCCGCAGCGCCAGGCCGGTGGCCTCCGCCCGTCCCCGCACCCGGTCCCGTACCGTGTGCGGGGACGGACGTGCGTAACGGGGAGGCGGGCAGACATGGCCGGCAAGGACCGCGACCGGTTCTCCACCGCGACCAGGCTGCGGCTGCTCGGCGAGCAGACCGCGGCCCGCGTGTACCGGTCGCAGAACCGCCGCCAGGCCCGCCGCTCCCGGCTCACCGGCCGGGCCGCGTTCCTGGCGCTGGTCGTCTGCTCCCTGGTGGTGGCGCTCGCCTACCCGATGCGGCAGTACGTCTCCCAGCGCGACGAGATCGCCGAGCAGGAGCGGCTCTCGCAGGAGGCGCAGCGGCGCACCGAGGAGCTGCGGGACGAGAAGGCGCGGCTCCAGGACGACGCGTACATCATGCGCCTGGCCCGCCAGCACCTCCACTACGTCCTTCCCGGGGAGACCGCCTACACCGTGGCCGACCCCGACGCGGCGAAGGACCGCCGGTCGGAGCCCGGCGCGAGCGACCGTCCCTGGCACTCCAACCTCTGGGACGGCGTGGACAGCGCCGACCGTGACGACCGCGACTGACCGACCCGCGACCCCCCTTCACGAGCTTCGAGCAGAACCAAGGCAGGCATGGAAACGCCCCCTCCGCAGACCGAGTCCACCCAGCCCACCGACGCGGACATCGCCGCGTTCCAGCAGCAGCTCGGCCGCCCGCCGCGCGGCCTGCGCGCCATCGCGCACCGCTGTCCGTGCGGCAACCCGGACGTGGTGGAGACCCAGCCCCGTCTGGAGGACGGCACGCCGTTCCCGACGACGTACTACCTGACCTGCCCCCGGGCGGCCTCGGCGATCGGCACGCTGGAGGCCAACGGGGTCATGAAGGAGATGACGGCCCGTCTGGAGACCGACCCGGAGCTGGCGAAGGCCTACCGGGCCGCGCACGAGGACTACCTCGCCCGTCGCGACGCCATCGAGGTCCTGGAGGGCTTCCCGAGCGCGGGCGGCATGCCGGACCGGGTGAAGTGCCTGCACGTCCTGGTCGGCCACTCGCTGGCGGCGGGCCCCGGGGTGAACCCGCTGGGCGACGAGGCCATCGCGATGCTGCCCGAGTGGTGGAAGAAGGGCCCCTGCGTCACGCCGTGCGCGCCGACGGGCGAGGACGACGGCTGGACGGTGGACGAGGGCGACGAGGGCCACTTCGCCTTCCGCCCGCTCGACGGCCCCGCCGACGGGAAGGGCGCATGACCCGGGTCGCCGCCGTCGACTGCGGCACCAACTCCATCCGGCTGCTCGTCGCCGACGTGGACCCGGCCACCGGCTCCTTCACCGAGTTGGACCGGCGGATGACGATCGTCCGCCTCGGCCAGGGCGTCGACCGGACCGGCCGGCTCGCCCCCGAGGCACTGGAGCGGACCTTCGCGGCCTGCCGGGAGTACGCGGCCGTGATCGAGGAGCTGGGCGCGGGGCGGATCCGCTTCGTCGCCACCTCCGCCTCCCGCGACGCCGAGAACAGCGCGGACTTCGTGGCCGGTGTGCGGGACATCCTGGGCGTCGAGCCCGAGGTGATCACCGGCGACCAGGAGGCCCAGCTCTCCTTCGACGGGGCCACCAGGGAACTGGCCGGCAGCGACCGTCTGACGAAGCCCTACCTCGTCGTCGACATCGGCGGCGGCTCCACCGAGTTCGTCCTCGGCGCGGACGAGGTGGAGGCGGCCCGGTCCGTCGACGTCGGCTGCGTACGGATGACGGAGCGTCACCTCGTCGTGGACGGGTCCGTCGTCGACCCGCCGAGCCACGAGCGGGCCGCCGCGATCCGGGCGGACATCGACGCCGCCCTCGACGTCGCCGAGGAGACCGTGCCGCTCACCCGGGCGGGGACGCTCGTCGGCCTCGCGGGCACCGTCACCACGATCGCCGGGATCGCGCTGGAACTGACGGAGTACGACTCCGCGGCCATCCACCACTCCCGCGTCTCCCGCGGCCAGGTCCGGGCGATCACCGAGCACCTGCTGCGCTCGACGCACGAGGAGCGCGCCGCGATCCCCGTGATGCACCCGGGCCGGGTCGACGTGATCGGCGCCGGGGCGCTCGTCCTGCTGGCGGTGATGGAGCGGACGGGGGCCCACGAGGTCGTCGTCAGCGAGCACGACATCCTCGACGGGATCGCCTGGAGCGCGGCGGGCTGACGGGGTCCCGCGCTCAGGCGCTCGGTCACCTGCACCTTTGAGCCGCCCACCGGCCTCGGCGGGCGGCTCGGGGCCCCCGTGCGGCGCGCGTCGCACGGGGGAAAGTTCGTGAACTTCTTCACAAGGAATCAGGCCCTGTCGGGCGCAGTTCGCGCCCTGTGCGCCACGATGAGGCGCTCCCGGGGGCCAGGAGGAGTGTCGCAGGCCCGTTCCCGGGATGTTACGCCCGGGTGAAGGGCGCCGGCGGTTCACCCCGCCCGAAGGGTCAAGGGCCAGCTCACAAGCGGTGAACAACGTTTCCGGCGGTGTCGTGGTTCCCTTTCGTACCCATGACCTGGGTCACGTGGGCGGCGAAGTGTAGCAGAGGGTCGGTCAATCCTTGTGAAGGGGCTCACGAGCACCCCCCTGGGGCGGGGTGGATACTCGATGGCATGAGCACCACGGAGCGTCCCAGGATCCTCGTTGTAGGCGGTGGGTACGTAGGCCTGTACGCAGCTCGTCGCATTCTGAAGAAGATGCGATACGGCGAGGCGACCGTCACGGTCGTCGACCCGCGGTCGTACATGACCTACCAGCCCTTCCTCCCCGAAGCTGCTGCCGGCAGCATCTCGCCTCGGCATGTCGTCGTCCCGCTGCGACGCGTGCTGCCCAAGGCTGAGGTTCTCACCGGTCGTGTCACGACCATCGACCAGGACCGCAAGGTCGCCACGGTCGCGCCGCTCGTCGGCGAGGCCTACGAGCTGCCCTTCGACTACCTGGTCATCGCGATGGGCGCGGTCTCCCGCACCTTCCCGATCCCCGGCCTCGCCGAGCAGGGCATCGGCATGAAGGGCATCGAGGAGTCCATCGGCCTGCGCAACCACGTTCTGGAGCAGCTGGACAAGGCCGACTCCACGACCGACGACGACGTCCGCCGCAAGGCGCTGACGTTCGTCTTCGTGGGCGGCGGTTTCGCCGGTGCGGAGACCATCGGCGAGGTCGAGGACATGGCCCGCGACGCGGCGAAGTACTACACCAACGTGAAGCGCGAGGACATGCGCTTCATCCTCGTCGACGCCGCCGACAAGATCCTTCCCGAGGTCGGCCCGAAGCTGGGCGCCTACGGCAAGGAGCACCTGGAGAGCCGCGGTGTGGAGATCTACCTCTCCACCTCGATGGACTCCTGCGTCGACGGTCACGTGGTCCTGAAGAACGGCCTGGAGGTCGACTCCAGCACCATCGTGTGGACCGCCGGTGTGAAGCCGAACCCGGCGCTCGCCCGCTTCGGCCTGCCGCTCGGCCCCCGCGGCCACGTGGACACCTCGGAGAAGCTCCAGGTGCAGGGCACCGACTACATCTGGGCCGCGGGCGACAACGCCCAGGTGCCGGACATGGTCGGCCGCCGCGCCGGCAACCCGAACGCCTGGTGCCCGCCCAACGCCCAGCACGCGCTGCGTCAGGCGAAGGTCCTCGGCGACAACGTGATCTCCGGTATGCGGGGCTTCCCGCAGAAGGAGTACAGCCACGCCAACAAGGGTGCGGTCGCCGGTCTCGGCCTGCACAAGGGCGTCGCGATGATCGTCATGGGCAAGGTGAAGATCAAGCTCAAGGGCCGTCTCGCCTGGTACATGCACCGCGGCTACCACGGCATGGCCATGCCGACCTGGAACCGCAAGATCCGGATCTTCGCCGACTGGACGCTGGCGATGTTCCTCAAGCGCGAGGTCGTCTCGCTCGGCGCCATGGAGACGCCGCGCGAGGAGTTCTACGAGGCCGCCAAGCCGGCCCCGGCTCCGGCCGCCGCCAAGCCCGAGGGCGAGAAGGCCAAGGCCTCCTGACCCTCCGGTGACCCGCTCCGCGAGGAGCGCCCGTACGACGCCCGAAGGGGCCGTCCGCCATCCGTGGTGCGGACGGCCCCTTCGGCGTACCCGGGGCGCGTATCGGGGCCGGGGCGCGGCGGGCGGCGGTGTCGCGGTCCCGCCGGTGCGGGCGGGCCCCGCACACGCTTTGCCCATCCATGGCCCGGTAGCGGGATGACGAGGGGTGCGGGAAGAGTTGACGCAGGTGTACCTCGCGACGGCACCCGGGGTGTCGTCGCGGGGCCACGGGCATGTCTGTCGCCTGTGCTCGTCGTGCCTGTGCTTGTCGTGCTTGTCGGGGAAACACCACGGAGGTGTGCGCCATGGCAGACGCCGCGTCGCGGCTGACCGCTCTCGCCGAGGAACTGCTCGCGGAACCCCTGCCGGTCCGGATCCGGGCCTGGGACGGCAGTGAGTCGGGGCCGCCCGACGCCCCGGCCCTCGTGATCCGTCACCGCCGCGCCCTGCGCCGCCTTCTGTGGAAGCCCGGCGAACTGGGCCTGGCCCGCGCCTGGGTGGCCGGGGAGATCGACGTGGAGGGCGATCTGTACGAGGTGCTCGACCGGATCGCCGGGCTGCTCTGGGACCGCGGCGCCGACGCCAAGGACACCGTCCACCCGGTCCGCGACCCCCGGGTCCGCGCCTTCGCCCGCGGCCTCCTCGGCCTCGCCGGCCCCTGGCCGCCGCCCGCCCCGCCCGCCGAGGAGGTGCGCCGCCGCACCGGCCCGCTGCACACCAGACGCCGGGACAAGGAGGCCATCAGCCACCACTACGACGTCGGCAACGACTTCTACGCCCTGGTGCTCGGCCCCTCCATGGTCTACTCCTGCGCCTACTGGCAGGACGGCGGCACCCTGGAGGAGGCCCAGCGCGACAAGCTCGACCTGGTCTGCCGCAAGCTCGGCCTGAAGGAGGGCGACCGGCTCCTGGACGTCGGCTGCGGCTGGGGCTCGATGGCCGTCCACGCCGCCCGCCACTACGGGGCCCGGGTCACCGGCATCACCCTCTCCCGGGAACAGGCCGCCCACGCCCGCAAACGCATCGCCGAGGAGGGCCTGACCGACCGGATCGAGATCCGTGTCCAGGACTACCGGGACGTCGCGGACGGCCCGTACGACGCCATCTCCTCCATCGGCATGGCCGAGCACGTCGGCTCGGTCCGCTACCGCGAGTACGCCGATGACCTCTACGCCCTCCTCAAGCCCGGGGGCCGTCTCCTGAACCACCAGATCGCCCGCCGCCCCGAGCAGGACGAGGACGCGTACCACATCGACGCGTTCATCGACGCCTACGTCTTCCCCGACGGGGAACTGGCCCCGGTCGGCCGGACCCTGGCCACCCTGGAGGAGGCCGGCTTCGAGGCCCGGGACGTCGAGGCGCTGCGCGAGCACTACGCGCTGACCCTGCGCCAGTGGGTGGCCAACCTGGAGCGGCACTGGGCGCGCGCCGTCCGCGCCACCTCCCCGGGCCGGGCCAGGATCTGGCGGCTCTACATGGCCGCGTCGGCGCTCTCCTTCGAGCGCAACAAGATCGGCGTCAACCAGATCCTCGCGGTGCGCCCGCTCGACGGGGGCGGCTCCCGGCTGCCGCTGCGCGCCCGTGCGTGGACGGCGGGCGCGGACGCCTGACCCGTACGCGTACGGCACGGGCGAGGGCCGGTGCACCGCTCCCCAGCGGTGCACCGGCCCCTCGTCGTCCCCTGCGTTCCGGTCCGGGACTTCCGGCTACTCCGTCTTGATCGCCGTCAGCATGTTGAGCTTCGCGGCGCTGCGGGCGGGCCACAGCGAGGCGAGGACGCCCACCAGGCCGGCCAGGAGCAGGAAGATGCCGAGCCGGTCCCACGGGACGACCAGGGCGTAGCCGGGGATGTCGGCGGACAGGGTCCGGCCGATCGCCCAGCCGAGGAAGACGCCCAGGCCGACCCCGATCACCGCGCCGAAGACCGAGATGACGACGGCCTCCAGCCGGATCATCCGCTTGACGCGCCCCCGGTCGAGACCGATCGCGCGGAGCATCCCGATCTCCTGCTGCCGCTCGAAGACCGACATCGCGAGGGTGTTGACGACCCCGAGGACCGCGATCAGCAGGGCCATGGCGAGCAGCCCGTACATGATGTTCAGCGCCGTGTTGATGAAGCCGCCGAACATGTCGCGGATGTCCTGCCGGTCCATGACGCTCATCGCCGGGTTGTCGCCGAGCGCGTCCACGATGGCCTGCTCGTTGGCCTGGCTCGCGCCGCCGTCCGACGTGATCCAGATGTCGCGGATCTCCGGGCGGGCGGAGGAACTGTGCCGGTCGGCCAGCTCCTTCGGGATCACGAAGGGCTGGAGGAACGCGTTCTCCTTGTAGGTCGCCCCGACCGTCAGCTCGCCCTTCTTGTCGTCGCCGAACTCGACGGGAAGCGTGTCGCCGGTCTTCCAGCCGTACTTCTTCGCGGTCTCGGAGGCGACCGCGACCCGGCCGTCCTTCAGCGAGGCCAGCGAACCGGACTCGGCCGTCAGCGAGAAGACCTTCTCCACATCGCCCGGGGTGACGCCGGAGGCCGAGAAGCCCTCCCCGTCGACCTCGAACCACGCCGACTGCTGCGGGGAGAGCGCGGTGACGCCGTCGGCCTTCGACAGGGCCGTGAGCGCGGACTCGTCGAGCGAGCTGCCGCTGGCCATCGAGACCATGTAGTCGGCCTTGATGTGATCCGTGGTCACCTTGTCGATGGCCTGGCCGAGCGTGACGCCGAGCACCGAGATCCCGGTGACCAGGGTCAGTCCGATCGCCAGCGCGGAGGCGGTGGCTCCGGTGCGCCGGGGGTTGCGGACCGCGTTCTGCGAGGCCAGCTTCCCGGAGACGCCGAACACCTTCGTCAGCAGCGGCCGGAACAGCGCGACCACCGGGCGGGAGAGCAGCGGGATCAGGATGATGACCCCGATCAGCGCGAAGAACGCGCCCGCCGCGACCAGCTGCCGGCCGGAGGTGCCGCCGGTCGCCGCACCGCCGACGATGCCGGCCGAGCCGAGCAGGGTGATCGCGCCGCCGATCGAGTTCCGTACGACGAGGGACTTGACCGATGCGGTGGCGTGGACGCTGCTCATCGCGGCGACCGGGGCGATCTTCGCGGCCCGGCGGGCGGGCAGCCACGCGGCCAGCACGGTGATCAGGATGCCGACCGCGAAGGCGGAGACGACGGCGGTCGGCGAGACGACCAGCGGACCGGCGGGGATCTTGCCGCCCAGCAGGCTCATCCCGGACCGCAGACCGGTGGCGAGGCCGAGACCGAGGAGGAAGCCGATGACGGAGGCGAGGGTGCCGACGACGGCGGCCTCCAGCAGCACCGAGCGCTTCACCTGGCGGCGGGTGGCGCCGATGGCCCGCATCAGGGCGAGCTCACGCGTCCGCTGGGCGATGAGCATCGTGAAGGTGTTCGCGATGAGGAACACGCCGACGAACAGCGCGATCCCGGCGAAGGCCAGCAGCATGGTGTTGAGGCCGCTCAGACCGGACTCGATGTCCTTGGCCTGCTGGTCGGCCAGCGCCTTGCCGGTCTGCGCGGTGGCGTCCTCCGGCAGCAGCGGCTCGATCTCGTCCAGCAGCTTCCGGTCGGAGACCTGGCCCGCGGCGCTGACCGTGGCGCTCTGGAAGACACCGGGCTTCAGGTAGAGCTGCTGGGCGGTCGGGGTGTCGAACAGCACGAGGCTGCCGCCCGCGTTGACCGCGCCGTCCTCGGTGGTGAAGATCCCCGCGAGGGTGTACTCCTTCACCGGGCCGTTGGTCGCCACCCGCACCGGGTCGCCGACCTGGTACTCGCCCTTGCTCGCGGTGTCCTTGTCGAGCGCGACCGCGTCGCCGTCCACCGGGCCCGTGCCCTCGGTGAAGTCGTACGTGGCGTCCTTGCCGTCCTTGCCGGGGGCGAAGTTCGCGCCGGTGTTGGACCAGCCGTTGCCGATCAGCTTGCCGTCGGGGTCGGCGACCCCGGCGAAGCCGCTGACGCGGCCGGTGGCGGAGGCCACGCCGTCCAGGCCCCGGATCTTCTCCAGGGTGGCCTCGTCGATGCCGGGGGTCTTCTCGTCGTCGCCGGCGAACGTCTCGATGGAGACGGCGACGTTGTCGTAGCTCTTGGCGGACTGGTTGCGGAAGGCGTTGCCGAGGGTGTCGGTGAAGACCAGCGTGCCGGAGACGAACGCTACGCCGAGCATGACGGCGAGCACGGTCATCAGCAGCCTGGCCTTGTGCGCGAGCACATTGCGCAGGGCGGTACGGAACATGTCTGTGTCCTGGGATGGGTCCGGAAGGGGAGGGCGGGGGCGCGGGTACGGGGCCGGGGCGGCGGCCGTACGCGTCAGCCGGGCGTCGGCCGGTCGGCGTGACCGGCCGCGGGCGTCAGCTGGTGCGCCCCTTCGCGTCGAACGCCTTCATCCGGTCGAGGACGCCGTCGGCGGTCGGGCGCATCATCTGGTCGACGACCGCGCCGTCCGCGAGGAAGATGACCCGGTCCGCGTAGGAGGCGGCCACCGGGTCGTGCGTCACCATCACCACGGTCTGGCCCAGCTCGCGCACCGAGTTGCGCAGGAAGCCCAGCACCTCGGCGCCGGAGCGGGAGTCCAGGTTCCCGGTGGGCTCGTCACCGAAGATGATCTCGGGCTTGGCGGCCAGGGCACGGGCCACGGCGACGCGCTGCTGCTGACCGCCGGAGAGCTCGGTCGGGCGGTGCTTCAGCCGCTCCGAGAGACCGACCATGTCGATCACCTTCTGGAGCCACTCGGCGTCCGGCTTACGGCCCGCGATGTCCATCGGCAGGGTGATGTTCTCCAGCGCGGTGAGCGTCGGGAGCAGGTTGAACGCCTGGAAGATGAAGCCGATCTTGTCCCGGCGCAACTGGGTGAGCTGCTTGTCCTTCAGGGTGGACAGCTCGGTCTCGCCGATCCGCACCGATCCGCTGGTGAAGCTGTCGAGCCCGGCGACGCAGTGCATCAGCGTCGACTTGCCGGAGCCCGACGGGCCCATGATCGCGGTGAACTCACCCTGCGGGAAGTCCACGGTCACCCGGTCCAGGGCGACGACCTGTGTCTCGCCCTCGCCGTAGACCTTCGACAGCTCCGTGGCGCGGGCAGCCACCGCGGTGGCGCGGTGAACGGTGGGGGTGGTGGTCACTGGGACGCTCCTGATTCGGTGATGCGGATGGCCTGGGCCGTGGTGAGGCGGTGCGCCGGCGCCATGCCTCGGGGACTTACTCCATCCTTACGGCTTCCCCGCTTCCGGTCGTCACCCCCGAAGCCCGTTCCCGGGGCCCCCTTGAGTCGCACCACGGGCGTGTATCCGTCCTCCTCGGGTATGACACCGACCCTGAGCGGAGTCCCGCCGGGGCGGTGCGGTGACCCAGCGTGAGGAGACGACGGCGGGGGCGGAGGGCGGTCGCGGCGACTGTCGGGCCGTCCCGGAGGGGCACCGCCCGCAGGTCCGGAGCGGGGCGGCGGCCGAGGGTGGCGGACGCCCTGGCGAAGCATGGCGCGGACCTGGCGGATTGGGCCGTACGAGTGCGGCGACTTTCCGTCATTCCGATGCGGCGCGCACACCGCCCGGGAACCGCCGCGGGCATGTGGTCAGACCGGCCCGATGTGCTGACGGGCCCTCAAGCGGTCAATAAAATAAGACAACATCGCGCCACTGTTCCGCTGATCGAGGGACGGTCCCGGATAGGGTCGGTAGCCAGACGCGGAGCCGCGCGGCACGCCCGGATGGTGGAACGTAGACACGGCGAGCTTAAACCTCGCTGCCCCTCGGGGGCGTGCCGGTTCGAGTCCGGCTCCGGGCACCACGCACCGCACGCTGCGTGACCCTCACGGCCCGTACCGTGACCTCCCCGCCACCCCCGAAACCCGGCCGGTCCCCGGCGGGCGCTCCATCATGGATGCAGGAAAGATCCTCCCCGAGCACTAGAGTGATTCTTTTGCCTACCCATTACTCTTAGGGCAAGGCCACGCAGTGTGGCCATGGAGGAGTGAGATGAGGAGCAGCAACCCGGTCTTCTCGCGACGGGGCTTCAGCCGCGACAACGGCCACGCGGGTTTCAACGCGGCGCCGCAGGCCGGGGCCCCCGCGACGGGCAACCCGTACGCGCAGGGCACCGCCGCCAACCCGTACGCCACCAACCCCTACGCGCAGACGGACCTGCACGGTGCCCCGCAGGCGCCCGCCCGTACGGACGCGATGACCATCGACGGCGTGGTGACGCGCACGGCGATGACACTCGGCACCGTCATCGTGGCCGCCGCGGCCGCGTGGTGGATCATGCCGGTCGACCAGGCGAACCTGAGCACCGCCTACGGCGTGGCCATCGGCGCCGCGCTCATCGGTTTCGTCCTGTCGCTGGTCAACTCGTTCAAGCGCCGGCCCTCGCCCGCGCTGATCCTGACCTACGCGGCGTTCGAGGGTGTCTTCCTCGGCATCGTCAGCAACATCGTCAGCATGTACGTGGCCCCCGGCGCCGCGATGCAGGCGGTGCTCGGCACCATGGCGGTCTTCGCCGGTGTGCTGATCGCGTACCGCACCGGGCTGATCCGGGTCACGCGCCGCTTCTACGGCTTCGTGATGGCGGCCGCCATCGGCTTCATGCTGCTGATGATGGTCAACCTCCTGTTCGCCGTGTTCGGCGGCGGTGACGGCCTCGGCTTCCGCAGCGGCGCCCTCGGTGTCGTCTTCGGCATCGTGGCCATCGTCATCGGCGCCGCCATCCTCGCCCTGAACTTCAAGCAGGTCGAGGACGGCATCGCGTACGGCGCCCCCCGTGAGGAGGAGTGGCTGGCCGCGTTCGGCCTCACCGTGACCCTGGTGTGGATCTACATCGAGATGCTGCGCCTGGTCGCGATCCTCAGCGGCGACGACTGACCGCTCCCGCAGTACCCGTAGCACCGGCAGTACCGGAACGGCCCGCAGGCATCGCGCCCGCGGGCCGTTCCGCGTGTGGGGGGCGGGTGCGGGGCACGGTGTGCGGATCGGGCCGTTGGCGGGGGCGCGGGAGAGGCGCGTAGGGTCGGCCGGGTGCTCGATACGACGCCCCTGATCCTGGCCGTGGACCGTTTCGCCGACCGGCTGCGTTCGGCCCCGCAGAGCCGCCTCCAGCGCGGTGCGGCCGCCGAGGCGCTGGCCGCCGCCCGGGAGCTCGCCGGACGCGCCCAGCGGCTGGAGAACCCGGCCGCCGAGCCGCGGGAGCTGCCGGACGCCGGGATGTTCGCGGTGGGCGACCAGCTCGCCGTCGCCGGGCGGGACCTGGCCGTGGCACTGGAAACGGCCCCGTCCCAGGAGCTGGACGAGGCCGTGCGGTACGTCGACGAAGCGGCGGTGCGGGCTTTCGCGTGAGCGGCGCGGGAACGCCTGCGAGCGGCCCGCGCCCGGCGGTCAGAACGAGGCGATGACGCGGTCGGCGAGGATGTACACGTTGTCCTCGCCGCAGGAGAAGGTCAGCGCATAGGCGCCCGAGACGCCCGAGCCGCCCAGCAGCACCGGCTGCCGGCCCGCCTGCAGCGCGTCCGCGAGCCGCTCGGCGGTCTCGCGGTGGCCCGGGGTCATGCAGAGCGTGGTGCCGTCGGCGAAGACGTACACATCGAGCGTGCCCAGCGGGCCGGGCCGCACATCGGTCAGCTCGGTCGCGGTGTCGGCGAGCTCCTCCAGCCGGTTCACCGTGCGCTCGTGGTCGGTGACCACCGGCGTCTGGACGGGGACGAAGTCCGGGTGCGAGGGGTGCCGGCGGCGGGCGGCGGCCAGCTCGGGGGAGTCCTCGGGGAACTCCGAGGCCTCCGGAAGCCCGGTCGCCATGTCCGCGGACAGCTCCGTCGGCAGATCGGTCAGCTCACCGGCGTCGTGCTCCGCGAGGGTCCGCTCGCTCAGCTCGACGAGCTCCTCCATCGCCTCGGCCGCCTCCAGGTCCAGCGACTCCAGCCCGGCGAAGTCGGTCTGCCGGGGCAGGTAGTACGGGGCGTCGTCGCCCAGGCCGGGCAGACCGCCCAGCAGGGAGGGGGCGTCGGCGGCGTCGCGGGCTTCCTGGGCCGCCCAGAAGGCGCGGGCCTCGGCCAGCTCACGCTCCCGCTCCTCGGCGAGCGCCTCGGCCACGGCCGCGCGTATCTCCTCGGCGGGGGTGGCTGTACTGCGGCTCTGCGGCGGCACGGAGGCGCCGGGAGCGCGGCTCGCGGACAGCTCCGTGCGCAGCGCCACGACCTGCTTGCGCAGCCCGTGAGCGGCGTGCAGTGCGGCGGCGCCGACGGCCGTGGCAGCGGCGGTGGTCAGCAACAGGGCAAATGACATGGCGCTCACTGACATACTCCCGGTCTCTATCGATACCCCCGACTTCCTACATCAGCTTGGCCTGTACCGGTACGCGCTGTCAGTGCATTACGTCACGAAATGGACAGGTCTTTCGGTCCGATGTTTCGCCTCAAACAGCCCTGACCTGCAGAAACGACGCTCCCCCGGGACGCAGATCACATCCTGGGGGAGATTCGGTCACGGTCGGGGCTCGACGGGGTTCGACAACCCCGCCGCGCGGGACGCGAGAAGGCTCAGCTCAGCCGCTCGATCACCATCGCCATGCCCTGGCCGCCGCCCACGCACATCGTCTCCAGGCCGAACTGCTTGTCGTGGAACTGGAGGCTGTTGATCAGCGTGCCGGTGATGCGGGCGCCGGTCATGCCGAAGGGGTGGCCGACCGCGATCGCGCCGCCGTTGACGTTGACCTTCTCCAGCGGCAGGCCGAGGTCCCGGTAGGAGGGGATGACCTGGGCGGCGAACGCCTCGTTGATCTCGGCGAGATCGATGTCGCCGACGGTCAGGCCGGCCCGCTTCAGCGCCTGCTTGCTGGCCTCGACCGGGCCGTAGCCCATGATCTCGGGGGAGAGGCCGGAGACGCCGGTGGAGACGATCCGGGCCAGCGGGGTCAGGCCCAGCTCGCGCGCCTTGGTGTCCGACATGATCACGAGGGCCGCCGCGCCGTCGTTCAGCGGGCAGCAGTTGCCCGCGGTGACGAGGCCGTCGGGGCGGAAGACCGGCTTCAGGCCCTGCACGCCCTCCAGGGTGACGCCCGCGCGCGGGCCGTCGTCCTTGGCGACGACCGTGCCGTCGGGGGTCGTGACCGGAGTGATCTCCCGCTCCCAGAAGCCGTTCTTCAGGGCTTCCTCGGCGAGGTTCTGCGACCGTACGCCGAACTCGTCCATGTCCTGGCGGGTGACGCCCTTGAGCCGGGCCAGGTTCTCCGCGGTCTGCCCCATGGCGATGTACGCGTCCGGGACCAGGCCGTCCTCGCGCGGGTCGTGCCAGTCGGTGCCGGTCTGCTCGGCGCGGGCGGCTGTACGGGCCTCGGCCTCGGCGAACAGCGGGTTGTGCGTGTCCGGCAGGCTGTCGGAGTTGCCCTTGGCGAAGCGGGACACCATCTCGACACCGGCCGAGATGAAGACGTCCCCCTCGCCCGCCTTGATCGCGTGCAGCGCCATCCGGCTCGTCTGCAGCGACGAGGAGCAGTAACGGGTGATCGTGCAGCCGGGAAGGTGGTCCATCCCCATCTGTACGGCGATGATGCGGCCCAGGTTGTTGCCCTGCTCGCCACCGGGCAGACCGCAGCCCAGCATCAGGTCGTCGATGTCCTTCGGGTCCAGCTCGGGGACCTTGCCCAGCGCGGTCTGGATGATCGTGGCGGTCAGGTCGTCCGCGCGCAGGTCCTTCAGGGACCCCTTGAAGGCGCGGCCGATCGGCGAACGGGCGGCAGAGACGATCACGGCTTCGGGCATCACGCGGCTCCAAGGGCTGGAAGGCTGTACGGGCTGTGAGGCTGTACGGCTTGCGGGGCTGTTCGGGCTGTCGAGGCTGAACGGCCGCACGCCGGGGTGGACAGGCGGAACTCCTCTGGAAGTTACCCGGACGTATCGCCGGGGTCACCCGGCAGGCCGTGTGATGCGGGACTCTTTTCTAAGCGCTTGCTCAGTGGCGTCCGCCGCCGGGCGCCTCCCGCTACGCGTGCCCGTGGGCGGTGTCCGGACGGGCGTGCGGGGTGGGCTCGGTGGAGGCGGGCAGGCGCCGCCGCCTGCGGTGCTTGAGGAGGGCCCAGGGAGCACGCGCCCCCGTGACCTCCGTACCGGCCTCCCGGGCCGCCTGGGACGCGGCCTTCGCCACCGGGAGGATGTCCTCGCGCCGGGTGCCGTCCAGCCGGTCGGTCTCCGGCCACAGGCCCAGCACCGCGCACAGCGTGGGCAGCACCGCCATGGCCGCCGTGGCGTAGCCCTCGGCGGAGGGGTGGTAGTTGTCCGGGCCGAACAGTTCGCGCGGGTTCGCCGCGAACTCGGGGCCCAGCAGGTCGCCCAGCGACACCGTGCGCCCGCCCTGCTCCACCACGCCGATCGTCTGCGCCGCCGCCAGCTGCCGGCTCACCCGCCGGGCCAGCCAGCGCAGCGGCTGGTAGACCGGCTCGATCGTGCCCAGGTCCGGGCAGGTCCCGACGACCACCTCCGCGCCCGCCGTCCGCAGCCTGCGCACCGCCGTCGTCAGACAGCGCACCGACTGGGTCGCGGGCATCCGGTGGGTGACGTCGTTCGCCCCGATCATGATCACGCAGACGTCCGGGACCCGCGCCGGATCCGCGAGCAGCAGCGAGACCTGCCGCTCCAGATCGTCCGACCGGGCTCCGGGCAGGGCCACGTTCCGCAGATCCACCGGCCGCTCGGCCACCGCCGCGAGCCCCGAGGCCAGCAGCGCCCCCGGGGTCTGCCCGGCCCGCCGCACTCCCTGGCCCGCGGCTGTGGAATCCCCGAGCAGCCCGAGCCGCATGGCGTCGTTCGGCCCGGCGAACGCCACTCCGTACCGCCCGTCCGCGCTCGGCGGAACCGGAGCCGTCCCGCCGCCGACCTGCCTCTTCGCGAGCTGGACCTCCGCCAGGAACACGCCCACGGCTGCCGCACCGATCAACCCGATGCTGCCACCGCCGTAAGCCGCGCCCGCCGCGATCCGCCGTGCCACCCTTGCTCTCGACACAGTCCGGTCCACCTCCTCCTCGCCGTACAGCCGTACACGTACCTACTTGCCCCGCCCGGGGCTCCGCGTACTCCTTCCCGTACGCACAGTGCGTCCCGTACGCATACTCTGGGCCGGACCATCTCGGAGATCCCGGAGTACACGGTGCAATTCCACGATTCGATGATCAGTCTTGTCGGCAACACCCCGCTGGTGAGGCTGCGCAACGTCACGGCAGGTATCCAGGCGACGGTCCTGGCCAAGGTCGAGTACTTCAACCCCGGCGGGTCCGTGAAGGACCGCATCGCGCTGCGCATGATCGAGGCGGCCGAGCAGAGCGGGGAGCTGAAGCCCGGCGGCACGATCGTCGAGCCGACCAGCGGCAACACCGGCGTCGGCCTCGCCATCGTCGCGCAGCAGAAGGGCTACAAGTGCATCTTCGTCTGCCCGGACAAGGTGTCCACGGACAAGATCAACGTGCTGCGGGCGTACGGCGCGGAGGTCGTCGTCTGCCCCACCGCCGTTGACCCCGAGCACCCGGACTCGTACTACAACGTCTCCGACCGGCTGGTCACCGAGACGCCGGGCGCCTGGAAGCCCGACCAGTACTCCAACCCGAACAACCCGCGCTCGCACTACGAGACCACCGGTCCGGAGCTGTGGGAGCAGACGGAGGGGAAGATCACCCACTTCGTCGCGGGCGTCGGCACCGGCGGCACCATCAGCGGCACCGGGCGCTACCTCAAGGAGATCAGCGACGGCGTGGTCCAGGTCATCGGCGCGGACCCGGAGGGCTCGGTCTACTCCGGCGGCTCCGGGCGGCCGTATCTGGTCGAGGGCGTCGGCGAGGACTTCTGGCCGAGCGCCTACGACCGCGACGTGACGGACGAGATCGTCGCGGTGTCCGACAAGGACTCCTTCCAGATGACCCGCCGCCTGGCCAAGGAGGAGGGCCTGCTCGTCGGCGGCTCCTGCGGCATGGCGGTCGTCGGCGCCCTGGAGGTCGCCAAGCGGCTCGGCCCCGACGACGTCGTCGTGGTGCTGCTCCCGGACAGCGGGCGCGGCTACCTGAGCAAGATCTTCAACGACGAGTGGATGGCCGACTACGGCTTCCTGGAGGACTCCGGCACCTCCGCCACCGTGGGCGCGGTCCTGGACTTCAAGGAGGGCCCGATGCCCTCCCTCGTCCACATGCACCCGGAGGAGACGGTCGGCGAGGCGATCGAGGTGCTGCGCGAGTACGGCGTCTCCCAGATGCCGATCGTGAAGCCGGGCGCCGGCCACCCCGACGTGATGGCCGCCGAGGTCATCGGCTCCGTCGTGGAGCGGCAGCTGCTGGACGCGCTGTTCACCCAGCGGGCCGCGCTGACCGACCCGCTGGAGAAGCACATGTCGGCCCCGCTGCCGCAGGTCGGCTCCGGCGAACCGGTCGAGGACCTGATGGCCGTGCTCAGCGGCACGGACGGGGCCGACGCGGCGATCGTGCTCGTGGAAGGCAAGCCGAAGGGCGTCGTGAGCCGACAGGACCTGCTGGCGTTCCTCGCCAAGGACGCGGGCACGGCGAAGGCCTGACGGGACGTCTCCGTCGCCCGGCCGGGGCCGGGCCGAGGCCGCCGACGGGCCGGTCGCCCGGCTCCCGGCCCCGGCCTCGGACCGGGCCGGTACGTCCGGCCCGGTCCGGGGCCGCTGCCCCACGGTCCGGCGGCGGGCCTCGGGAGAGCTGGGCGCGGGGCATCCGAGAGTCCGGCGCGCAGCTTCGGGGAGGCCGGTCGCGGGGCTTCGCGGAAACGGTACGAGCGCGTCACGTCCGCGCAGCACCCGCTTAACACGGCTCCGGCACATTGGTGGGTGTCGGCAGGGAAACCCGCCGGCACCCAGAACGGCGACACCGGACTACGGAGCGGCTCCCGGACCTCCACCGTCGCCCGGACGCGGGCAACCGGCCCTGACCCGGACCGCGTCCCTCGCGGGGACCGCCGTCGTCCCGCCCCCCGGCAACCGGGGGTGCGGCGGTCCCCGCGACATAACCTCCGGGCTCGCTGACGTTCGGGCCCGCCCCTGCTCCGCCCCTGCGGCGGGCTCAGTCCTTCCAGTCGGACGACCTCCGTTCGTCCCCGCGGCGGAACAGCCCGCCGCTCCGCGCCGCCTGGAACGCGTTGACGCCGACGATGCCGAGCCAGGCCACCACCAGACCTCCCAGCCCGGCGTTCACGACGCCGATCGCGGACAGCGGGACGGCCAGGATCAGCGAGACGATCCCCAGCGCGTGCCGTTCCCCGAAGGTCTCCGGCTGCGCCGGACGCCCGCCCCGGGCGTCGGCCATCTGCTGCTCGGCGAGCTGGCGGCGGACCCGGCGGTCGAGCGTGGTGTCGAGGCGCTGCTCGACCTTCTCCAGGAACGATTCGACGAGCACGGACTCGTACTCCGCGCCCAGCTCGCCGCGGGCCTGGAGGGTGGCGGCGAGCTCCTTCTTGAGCTCGTGGTCACGGGCTTCCATGCCGACCACGGTACGGAGGCAGCAGCGTGGTGGCAGTGGGGCTAACCCCCGAATATCGTCGGGCCGGCCCCCTTCTTGGACGTCGTCTCCGTTGGTGGGCTGAGCAGTCTGCGCTGTGCGGTGATGGTCGAGCGCATGGTGCCGGATGAGCTGGGGGAGCTGTTCCGGCGGGTGGTCCCGCCTGCTCCGACTCGACCGTAGCGCGGTGGCCGGCGCAGGTACGGGGACCGCGAAGCGCTGGCCGCGCCTGGCGGCAGTTGCCGCCGGTCTCCGGTCCGCCGGGGCGCCCGCACCCTCATCTGCCTACGCTTGATGATGACCTCAAGGCGCAAGGCCGGCGAGGACGCTGACAGGGATGAAAGGCGACTCCATGCCACCAGAACGCCTCGTTGCTCCCGGCCCGGACGAAGAATCTGCCTGCCGGGTGTGCGGACACGACGACGGCGACCTGTTCTGGGAAGACGGATGGCCCACAGCGCTCATCTGCGTGTGCTGCGGAAACGAGTCAGATGTGTCCGACACCAGCCTTATGGGGGTCCGGAACTACCGCGGCTACTGGGTGGGGAATGGTGCAGCGTGGCACTCCCCCTCCTTCAGGCCCCGGGACTGGCATATCCTCGAGCAACTGGCCCGCATTCCAGCGGAATGGCGTTAGCGGCGGGGAGTATGCGCCATCCGTTCTGGCGTGTTCTTGTGATCGATGGTGTCGTTCTCGCAGGGTTGACCGGGCCGAGGCGGCCCGGTCAACCCTGGGCGCCCTACCTCCCGGACTTCGGCTCTCGAACCGGAGCACCCCTCCCCGCCCGCCCTCGCCGCACTGCATATGGACATACAGCAACCTTCCTGGCTGAATAGAACGACCGGCGCCGATCATGGCGCGACGGATCCAGCAAGGGGACACCATGAGCGGGAGCAGCCCCGCCGCACGGTTGCAGCGGCTCTTCGAGGGCCACCGGCTCACGCCCACCCAGCGGCGCATCGCGCACTGCATGGTCCGCCGGGCCGCCGACGCGCCGTTCCTCTCCAGCGTCGAGCTGGCCGAGCTGGCCGGGGTCAGCCAGCCCTCCGTCACCCGCTTCGCCGTCGCCCTCGGCTTCGACGGCTATCCGGCGCTGCGCAGGCACCTGCGCGAGGTCGCGCCCGCCGAGGCGGAGCAGGAGGAGGCGGGGGAGCGGTACAACGAGTACCAGCAGGCCGTCCGCGCCGAGATCGAGAACCTTCAGCACCTCTCCGACGTCCTCGCCGACCCGGCTCCCGTCGAGCGGGCCGGGCGGCTGCTCGCCGGCTCCCGGCCCCTGCCGGTGCTCGGGTTGCGCGCCGCCTCCTCGCAGGCGCGCGGGTTCGGCTACTTCGCCGCCAAGGTGCACCCCGACGTCCGGGTGCTCGACGAGGGCGGCAGCATGCTGGCCGACCGGATCGACTCCGCCCGCCGGGCCGGGGCCACCGCCCTGATGTGCTTCGCGCTGCCGCGCCACCCCAAGGAGAGCGTGGACGCGCTCGCGTACGCCCAGGGCCAGGGGCTGACCGTCGTGACGGTCGCCGACTCCGCGTTCGCGCCGGTCGCCAAGTACAGCGATCTGCTGCTCCCGGCGGCGATCGGCTCGGGGCTCTCCTTCGACACGGTCTGTGCGCCGATGCTGCTCGGCCGGGTGCTGCTGGAGGCGATGTGCGACGGGCTGCCCGACGCCCAGGCCCGGTTGGAGGAGTTCGACGTACGGGCGGCGGCACGCGGCCTGTTCGTGGAGTGAGAGCCCCGGGCCCCGCGCCGCCCCGAACGCGTCAGACCTCCAGCTCGGCCTCGATCTTCTTCAGCTGGTGGCGGGCCATCGCCAGGTTCGCCCGGCTCGCGTCCAGCACCAGGTAGAGGAACAGGCCGTTGCCGCCACGGGTCTTGAGCAGCCGGATCAGGTGGTACTGGGTGTTCAGGGTGATGAGGATGTCCTCGATCTCCTCCTTGAGCCCCAGGTGTTCCATGGTGCGGAGCTTGGCGCGGATCACGTCGGTGTTGCCCGCGGCGGCGACCTCCAGGTTGAAGTCCTTGCCGCCGCCCAGCGTGCCCAGGGCCATTCCGCTGGTGTAGTCGACGAGGGCGGCACCGGTGGCGCCCTCGATCGAGCTCATCGCTTCCTTCAGTGTCGCTTCGGTGTTCGCCATGGGGGCTCGTTTCCTTTCCTTGCCCGGTCGCGGTGACCGGGTCCGTTTCTGTGCCGGCCGCTCGGCCGGTTTCCGTGCGGGCTGGTGCGCGGGCTTCTGCGTGATGGCTGAGTCCCGGTGGTTGTGGCGGTACAGGTGGGGGGCGAGACCGCTGCGCGACGGCGCGTTACGTGGGGCGTTGCGGCAGCGCGCGGTCGGGCGCGGTGGCGGGGCGCGGCGGCGCGGCCCGGGGGGTGGCGGCGGGGCGGTCGACGCGCTCCAGCGCGGCGTCGACGAGTTCACCGATCCGGGCGCCCGCGCGGCGGCCCTCCAGATGGAGCCGTCCGACGTTGATGCGGTCCTCCGCCAGCAGGGTCAGGACGGCGGAGGAGCCCGCGGCGTAGGTGGCGATGTAGCCGCTGCCGCCGCGGACCAGCAGTTCCCGGAAGCCGCCCCGGCCGGTGGCGTCGGTCATCCGGATGGAGACGCCGAGGGCGGCCGCGGTGAGGGCGGCGACGCCCTCCGCCTCGACGCCCGGGGTGTCGTGGGCCAGGACGAGCCCGTCGGTGGAGGCGGCCAGCGCCCCGGAGAGCAGCGGGACCCGGGCGCGTAACCGCTGGAGCTCGTCGAGGACATCGCGTGTTTCGGCCTCGGGCACCATCGGCTGTCTCCTCCCGGCACGCTGTCTGAGCGCGCGTATCACAGGGCCTCCAATGCGTCTCGGAGTCGGCGCAGCAGGGCGATATCGGGGTCGGCCGTGACCTCGGGGAGCGTGATCCGGCCGGAGGTCCCGGCAGCCGGCAGGGGCTGGGCGCGGACCGCCTCCACCAGACCGGCCGCCGCGAGACGCCGTAGGTCGACCAGGATGTGGAACGCCGAACGGCCCAGCGCCTGCGCGATGTCCGAGGCCGTACGGGCCCCGTCGGCCAGCTCCAGGAGCCGGCGCTGCCGGGCCGGGACCGGGGCGTCGGCCCGGTGCGCCGTCCGCAGCAGGGGTGCGCTGTCGCAGGCGGGGTCGGGCCAGATCCGGTCCAGGAACTCCCGTCTGCGCAGTGTCTCGCGTTCCACGGCGGCGACCGGGACGGGCCGCACCGGACCGATCCAGTGCGCCACCCCGTAACGGAAGCGGGCGGGTGTGCCGGTCGGGGCGAGCGCGAAGAACGCGGCGTCGTACAGCGCGCCCAGATGGCACAACTCCAGGGCGCCGCCCGGCACATGGCCGCTGTCCACGAGGTAGCGGCCGACCCGGTGGCCCGCCCCGGCCTGCGCCACGGCGTCCCACCAGCCCTCGTGCCGCAGGGTTCCGCCGGCGGTGAGCAGGACGTCGATACCGGGGGTGGCGGGGCTCTCGGCGTGGACCACCTGGCCGTCGGCGAGGTAGAGCGTGCCGTGGTCGCGCATCAGGGCGCCGGTCGCGCGCTCGGCGGCCAGGCGCTGGAGCATCGGGGAGAGGACCGGGAGCCGGTCCGTCTCCGGGGCGTCGGGGTCTGCGGCTATCGCGCTCATGCCAGCACCAGCCGCTCCGCCAGTTCGCCCAGCCGCATCCGGGCGAGCGCGAGATTCCCGGCCGACCGGTCCAGCCACAGATGCAGGAAGACGCTGCTGTCGAATGCCGTCTCCACGAATCGGAGCATGTGGTATCCGTCATGAGTGGTGACGATGACGTCCTCGACCGGGATGCCCGGCGGTTCCGCGGACTGCTCGCCTTCCGCGCCGAGGTGGGCGAAGGCGGGCTGCTCGGCGGTCATCCGCGCGACCTCCGCCGTCTCGGCGGCGGTCGCCTCGTGGTCGCCGTTGGGGGAGTCCCCGATGGTGCCGAGGGCGAGACCGCTCGTCCAGTCGACCACCGAGGCGCCCCGGGCACCGGGCAGCCTCATGACTTCGAGCAGGCACTCGTCGATTCCGGGCACGCGGATTTCCCCTCCCGACGTGGCGTACGGCTGTAACGCAGAGGCTACGCATCGTGCTCACGGCTGGTGGAGGTTCTGGCATTTTCCCTTGGTACATGCCCTCCGGGGTGTAAAGGAGCGGCTGAAAAGTGTTGGCCGGGAGGTGCGCCGGCGCCCGGTCAGTCCACGGCCGCGCCGGATTTCTCGCGGGCGTTCATCACCGCCTTGTTGAGCGCCCACAGCCCGGCCCCGACGAGCAGCAGGACTCCGGCCCGTACGTACACGTCCGCGCCCCGGTCGGCCAGCGGGCTCGCCAGGACCAGCGAGCTGAGCGCGCCGAGCACCGGCAGTGCTGTGGGAGTGCGGAAGTGGTGGTGGTCCACCGGGTCCCGGCGCAGCACCAGTACGGCGATGTTGACCACGGCGAAGACGCAGAGCAGCAGGAACGAGGTGGTGTCGCCGAGCCCCTCGATCTCACCGGTGGAGACCAGGCCGATCGCCAGGGCGGATACGAAGACGATCCCGACCCAGGGGGTGCGGCGGCGGGCCAGCACCTTCCCCATCACGGGCGGCAGGATGCGCTCGGCGGCCATGCCGTAGCAGAGCCGCGAGGCCATCATGATGTTGATCAGCGCCGAGTTGGTGACGGCGAACAGGGCGATCAGCGCGAAGAGTTTCGGCGGGAAATCGACGCCTCCGGCCTTCACCACCTCCAGCAGCGGCCCGCTCGATCCCGACAGGGTGCGGGAGTCCACCAGGAGTGAGGAGATCACGGCGACCAGGACGTAGACGGTGCCGGTGACGCCCACGCCGATGAAGATGGCGCGGGGGAAGTTGCGGGCCGGGTTTCTGGTCTCCTCGGCCATGTTGACCGAGTCCTCGAAACCGACGAAGGCGAAGAAGCCCAGCGCGGTGGCGCCGAGGACGCCCGTGAGCAGGGCGTATCCGGTGCCTCCGGTCTCGATCCGGGTCAGCCGGGAGGGGTCGCCCCCGCCGCTGAACACGGCGTACGCGCCGATCGCGAGGATCACCGCGAGCCCGCTGACCTCCACCAGGGTCAGGACGACGTTCGCCTTGACCGACTCGGCGACCCCGCGCAGGTTGATCGCGGCCAGGGCGAGGACGAACAGGATCGCGATCAGGGTCGGCGGCACCGCGTCGGTGAACTCGCCCAGATAGTCGCCGCTGAACGCCCGCGCCGCCGCGCTCGCCGAGGAGAGGCCCGAGCACATCACCATGAAGGCGATGACGAAGGTCAGGAAGGGGACCTTGAACGCCTTCTGGGTGTAGAGCGCGGCCCCGGCCGCCTTCGGGTACTTGCCGACCAGCTCCACGTACGAGGCTGCCGTGAGCAGGGCGACGGCGAAGCCGATGGTGAACGGCAGCCACAGCGCGCCGCCGATCTTGCCCGCGACGTCCCCGGTGGTGGCGTAGATGCCGGTGCCGAGGATGTCGCCGATGACGAAGAGGACCAGCAGCTTGGGGCCCAGTGCGCGCTTGAGCGGCGGCGATCCGCCGTCCTTCGCGGGCGGCCGGGCGCTTGCGGGTGGGTCGGGAGTGCTCATCGGTGCCTCCGGGACGGCCGCTGGGGCGGACAGGAATCACGCTTGCCCGATCGCGACGCGAACCGCACCTGTTGACTACGACTATTCAGAGCATCAGGATGTGAATAGTTTTCCACCGTCGCGAGGAGGCACCGCCATGTCAGGACCCCGCCCCGTACGGGCACCGCGCGGCAGCGCACTGACCGCCCTGGGATGGCAGCAGGAAGCCGCCCTGCGCATGCTGCAGAACAACCTCGACCCCGAGGTCGCCGAGCACCCCGACAAGCTCGTCGTCTACGGGGGCACGGGCAAGGCGGCCCGCGACTGGCGCTCGTTCGACGCGATGGTCCGCACGCTGGAGACGCTCAAGCAGGACGAGACGATGCTCGTCCAGTCCGGGCGGCCCGTCGGCGTCATGCAGACCCACGAGTGGGCGCCCCGCGTGCTCATCGCCAACTCCAACCTGGTCGGCGACTGGGCCAACTGGGAGGAGTTCCGCCGCCTGGAGCAGCTGGGCCTGACCATGTACGGCCAGATGACCGCCGGGTCCTGGATCTACATCGGCACCCAGGGCATCCTCCAGGGCACCTACGAGACCTTCGCCGCCGTCGCCGCGAAGAAGTTCGGCGGGACGCTGGCCGGAACGATCACCCTGACCGCCGGACTCGGCGGTATGGGCGGCGCCCAGCCGCTCGCCGTCACCATGAACGACGGCGTCGCGATCTGCATCGACGTCGACCCGCGCGCCATCGAGCGCCGCATCGAGCACCGCTACCTGGACGTGCGGGCCGACAGCCTGGAGCACGCCCTCCAGCTCGCCGTCGAGGCCCGCGACGCCCGCCGCCCGCTCTCCATCGGCCTCCTCGGCAACGCGGCCGAGCTGCTGCCCCGGATGCTCGCCGAGGGCGCGCCGATCGACATCGTCACCGACCAGACCAGCGCCCACGACCCGCTCGCCTACCTGCCGCTCGGCGTCGACTTCGACGACATGGCCGCTCTCGCCGCCGAGAAGCCCGCCGACTTCACCCAGCGCGCCCGCGTGTCGATGGCCCGCCACGTCGAGGCCATGGTCGGCTTCATGGACGCCGGCGCCGAGGTCTTCGACTACGGCAACTCCATCCGCGGCGAGGCCCAGCTTGCCGGGTACGACCGCGCCTTCGACTTCCCCGGCTTCGTCCCCGCCTACATCCGCCCCCTCTTCTGCGAGGGCAAGGGCCCCTTCCGCTGGGCGGCCCTCTCCGGTGAGGCCTCCGACATCCACAAGACGGACAAGGCGATCCTGGACCTCTTCCCGGAGAACGAGTCGCTGCACCGCTGGATCAGGATGGCCGGCGAGCGGGTCCACTTCCAGGGCCTGCCCGCCCGGATCTGCTGGCTCGGCTACGGCGAGCGCGACAAGGCCGGCGAGCGCTTCAACGACATGGTCGCGAGCGGCGAACTGGCCGCTCCGCTGGCCATCGGCCGCGACCACCTCGACTGCGGCTCGGTCGCCTCCCCGTACCGCGAGACCGAGGCCATGCTCGACGGCTCCGACGCCATCGCGGACTGGCCGCTGCTCAACGCCATGGTCAACGTCGCCTCCGGCGCCTCCTGGGTCTCCCTCCACCACGGCGGCGGCGTCGGCATGGGCCGCTCCATCCACGCGGGCCAGGTCTCCGTCGCCGACGGCACGAAGCTCGCCGGCGAGAAGATCCGCCGCGTCCTGACGAACGACCCCGGCATGGGTGTCATCCGCCACGTCGACGCCGGCTACGACATCGCGGAGTCCGTCGCCGCGGACAAGGGCGTACGCGTCCCGATGACGGAGGGCAACTGATGCCGTCGGGCACCCCCGGCACCCCCGCACCGGCCGGGCGCGCCTCGGGGCGGGGAGCGGCCGGTGGCGACGGGCCCACGCCGCCCGGCCCGGGTCGGCAGCCGTGGCGCGCCGGTGACTCCTTCCTCTCGATGTGGCGGGAGCTCGCTCCCGTCGGACGCCACCCCGACAGCGGCGGCTACCGGCGCTACGCCTGGTCGGCGGCCGACCGCGACTGCCGGGCCTGGTTCCGTGCGCAGGCCGAGGCGCGCGGTCTCGCGTACGAGACCGACCGCAACGGCAACCAGTGGGCCTGGCTCGGCGACCCTCTGGCCGGGGACGCCGTCGTCACCGGCTCCCATCTGGACTCCGTCCCGGACGGCGGGGCCTTCGACGGCCCGCTCGGAGTGGTGTCCTCCTTCGCCGCGCTCGACGAACTCCACCGCAGGGGCGCGGAGTTCACCCGGCCGCTGGCCATCACCAACTTCGGTGACGAGGAGGGCGCCCGCTTCGGACTGGCCTGCGTCGGCTCCCGGCTCGCCGCCGGACAGCTCACCGTCGCCGACGCCCACCGCCTGCGGGACGCGGACGGGACCACGCTGCCCGCCGCCATGGAGGCGGCCGGACACGACCCCGCGACCATCGGTCCCGACCCGGAACGGCTCGCCCGGATCGGCGCGTTCGTCGAACTCCACGTCGAGCAGGGCCGCGCCCTCGACCTGACCGGCGACCCCGTCGGCATCGCCTCCGCCATCTGGCCGCACGGCCGCTGGCGGTTCGACTTCCGGGGCGAGGCCAACCACGCGGGCACCACCCGGCTCGTCGACCGCCGCGACCCGATGCTCACGTACGCCGAGACCGTGCTCGCCGCCCGCCGCGAGGCCGACCTGACCGGAGCGCTCGCCACCTTCGGCAAGATCGCGGTCGAGCCCAACGGGGTCAACGCCATCCCCTCCCTCGTCCGCGGCTGGCTCGACTCCCGCGCCGCCGACCAGGCCACCCTGGACGCCGTCGTCACCGGCGTCGAGCGCGCCGCCCGGGAGTACGCCGAGCGGGCCGGGATCGACCTCGACGTCGTGCGCGAATCGTTCACGCCCGTCGTCGAGTTCGAGCACGCCCTGCGCGACGAACTGGCGAAGATCCTGAAGGGCTCCGGCGACACGGGGCGCCCCGTGCCCGTCCTCGGCACCGGCGCGGGCCACGATGCGGGTATCTTGTCCGCCTCGGTGCCCACCGCCATGCTCTTCGTACGGAACCCCACCGGCATCTCGCACTCACCCGCCGAGCACGCCGCCGAGGACGACTGCACGGCCGGGGTCGAGGCGCTCGCCGACGTACTGGAAGGTCTCGCGTGCAGCTGACACCACGGACGGCGGGCGCTCCCGTCACCGCGTCCTACTGGATGGAGCACGCCTGGCTCGGCACGCACGTCGAGCCGGGCGTCGTCCTGGACGTCGCGGACGGCCGCATCGCCGGGATCAGGACCGGGGCCGGGGCACCGCCGCCCGGCGCGACCGCGCTGCGCGGCCTGACCCTCCCCGGCCTCGCCAACACCCACTCCCACGCCTTCCACCGGGCCCTGCGCGGCACCGTCCAGGTGGGCACCGGGACCTTCTGGACCTGGCGCGAGCTGATGTACCGCACGGCGGCCGAGCTCACCCCGGACACCTACTTCGACCTGGCCCGCGCCACGTACGCCGAGATGGCCCTGGCCGGCATCACCTCCGTCGGTGAGTTCCACTATCTGCACCACGCCCCCGGCGGCACCCCCTACGCCAATCCGAACGCCATGGGCGAGGCGCTCATCGCGGCCGCCGCCGAGGCCGGGATCCGGATCACCCTGCTGGACACCGCCTATCTCGCCGCCGGATTCGGGGAGCGGCCCAACCGGCACCAGCTGCGCTTCTCCGACACGACCGCCGAGGCATGGGCCGAGCGCGCCGCCCTCCTCAAGGGCGACGACCACACGCTGATCGGCGCGGCCGTCCACTCCGTCCGGGCGGTCCCGGCGGACCAGCTGGCCACCGTGGTGCGGTGGGCCGAGGAGCGCGAGGCCCCGCTCCACGTCCACCTCTCGGAGCAGACGGCGGAGAACGACGCCTGCCGGGCCGCACACGGCCGCACCCCCACCCGGCTGCTGGCCGACCACGGGGTCCTCGGCCCGCGCACCACCGGCATCCACAACACGCACCTGACCGAGGCGGACATCCAGCTGCTGGGCTCCTCGGCGACGGGCACCTGCATGTGCCCCACCACCGAACGCGACCTGGCCGACGGCATCGGCCCCGCCGCCGCCCTCCAGAAGGCGGGCTCGCCGCTCTCGCTGGGCAGCGACAGCCACGCCGTCATCGACCTCTTCGAAGAGGCGCGGGCGATGGAGCTCAACGAGCGGCTGCGCACCCACATCCGCGGCCACTGGACGGCCGCCGCCCTGCTCCGGGCCGCCTCCGCCGACGGGCACGCCGCACTGGGCCGCCCCGACGCGGGCGTGCTGGAGCCGGGCGCCCCCGCCGATCTGACCACCGTCGCCCTGGACTCCGTCAGAACGGCGGGACCGGCGCCCCGACTGGCAGCGGAGACCGCCGTATTCGCCGCCTCCGCCGCTGATGTGCGGCACACGGTCGTGGCGGGGCGGCACATCGTCCGCGACGGCCGTCACACGCGGATCGAGGACGTGCCCCGGGCGCTGGAGACGGCTGTCGCCGCCCTGCACGGCTGAGCGCAGGACCCCGCCGCCCCGCACCACCGCTCCCGGGTCCCCGGGCACCCCCGGACCTGCCGGAGTCCCGGGCAGCCCGGGACCTGCCGGAGTCCCGCGCAGCCCCGGACCCGTCGGCCCCTTCGGAACGCAAGGAGAACACGCTCCAGATGACGACCACCGCCGTCACCCACATCGCCAGCCTGGTCACCAATGACCCCTCCCTCGGCAACGGGACCCCCCTGGGCCTGATCCAGGACGCGGCCGTCGTCATCGAGGGCGACCGCATCGTCTGGACCGGTGAATCCAGCAAAGCACCCGCCACTGACAACGTCCTCGACGCGGCCGGCCGCGCGGTGATCCCGGGCTTCGTCGACTCCCACTCCCACCTGGTCTTCGCGGGCGACCGCACCCAGGAGTTCAACGCCCGCATGTCCGGGCAGCCCTACCGCGCGGGCGGCATCCGCACCACTGTCGCCGCCACCCGGGCCGCCACCGACGAGGAGCTGTCCGCCAACGTCGCCCGCTACCTCGCCGAGGCCCTGCGCCAGGGCACCACCACCTTCGAGACCAAGTCCGGCTACGGCCTCACCGTCGAGGACGAGGCCCGCGCCCTGCGCGTCGCGGGCCGTCACACCGACGAGGTCACCTACCTCGGCGCCCACATCGTGTCCCCCGACTACGCCGACGATCCCGCCGGATACGTCGACCTGGTCACCGGCCCGATGCTGGAGGCCTGCGCCCCGCACGCCCGCTGGATCGACGTCTTCTGCGAGCAGGGCGCCTTCGACGGCGACCAGGCCCGCGCCATCCTCACCGCGGGCCGTGCCCGGGGGCTGCACCCGCGCATCCACGCCAACCAGCTGAGCTACGGCCCCGGTGTCCAGCTCGCCGTCGAGCTCGACGCCGCGTCGGCCGACCACTGCACCCACCTCACCGACGCGGACGTCGACGCGCTCGGCCAGGGCAGGACGGTCGCCACACTGCTCCCGGGGGCGGAGTTCTCCACCCGCGCCACCTGGCCCGACGCCCGCCGCCTCCTCGACGCCGGGGCCACCGTCGCGCTCTCCACGGACTGCAACCCCGGCTCCTCCTTCACCTCGTCCATGCCGTTCTGCATCGCGCTGGCCGTTCGTGACATGGGGATGTCCCCGGACGAGGCGATCTGGGCGGCCACCGCGGGCGGAGCCGCGGCCCTGCGCCGTAACGACATCGGCCGGATCACCCCGGGCGCCCGCGCCGACCTGGTCCTCCTCGACGCCCCGAGCCACGTCCACCTCGCCTACCGCCCCGGCGTCCCGCTGGTCAGCGCGGTGTGGCGGAGCGGGGAGCGGGTGGCGTAGGTCCCGGGCGGGGCGGGGCAGGGCCCCCTGCCCCGCCCCGCCCCGACACGCGGAAGGACCCGCTCCCGGCGATCCGGGGCGGGTCCTTCCGCGGTGCTTCACGGCCCCGGAGCCCCGTGGCGGGGCGGCGGGCCGGGTGAGGTGGCTCACTCGTCCAGGGTCAGACCCTTGCGGAGCTTGGTCAGCGTGCGGGAGAGCAGCCGCGAGACGTGCATCTGCGAGATGTTCAGCTCCTCGCCGATCTCCGACTGCGTCATGTTGCTGACGAAGCGGAGCGAGAGGATCATCCGGTCCCGGGCGGGCAGCGCGGCGATCAGCGGCTTCAGCGACTCGACGTACTCGATGCCTTCGAGCCCGTGGTCCTCGTAGCCGATACGGTCCGCGAGGGCGCCCTCGCCGTCTTCCTCCTCGGGCTTGGCGTCCAGCGAGCTCGCGGTGTACGCGTTGCTCGCGGACATGCCCTCGACGACCTCGTCCGGGGTGATGCCGAGACGCTCGGACAGCTCCGCCACGGTGGGCGCGCGGTCCAGCTGCTGGGAGAGTTCGTCGCCGGCCTTCGCCAGGTCGAGCCGCAGCTCCTGGAGCCGGCGCGGCACGCGCACGGACCAGCTGGTGTCACGGAAGAAGCGCTTGATCTCGCCGACGATCGTCGGCATCGCGAAGGTGGGGAACTCCACACCGCGGCTCAGCTCGAACCGGTCGATCGCCTTGATCAGGCCGATGGTGCCGACCTGGACGATGTCCTCCATCGGCTCGCTGCGGGAGCGGAACCGGGAGGCCGCGAACTTGACGAGCGCGAGATTCAGCTCGACGAGGGTGTTGCGGACGTAGCTGTACTCGGGAGTGCCCTCGTCGAGGGACTCCAGACGCTCGAAGAGCGTCTTCGACAGGGCCCTGGCGTCCAGAGCGCCCACTTCGGCGTAGGGCGGGATCTCGGGAAGCCCTTCGAGCCCTTCGAGCCCGTCAAGGCCCTCGCCGGAGAAGTCTGAGGTGATGCTGGTGCCGGCGCGCGGGCCGGGGACGGCTCTCGCGGCGGGGGAGTCGGAATTGGTCGGTCCCTGAGGACATGCCGACGACGCGTTGTGGGTACGCGCTCCGTCGAGCCGGGGTGACATGGTTCTCCTCCATCGTTCTCGGCATATGGCTGCCGATGCCCATACGTGTTCCTGCGGTGAAGCGGCGCCTCCAAAGCCGGTCGCATTTTTGGTGTCCCTCTACCCATACCCGGTCTTGACCAGCAGTGACAAGCGCCAATTGCTGCTATATGTCCGGTTTGTTGAGGTCTCCGACTACCGTGTGGCGTTCGGAACGCGTACTGTTTTACGCACGTCGGCGGCAGCTACGCATACAGCCGCACAGGCAGTGACGCGAACAGTGACGAACGGCGAAGAGGGACAGGCATGGACCGCGGGACGGTCGGCAGTGCGAACCGGGGTCGACTTCAGGTCGAGGCCCGGACCGAGGGGCGCAGCGAGGTGGTGACCCCGGTGGGTGAGCTCGATCACCACACCGCGGATCTGCTGCGCGAGCCCCTGGAGAATGCGGTCGAGCAGGGGCGTTCGCGCCTGGTGGTCGACTGCTCCCGGCTGAATTTCTGCGATTCCACCGGGCTGAACGTGCTGCTCGGCGCCCGCCTCAAGGCGGAGGCGGCCGGCGGAGGCGTTCATCTGGCCGGAATGCTGCCTGTCGTGGCAAGGGTCTTCGAGATCACGGGGGCGGAAGCGGTCTTCACCGTCCACGCCACTCTCGAAGAGGCCCTGGCCGCCTGACCCGGCGCGGCCGTGCGGCCGCCGGCATCCCTGGTGTCGGCTGTGTCGTGCAATCGTGTGCCTCAAGTGGGTGTTGTTGCGACATGGCAGGGCAGGAGACACCCCGGCGGTGCCCCGCAAGGGCTCCGGCACACTCGGTAACTGATCACTATCTGTTCAACGGCGACATGGCGACATGGCGAATCGGTGAGGTGAAGCGCTGATGAGCACCACCCGGCAGCATCCGCCGGGCGACCTCGGTCGCGAGCCGGACGAAGCGGGCGCAGCCTCGCCCGTCCCGGCCGAGCGGCAGTGGCGCACCCTCTCGCTCGCGCAGGCCAGCGGCATCGTTCCGACGGCCCGGGACTTCGCCCGGCAGACGCTGCACGACTGGGGCTGGCTCCCGGCGTCCACCGCGGACCGCAGGGCCGCCGCCGAGGACGTCCTGCTGGTCGTCTCCGAGCTGGTGACCAACGCCTGCCTGCACGCGGAGGGCCCCGAGGAGATCCGGATCGGCCGCACCCCCAAGGGGCTGCGGGTGGAGGTCGTCGACCGGGGCGCCGGGCAGCCCGCACCCCGTACGCCGCACCGCGCGGGCCGCCCCGGCGGGCACGGCATGTTCATCGTGCAGCGCCTCTGCCTCGACTGGGGTGTACTGCGTGCGCCGGACGCCCCGGGCAAGACCGTCTGGGCGGAGCTCGCCGCTCCCGCCTAGGACCTGCCGGAGCCGCCCTGCCGATCAGGGCCCGGTCCGGCCGAGCGGCCCCGGGCCCGCCCCCCCTCACCCGCACCACCGCACCGAAAGAGCGCGCCGGATCGGCGCGCTCTTTGTCTTCCCTCCATCAGGCCCCGGGCGTACCTTGAGCGCCCAATCTGATGTGCCGTCAGCAGTGCGCGCCCGTACGGGTCGTGGCGCGCGGCGACGTCCGGCAAGAGGGGAACACGAGGTGCCGAACCGCAAACGGACGACTCTCGCGCTGGCGGCCGCGCTGGCGGGCCCGATCGTGGTCGCGGGCGCGCCTGCCGCGTACGCCGAGGTCGTGGACGTCAACTACCAGTGCGTGACGCCCATCGGGCCCAAGGGGGCGGTCTCGCCCATCGACATCAAGGCCGTCAGGAGCGGTGACGGCCACAAACTCACGATGTCCTTCCGGAAAGGCGTCTCCTCCAGCCCGGTCGAGCTGGGGAAGGGGGCCATGAACCCGAGCGCCGTGATCGAGCTGGGCGGCGCGGAGACGGGCAGGGTCCAGGTCTCCGGCCCGGCGAACACCGAGGCGATTCCCGCCAACACCCCGATCAGGATCAGTGACTTGTCGGGGACGTACACACCGAAGAAGAGCGGCAAGGTCACCTTCACCGCTGGGGTCCTCACCATCAAGGCCCTCGGTACGACCACCACCTGTACGCCCAAGAACAGCCCCGGCCCGTCCCTCGAACTCGACGTCCAGGGGGCGGGAGGTTCGCCGGGCGGCGGCTCCACCGGGGGATCGACCGGCGGGTCCACGGGCGGCGGCTCCACCGGCGGTGCCTCGACAGGCGCGTCGGGCGGCGGGGAACTGCCCCGCACCGGCCCGCTGGACTCGGCGGCGGCGCTCGGCACGCTCGGCGGCACCGTGCTGCTGACGGGAGCGGCCGGAGTGCTCTGGCTGACCCGGCGCGGGCAGCGCTCCACAGGCTGACCACGGCCCGTGCGGTCGTGCGGTCGTGTGGCCCGTGCGTTCCGTGCGGTCGCACGGCCGGTGGCCTGCGGAACGACCCCGGCCGTCCGTACGCGCGTACGGACGGCCCGCACGGCAGCGCCATCGCCGCCGGAAGGCAGAGGAGCCCCCATGTCGCCACCCACCTCGCACCGGTGCCGTGCGCTGCCCGTCCTCGTGGCGGCGCTCGCCGCGCTGCTGTGCGGGCTCGCGCCCCCGGCCGCCGCCGACGGTCCGGCCGGATGGACGGCCCGTCCCGCGGGCGGCACCGGCCAGGACGCCCGGCCGTACGTCTATCTGGAGGGCGCGCCCGGAACGGTCCTCCAGGACCGCCTCGCGGTGACCAACTCCGGCCGGACCCCGCTGACCGTACGGCTCCGGGGCGACGGCCGGGCCGGGGCCTGGATCAGGTTCGCCGAGGACACCGTCAGCGTCCCGGCCCGGACCCGCGCGGAGGTGCCGCTCGCCGTCACGGTGCCGCCCGACACGGTTCCCGGTGACGCCTCCGGGGCGGCCGTGGCCGTCGGCGGCGGCGAGGAGATCCGCGTGCCGGTCCGGGTCCGCACCGTCGGCCCGACACTGGCGGCGCTCAGTGTCGAGGACGTCGAGATCTCCGGCGGGAGCATCCGGTACACCCTGGTCAACCGGGGCAACGCGATGCTGAGGCCCCGGCTGGCGGTGCGGGCCGAGGGGGTGTTCGGCACGCTGCTGGACCGCCCGGAACGCCCTCTGCCGCTGGAGCTGGCCCCGGGACGGAAGGCCGAGCGGACCGAACCCTGGCCCGACGCACCGGCGTTGGACGCGGTCACCGTACGGCTGCGGGTCACCGCGTCGGGCGGTGTCCGGGACGAGGCCGAGGCGTCGGCGACGTACATCCCGGTGGCCCCGGCCGTCGGCGCCGGGCTGCTGGTCCTCGGCGGCCTGGCCGCGATCGCCTCCGGCGCGTACCGGCGACGGCGCACCGGGCGTGCGGCCCCGCAACCGCCCCCGGACACGGGGTCCTCGGCGCGGCCCCAACCCCGTGAGCGGACCGGCCCTCCGGCGGAGCCGGGCCCTGGGGCGGAGCCGGGAGGCAGGGCGAAGGAGGAAAGCCCGGTGGAGCCGGGACGTACGGCGAAGGAGGAAGGCCCGGTCGGGTCGGGACGCACGGCGATGGCGGAACGCCCGGTGGAAACCGAACCGTTGCTGAAGGCGGGAGCGAAGACGTGACGCGGCAGCTCGGACCCGAAGCCTCTCGCCCCACCCGGCGGACCCGGCACCCGTCGACCCGGCCGACCGGGCCCCTGCCCACCCGGCCGACCGAACCCCGGCCCCTGACCGCCCTCCCGGCACTCCTCGCACTCCTCTGCGCCCTCTCCGCCCTCTCCGCTCTGTTCGTCCTGAACGCGCCGGGCGCGCGGGCGGCCGAGGGTGACCCTGCTGTCAGCCTCTCCAAGAAGGAGGCGGGCAAGGGCGGGGCGATCACCGTGAGCGGCAGCGGCTGGCGGCCCGATGCGCTGCTGATGCTGCTGATCTGCGGTCAGTCCACGCCCGAGCGGGGCGTCATCGGCGGCACCAACTCCTGCGCGAACGCCGACGGCCGGGCTGTCACGACCGACAAGAAGGGCGCCTTCAGCAAGAAGCTGCCGGTGAGCGAACCGCCGAAACCGTGCCCCTGTGTGGTGCACGTCGTCACGGTGACGGGTGAACAGGAGCTGGTCGACGCGGTGTTCACGGTGGCGGGCCACCCCACGGCGGATCTCCCGCGGCAGAGCGGCGACGGGAGGCTCGCGGTACTGGCCACCACCAGCCTGGAGGGCGACAGCTCCCTGCTCACCTGGTTCGGGGCCCCGCCCGCCCGCCGGCTCGTCCTCACCGTGGGCAATCCCGGGTCGGCCCCGGTCACGGACCCCGTCTTCGAGATCGGCACCGCGCACGGCGTCTACGCCCCGCAGTGGGAGGAGCGACCGTGGCGCGGCACGGTCCCGCCCGGTGGCAGGGCGCGGATCGAACTGCCGGTCGAGCTGTCCGCGGGCGCGCACGGCGACTACCAGGTCTCCCTGCGGTACGGGGACAAGGTGCTGGCCGAGCAGCCGTGGGGGGTGGGCCGGCCCTGGGGCGTCACGCTCTTCTGGATCCTGCTCTGCGTGGTCGTCCCGGCGGCGGTCTTCCGTATCGGCATGGCGGTCGTGGACAAGGTCCGGCCCCGCCCCGCCGGCGCCCACCGCATGCGGAGACCGAACGCGGCCCCCACCGCGACCTCCAGCGTCTCCACGAACCCGGACACGACGGCCAGCAAGGCGACCACCAACGCGACCACGAGCGCGGCCACCGCCGCGCTGCCGTGGTTCACCCCGGATTCCGCACCGTCCGAGAACCGACCCCGACCCACGACGAAGGGACAAGCGTGAGAACGCAACGGAGGATGAGCGCGGCGGGAGTCGCGCTGATGCTCGGCGGCGCGGGCATCCTGATGGCCGCGAGCCCGGCCCGGGCCGCCGAGGTCAGTTATGCGACGGAGTGCGTTCCGCCGCCGATCTCGGGGCTGCCCGCCGTGCAGGGCACCACGAAGGTGGAGCTGACCGCTCCGGCCGAGGCGAAGGTGGGCGACGAGATCGAGGTCGTCTGGAAGACGGTCGAGGCCGCGTCCAAGAACCCGGACGTGCTGGACCTGGGTGCGGACACGGTCAAGCCGACCGGAACCGTCACCCTGGGCGGTGCGGCGAGCGGCGAACTGAAGCTGGAGGGCCCTCGGCAGAATCCGCCGATCCCCAAGAACAGCCCCATGGTGCTGCCCGACATGAAGGGCACGCTGAAGCTGGAGAAGGCCGGAGAGATCACGCTGACGCCGGGCGCTTACAAGATCAACGTGTCCAGGCCGATCTCCACGGACACCAAGTGCGCGCCGACCGAGGAGGTGCGGCCGGGCGCCACCATCAAGGTCACCGACGGCAGCGGCTCCACCACGGGCGGCACGACCACCGGCGGCACGGACTCCGGCGGAACCACGTCCGGGGGCGGCACGGACTCCGGCGGAACCACCACCGGCGGAACCACCACCGGCGGAACGGACTCCGGCGGCACCACGACGGGCGGTTCGGACAGCGGGGGCACGACCAGCGGCGGCACGGACAGCGGGGGCGCCAGCAGCGGCGGTGCGGACTCCGGAGGCACCGCTTCCGGGGGTGGTGACGGCGGAAGCACCGGCGGCGGAGGCGGCGCGACCGACTTCCCCGGCAAGGAGGTGTCCGTCGCCTATGCGTGCAAGACCCCCATCGGGGACAAGAACGCCACCTCACCGGTCCGGATCAGCGCCAGGAAGAGCGGCGGCGACTACGACCTGACGGTGAAGTTCAGCAAGTCCGTGATGGACAGCCCGATCGACATCCCGGCCGGCCAGGTCAAGCCGTCCATGGAGGTCCGGCTCGGCGGGGCGGACCAGGGCACGGTCGCGGTCGAGGGGCCGTTGAACAAGGAGGTCATCAAGACCGGCGCCCCGATCGAGATCCCCGATCTCACCGGCACGTACAAGCCCGGCGCGAGCGGGAAGTCCACGCTCAGCCCCGGCGTCCTCACGGTGATGGCCGCCGGTACGACGACCACCTGCACCCCGCCCGCCGACGTGGCCGTCTCCCTGGAGCTGGACACCTCCGCCCAGCCGGGCGGCGCGTCCGGCGGCAGCGGAAGCGGCGGCGCGGCCGCCTCGGGCGGAGCCGCGGCGTCCGGCGGCGGCACGGACTCGGGCGGCGGCCTGGCCGCCACCGGCGCCGAGGACGGCGGTGCGCTGAGGGCGCTCGGCCTGGTCGCCGGCACGGCGATCCTCCTGGGCGGCGCGGTGTTCACGTTCACCCCGTGGCGGAGGCTGCTCGGCCCGCGTTGAGCGCGGGCCGCGAGCTTGGACCGGGCCGCTGCCCGGTCCAAGCTCAGAACTAGCTCAATTCGCCCACTACGCCTTGCTCGAACAAGATCGATAAGGCTAGGTTCCTCAGGTATCTCTTCGCAGGAGCGAAGGGAAGGGTCTGGGTGCGGCGTTCACCGGCAGGCTTGACCACCTGCCGGCGCCGCGCTGCTGGAGAAGAGGAACATCATGAAGGTGACCTGGGGGAAGAAGGCTGTGACGGGCGTGCTCGCCGGCCTGCTGGTGACGTCCGGGCTGTCGCTCGCCACCGCGGCGCCGGCCGCCGCGGCCGGTGCGAAGTACACCTGCAAGGCCACGCCCAGCCTCTCGCTGGGGCGTCCGGTCTCGACGTCGTCCTGCAAGAAGTCGTCCAAGGGGAAGGCCGTCAAGAAGCACCGCGCCGTGCTCGTGTGTGACGTGGTGCGCGGCCGCGGCGCCGAGCACACCATCCCGTGGACGGTGTTCGGCGACTGGAAGAAGCCCGGTGAGAAGTCCTCGGTGAAGTGCGGGTTCAGCAGCTTCCTGCGCAGCGTCAAGGTCGAGACCAAGAAGTAGTCGGGCCCCGGAAGCGCCGGCTTGACGGCATACGGCAGCGGGTCCGCACGAGAGCTTTCTCGTGCGGACCCGCTGCCGTATGTACGTCCCTGGGGGAGTTACTTCACGCCGCCCATGAGGGCGCGGATCTTGCGGCCCGCCACCATGAAGGCGATACCCGCGGCCACCGCCACGCCCGCCTGCAGCGTGTAGTACGCAGCGTCGCCCAGCGGAGCGTTGAGCTTCGTGGTCCAGCCGTTCAGGGCGTTGCCCGTCGAGGTAGCCAGGAACCACAGACCCATGATCTGGCCGACGAACATCTTCGGCGCCAGCTTCGTGGAGAGGGACAGGCCGACCGGGGAGAGGCACATCTCACCCATGGTCTGCGCCAGGTAGACCGCGAGCAGCCAGAACACGGTGACCTTGCCGGTGTCGCTGTTGGCCGCGGCGGCGCCCGCCAGACCCATGATGCCGAAGGAGCCACCGATGAGAAGCATCGCCAGGGCGAACTTCATCGGGGTGCTGGGCTCGCGGTTGCGCGTGGCCAGCTTGACCCAGAGCGCGGCGAAGATCGGAGCCAGGATGATGACCATGGCCGGGTTGACCGACTGCAGCCAGGAGGCCGGGAACTCCCAGCCGCCGATGAAGCGGTCCGTCTTGTTGTCCGCGAAGATCGTCAGCAGCGAACCGGACTGGTCGTAGATCATCCAGAAGAGCACGGCGGTGATGAAGAACCACACGTACGCCTTGATCTTCGGCCGGTCCTCCTTGGTCAGCGCCGGGTCCCGGAAGATCGTGATGAAGTAGACGACCGGCACGACGACGCCCAGCACGGCCAGGACGTTGACGATGTGCTCGATGTCGTACGTGCCCAGCGCCAGGTCGATCAGCAGCGCGGCGACCGCGATGCCGGCCCACAGGGCGACCTTGCGCAGCGTCTTCCGCCGCTCCTCGGGGGAGATGGGCTTCGCGGGCAGCTTGCCGACGTCGCCGAGGTGCTTGGAGCCGATCGCGTACTGGATCACCGCGAAGGTCATACCGACACCGGCGACACCGAAGCCGAGGTGCCAGTTGACGTGCTCGCCGAGGTAACCGACCAGCAGCGGGGCGGCGAGGCCACCGATGTTGATGGCCATGTAGAAGAGCGTGAAGCCGGCGTCACGGCGGGCACTGGGCTGGCCCTGGTAGAGGCCGCCGACCATCGCCGAGATGTTCGGCTTCAGCAGGCCCGTACCGGCAGCGATCAGTGCCAGGCCGATGAAGAACGCGATGTCGCTCGGCAGTGCCAGGGTGAAGTGGCCCAGCGCGATGATGATCCCGCCGACCAGAACGGCCTTGCGGGCGCCCCAGAGACGGTCGGCGACCCAGCCGCCGGGCATCGCGGCCATGTAGACGACGGCGTTGTAGACACCGTAGATGGAGGCGGCGAGCGCCTCCCGGCCCTCAAGGGGGCCGTCGAGCACAGCGGCCACCAAGTACAGGGTGAGGATGGCGCGCATCCCGTACCAGGAGAAGCGTTCCCACATCTCCGTCATGAACAGGGTGGCCATACCGCGGGGGTGGCCGAAGAAGGTCTTCTCGCCGGAACTCGGCGAGTCCTTCGTCAGGCTGGACGCCATGGTCGATCCTTGCTGGTCGGGACGCGCCGCCTCGTGAGCGGTACGCGCCCGGTGGGGGGCAGCCGGCACCGGCGCGGCATGCCCCGTCCCCACGCCTGAGGGGACGTGCTCCGGGCGGCCGGGCTCCTGGCGGGGGCTCGGCGGCGGAGCGGGGAAGAACCGCGTCGGGATCCACACCCGGGGCGCGTTCTCGTGCTCCGGGCCCGGCTCACAGGTCATTCACTCTGAGCGGGCCGGCGAGCACCGGCCCCGCACACAAAAGGGACCCTTGGCGTTCATGGCTGCCCAAAGGTCCTTGAGTAGTGCAACAGGCGTCGGGACACCATACGACACGACACGGCAGGATATGAAAGGACTTGAGAGATGGATCACAGGTCCTGATGGAACCAGACTCCCATATTCCAAGGTCTCCGGCCGCTTTGTGGCGCTGACCCGCAGGTGACGCCGCGGGCCTCACCGCGAGCCCCCCGACCGGACTACCATCAGCCCATGACCCTTGTACTGCTCGCCGAGGACGACGCATCCATCTCGGAGCCACTGGCCCGCGCACTGCGTCGGGAGGGTTACGAGGTCGAGGTCCGCCAGGACGGTCCGACCGCGCTCGACGCCGGACTCCAGGGCGGAATCGACCTGGTCGTCCTCGACCTGGGGCTGCCCGGGATGGACGGCCTCGAAGTCGCCCGCAGGCTCCGGGCCGGCGGCCACGCCATCCCGATCCTGGTGCTGACGGCCCGCGCGGACGAGGTCGACACGGTCGTCGGCCTGGACGCGGGCGCCGACGACTACGTCACCAAGCCCTTCCGGCTCGCCGAGCTGCTCGCCCGGGTCCGCGCCCTGCTGCGCCGCGGTGCCGCCGAGCCCGTGCAGCAGCCCGCCACCCACGGCGTCAGGATCGACGTCGAATCGCACCGTGCCTGGATGGGTGAGGAGGAACTCCAGCTCACGGCCAAGGAGTTCGACCTGCTGCGGGTTCTCGTCCGGGACGCCGGCCGGGTCGTCACCCGCGACCAGCTGATGCGCGAGGTCTGGGACACCACGTGGTGGTCCTCCACCAAGACCCTCGACATGCACATCTCCTGGCTGCGCAAGAAGCTCGGCGACGACGCCGCCAATCCGCGCTACATCGCCACCGTCCGGGGCGTCGGCTTCCGGTTCGAGAAGAGCTGACGTACGAAGCTCCCATGCGCTCTGAGAACCGTCCCCACGGCCCCCTGAGGCGGCGGGCATGCGCCGCCGGCTGATCAACTCCACGCTCGCCGTGGTGCTCGTCGTCGTCGCCGTCTTCGGCGTCTCGCTGGTGATCGTGGAGACCCGCACCATCAGCGCCAGCGCCCAGGAGAGCGTCGAGTCCGAGGCGCTGCGGCTGATCAGCGTGGTCGACAGCCGGCTGCTGGGGGAGGAGACGATCAACTCCGGCGTGCTGGCCGAGCAGATCGACCCGGCCCGGTTCGCGCTGATCGAGATCCCCGGCCGTGAGCCCATCGCCGTCGGCGAACGCCCCGAGGGCAGCGTCCTGCGCGCCACGGAGACCGGCGAGAGGGGGGAGAAGGTCGTCGTCGAGGAGTCCCGTTCGGCCGTGACCCGCGAGGTCGGACGCACACTCCTGATCATCGGCGCGGTGGCGCTGCTGGCGATCGTCTCGGCCGTGCTCCTCGCCGTACGCCAGGCCAACCGGCTGACCTCCCCGCTCACCGACCTCGCCGAGACCGCCGAACGCCTCGGCTCCGGGGACCCCCGCCCGCGCCACAAGCGGTACGGGGTGCCCGAGCTGGACCGCGTCGCGGACGTCCTGGACTCCTCCGCCGAGCGGATCGCCCGGATGCTGACCGCCGAGCGGCGCCTCGCCGCGGACGCCTCGCACCAGCTGCGGACCCCGCTGACCGCGCTCTCCATGCGGATCGAGGAGATCTCCGTCACCGACGACCCCGAGACGGTCAAGGAGGAGGCGAACATCGCCCTGACCCAGGTCGAGCGCCTCACCGACGTCGTCGAGCGGCTCCTGACGAACTCCCGCGACCCGCGCACCGGCTCCGCCGTCGTCTTCGACCTCGACGAGATCATCAAGCAGCAGATCGAGGAGTGGCGGCCCGCCTACCGCTCCACCGGCCGGGCCCTCGTCTGCTCCGGCAAGCACGGGCTGCGGGCCGTCGGAACCCCGGGGGCGGTCGCCCAGGTCCTGGCGGCGCTGATCGAGAACTCCCTCATGCACGGCGGCGGTACCGTCGCCCTGCGCACCCGCGTCACCGGCAACCAGGTCGTCGTCGAGGTCACCGACGAGGGGCCCGGCGTCCCCGCCGAACTCGGGGCGCGGATCTTCGAGCGGACCATCAGCGGCCGCAACTCCACCGGCATCGGCCTGGCCGTCGCCCGCGACCTCGCGGAAGCGGACGGCGGGCGCCTGGAACTGCTCCAGCAGCACCCGGCGGTCTTCGCACTCTTCCTCAGCCGCGTCCCGGTCGAGCGCAGACCCCCTGAGCGCCCGGTGCGCTGAGCAGTGCGGGGCCCCTGAGTGCTCGGTGCGCTGAGCAGTGCGGGCCCCTGAGTGCCCGGTGCGCGCTCGACGGCGACGACGCGGCGCGTCAGTTCCGTACCGGATCGCGCTCTACGGTCTCCGTGGGCCGCCGCTGTTCCAGAAACCGCTCCGCGGGGCGGGCGGCCTCCTCGGCGGAAGGGGTCTCGGCGGGGAGGGCCTTGAAGACCCACGTCCGGTAGGACCAGAAGCGGAAGAGGGTCGCGAGCCCGATGCCCAGGATCTTGAAGACGTTGCTCTGGACCGGGCTGTTCCAGTCGAAGCCGTACGTCGCCAGGTAGAGCACGCCGTTCTCGATCACCGCGCCCGCCGCGCTGAACAGCAGGAAGAGCGTCAGCTCGCGGGTCCGGCCGGTCTTGTCGCGGTCCCGGTAGGTCCAGTAGCGGAAGCCCACGTAGTTGCACAGGATGGCGACGAAGGTCGCCAGCACGCTCGCCCGGACGACCTGGAGGTCGGTGGCGTGCCGGAGCAGGTTGAAGACCGCGATGTTGACCAGCAGCCCCACCGCGCCGACCGCGCCGAACTTGGCGACCTCCCGGGCCAGCAGATCAAGCCGGGCCCGCAGTGCGCCCCGTTCGCTCATGGTGATCGCCCAGTCCGTCCGTTCGATGGCGTCGACGGTTCCGTCAACCCGGCCATGCTAACCAGCCCGCCCGTGGGCCGCCCGTGCCTCAGCGGGGCGGCCGCTGTGCGCCCATCCGTACGGCCGTCCGGGGACCACCGGCGCGGCGGATACCCTGGGTACGTGACGTTCCCGGTAGTCGGCATGGTCGGCGGCGGTCAGCTCGCCCGCATGACCCACGAGGCGGGTATCCCCCTCGGCCTGAAATTCAAGCTGCTCAGTGACACTCCCCAGGACTCGGCGGCCCAGGTGGTGAGCGAGGTCGTCATCGGCGACTATCGCGACCTGGAGACCCTGCGCGCCTTCGCGCGCGGCTGCGACGTGATCACCTTCGATCACGAGCATGTGCCGACCGAGCATCTGCGCGCCCTGGAGGCGGACGGCATCCCCGTGCGCCCCGGCCCCGATGCCCTGGTCCACGCCCAGGACAAGGGGGTGATGCGCGCCCGGCTCGCGGAGATCGGCGCCCCCTGCCCCCGTAACCGCATCGTGAGCGACCCGGCCGACGCCGCCGCGTTCGCCGAGGAGGTCGGGGGTTTCCCCGTCATCCTCAAGACCGTGCGCGGCGGGTACGACGGCAAGGGCGTGTGGGTGGTGCGCTCCGAGGCGGACGCCGCCGACCCGTTCCGCGCGGGCGTTCCGGTCCTCGCGGAGGAGAAGGTCGACTTCCTGCGGGAGCTGGCGGCCAACATCGTCCGCTCGCCGCACGGCCAGGCCGTCGCCTACCCGGTCGTCGAGTCCATCCAGGTCGACGGGGTCTGCGACACGGTGATCGCCCCGGCCCCGGACCTCTCCGAGGAGCTGGCCGGCGGGGCCCAGCAGCTCGCGCTGCGCATCGCCGCCGAGCTGGACGTCGTCGGCCACCTCGCGGTGGAGCTGTTCGAGACCCGTGACGGCCGCATTCTCGTCAACGAGCTGGCGATGCGCCCCCACAACTCCGGCCACTGGACCCAGGACGGCGCGATCACCTCGCAGTTCGCCAACCACGTCCGGGCCGTCCTCGACCTCCCGCTCGGCGACCCGCGCCCCCGCGCCCCCTGGACGGTCATGTGCAACGTCCTGGGCGGCGACTACCCGGACATGTACCAGGGATACCTGCACTGCATGGCCCGCGACCCCCAGCTCAAGATCCACATGTACGGCAAGGACGTGAAGCCCGGCCGCAAGGTCGGGCACGTCAACACCTACGGCGACGATCTGGCGGACGTGCGGGAGCGCGCCCGGCACGCGGCCGACTACCTGCGAGGAACGATCACCGAATGACTTCCCCCTCCGCCCAGGCGCCCGTGATCGGCATCGTGATGGGCTCGGACTCCGACTGGCCCGTCATGGAGGCGGCGGCCAAGGCGCTGGACGAGTTCGAGATCCCGTACGAGGTCGACGTCGTCTCCGCCCACCGCATGCCGCGCGAGATGATCGCGTACGGCGAGGAGGCCGCGGGCCGTGGCCTGAAGGCGGTCATCGCGGGCGCGGGCGGAGCCGCCCACCTGCCCGGGATGCTGGCCTCGGTCACCCCGCTGCCGGTCATCGGCGTACCGGTGCCGCTCAAGTACCTGGACGGCATGGACAGCCTGCTCTCCATCGTCCAGATGCCCGCGGGGGTCCCCGTCGCCACCGTCTCCGTCGGCGGAGCGCGCAACGCGGGCCTGCTCGCCGCCCGCATCCTGGCCACGCAGGACCCCGCGCTCCAGGAGCGGATGAAGGAGTTCCAGCAGGAGCTGAATGACCAGGCCACGGAGAAGGGCAAGCGACTGCGCTCCAAGGTCCAGGGCTCGGACTCCTTCGGCTTCGGAAAGTAGGGAACGGTCGATGGACCACGTGCAGCGCGCCCGCGAACTCCTCGCGGCCCACCCCGTCGTCGACGGTCACAACGACCTCCCCTGGGCCCTGCGCGAACAGGTCGGCTACGACCTCGACGCCCGGGACATCGCCGCCGACCAGCGCGGCCTGCTCCACACCGACCTGAACCGGCTGCGGGCCGGCGGTGTCGGCGGCCAGTTCTGGTCGGTGTACGTCCGCACCGATCTCACCGGGGACGCGGCCGTCAGCGCCACCCTGGAGCAGATCGACGTCGTCGGCGAGCTCATCGCCCGCTACCCGGCGCATCTGCGCCGGGCGCTCACCGCCGACGACCTGGAGAAGGCCCGCGCCGAGGGCCGGATCGGCTCCCTGATGGGCGCCGAGGGCGGCCACTCCATCAACAACTCGCTGGGCACCCTGCGCGCCCTGCACGACCTGGGCGTCCGCTACATGACGCTCACCCACAACGACAACATCGACTGGGCCGACAGCGCCACGGACCTGCCGCGCCTCGGCGGGCTCTCCGCCTTCGGCCACGAGGTCGTCCGCGAGATGAACCGCATCGGCATGCTGGTCGATCTCAGCCACGTCGCCGACGGCGTCATGCGCGACGCGCTCGCCACCAGCACCGCGCCGGTGATCTTCTCGCACTCCTCGGCCCGTGCCGTCTGCGACCACCCGCGCAACATCCCCGACGACGTCCTGGCGGCCCTCCCGGCCAACGGCGGTGTCGCGATGGCGACCTTCGTCCCGAAGTTCGTGCTGCCCGAGGCGGTCGCCTGGACCCTGGCCGCCGACCGCAACATGCGCGAGCACGGGCTGCACCACCTCGACACCACCCCGGTCGCGATGCGCATCCACGAGGACTTCGAGGCGGCCCACCCGCGCCCCGAGGCCACGGTCGCCACCATCGCGGACCACCTCGACCACATGCGCGCGGTCGCGGGCATCGACCACATCGGCATCGGCGGCGACTACGACGGCACGGCGTTCACCCCGCGCGGCCTGGAGGACGTCGCGGGCTACCCGAACCTCATCGCCGAACTGCTGCGACGGCACTGGTCCGAGGGCGACCTCGCCAAGCTGACCTGGCAGAACTCCGTACGGGTGCTGCGCGACGCGGAGGCCGTGGCGCGCGCCGAGCAGAGCGTGCGCGGCCCGTCCCACGCGACGATCACCGAGCTGGACGGCTGACGCCCGCCGGCCGCTCCTCCCGCCGCCCACCCCCGCGAACGGTCCCCCGGACCGGAGGCGAACGCCCCGAAGCGCTCGCCGATGCGGCGGTGGGCGGCGGCGTCCGGGTGGGGCCCGTCGGGCAGCGGACGCGCTGACCGGTGCGATCTTTCTGACGACACGGATATTTCGGTCAGTCATCCCGAAATCTGATGCAACCTCGTGTTAGGGATAGCGGGCAAGAATTCCCCCAACAGGAGGTACGCAACGATGCGCACGAATCTTCTCCGCATCACGACCGCGCTCGGTGCCGCGGCCGTACTGGCCATCGGCGGCGCGGGCGTGGCCGCCGCCGACGGTGTGGGCAACGCGGGCATCGGGAACAAGGGCGTGGGCAACGCGGGCATCGAGAACATGGGCCTGGGCAACGCGGGCGCCTTCAACGGCGGTATCGGCAACGCCGGCCTCGGGAACTGGGGCTGGGGCAACGCCGGTATCGGCAACACGGGCATCGGCAGCCACGGTCACGGCAACTCGGGCCTCGGCAGCTCCGGCATCGGCAACACCGGCGTGGGCAGCTCCGGCATCGGTAACTGAATCGCCTGCCGGGCACCCCGAGCCGGCCGCCCGCTCCACCGGCGGCCGGCCCGCGTGCTGTGGTCCCCGGGCGGTCGACACCGGACGGCCTCAGCCGCCGCACAGGACCCGGGCGTCGCACAGGACCCGGGCGCCGCACAGGACCTGGGCGCCGCACAGGACCCGGGCCGGGACAGGACTCAGGCGCGGAAGAGGACCCGGGCACCGGACGGGCCTCAGGCGCGGAAGAGGACTCGGGCGCCGGAGCGGGCCTCGGAACCTTGAGCGGTTTCAGGAGTGCTTCGCCGCCCCCGCGAACGGTCCCCCCGGACCGAAGGCGAACGCCCCGAAGCGCTCGCCGATGCGGCGGTGGGCGGCGGCGTCCGGGTGGAGCCCGTCGGGCAGCGGCAGTTCGGCGTGGTCGGCCTCGCCGTACAGGGTGAGGCCGTCCAGGTGGAAGAGGTACGGGTCCGATGCCGCCCGCTCCGCCGTGATCCGGGCGAGCTCCCGCCGTACGACGCGCAGGGTCAGCCTGCCGCGAGCTGCGTCGGCCGGGTCTCCCAGCGCCGTGAACCCCACCCGCCCGTCGCGGACGTCGGGGGCGGCGGGACCGGGGGTGTCCTCCTGTGCGGGGCAGAGGAGGGGTGAGACGACGAGCAGCGGCGTGCTGGGGTGCCCGTCGCGGACGGTGTCGAGGAAGGCGTGCACGGCCGGGCCGAAGTCGCTCAGCCCCATCGCGTCGTGGTTGACGAGATTGATGCCGATCTTGACGCTGATCAGGTCCGCTGGGGTGTCCCGCAGGGCGCACGCGGTGAACGGGTCGAGCAGCGCGCTGCCCGCCAGCGAGAGGTTGACCAGCTCCACGCCCCCCGCCCCGGCGGCCAGGGCGGGCCAGGCGGTCGCGGAGCTGTCGGCCGAGGAGCCCTGGCTGATGGAGCTGCCGTGATGCAGCCAGACCGGCCGCCCGCCCGGCTCCAGGGCCGCCACGGGCGCGTCGGTGCGCAGGGCGATCAGCTCGGTGGTCTCGGTGTACGGCAGCCAGATCTCGACGGTCTTCTCGCGCGCGGGCAGCCCGGTGAAGGACACCGCCCCGACGCTGCCGGGGAACAGCTCCCGTGACCCGTCGGACAGATCGACCATCAGGACGTGGCCGCCGCTCGCCGAGGCCCGGCCGGCCGCCTCGCCGTCGACGTACAGGTCGTACGCGCCGTCCGGGAGCGGTGCGAGCCCCCGGTGGGCCGTCACGGTGCGCAGGACGTCCAGCCGCACGGCGGTGGCCGCGGTACGGAAGGCCACGCGCACGCCCGAGGGCTGCGACTCCGCCTGCGCCACCTGCGCGTCGCCGCCGGACCGGGCGCGGGCGGTGGCGGGCAGCCGGTGGGGGAGGAGCCCCCCGCGCTCGGTGCGCTCCAGGTCGAGCGCACCGCGCAGGAGGCCGCCGGTGAGCGGGGTGGTGATCCAGTCGCGCGCGTCGTCCATGGGCTCAGCCTGTCCGCCGGAGGCGGGACCGAAGCGCAGCGGACGACACGCGTGTCGTCACGGACGCGGGGCCACGCACACGCCGCCCGGCCACGCGCCGCCACGCACACGCCGCCCGGCCACGCGCCACCTGGTCACGTGCCGCCACGCACGCGCCGCCGGGCCACGCGCCGCCGGGCCACGTCCCGCCCGGCCATGTGCCGCCACGCACACGCCGCCCGGCCACGTCCCGCCCGGCCGCAAGTGGCCACGCACGCGACGCACGCCTCGCACGCGACGCACGCCACGCACGCGACGTACGCGCATGCATGCGTCGCACGTACGCGTCAGGCCTTCGGGCGGCCCATCGCCCGGTAGGTCCAGCCCGCCTCGCGCCACACCGCGCTGTCCAGGGCGTTGCGCCCGTCCAGGATGATCCGGCGGGCGGCCGCCTCGCCCAGCTCGGCCGGGTCCAGCTCGCGGAACTCGCGCCACTCCGTCAGGTGCAGCACGACGTCCGCGCCGCGCACGGCTTCCAGCGCGGAGTCCGCGTAACCGAGCGTCGGGAACAGCTGCCGGGCGTTGTCCATCCCCTTCGGGTCGAACACGGTCACCTGGCCGCCCTGGAGGTGGATCTGCCCGGCGACGTTGAGCGCGGGGGAGTCGCGTACGTCGTCGGAGTCGGGCTTGAAGGTGGCGCCCAGCACCGCCACCCGCGTGCCGAGGAACGAGCCGCCGCCCACCGCCTCGCGGGCCAGCTCCACCATGTGGCCGCGGCGGCGCATGTTGATGGAGTCGACCTCGCGGAGGAAGGTCAGCGCCTGGTCGGCGCCCAGCTCGCCGGCGCGGGCCATGAAGGCGCGGATGTCCTTGGGCAGGCAGCCGCCGCCGAAGCCGATCCCGGCCCGCAGGAACTTCTTCCCGATCCGGTCGTCGTGCCCGATGGCCTCGGCGAGCTTCACGACGTCCCCGTCGGCGGCCTCGCAGACCTCGGCCATCGCGTTGATGAAGGAGATCTTGGTGGCGAGGAAGGAGTTGGCGGAGGTCTTCACCAGCTCGGCGGTCGGGAAGTCGGTCACCACGAACGGCGAGCCCTCACCGATCGGCACGGCGTACACCTCGCGGAGCAGCTTCTCGGCGTTCTCGCTCGTGACGCCGACGACGATCCGGTCGGGGTGGAGGGTGTCCTCGACGGCGAAGCCCTCACGGAGGAACTCCGGGTTCCAGGCCAGCTCGGCCCCGTCGCCCACCGGAGCCAGCTCGGCGAGCCGGTCCGCGAGCCGGGCGGCGGACCCCACGGGGACGGTCGACTTGCCGACGACCAGGGCGGGCCGGGTCAGATGCGGGGCGAGCGCCTCGAAGGCGCTGTCCACGTAGCTCATGTCGCAGGCGTACTCGCCGTGCTTCTGCGGAGTGTTCACACAGACGAAGTGGACGTCGCCGAACTCCGCGACCTCCTCCCAGGAGGTGGTGAAGCGCAGCCGCCCGCTGGACCCCTCGATCCCGGCGACGTGCCGCTGGAGCATCTCCTCCAGCCCCGGCTCGTACATCGGGACACGCCCGCTCGACAGCAGCTCGATCTTCTCCGGGACCACGTCGAGCCCGAGGACCTCGAAGCCCAGCTCGGCCATGGCCGCGGCATGGGTGGCGCCGAGATAGCCGGTGCCGATCACGGTGATCCTGAGGGCCATGGAGTGCTCCTGGGAGGTGCGGGCGAACGTGCGGACCGAGCATAGTCGGGGACCCGGAGGCCGGAATTCACCGATCGATATGCCCGGTACCTCCCCCATGTCCCACCCCTGTCGGCAAGCTCACGTGCTCGTCACGTATGCCGTCGGGCGGTCCGCGCACTAAAATTGAGTTACTTAACGGTAGTTAGCATCTGGGGAGTGAGCGTCTTGGCGGGTTCGACCGATTTCGACCTGTACCGTCCGGCCGAGGAGCACGGCATGCTCCGCGAGACCATCCGTGCGCTCGCCGAGTCGAAGATCGCCCCCTTCGCCGCCGCGGTCGACGAGGAGAGCCGCTTCCCGCAGGAGGCGCTGGACGCCCTGGTCTCGTCGGACCTGCACGCCGTCCACGTTCCGGAGGAGTACGGCGGGGCCGGCGCCGACGCGCTCGCCACGGTCATCGTGATCGAGGAGGTGGCCCGCGTCTGCGCCTCCTCCTCCCTGATCCCGGCCGTGAACAAGCTCGGCTCGCTCCCGGTGATCCTCTCCGGCTCCGAGGAGCTGAAGGCCAAGTACCTGGGCCCGCTCGCCAAGGGCGACGCGATGTTCTCGTACGCCCTCTCCGAGCCGGACGCCGGCTCCGACGCGGCGGGCATGAAGACCAAGGCCGTGCGCGACGGCGACTTCTGGGTGCTCAACGGTGTGAAGCGCTGGATCACCAACGCGGGCGTCTCCGACTACTACACGGTCATGGCGGTCACCGACCCGGCCAAGCGCTCCAAGGGCATCTCGGCGTTCGTCGTCGAGAAGTCCGACGAGGGCGTCTCCTTCGGCGCCCCGGAGAAGAAGCTCGGCATCAAGGGCTCCCCGACCCGCGAGGTCTACCTCGACAACGTCCGCATCCCCGCGGACCGCATGATCGGCGAGGAGGGCACGGGCTTCGCCACCGCGATGAAGACCCTGGACCACACCCGCATCACGATCGCCGCCCAGGCGCTCGGCATCGCCCAGGGCGCGCTGGACTACGCCAAGGGGTACGTCCAGGAGCGCAAGCAGTTCGGCAAGCCGATCGCGGACTTCCAGGGCATCCAGTTCATGCTCGCGGACATGGCGATGAAGATCGAGGCGGCCCGCCAGCTCACGTACGCGGCGGCGGCGAAGTCGGAGCGCGGCGATGCCGACCTGACCTTCCAGGGTGCGGCGGCCAAGTGCTTCGCCTCGGACGTCGCGATGGAGGTCACCACGGACGCCGTCCAGCTGCTCGGCGGCTACGGCTACACGCGGGACTATCCGGTGGAGCGCATGATGCGCGACGCCAAGATCACCCAGATCTACGAGGGCACGAACCAGGTCCAGCGCATCGTGATGGCGCGCAACCTGCCGTAGCACCTCGCGGCATCACCGCCTTCCCGGGCCCCCGGCGAACCTTGCCGGGGGCCGTACGCGTACAGCCCCTACCGCGGAGCGACGATCGCGAACACGCCCCGCGCGGCCGTTCCGTCGGGCCAGGTCCAACCGGCGACGAGGTGCGCCGACGACGGCTGCTCGTTCTCCCCGGCCCGCAGGACGCGGTTGATCCGCACGTCCGGCTCATCGTCTCCACCGGCCCCGTGCACGATGACGGTCGGGTCGGGGGTGTCGCTCAGGCTCTGGTGCTGCGGGTCCGCCCCACCCCTCAGCAGGGCACTCAACCGGTCCGCCACCACCGGGTCGTGGACGCCGTCGTAGACCCATCGGGTGCCGAGCACACCGTGCTCGGGGGTCCCGATGAGCGCGGCGTCGGGTGCGCCCTCCAGCGCCGTGCCGCGGTAGCCCAGGGGTACGAGATACGCCACCGGTTCCGGCCCGGCGGAGTCCACCACGACCATGAACTCGATCCCGACCGCGCCGTCCGGATCGTCCAGGCGGAACCCGCCGGCGTTGACCAGGTCCGGCGTCCCGCCGGTACCCGCGTACCAACTCTGCTTCGGCAGCCAGCCGGTGATGAGCTCCAGCTTGCCGGGCGACATGGTGGTGCGGTGGATGGATGCCATGCGAGCTCCCTGTCGTCGGTCTCCGGCCGTGGACTTCGGCCGGAGACACTCTGGCCGTCACGGTCCCGGGATGATGGACTCGTGCCGTGGCGACCATGACGACCCGTGCCTTCCGGGCGATCGACCGATTCCACGACGTCCACCCGTGGGACCATAACGCTCACCACCATCCGTGGATCATGCGGCAGCTCCCCCGGCGCTTCGGCCGGGCCCTGGACGTCGGATCGGGCAGCGGAGACCTGGCCCGGCTCCTGGCCACGCGAGCCACGGAGGTGAGGGCCCTGGACGCCGACCGCGCCATCGTCGCGAGGGCCCGGGAACTCACTGGTCCCGCCGTCCCCGTGACGTTCACCGCCGGAGACGCTCTGACGGAGACACCGCCAGGGCCCTACGACGTCATCACGTGCGTCGCCACCCTCCACCACCTGCCGTTCACCGAAGCCCTCGACCTCTTCCGCCGGCACCTGGCGCCGGGCGGGACCCTGGTCGTCGTCGGTGTCTCCCGGGCGGCATCCCCCGGTGATCATCTCCTCGGGGCCGCCGCGATCCCGCTGAACATCGCCCTGGCCTTGATCAAGAACAAGGGGCGCCGGGTTCCACGGCCGGTGTCCATGACCGCCCCCACCCGTCCGGCGGCCATGAGCTTCGCCGAGATCGTCCGTGACGCCCGCCGCGTTCTGCCCGGTGCCCGGCTGCGCCGACGCCTGTTCTGGCGCTACACGCTGGTCTGGCATCGGCGGCCTGCCGGGGTTCGTGGGCCGTCCCCCGGGGGCGACCGATGATCATCTGGCTGAACGGAACCTTCGGCGCGGGCAAGACCACCACCGCGAGAGAGGTGACCTCACTCCTTCCGGACTCCCGGCTCTTCGACACCGAGACGGTCGGCGGGATGCTCCGGCACGTCCTGGGCGCGCCGGAGAAGGACTTCCAGGACTTCCCACCCTGGCGGGGCCTGGTCGTGGAGACCGCGCGGCAACTGCTCGACCATGTCGGCGGAACGCTGGTGGTGCCCCAGACCGTGCTGGTCGAGGCGTACTGGCAGGAGATCCACGACGGCCTGACCCGGGCCGGTGTCCCCGTGCACCACGTCCTGCTCCACACCGGCCGGGACACCCTCGTCGAACGGATCGAGACCGACACCCAGCCCGAGAGCGCCGGTGCCGAGCAGTGGCGCCTGGACCACCTGACCGACTACGAACAGGCCCTGCCGTGGCTCCGCCGCGAGGCTCGGGTGATCGACACCACGGGCGTCGTGCCCGCCGAGGTGGCGGAGACCGTCCTGCGGGGCGTCCGCACCCGCCGGTGAGGGGCGCGCACCGGCTGACCGGCCCGTCCCGTCAGCGCACGACGTCGAACACGTTCTTCTGGATGCCGTTCGCGTACGCCTCGTGCTCGACCAGCTTCAGCTTCTGCTGGTCCTTGTCCGTCGTGCTGAACAGGCGCTTGCCCGCGCCGAGCAGGAGCGGGAAGACCAGCAGGTGGTACCGGTCGATGAGGTCCGCGTCCGCGAGGTTCCGGTTCAGCTCGGTGCTGCCGTGGACGATGATCGGGCCGCCCTCGGTCTCCTTCAGCGCGGCGACCTCGTCGAGCGACCGCAGGATCGTGGTCTCGCCCCAGTCCGACACCAGGTCGTCTTCGGTCAGCTTGGTGGAGACGACGTACTTCGGCATCGCCTTGTACCCGGTGAACTCCTCCATGCCCGGCCACACCGGGCTGAACGCCTCGTAGCTGGCCCGGCCCATCATCAGGGCCGCGGCCTCGTCCTGCTCCCGGGACTTGAGCTCGTACGCCTCCGGCAGGAACTCGATGTCCTTGAAGGTCCACCCCGAGTTCCGGTAGCCGGGCTCGCCGCCGGGGGCCTCCATGACACCGTCGAGCGAAACGAAGGCGGTGCTGATCAGGGTGCGCATCAGGTCTCCTGGGTGTGTGGTGGGCCCCGTCCGGTGCCCGGCGTCGCTGCTCACTCTTACGGATGTACTGACCGCGTGCCAGGCGAAAACTCATCGGTCCCACGCCACCGAAGCGCGCCGGCCGCGTCGCCCTGTCCCGTCGAAGCTCGGGACAGCCGCCCGGCCACGGCCCGGTAGCCTCCCTCCCCATGACCGAACTGGACAGGCTGACCGCCCTCTTCAGCGCCCTGGGCGCGGACGCCGACGCCCGGGACTGGGCGGAGTCCGAGGCCGAGGAAGGGCTGCCGCAGCTCGCCCGCTACCGGCTCCTGCGGACGGTGTGGCAGGACGTCGACGCCTGGGGCACGGCCGCCCGCCAGTGGGTGGACGCCTACCGCGTCGACGGATCTGCGGCCGACGCCGTCGACCGCGCCCTCGCGGCCGGGCTCACCCCCGAGGACCTCGGCACGCTGGCCCGCGAGATCGCCAGGGAGACCGCGTTCGGGGTGCTGCACGCACTGGCGGACCCGGCGGACGGCTCGCTCCCCGCCGACGTGGAGGCGCAACTGCCCGGCTGGCGGCTGGCGGAGCTGAACGCGGCGGGCGCACCGACCGGGCGCCATCTCGACGCCCTCCACGAGGACTTCGCCGAACTCGAACCAAAGGGCACCACGCCATGACCGATGCGGCCGCTCCCACGGACGGGGTCGCCCGGACCACCCCCTTCGACCACGCCGAGCGCCGCATCTGGTCCGGCAAGGCCGAGGCGTACGCCGCTACCTACGCCCGGCTCTGCGCATACCCGGCGACGGCCCTCCTCGACGCCGCCGAGGTGGGTCCCGGTGCCCGCGTCCTCGATGTGGGCTGCGGCAGCGGGACCGTGAGCGCGGCGGCGGTGGCGCGCGGAGCGTCCGTGTACGCGGCCGACGCCGACCCCGGCATGGTGGCCGCGACCCGCCGAGCCGTGCCGGGCGCCACGGCACAGATCGCCCGACTCCCCGAACTGCCGTACGCCAGCGACACGTTCGACGCCGTCGTCGGCAACTTCGTGCTCAACCACGTGGGCCGCCCCCTCGCCGCCCTGGCCGGACTCCGCCGGATCACCCGTCCCGGCGGCCGGGTCGCGGTCACCATCTGGCGGTCACCCGGAGCCCCCGGCCAGACCCTGATCGGCCGCGCCGCCCAGGCCGCCGGCCTCACCCGCCCCGCCTGGCTCCCCGCCCTCGCACCGGAGGACGACTTCCCCCGTACACCCGAAGGCCTCGCGGCCCTGCTCGAAGCGGCCGGGCTCTTCGGCGCGGAGTGCTCCGAGGTGGCCTGGGAGCACCGCTGCGACCCGGACACGTGGTGGGCGGGGGCCGAGCGGGGGATCGGTGCGATCGGGCAGGTGCTCAACAGCGGCGGCGCGGAGGGGAGGGCTGCGGCGCGACGCGCGTACGACGACCTCTGCGCCGAATTCCGCACCCCGGAAGGCCTGTTGGTGCTGCCCCATCGTGCGCTGCTGGCGACGGGCGCCGCGTAGGAGGGCGGCCGGAGACCAGACGGGAGATTCGTTTATTCGCACAGATAGGGTGACGTGCGCGAAACGATTCTCTAGGTAGTGCACGGGGTCTGGAGCATGTCGTTCGAACAGGAGTGGGGCGAGCTCAAGGCCGCCGCCGCGATGAGACTGAACCAGGCCGGAGGCGCCGGCGGTTCCGGGCCGCAGGGCTTGGCCGACCTCGTGGTCAAGGACGACGAGCTCGGGGGCATCGGTCACACCGCGTTCGGACGGGTCAACAACCTGGAGCCGACCGGCTGAGGCATGGTGCGCAGGGTGGCGCTGGAACGAGGGCTGACGAAAGCGGAGTTGGACGTGAGCCCCAGCGAGTTCGAGAACCATCTCCGGGCGAGGGCCAAGGAGTGGTATCTGAGCGGCCTGGATGAGGCCGCACGGTCGACGAGGTAGGCAAGCGATGGACAGGAAGTGGCTGCCGTTGACCATCACGCTCGGCGTCGCCGGGGTGGCGGTGGTGGTGGCGAGTGTCTGGCCCGACGACGTGGAGAAGCCGCCGTTGCCGCAGAGCCTGTGTCACGGTGCGCTCAGCCGGGAGACGGCGGAGCTGATCGACGACGGCCAGGGCGGTGAGATCAGCACGGACGAGTGGGAGAGCAAGGGCAGCACCACCGACTACGCGGTGTTCAAAGCGTGCCGCGTGCTGCGCGCCAACCCGTACGACGAGAACGACAACCCTCGCGGGGTCTACAAACTGGTCATCGCGGACACCCGGAGCGAACCGTACAACAAGAAGGGCTCTGTCCCTCTCGGCCCCGGGTTCACGGGCTGGGCGCGCCCGGACTTGGCCGAGGTCACGTTGCCTGCCGCCTGCCCCGTCCGGATGGGCTCGACCGCCCCGTACATCAGGGTGTCGCTCGACGTGCCCTCGCAGGACGGCGAGAACCTGGCCAGGCTGGAGGAGAAGCGGCCGGTGGACGCAGACACTGCCCTGCGCAACAACGTGACCGTGATGCGGGAAGTGGCCACCAGGCTTGCCGAGCGGTACGGCTGCGCCCCCTGAGAATCAGGCGTACCGCGGCAGACCGTCGGTCGAGATCGTCCACTCGGCGATCGTGACGTCCTCGCCGTGCTGGAAGTCCTTGCGGGCCGCGTAACGCGGCCCCTCCGGCGTCCGGCATCGCTTTCTCCAGACGCCGGCTCACCTGGGCCGCGGTGAGTTCGTGGGGGCGTCCGGGGGCCATCCTGTCGTGCACGATCCCCTCTTCGGTGATCTCGAACTCGCCCGGAACGCGCTCCCGTATCTGCCCCACGACGTCCCGCCTGGCCCGAAACCGGGCTGTGTCCCGCTGTACGTCGTCCGGGGCGATGGACATCGTGCCCACTCCTTGTCGTGGGTGCCCGGTGGCCAGGATCGTCCCCTTCGTGCTAGGCCGCCTCCCCGTACGGGGCCCGGCAGTCGCGGCAGTGCCCCGGCTCGTGCGAGCGGAAGGCCCGTTCGCAGCCGTCGCAGGTCTGGAACGGGGGGACCGGCGCACGGCGCGGTGCCGTGAGGTCGTGGACGCCGGGGAGCGGGGGCGGCAGGAGGGCCGTGAGGCGGTGCCTGAGGAGCCTCGCCGGGTGTTTCAGCGGCTTCGGGAGGTCGGCGGTCAGAGCGTGCCGGATCGCGTCGGTGGTCGCGTCCCGTTCGAGCCAGGCGGCCACGCCGGGCACCAGCTCCTCGACGGCCTCCTCCGAGAGCACCAGTTCCACCGCGTGACGCCGCAGATCCGCGAGGAGGGCGGAGGCGGCCTGCCGGCGCTCAGGGGTGAGCGCGTGGGGGTGGGGGAGCGGCCGACGGGGCTGCTTGGGCGCGGTCGGTGCCGGCAGGCGGACCGGCGCGGGGCGCGCTCCCGCTACGGCGGTGGGCTCCGGCTCCCGTACGCGGAGGTGCTCCCGTACGAGGGCGGGCTCCGGTACGAGGCCGGGCTCCGGCTCCCGTACGCGGGTGGGCTCCGGTACGCGGGTGGGCTCCGGCTCCGTTACGCGGAGGTGCTCCGGCACGCGGGCGGGCTCCGGCTCCCTTACGCGGGCGGGCTCCGGTACGTGGAGGTGCTCCCGTACGAGGCCGGGCGCGGGCGCAGGGTTGCGTACCGCAGCCGCCACGACAGGCGCACCAGGCGCCCCGGGCACCACCCCGCCCCGCAGCACCGCCCCCGGCTGGTTGCAGAACACCGTGCGGGTGGCGACCCGGCCCTTTGCCAGCCTGACGCGCGTCCGGCGCAGGTAGCCGTGGGCCTCCAGCTCACGCAGGGCGCAGGCGATCTTCACCTCGCCCTCGGGGAAGCGGGCCGCCAGCGTCTTGATGCTGATCTCCGATCCGGCGGGCAGCGACTGGATGTGGACGCCGATCCCGATCGCGACGAGGGACAGCCCGGCGTGCTGGGCGAGGTGGTTGCCGACGACCGTGAACCGGTTGGTGTGCGGGATCACGATCTGAATGACGCCGGAGGGCGGGACGGGCCCGGGAATTGCGGCCAGGGCATGGGCCAGGGCGTTATCGTGCTGGGTATCCATCGGGAAGTGGCTTCTTCCTTGGTGGCTAGGCCCTCGGTTCGGGATTGCCGTCCCGGCCGGGGGCTGTTCGATGTCTGGAGGTGGATCGAAGGTGGATCAGCGTGAGCATATGCCTGCCAACCGGTCTGAAATCCAGCTCAGTCGGCAAACCTCACCCGCGCGAGTGACGAGCCCTCCCGCAGCTGACCACCGGGATCAGGTGGGGTGGGGTGGGGTTATTTCTCTTGGTTCTTTCCGTAGTTGACGTCGTGGCCCACCAGGTCGCGGTCGGCCGCGACCCGGTGGGCCACGACCGGGTCGTGAAGCACCACGATCCGGTGTGAGCAGCGAATTCGGGTGGATTCCTCGCGGGGACCGACTTCCTCCCGTACCCCTCCAGCGGCAGGTGAGCCACCCGCCTTCGCGCGGCGGAAGCCCGGGAATCCCCGGAATCCCTGACACCGGCAACACCCCTTCGGCACACTGAGTGCATGGATGTTCACTCGGGGAAGTCGCCGGATCACCTCACGATCAATGTCACCCACCGCGACGATCCGGTCTTCGAGGTCACCGAGGCGGACGCGTTCGCCTCGGCCCGCAAGTATCCGAACATCGTCGTCCGCGGGCCGCTGTTCGGGCTCGCCGAGCAGCGGCGCGGGGACCGGCCGCGCTGGCGGCTGATGGGTGAACTCGACTCCGGCTTCCCGCAGATGGTCCGGGACGAGCTGAATTCGCACCTCTGGTTCAAGGCGAAGGACGAGACCGACGACCCGGCGGAGCGGCGGTCGCTGCTGGCTGCCGTGGCACGGCTGGAGACCGAGAAGGTCGACGAGGTCTCGGCGTGCGGTGTGCGCTACCGGGTCGTGCGCGCCGACGAGTTCGCCCGGATCGGCGACGGCGGGCTGGAGCCGCCCCGGGCCACCGACCCGGACGACGACAGTTGGGATCTGGACGGGGCCGAACCCTGCCGCACCGACGGCTTCGTGGTCGACCACGCGGCGGCCGTCGGGCTGAGCGAGGGGATCGGCCGCGCCGAGCTGCTCCAACTCGCTTACACCGCCGACCGTTTCCCCGCTGACGTACGGGCCGATTCCCAGCGGGCGGTGACCACCCACCCGGGGGTCGTGCTCCTCCCGACGACGTTCCGGGTGGTGCAGCGCAAGGAGTTGTCCTGGTCGATGGTGACCGGGCAGTCCTCGACCCCGCAGGGTGCCCGGCGCGCCCTCGTCGATCACCTCACCCGGCCCTTCCCCGAGCTGCCGGACCTCCCGGACATGCCGGAGCTGCCCGCGTGGATGAAGGTGGACGAGAAGGAGGCGGCCGTCAACGAGCGGGCCGCGAAGAAGTTCATGGCGCGCCGCAGGCCCAACGAACTCATCGTGCGGGGCAAGCGGTTCGAGGTCGTCCGGGTCGAGCGGATGATGCGCATCGGGCCCGACGGTCCGGAGAAGCCGCGCCCGTCCGACGTCGACCAGTACGGACCGTCCCAGATCCATCCCCTCATGGACGAGCACGGCACCATCACCTACGGCACGTAGCGGGCGTCCGAGGACCGCGAGGGCGAAAGGAGGGCGCCGGGCTGGTGGCCCGGCGCCCTCAACGGCTTTCTGCGCGCTCTCAGTTGCCCTTGACCGTGACCTTCTCGCCGTCGTTCAGCTGCTGCACCAGCTGCTTCACCTTGGCCTTGTCCCAGACCAGGTTGCTGCCGATGCTGCCCGAGATCGGCATGTTCATCGACGTGCCCTCGCCGCCCGTGACGCCCTTCATCGCGAAGAACATGTTGCCCAGCGACCAGAGCGACATGTCCTTGTCCACGATCAGCGTGTCCAGGCCCGCGCCCATCGTCGGGTACAGCTTGAACGGGTTGAGGATCGTGGACGGGGTCGCCGTCTGGCTCGCCAGCGCCGCGAGGAACTTCTGCTGGTTCTTCGTACGGTCCAGGTCGCTGCCCGCGAACGCGTAGCGCGTGCGGACGAAGGCGAGGGACTGCTCGCCGTTTAGCGTCTGCTTGCCCGCCTGGAAGTCGGCCCCCGACTTCTTGTCCTTGAACGCCTTCGGGATGTCCAACTCGACCCCGCCGATGGCGTCCACGATCTTCGCGAAGCCGCCGAAGCCGATCTCGACGTAGTGGTCGATACGCAGGCCCGTGTTGAACTCGACCGTACGGACCAGGAGTTCGGGGCCGTCCTCGGCGTAGGCGGCGTTCAGCTTCACCTGCCGGCCGGTGCCCTGGAACATCTTCCCGGACTCCGAGCCCTTGAAGGTCGGGATCTCGACGTTGGAGTCGCGCGGCAGCGAGATCAGCGTCGGGCCGTTCGAGCCGTCGTGCAGGATCATCATCGAGTCGGTGCGCTTGCCCTCGGCGGAACCGGTGCGCAGCCGCTTCTTCTCCTCGGCCGACATGCCCTCGCGGCTGTCGGACCCGACGATCAGGTAGTTCGTGCCGTCGCCGGACTCCGGCCGCTCGATGACCTTGGAGAGGTCGACCTCGCGCTTCAGCTTCGAGTCGGCCCAGAAGTACGTCGAGACCGAGACCGCGAGCACCACGACCACCAGGGTCAGCGCGCCGAGCTTGATCCGGCGGCGCCAGTCCGGGGCCGGGCGGCCCTGGACGTAACCCCCGTCACCGCCGCCGCGCCGGCCGCCGGAGCCGCCACTGCCCGATCCGTAGACCTGGCCCGTGTTGTAGCCGCTGTCGTACCCGGGCTCGGGGCCGTAGCCCCCGCCCTGGTGCCCGCCGTCCTGGTAGCGGTCGTCGTAGCCCGGGCTCTGCGGCGGTACCTGCGGTCGCCGGGGCGGCACCTGCGGCCGCTGCGGCGGGGCCGGGCGGCGCTGGATGTGCGGCATCGACCGCGCGCCCTCGGGCTGGGGGTCGGCGCTGCCCCGCCCGTAGCGTTCGCTGCGGTCGCCGGTCCGTCGATCGGGCCAATCGTTCATTCCGACAGTGTGCCGTCCGGGCACACGGCTCTTACAGGGTGTAAGGAAAATCGCACCAGGGCTGTTGCGAACCTGATGCATTCTGCGGGATCGCGGACCCCGCATAAGGTAGACGGTATGACAGATCAGGCCACGGGCGTAACAGATCCGGCCAACCGGGCAGAGGAAGAGATTCCGGGCAAGCCGACCGCGGCGTCCCGGACCACCCTCAGCCACATCATGACCGGCAGCGACACCAACCTCCTCGGTACGGTGCACGGTGGTGTGATCATGAAACTGGTCGACGACGCCGCGGGCGCGGTGGCCGGCCGGCACTCCGGCGGCCCCGCCGTGACCGCGTCGATGGACGAGATGGTCTTCCTGGAGCCGGTCCGCGTCGGTGACCTCGTCCATGTGAAGGCCCAGGTCAACTGGACCGGCCGGTCCTCCATGGAGGTCGGCGTCCGGGTGATGGCCGAACGCTGGAACGAGTCCACCCCCGCACAGCAGGTCGGCAGCGCCTACCTGGTCTTCGCCGCCGTCGACGCGGACGGCAAGCCGCGCCGCGTGCCGCCGGTGGTTCCCGAGACCGAGCGCGACAAGCGGCGCTACCAGGAGGCGCAGATCCGGCGCACCCACCGGCTCGCCCGCCGCCGCGCGATCAAGGAACTGCGGGAGAAGCGCGCCGCCGAGGGCATCGACGACTGAGACCGGCGCCGGGCCCGGTGAGGAGCCCGGCCGTCATCCCTGCCGCCGAGCCCCTACGGGCACACCACCTCGTCGCCCCTCACCGTCGAGAACTCGCCCGCCTGACGGGGCTCCGCCTTGACCCGCTGCACCTTCGTGAAGTCCGAGCCCACCGTCACCCGCATCTGCGGGCCCTGGCCCTTCACCGCCTTCAGCTCGCTCCCGGGCAGCGCCGTGGCCAGGGACTTCGCCGACCGGTCCCAGCGCGGGTCGTACTCCACGAGCGTCCGCTCCAGCTCCCGCACCTCCCCGTTGAGCGGGGCCTGGGTGGTGGCGAACCCGGTCGCGCGCAGCGCCTCGTCCGCGGTCCGGCCCAGGCCGTCCTTCGGGGTCCCGTTGTAGACCTGGACGCGGATCTCCCCGGGTGCCACGTCGACCAGCTTCGCGGGGGGCTGCCGCGGGCCCGGCGCGGGCTTCGGCTCCGGCTTCGCCGGGGCCAGCGGCTTGTCCTCGCGCAGGGCCTGGAACAGCTTCTTCGCCTTCTTCGCGTCCCACTGCACCGTCGAGCCGATGCCCTTGACCGGGAAGCTGGGGTTGCCGACGGGCACGGACGCGAACTCCGACGAGGCGGGGCCGAAGCCCTTCATCGCCTTTCCGAGCGCCAGCATCTGCTCCGTACCGAAGCCCTCGTCGGCCCGGACCGAGCCGAGCACCGAGGCGGAGACCTGCTGGAACCTCACCGGGTTCAGCAGCACCCCGCTGCTCGTCGCCTGCTTGATCAGCGCCGCCATGAACTTCTGCTGGCGCTCCATCCGGCCCAGGTCGGAGGCCACGTCCACGTGGCGCGAGCGGACGTACTGGAGCGCCTGGCCGCCGTCCAGCTCGTGCGTGCCCGCGGGCAGGTCGAGGCCGGTGTACGAGTCCTTCATCGGCCGCGCCGTGCAGATCTTCACCCCGCCCACCGCGTCGACCGTCTTCATGAAGCTGGTGAAGTCGACCTCCAGATAGTGGTCGATCTTGACGCCCGTCATGTCCTCGACGGTGCGCACGGTCAGGGTCGGCCCGCCCTCCGCGTAGGCGGCGTTCAGCTTCACCGGGTGGCTCGCGTGGTGCTTGCCCGTGGTGCGGTCGGTGTGGGCGGGCATCTCGGCGTAACTGTCCCGGGGGAGGCTGACCACGCTCGCCCGCTGCCGGTCGGCCGACAGGTGGACCAGCATGATCGTGTCGGTGCAGTGGCAGGGCGCCCCACCGAGCCGGTACTTCCGCTTCTCGGCCTTGGTGATCGTGTCCCGGCCGTCCGTGCCGACGAGCAGCAGATTCGTGCCGCGGCCCCCTTCGGGGCGGTTCTTCATGTTCTGGAACGGGTCGACCCGGCCGATCCCGCCCTCCAGGCTGCTCACCACGGCGTGACCGATCCCGCCCGCCCCCAGCACCAGCACCGACAGACCGGTCGCCACCCGCATGCCCCAGCGCGGGCGCTCGTCCTGCTTGCGGCTGCGGACCGGCCGGGCGCCCTGGGGCGGACGGCGTCGCGGGGGAGTGGTGCGGGGGCGCTGCGGTCGCTGCGGTGGGGGCACGGGGGGAGACACCTCCGGGGTGCAAGGGAGACACCTCTGCGGTGCAAGGGGACCATCGCACGGTAGGCCCATACGACCACCGTCCCCGGGCGCGACCCGGCGGCGCGCACCCGTGTCCCCCATTCGCGGTAACGTGGCGGCCGAAAACCGAGCCGCCTCCTGGGGTACGCAACCCCCGGCGCCCCCGAGGACCCCCCGAGGACCACATGTCTGCCGCGCAGTACCCCGCCGTCTCCGTGATCATGCCGGTGCTCAACGAGGAACGCCATCTCAGGAACTCGGTCCGGCACATCCTGGAGCAGGAGTACCCCGGTGAGATGGAGGTCGTGATCGCGCTCGGCCCCTCCGCCGACCGGACGGACGAGATCGCCGCCGAGCTGGTCGCCGAGGACTCCCGCGTCCACACGGTGCCCAACCCCACCGGCCGCACCCCCGCCGCCCTCAACGCGGCGATCAAGGCGTCCCGCCACCCGGTCGTCGTCCGCGTCGACGGCCACGGCATGCTCTCGCCGGACTACATCGCGACCGCCGTCCGCCTCCTGGAGGAGACCGGCGCCCAGAACGTCGGCGGCATCATGCACGCCGAGGGCGAGAACGCCTGGGAGGACGCCGTCGCCGCCGCGATGACCTCGAAGATCGGCGTCGGCAACGCGGCCTTCCACACCGGCGGTCAGGCGGGCCCCGCCGAGACCGTCTACCTGGGCGTCTTCCGCCGCGAGGCGCTGGAGCGGGCCGACGGCTACAACGTCGAGTTCATCCGCGCCCAGGACTGGGAGCTCAACTTCCGCATCCGCGAGGCCGGCGGGCTGATCTGGTTCTCGCCCGAGCTGAAGGTCCAGTACCGCCCGCGCCCCACGGTCAAGGCGCTCGCCAAGCAGTACAAGGACTACGGCCGCTGGCGCCATGTCGTCGCCCGCTACCACTCCGGCTCGATCAACCTGCGCTACCTGGCCCCGCCGACCGCCGTCGTCGCCATCGCCGCGGGCCTGGTCCTCGGCGCGGCCGTCACCCCGTGGGCGCTCGTCGTCCCCGGTGGTTACGTCGCCGCGATCGTCGCCGGATCGCTGCCCGCGGGCAAGGGGCTCTCGCTGAAGGCCCGCGCGCAGATCCCGGTGGCGCTGGCGACCATGCACATGTGCTGGGGCTTCGGCTTCCTGACCAGCCCGCGGTCCCTCGCCAAGCGGGTCATCGCGAGCCGCCGTCCGGCGATGACGGGCAGCAGCGAGACCGTCTGAGACCGAGCGCCCCGGGCGTTCGCCAAGGGCCCCGCCGCCGGACCGAATCCGGCGGCGGGGCCCTTCGCGCGGACGCACGAGCGTGCCGCTGCACGGTCACCAGGTGTAGTTCGGGTTGACCTTCATGCAGGCCTCCTCCTCGCCGTTCAGGGCGCCCGCCGACTCCGGGGTCTTCTCCGTGCCCTCGGACACCGGATACGCCCCGTCCTCGCGCCAGTCGGCGCCCACCGCGAGCGAGATCCCCGACACGTCGGTGGACCGCTTCACCTGCGACAGCGGAACCCCGAGCGCCTTGGCGACCGCCTGCGCGTCGCCCTCCAGATCCGCGCTCGGATACAGGATCCCGGTCCGCGCCACCCCGGTGACGTTGCCCGAGTCGATGCTGGTCCGCCCGAAGCCCGCGTCCTTCAGCTGGTCCGCGACCTGACCGGCCCGTCCCGACGCCGGCCCGAGGGCGTCGGTGGCGGTCCCGTTCCGTACGGAGACGGCGATCTCGCCCACCGGCGCGGACGGGTCCTTGGGCTCCTCCGGCTTCTTGCGCTGGGAGGCCTTGCCGTCCAGCGGTACGTCGTCCCGCACCATCCGGAACAACTGCTCGGCGTCGCCCGCCTTCGGGTACACCCGGCCGCTGTTGACGCCGGTGCCGTACACGTTCGGCATGGTCGACATCGTGATGCGCTTCGTCGGGACCTTCTTGAACTCCTCGGCCAGGTCGTAGAGCTTCTTGACGGTGTCCAGGCCCTTGTCGACCGTCAGCGCCTTCGTGGCCGCCTCGGCGAGGTTCATGAGCTTCGCCGGGTCGGTGAGCTTGGTGCCCTTGCGCAGCTCGCGCACCATGGAGTTCATGTACTGGTGCTGGGCCTTGGCCCGCCCCAGGTCGGTGTTGTCCTCGAAGCCGTACCGGGTGCGCAGCCACTGGAGGGCCTGCTCGCCCTTGACGTACGTGGTGCCCTCCTCCAGCTTCAGCCCGGAGCCCTTGCCGTCGGCGCTGCGCGAGTGGATGTTGGCGTCGACGCAGACCGGGACACCGCCGATGGCATCGGCCATGGACACCACACCCGAGAAGTCGATCATCATGAAGTGGTCGATCCGGATGCCGGTCAGCTCGTACCAGGTGGCCACCGTGCACCCCGGACCGCCGCGCCCCAGACTCTCGTTGGTCTGTACGTCACGGGTGCTGGCGGCGAAGACCTCGCCGTCCGGGGCCGTGCACTTGGGCATCTTCAGCATGGTGTCGCGCGGCATGCTGATGACGGAGAGATTGCTGCGGTCCGCGGAGAGGTGGAGCAGCATCTGCACATCGGCGAGCGGTGTCGCGCCGAAGGTCTCCTTCGCGCCGCCCAGCTTCTGGTTGGCCGCGGAGTCCCGGGCGTCGGAACCGATGAGCAGGATGTTGAGCGGGGTCTGCCCGGCGGCGTTGGCCTTGTGATCGGCCATCTGCTTGTCGCCGAGGGTCAGATCCTCTTTCTTGATGTTGCTGTTCAGGTACTCGTAGTAGAGATAACCGGCGCCGCCGGTGACGAGTATGAGCACGGCGAGCACCGAGGCGCTCCAGCGCAGGACGCGACGCTTGCCGCTCTTCGGCGCGCGGCGGCCGCTGCGCCCCCGGGCGCCGCCCGCGGTGCCGCGCCGGGTCCCCTCGGCCCGACGGCCGCGCTCCCCGCTCCTGCCGCGCGCGGGCGCGTCACCGCTACCGGCCGCGTCCCCTCGGCCCTCCGGGCTGTCGGCCCGGCCTTCGTCCCGGCTCTCGTCCCCGCCGGGCCGATCGGCGCGGCGGACGCGTGAGCGCGTCTCCTCCCCGGGCATGCTGCTGCGTCCCACCGGACCCCCCATGTTGTTCAGATTTCCGCTGTGGCGCGGTGACCCGATGTCACTTGGCGCATACCGCCTTGTCGGCTCTCACTTGCTCGACGTCCTCCGGGGCCTTCGCCGGCCCGGTGATGAGCTGGCCCGCGCCCCTGAAGTCGTCCCCCAGCGTGAGCACCATCGCCTCCAGACCCTCGGCGTCGGTGGTGCCCTGCTTCATGGCCGACGCGGGAAGCCCCATCATCTCGGCGAGCGTCCGGGCCTGATCGGCCTGGTTGGGCGCGTACTCCAGGGTCGTCTTCTTGATCTTCTCGGGGGCGTTGGCCTTGTTGGTGGACTTCAGCACCCCCTGCTCGTTCTGGAGCCAGGTGACGGTCGAACCGGCCGCTCCCGGGATCTCGCCGCCGTTGAGGACGTCCACCCGTACGTCGGCGGGATCGGCCTTCGGACCCTTGAGGAGGGCCGCCTGCTTGCTCTTGGCGTCCTTCTCCTTCTGCTTCACCTCGGTCAGCGAGGTGTCGGAGCGCATCATCGCGAAGAGCTGCTCGCCCTTGACCGGGTCCACGACCACGGTGACGGGCTTCGGCTCGGCCGGGTTGTCGATGACCGGCATCGTGAGGAAGGTGATGTTCTTCGTGTCGACCTTGGAGATCTCCTGCGCGAGCGTCATCAGCTTCTTCGCGTCGGCGATGGCGGAGTCGACGGTCAGCGCGTTGGTGGCGGCGTCGGCCAGCTTGTAGAGCTTCTTCGGGTTGGTCAGGGTGTCGCTCGACTTCATCTCGCGGATCATCGAGCCGAGGAACTGCTGCTGCACCTTGATCCGGTCGAGGTCGCTCCGGTTGCCGAAGCTGTCGCGCGTACGCAGCAGGGCCAGCGCCTTCTCGCCCTGGACCGTCGACTTGCCCTGCGGGAGCACCAGATGGGACTTCGGGTCGTCGACCGGCTTCGCCATGCAGACCTCGACGCCGCCGACCGCGGTGGTCAGCTCCTTGACCGCGTTGAAGTCGACCATCATGAAGTGGTCCGGCTTGAGGCCGGTGATGGCCTCGACCGTCTTCATGGTGCAGCCGGGGTCGCGGCCGTTCTGGCCGAGGCTGGTGTTGAAACGTTCGTTCGGGGTGCCGGGGATGACGTCGGTGGTGCCGTCCGGCTTCTTCGTCTCGCACTCGGGGATGTCGGTCACCAGGTCGCGCGGGATGCTCATCGCCGTCGCGTTGGTCCGGTCCTCGGAGACGTGGAACAGGATGTTGGTGTCGGCGTGGCCGATGCTGCCCTTGTCGCCGTACCCCTCGTTGCCCTTGCCGGTGCGCTTGTCGGTGCCGATGACCAGGATGTTCATCGGGCCTTCGGTGACGACGTTCTTGCTGCCGGCGTCACCCACGTCGATGGAGTCGATGTTCCCGTTGAACTTCTGGTAGAGGGCGTACGCGCCGACCGAGGTGCCCACCACGACGAACGCCATCACCCCGCCCGTCCACAGCAGCGCCCTCTTCTTGCGCGACTTCGGGGGCTTGCGCTTCCGGCGCCCGGACGTGGGCGGCTCGGCGGCCCCCCGGGCCCCCTGGGAGCTGCGGCGGCTGCGCTGGCCCGGAACCTCGCGGCGCGTCCCGTCCGCGGCGGCCCCGCGCGATCCGGCCCCGCGGCGGCCCGAACCCTCGCGGGTGGCGCCGCTCCGGGACGACTCCCCGCGGCGTCCGGCTTCCTCGGCCGTCGCCGTGCGCGCGGAACTGCTCGCCGTACGGGTGGAACTGCTCGACTCCCCAGCGGAGTGGTCCAGTCGCAATTCGTAATTACCGGTGTGCGGGTTGAGTACCCACTGGTCGGCGGGGTCGATATCGTCCGCCCGTCCACGACTGTGCGCGTCCACGGTTGCCTGCGTCCTCCGTCGGTGCCACGCGAGGCGCCCTCCCCCGGCGAGGCGCTCGTTCCTTCGCTCCAGCAGTGCACGACCCTGACGGCCGGAAGCACCGGATCGCGTCACACTATCCGGCCGATTCCAGGTCGAGCGACGTGCGTGACACATTCCACCCCCTTTACAACCGGGCATTCTTCCCATTGCGCGCCGATTGTGTTCTATGTCTTGGCAATTGCTTTACTGCTTGCACAGGTCGTCCGCCGCGCTCGAACCCGAATAGGTGGGCGTGGGTGTGGGGCTTTCGGATCCCGCGTCGTCCGGCTTGCCGTCCTGCCCGCTTTCCTGCTCCCGTTCCGCCTCTTCGAGTTCATCGGCCGGGACCACGGCGACGGGCTTGTCCTCGCGGAGTTGCCGGAACAGGTCTCCCGCGTCCGGTTCGACGAGTTCGTCCCGATTGGGGTTGTTGCGGTACGGCTGCCGGGGCACGGTCAGGAACTGCACCTGCTCGGTCGGTACGTCGCGCATCCCGCGCACCAGGTCGTACAGGTCGCGCAGCGAGGCCAGCCCCGGGTCGGTGGTCAGCGACTTGGTGGCCGCGTCCAGCACCGGGTAGAGCCGCGCCGGGTTGAGCAGGACGCCGTTGCTCTGCATCTTGTTGACGAGCGCCCCGAGGAACTGCTGCTGGCGCTCCATGCGTTCGGTGTCGCTGCCGTTGCCGAGGGACTTGCGGGCCCGTACGTAACCGAGCGCCTCCTCGCCGTTCAGCGTCTGCCGGCCGGCCGGGAGCTTGAGGTGCGCGTCCTCGTCGTCGATCGGCTCCTTGAGGCAGATCTCGACCCCGTCCACCGCGTCGACCATGTCCTTGAAGCCGTTGAAGTCGACGACCATGTGGTGATCGACGCGGATGCCGGTCATCCGCTCCACGGTCCGGATCGTGCAGGCGGTGCCGCCGAGCTCGAACGCCGCGTTGAACTGGGTGAACCGTTCCCGCGTCTTCTTGTCGTCCGCGGTGCGGCAGCTGGGGACCTCCACCATCAGGTCGCGGGGGATCGACACGGCCGTCGCGCTCTCCCGGTCCGCCGCGAGGTGCAGCAGGATCGTGGTGTCCGAGCGCTGGCTGCCGCCGTCGTCCCGCCCGTACTCGCTGTTCTCCCCGGCCCGGCTGTCGGACCCGATGAGCAGGATGTTCTGGGCGTCCATGACGACCGGGGTCGGCCGCTCCTTCTCGTACTGCTTGAGTTCGGCGGCGGCGCCCGTGTCGGTGGTGATGTTCCCGTCGAGCTTCTGGTACATCCACCACCCGACGCCGGCGGCGACCAGCACGAGGAACGAGGCGGCGAGCGCGGTCCAGCGCAGCCAGTGGCTCCTGCGGGCGGCGACGATGCCGTCCTTGGGCTGGTCCGCCCAGGTCTGCACGCCGCCGTCGCCATCCCGGGCGGGGACGGCCGCGGCGGCGCCGGAAGCATCGGCGCCGCCGCCGGTTCCCCCGGCCCGACGGGCCTGACCGCTCTCCCCGCCGGCTTCGCGGGCTTCGCCGGCGGCCGGACCGGCCTGGTGCGGGGCGTCGTCCTGAGGCGGACCGTCCTCGTGCCGGGCGTCCCCCTGCGGGGCGTCCCCCTGCGGGGCGTCCCCCTGCGGGGCGTCCCCCTGCGGGGCGTCCCCCTGCGGGGCGTCCCCCTGCGGGGCGTCCCCCTGCGGGGTGTCGCTCCGGGGCGAACCGCCCTGCGGGGCCCCGCCCCCGGAAGCCGCTGCCTCGGGGGCCTCGGAAGCCGCCCCTTCGGAGGCCTCGGAAGCCGTTCCCCCGGGGGCCGCGTCCTCGGGCCGCCCGGACTCTTCCCGCGACCTGTCCTGCGGCCTGTCCTCGGCCGGGCGGTCCGGGTCGGACGGCGGGCCAGCGCTGTCGGTCACGTCTGCGTCCATCCTTCACGTTCGGCGGCGCGAGGGGCCGCCGGTCGCAGGAGTAGACGGCTGAAACTCGCGCTTGGTTGTGCACGGCCAGGAGAGTGGTCTGTACCGCTCGATCATCTACCCGCTCCCGGGCCGTTCACCGGGGACTCGGCCCGCTGTGGGCCGGACGAGTGGACCTCAGCGCGCTTGTCATACCGCGGTGTTGGTGACCCGCTCGCTCTCGGTCCGCTGGGCCAGCCCGTCCGCGTCGAGCTGTGCGAGGTGGCGGCACAGCACCACGGACCCACCCGCCGCCAGGGGCGCGAAGAGCCCCGCGCTCAGCCCTTCCCACGTGTCGTACGTACGCCCGGTGAGCAGCCGGGACCCCGGTACGAGGCCGAGGGCGCCGGCGTCCTCGCGGGCCCGGGCGACGAGCTGCGCACCCGTCAGCTCGACGCCGCCCACGGCCAGCGCGGGGGCGTCGGCGTCCACCGGGGCGAAGGGCGCGAAGCGGTCCCCCTGGCCCGGCACCTCCACCGCGTAGTCCGTGAACCCCTCGGGCGCCTGCGGGAACCGGCCACCCAGCGGACGCAGGGCCAGAGCGACGCGCTCGCCCCGGCACGCCCGTGCCCGTTCCAGGGAGTCCGGGCCGGTCACCACGAGGTCGGCGGCGGCCGGGTCGCCCTGGACGTCGGCGACGACCCCGACGGACGAGCAGGCGAGCAGCCAGACCGCGGACTGCCAGTGCGCGGGCAGCAGCAGGGCGAGCCGGTCGCCGGGCTCCGCGGCCAGGTCGCCCTGGAGCAGATTGGCGGTCTTGGCCACCCAATTGGCGAAGGTGGCCACCGACAGTTCGACGCGTTCTCCGGTGGCGTCGTCGTAGAAGGTGACCAGGGGGCGGGCCGGGTCCGCGGAGAGGGCGGATCGCAGCAGGTCGGCGGGGGTGCGGTCGCTGGAGTTCATCCGCGCAAGCGTACGCGGGGGCGCGGTACGGGGCGGGCTGAACGGGTGTCACGTACGCCGGTTCGGCAGACGGTGCGTCATGAAGCGGCCGATGTCCGGGTAGCCGGACTCATCACTCTATGTCCACTATCGTTCACATGCGTGCACTATTGGTCACCTCAGTCGGTGTCACCTGCGCGGCGGCCCTCATCCTGCCGCTCGCCACTCCCGCCCTGGCCGCCCCGCCCCCGCACACCGTCTCGGCCGGGCCGCCTTCCCTGTCCCCCGAGTCACCGGGTGCCGGCCCGCCCGCGGTACGGACCGCCGGACTCCCCGCGGCCGATTCCGCGGGCTCGACGCAGTCCCTGCCCCTGGAGTCCCTCGCCGCGCCGTCCGACCGGGTCGCGGGTGCGGGCGCGGCGGCCGGTCAGGGGCTGGAGCGCCGGACGGCCCGGCCGTTCTCCCTCGTGGGGGTGGTCTGGGACGACGCGAAGGCCGAACTCCACGGCACGGTCCAGGTCCGTACCCGGGCGACCGGCTCCGCGGACTGGTCGGACTGGCAGGACGTCGAGACCCACAACGCCGAACACGCCGCCGACCTCGGCAGCGACGAGCGGTCCTCGGGCGGGGTGCGCGGGGCGACCGCCCCTCTCTGGGTCGGCGACTCCGACGGCGTGGAGGTCCGCGTACGGCCGGAGCCGGCCGGTCCGCGGGGCCGGTCCGCGACCGCGCCGCTTCCCGAGGGGATGCGCCTCGAACTCGTCGACCCCGGCCCGGACCCCGCACCCGGGCCCGCCGCGGAGACCGCGCCCGAGCCCGCCGCGGAGACCGCGCCCGAGCCCGCCCGGGCCGCCCCCGCCGGCCGGAGCGCCGCCGTGGCGGCGTTCGCCGTCAACCCGGCCCCGCCCACGACGCCGGTCGTCCTGCCGGAGGTGCTCACCGCCGAGTCCGAGGCGGCCTCGGCCGTCAACGCGGAGCTGGCGCCGCTCGGCGCGACCTTCATCCCCGCGCTGACCAAGGCGCAGACGGAGGATGCGGCGACCATCGCGGCCGGGGCCAAGCCGTACATCGGCCCCCGGCCAGGGATCATCACCCGCAAGGGCTGGGGCGCGGACGAGAGGCTCCGCGAGCGCCAGTTCGCCTACACCAAGACCGTCAAGGCGGCCTTCGTGCACCACAGCGCGACCGGGAACAACTACACCTGCAAGCAGGCGCCCTCGGTGCTCCGCTCCATCTACCGCTACCACGTCCAGAGCAGCGGCTGGCGCGACTTCGGCTACAACTTCGCCGTCGACAAGTGCGGAAACATCTACGAGGGCCGGGCCGGGGGTGTCACGAAGGCGGTCCTGGGCGCCCACACCCTGGGCTTCAACACCAACACCATGGGCATCGCGGTCCTCGGCTCCTACTCCTCCACCAACCCGCCCGCCGCCGCCGTGACGGCCGTCTCCAAGCTCACCGCCTGGAAACTGGGTCTCTTCGGGCGCAACCCCAAGGGCAAGGTCACCCTGACCTCCGGCGGCAGCAACAAGTACAAGGCGGGCGCGAAGGTCAGGATGAACGTCATCTCGGGCCATCGGGACGGCTTCGCAACCGAATGCCCCGGAGCGCGTCTCTACAAGAAGCTCGGCACGGCCCGGACCACCTCCGCCAAACTGCAGGGTCGCTGACCGGAGCGGGGCTCGGCCGGTCTGCTTAACTGACCAGTCACGAACGAGGCCAGGCCCCGGCAGGAAGCAGAGACGGTGCTGTGACAGAGGCAAAAGAAGCGATCCTCCTGGTCGGGGGCAAGGGCACCCGGCTGCGTCCGCTCACGGTGCACACCCCGAAGCCGATGGTCCCGGCGGCGGGGGTCCCCTTCCTCACCCACCAGCTGGCGCGGGCCAGGGCGGCCGGGGTGGAGCACATCGTGCTTGCCACGTCCTACCTGGCCGAGGTCTTCGAGCCGTACTTCGGGGACGGCTCCTCGCTCGGTCTGCACATCGAGTACGTCACCGAGGAGGAGCCGCTCGGCACCGGCGGAGCCATCCGCAACGTCGCGGCGAAGCTGTCGTCGGGGCCGGACGAACCGGTCCTGATCTTCAACGGCGACATCCTGACCGGGCTCGACATCCGGGCCCTGGTCACCTCGCACACCGACTCCGGGGCGGACGTCTCCCTCCACCTGACCCGGGTGGAGGACCCGCGCGCCTTCGGGCTCGTGCCGACCGACCCGACGGGCCGGGTCACCGCCTTCCTGGAGAAGCCGCAGACGCCGGAGGAGATCGTCACCGACCAGATCAACGCCGGGGCGTACATCTTCCGGCGCTCGGTCATCGACACCATCCCGTCCGGCCGCCCGGTCTCCGTCGAACGCGAGACCTTCCCCGGACTGCTCGCCTCCGGAGCCCACCTCCAGGGCATGGTCGACTCCACGTACTGGCTGGACCTCGGCACCCCGGGAGCCTTCGTGCGCGGCTCCGCCGACCTCGTCCTGGGCCGGGCCCCGTCCCCGGCGGTCCCCGGCCGCTGCGGCGACCGCCTGGTCCTGCCGACCGCCTCCGTCGCCCCGGACGCCAAGCTCACCGGCGGTACGGTCGTCGGCGCCGGAGCGGTGATCGGCGCGGGCGCGCGGGTGGACGGCTCCACGGTCCTGGAGAACGCGACCGTCGAACCGAACGCGGTCGTCACGGACTCCCTGGTCGGGGCGGGCGCGCGGATCGGCAGCCGTACGGTCCTGGCCGGCGCGGTGATCGGCGACGGGGCCCAGGTGGGCGCGGACAACGAACTCCGTGACGGGATCAGGATCTGGTGCGGGGCGACGCTGCCGGACGCCTCGGTCCGCTTCTCCTCGGACCAGTAGCGCTGCTGCCCGTACCCTCGAAGAGCCGCGGGAGGAGCAGCAGCCCTCCCGCACCGACGAGCATCCAGGGACACCGAGACTTCGTGGCAGGACGATTCGCCCCCCGCACCCCGCGGGCAGCGCTGCCCCAGCAGGCTGCTGCGCCCGGGGCTGCTGCGGCTGAGGCCGTCACGCTCGGGTCTGCCGTGTCCGGAGCCACGGTGTCCGGGTCTGCCGTGTCCGGAGCCACGGTGTCCGGGTCTGCCGTGTCCGGAGCCACCGTGTCCGAGGCCGCCGTGCCCGAGGCCGCCGCTCCCTTCACCCGGGAGTGGACGCCCCGGGGCCCCCTGGACCTCCGTCTGGTGCTGGGACCGCTGCGCCGGGGCCCGGCGGACCCGACGTTCCGGATGGCGGGGGACGGAACCTTCTGGCGGGCGACCCGCACACCCGCGGGCCCCGGCACCCTGCGCATCGCGCGGCGCGGCGAACGGATCGCGGCGGCGGCGTGGGGCCCCGGCGCGGACTGGCTGCTGGAGGGCCTGCCCGCGCTCCTGGGCGCGGAGGACGACCCGGACGCGTTCGTCCCGCGCCACCGCCTGCTGGCCCTGACCCGGCACCGCCGACCGGGCCTGCGGCTGCTGCGCACGGGCCTGGTGCTGGAGTCGCTGATTCCCTCGGTCCTGGAACAGAAGGTCACCACGGACGAGGCGTACCGCGCCTGGCGCCATCTGGTCCGCCGCTACGGCACCCCCGCCCCCGGCCCCACCTCCGACCTGGGCCTGCACGTCATGCCGGACCCGCACGGCTGGGCGATGATCCCGTCCTGGGAATGGCACCAGGCGAACGTGGACGCCAAACGCTCGTCGACGATCCTGCGAGCGGTACGGGTGGCCCGCCGGCTGGAGGAGGCGACGACGATGCCGCTGCCCGAGGCACAGGCCCGCCTCCAGTTGATCCCGGGAATCGGCCCCTGGACGGCGGCGGAGACCCTCCAGCGCTCGAACGGCGCCCCGGACGCGGTCACGGTCGGCGACCTGCACCTCCCCGGCATCGTCGGCCACGCCCTGGCGGACAACCGCGACGCGGACGACGAGGAGATGCTGACCCTGCTCGCCCCCTACGAGGGCCAACGCCACCGGGCCACCCGTCTGATCCTGCTCTCGGGCCGCGGTCCGCAGCGCAGAGCGCCGAGGATGCGCCCGGGCAACATCGTGAACCTGTAACCGCGCCCAGGCCCCGACCCCCGCCTTCGCCGGCCAAGCCCCGCCCCTCCGGCCAAGCCCCGCCCCTCCGGCCAAGCCCCGCCCCTCCGGCCAAGCCCCGCCCCTCCGGCCAAGCCCCTCCGGTCCGGGCAAGCCCCGCCCCTCCGGTCCGGGCATTGCCCCGCCTTCGCCGGACCCTCTCATCCCCAGCCGGGGAAGCCCTACCCCTCCGGGCGATCCCAGCCTTCACCGGGCAAACTCAGCCCCTCCGGCGCTTGAGGAGCGGGGCCCGGGGCGGAGCCCCGGTTTCGGGAAGGGGCGGGGAGGGGACAAGCCCCGCGCAGCGGCACACACCCCGCGCGCACCCACGCCCCGCGCGCACCCACGCCCCGCGCGCACCGAGGCCCCGGTCCCCACGATCACCCGCAGGCTCATCGTCGCCCCCGGCCCCACCGAGGCCCGGGGCCCACCCACGCCCGCTCACCCCACCTCACCGCACGGTGAGAAACGCCTCCGCCTCCCGGGCCCCCCGCTCCCGAGGCACCCCCACCCCGTGCCCCACCGCCACGGCCCCCAACGGATCCCAGGACGACGGCAGCGAGAGCACCTCCCGCACCACGTCCCGGCAGAACATCGTCGAGGACACCCACGCCGACCCCAGCCGCTCACCGGCCAGCGCCACCAGGAAGTTCTGCACCCCGGCCCCCGCCGCGACCACGAACATCTCGCGCTCCGCGGTGTCCCGCCGCTCGTCCCCGTACGTGTGGGAGCCGTCCATCACCAGGCACGGCACCACCAGATACGGCGCGTTGCGCAGCACGTCCCCGCGCCGCACCCGCTTGGCGATCGACTCCTCGCTCTTCCCGTCGCGCCGCAGATCCTCGATCCACGCCTCCCGCATCGCGTCGAGCAACCGGGTCCGCGCCCCGGCGGACTCCAGCAGCACGAACCGCCACGGCGTCGTGTGATGAGGCGCGGGCGCGGTGACGGCCGCCGCCACGGCGCGCCGCACCGCCCCGGGGTCCACCGGCTCGTCGCTGAACTCGCGCACCGTACGCCGCAGCGTCACCGCTTCGCGCACGGCCTCGGACGTACCCAGCCGGAACATGTCGTCGGCGGCACTCCGCACCAACGCCCGGGCTCCGGGCCCGTCGTCGGAGGCGACCACGTGCGACAACCCCCGGACCACCGCCACCGGCAGGCCCTCCGCCTTGCCCTTGACCAGATCCCCGGCCGAGGCCAGCTCGTCCGCCGTGGCCACGATCGTGGCGCTGAGCGGATGGCCGTGCGCGTCCGTCCCGCCCCGCAGGTCGTCCAGCACCCGCACCCCGGCCGCACCGATCGCGACATCCGTCAGACCGTTGCGCCAGGGCCGTCCGAAGGTGTCCGTGACGACGACGCCGACCTCCACGCCGAGGGCGTCCCGCAGTCCGTCCCGGATGGTCCGGGCGGAGGCGTCGGGGTCCTCGGGCAGCAGGAGCACGGTCCCGGCGGGCGTGTTGGACGCGTCGACCCCGGCGGCGGCCATGACCAGCCCCTGCCGGTTCTCCACGATCCGCAGCGTCCCGCGCCGGGCGACGACCCGCACGGTCTCGGCGTCGATGGCGGCCTCGCGGTCCGCGGCCTCGACGATCCGGCCCTCCGCCTTGGAGACGATCTTCGACGTGACGAGCAGGACGTCCCCGTCGGCGAGCCCCGGCTCGGCGGCGGCGATCAGCTTGGCGAGATCGTCACCGTCCCGTACCTCGGGCATCCCGCCCACGGCCCACACACGGAAGGAGGGAACGGTCCCGGCCGGGCCACTCACGCTTCCCCCGCCCACGCCCTCGTCCTCATCGGCGCCGACCGCGCCCCCTGCCCCGGGGACGGCACTCACGCCCGTACCTCCTCGGCCAGCGTCAGCGCCTGCCGGGCCATCTCCGCGGTCGCGTCCAGGTCCGTCATCATCAGCGGCACCGCCCGGCAGCGAATCCCCGCCGCCTCCACCTCGTCGACCGCACCCGCGTCCACCGTGTCCACCAGCCAGCCGTCCAGCAGCCCCGACCCGTAGTGCCGGGCCACGGCCGAGGCCGTCGACTCGACGCCCACCGCGGCGAGCACCTTGTCCGCCATTCCGCGCACGGGAGCGTCCCCGACGATGGGGGAGAGGCCGACGACCGGCACGCCCGCCTCGGCGATGGCCTCGCGGATCCCGGGCACGGCGAGGATGGTGCCGACGGACACCACCGGATTCGACGGCGGGAAGACGATGACGTCGGCGGCGCCGATGGCCTCCAGCACCCCCGGAGCCGGCTTGGCCTGCTCCGCCCCGACCGGCACGATCGCCCGCGCCTCGACGGAGGCGCGCAGCTTCACCCAGTACTCCTGGAAGTGGATCGCCCTGCTCTCGCCGTCCGTCTCGACGGCGACATGCGTCTCGACCCGGTCGTCGGACATGGGGAGCAGCCGCACGCCCGGCTGCCAGCGGGCGCAGAGCGCCTCGGTGACCGCGCTCAGGGGGTAGCCCGCGCCGAGCATCTGCGTACGGACGATGTGGGTCGCGAAGTCACGGTCGCCGAGACCGAACCACTCGGGGCCCACGCCGTACGCCGCGAGTTCCTCCTTCACCCGGAAGGTCTCGTCGGTACGCCCCCAGCCCTGATCCTCGTTGATGCCACCGCCGAGGGTGTACATCACGGTGTCGAGGTCGGGACAGACCTTCAGCCCGAACAGATGGATGTCATCACCCGTGTTGCCGATCACCGTGATGTCCGCGTCGGGCGCGGCCTGCTTGAGGCCGCGAAGGAAGCGGGCACCGCCGATGCCACCGGCCAGAACAACAATGCGCATGCACAGCAGTTTGTCAGGCGGGTACGGCGTCCACGGCCGTCGGGGCGCTTTGGCCCGGGTGCATCGGCATCTCGGTCAGGCCCGGGTAGTAGACGTGCAGACTCACGGCCGGTTCGAGCGAATCGTTGACCACCTCGTGGACGTACCCCGGGGCGAAGGACCGCTGCGCGCCCGCGCCGAGGGACCGCGTCCCGCGCTCGGTGTGCTCGGTCAACTCGCCTTCCAGGACCGTCAGGACGCCGGCGGAGAGACCGTGGTCGTGGAGTCCGCTGCCCTGTCCGGGCACCCAGCTGAGCAGCCACACCTCGTAGCCGGGGCCCTGGTGCAGGCGGTGGTACCAGCGGGAGACGGAGTCGTACCGGACGATGGGGGCCCACCGTGCGCGGTCGGCCGCGACGGAACGCGCGAGGCCGACGAACTCGGAGACGGTGGAGGGGTGCTCGCGGGCGGGCTGCAGGAGGTGCTGGACCTCAAGGATGTCGCCGGCGATCTGAAGGTCGCTGTCGCTGTTCATGGCTGCGGTGGTTCCTCGGCATGGGGGGCGTGCGGGGAGTCGCGGGGCGCGTCAGCAGCTCGGCGGGAGCTGCGGGGGAGTACCGGAGGCGCGGGGGCCGGCGGATGGCCGGAGAGCCGGAGGGCTCAGGAGCCGGGCAGGCCGACCGGCCGGTGGCCGGAAAGAGGCTGGATCAGAAGCTGGAGCGCGGGGGCATCAACAGCTGTGACAGCTGGAACAGCAACAGCGGGCCTGGACAGCACTACGGAACCCACGGAGGTGGGTGACGTGCAGAGCTCCGGTCGCCGACATGGAGTCAAGGAGAACCGGCTCGGCCGTCCGTTGTCAACTCGATGCCCGATATGGGGGCGTTGCTTCACTCCTTCCGGTCATCGGGTCCGGAGAAAGGTTTATGCACCCGCGGCGGGGACACGTGGCGCATCGTGCGCGCCCTCAAACGTGACTGACGCTCCGTGACCTTACTGTGATCTTGATCGCTTCAGTGATCGAATCGCAACACGGAACCGGCCTCGTTCGTCTCACCGGGAGAAGGTGTGACGCTGTGGAGGTCGTGGCATATGTCAGATTTTTGTTGTTTTGAACACTTAGTGCATACGCTTGGTTCCGCAGAGTGAATCCCTGGGTCAATAGCAGATCCTCGCTTGACTGCCCCAGAGCTACAGCTTTGTAATTTCACTCGTGTCGTTCGGCCGCAAAAGGCTGCATCACGGGACGTAAGAGACAGACGAGGGGCGCACATGACCGAGCTGTTCCAGCAACTGCTGGTCGAGGACGCGGACGAGGAACTCGGCTGGCAGGAGCGCGCACTGTGCGCCCAGACCGATCCCGAGTCCTTCTTTCCGGAGAAGGGCGGATCCACCCGCGAGGCCAAGAAGGTCTGCCTCGCCTGCGAGGTGCGATCGGAATGCCTGGAGTACGCCCTCTCCAACGACGAACGCTTCGGCATCTGGGGCGGGCTCTCCGAGCGGGAACGGCGACGCCTCAAGAAGGCCGCCATCTGACACGAGGCCGCCCCGCGTCCGGCGACCGGCCCCCGCTCATCCCGGGCGCCGCCCCGGCTCCCCGCAGGCCCGAGCCCCGGACAGCCACGCAGAGCCCCGCTCGTCTCCGACGGCCCGTCCGCCGCCCTCCCCGGGGCGGCGGACGGGCCGTCGGCAGTCCCGGGCCCGCCCCCGAACCGGCGCGGGCGCCGCCGCCTGTCCGTACCGTTAGTGTGGGGCCCCGTCCGAGACGCGCCAACGCCCCGCCGGGGCACGCGTGTACACCGATGCAGCCCCCGGGGACGCCCCCCGGACCCGGCCGGAGGGCCCGTACCTCGATGTCCGTGCACAGCCACTCGGCGGCGCCGAACGCGGCCGCCGCCGCCCCTGAGTTCCCCCGGCACGTCGTCACCGCCGTGCTCGTCTCCCACGACGGCTCCCGCTGGCTGCCCGACGTGCTGGCCGGGCTGCTCGGGCAGGAACGCCCCGTACAGAACGTCATCGCCGCCGACACCGGCAGCGCCGACGACTCGGCCCGGCTGGTCACCGAGGCGCTCGGCGACGAACGCGTCCTGCACCTCGCACGCCGTACGAGCTTCGGCACGGCCGTCGACGAGGCGGCCCGCACGGCCGGCGTCCTCACCCCGGACGACCTGCCCTACCTCAAGCGCCCCGGCGGCTGGGACCCGCACACCCGGACCTGGGTCGACGAGAACTACGACCTCCCCGAGCTTCCCCACGGCGAGCCGGTCCAGTGGCTCTGGCTGCTGCACGACGACTGCGCACCCGAGCCGGACGCGCTCGCCGAGCTGCTGCGCGTCGTCGACACCGACAAGCACGCCACGATCGTCGGCCCCAAGCTGCGCGGCTGGTACGACCGCAAGCAGCTCCTCGAAGTCGGCGTCTCCATCGCCAACAGCGGACGCCGCTGGACCGGCCTGGACCGCCGCGAGCAGGACCAGGGCCAGCACGACCAGGTCCGTACCGTCCTGTCCGTCTCCTCCGCCGGCATGCTCATCCGCCGCGACGTCTACGAGGAGCTCGGCGGCTTCGACCGCAGGCTCCCCCTGATGCGCGACGACGTCGACCTCTGCTGGCGCGCCCACCTCGCCGGCCACCGGGTCCTCGTCGCCCCGGACGCCGTCCTGCGGCACGCCGAGGCCTCCGCCCGCGAGCGCCGCCCCATCGACTGCGCCGGCCGCTCCGTCGCGAGCCCGCACCGCGTCGACAAGGCCGGCGCGGCCTACACGATGCTCGTCAACGCCCGCGGCAAGGCCCTGCCCTGGGTCCTGCTCCGGCTCGTCGTCGGCACCCTCCTGCGCACCCTCGCCTACCTCGTCGGCAAGGTGCCGGGCCAGGCCGTCGACGAGGTCACCGGACTGCTCGGCACCCTCCTGCGCCCCGGCCGCGTCCTCGCCGCCCGCCGCACCCGCGGAAAGGGCGTCGTCGACGCCGCCGAGCTGCGCGCCCTCTTCCCGCCGCCCGGCGCCACCGTCCGGGCCACGGTCGACCAGGTCGCGGGCAACCTCGGCCGCCGAACGGACGCCGACACGGGCGGCTCACGCCACGGGGCCGTCGAATCCGGCCCCGGCGGCGACGACGCCGACTTCCTCGAAGTCGACCAGTTCGCCCGTCTCAAGCGCATCGGCCGCAAGCCCGGCCCCGTCCTCTTCGCCCTGCTCCTCGTCGTCTCGCTCGTCGCCTGCCGCAACCTGCTCACCGGCGGCGCCCTGGCGGGCGGCGCGCTGCTGCCCGTCCCCGCCGAGCTCGGTTCGCTCTGGGGTCGGTACGCGGACGCCTGGCACACGGTCGGCACCGGCGGCACCCAGACCGCACCGCCCTACCTGGCCCTGCTCGCCGCCCTGTCGGCCCTGTTCCTCGGCTCGACCGGGCTCGCCGTCAGCGTGCTGCTGGTCTGCTCCATCCCGCTGGCCGGCGCCACCGCCTACTTCGCATCCCGCCCGCTGCTCCCCTCTCGGCTGCTGCGGGCCTGGGCGAGCGTCGCCTACGCCTTCCTGCCCGCCGCGACCGGCGCGCTGGCCACCGGCCGCCTGGGCACCGCCGTCCTCCTCGTCCTCCTCCCGCTGATCGCCCGCGCGGGCGTCGCCGCCCACGGGCTGCGCGCCGACAGCGCGGCCGGGGAGCGCGGCAGCTGGCGCGCCACCTGGGCGTACACGTTGCTGCTGACCGTCACCATGGCGTTCACCCCGGTCGTCTGGCCGCTCGCCGTGGTCCTCGGCCTCGGTGTGCTCGTGCTGCGGCGCGGCGACATCACGGCGTACGCGCTCCGCTTCCTGGCCGCCGTCGCCACCCCGGTCCTGGTCCTCGCTCCCTGGTCGCTGAGCCTCCTGACGAACCCGTCCGCGCTCCTGACCGAGGCGGGCCTCGACCTCGGGACGGGCCAGGCGTCGGGCCTCGACCTGCTCGGCATCAGCCCCGGCGGTCCCGGTGCGGCGGGCGGCGTCCTGCTGCTCGGCATCGTGCTGGCCGCGCTCGCCGCCCTGCTGCGCGAGGAGCGGCAGTTTGCCGTCCGGACCGCCTGGGCCGTCGCGCTCGTGGGCTTCCTCTTCGCCGCCTTCGCCAACGGGTCCACCTGGGCCGGACCGGCCACCCTCGTCTACGGCGCCGCCCTGATCGCCGCCGCCCTGGTCGGCGCGGACGGGGCCCGCATCCGGGTCGCCGAGCAGAGCTTCGGCTGGCGCCAGCCCGTGGCGGCCCTGATCGCGCTGGCCGCCGGGCTGGCCCCGGTCCTGGCCGCGCTCGGCTGGATGATCGGCGGCGCCGACGGCCCGCTGGAGCGCCGCGACCCCGTCCAGGTGCCCGCCTTCGTCGCGGAGGAGAGCACCACCCGCGACCAGCCCCGCACCCTCGTCCTCGGCGGCACCTCGCCCGACACCGTCTCCTACAGCCTGGTCCGCGGCTCGGGCGCCCGGCTCGGCGACGCCGAACTGACCGAGGCGGGCGGCGGCAACAGCCGCCTCGACAAGGTCGTCGCCAACCTCGTCGCGGGCTCCGGCGCCGACCAGGGCGGCCAGCTCAGCGGCTTCGCGATCCGTTACGTCCTGGTCCGGGACGGAGCACCGCGCCAGATGAGCCGGGTCCTCGACGCGACCCCGGGCCTGAGCCGCCTCAGCCAGCTCGACGGCAGCGCCCTGTGGCGGGTGGACCGCCAGGTCGCCCGCGTCATGATCACCCCGGCCTCCGGTGAGGGCGACCGTGTCGCGGTCGGTTCGGCCGCCGTCGAGGCCCACTCCGACATCCCGTCCGGCGAGGCGGGCCGCGTGCTGCGGATCGCCGACGCCGCCGACCCGGGCTGGACGGCCACGCTGGACGGCAAGCCGCTGCCCGGCAAGACCGTCGACGGCTGGGCCCAGGGCTTCGAACTGCCCGCCGACGGCGGCCGCCTCGACCTCACCTACGACGCCCCGATCACCCACACCGGGTGGATCTGGGCCCAGGCCGGGCTGCTCCTGGTCCTGGTGGTCATGGCTCTGCCGGGCCGCCGCCGGGAGATCGACGACGACCTGCCCGACGAGGCGCTCGCCGTCGCCGCCGAGCCGGTCGACGGGGAGGGCCGCCGTGCCCGCAGGCTGCGCGCCGCGGCCCAGGCAGAGGCTGCCCAGGCCGAGACGGCGACCGCCGATGAGGCAGGGAACGACGACCGGTCGCGGGCCGTGGACCCGGGGGAGTACATCCCGGCGCAGCAGTCCGCCGACCCGTACGCCGAGAACCCGCCGGCGCACGACCCGCGGGCCCCGCACGACCCGCAGGAGGCCACCGGCGGCTATGCGGCACTCCCGCAGCAGGAAGCCCCCCAGCAGTACGACACCTACGCGCAGTGGGACGGGCAGCAGCAGGCCGCGGAGTCCTACACGGCGTACCAGCAGCCGGACCCGTACGCCCAGCAGCATCAGCAGGGGCATCAGGACGCGGGCTACCAGGGCGGCTACGGCGTCCAGGACCCGTACGCGCAGGAGTACGGCGACCAGGGCGCCTACCACGGCCAGAACGCCGCGTACGACAGCCAGGGCGCGTACGACGAGTACGGCCGGTACGTCGGCGGGCAGCAGCACCCGCAGCACCACCCGTACACCGAGAACGGCGAACAGACCGACCCCCAGGCCCCGGGCCAGGCCCCGTGGCAGACCGGTAACGCATCGCGAGGCGAGTCCGAGTGAAGTCCACCCACCTGTCCCTGATCGCGGGCGCCGCCGTCCTGGCCGCCGTCACCGGATTCGCCACGGTCACCGCGCCCGGCGCCCCGGCCGAGCCCGCCGCGAAGCCCGCCGCGCTGCTGCCGGTCGAGCGGGCCGGTCTGGTCTGCCCGGCGCCCAGCAGCTCCGACCTCGCCGAGACGCGGTACACCGCGTTCACCCCGGCGGGCGAGGGCGGCGAGGCCAAGGGCGCCGCCGAGCTGAAGCCGGCCCTGCCGATCGTGGACGACGAGGACGAGAGCGACCCGAAGAAGGCCAAGAAGGCCGAGGAAGCGGCGGAGAAGGCCAGGAAGAAGGCCGAGAAGCCGGTCCTCGCCGTGCAGGAGCCCGGGAAGCCGGCCGTCGCGGAGGCGGACGGCTCCGACGCCCCGGCCCTCGTCGGCCTGGCCACCGGCGCGCTGGCCCCCGGCTGGACCGCACAGCAGACCACGGAGGTCACCGCAGGCGGCTCCCGCGGCCTCCTCGGGGTCACCTGCACCGCACCCGACACGAACTTCTGGTTCCCGGGCGCGAGCACCGCCAAGTCCCGCCAGGACTACATCCACCTCACCAACCCCGACGACACCGGTGCCGTGGCCGACATCGAGCTGTACGGCCCGAAGGGCACGCTCGCGTCCGACGTCGGCGACGGCATCACCGTGCCCGCCCGCTCCAGCGTCGCCGTCCTGCTGTCCACCCTCACCTCCGAGGCGGTCGACGACCTGACCGCACACGTCACCACCCGTTCGGGGCGGATCGGGGCGGTCGTCATGAGCGCCGACGAGAACGCGGGCAGCGACTGGATCACCGCCTCCGCGGACCCCTCCGGCACGCTCGTGATGCCCGGCATCCCGGCGGACGCCACCTCCGTGCACCTGGTGGCGTTCGCGCCCGGCGAGGACGACGCGGACGTGAAGGTCCAGCTCATGGGGAAGAACGCGACGTTCTCCCCGGCCGGCAACGCCACCCTGCACATCAAGTCCTCGATGACGGCCTCCGTCGACCTCAAGGACCTCACCCGGGGCGAGCCGGGGTCCCTGCGCCTGACCCCCGTCCGCAAGGACCGGGCGACCCCGATCGTGGCCGCGCTGCGCGTGGCCCGGGGCAAGGGCGACCAGCAGGAGATCGCCTACATCCCCGCCACCGGTCCCGTCGGCGCGCGGGCGAGCGTCCCCGACAACCGGGCCAAGGGCTCGACGCTGTCCCTGACCGCGCCGGGCGCCACGGCCAAGGTGAAGGTCACCGCCTCGGCGGGCAGCGACGGCGGCGAACCGGCCGTCGAGACGTACACGGTCAAGGCCGGTACGACCCTCGCCGTCACCCCGAAGGCGCCGGAAGGCCTCAAGGGCTCCTACGCCCTGACCGTCGAGACGACGTCGGGCGGCCCGGTCCACGCGTCGCGCTCCCTGGCGCTCACCTCGGACGGCGTGCAGATGTTCACGGTGCAGACGCTCCCCGACGGCGGCGGGATGGTCGAGGTCCCGTCGGCACGCCAGGACCTCTCGGTGCTGGACGACTGAGGGCGCGGCCTCGCGGCCAGGGCCGCAGCGGCCGGGGGCCGGGGCGGTTCTGCCCGTACCGGAGGCGCGGGGCAGTCCCGGTCCCGCCCGTACCGGACGGATGTCCGGGGCCGGCCCTGCCGTGGGCGGCGGCCCTGCCGTACCGGACGACGGCCCTGGCCGGCCCGCCCGTCCCGGGTTCCGGGACTCAGTCCCGTCCGTAGGGGACTCAGTCCTGCCCGTACCGGGGGTCGACCGACTCGGGGGCCAGCCCCAGCAGCTCGGCGACCTGCTCGACGACGACCTCGTGCACGAGCAGGGCGCGCTCGTCGCGGCTCTTGGTGCGGATCTCGACGGGCCGCCGGTAGACGACGATCTGCGCGGGCCGTCCCTTCCCCGCGGAGACCGCGCTGCCGAGCGGAACAACCTCCTCCGGAGTGCCGGGCACATCGAGGACGACGAAGTCGACCTCGGCCAGCTGCGGCCAGCGCCGCTCCAGCCGCTCCACCGAGTCCTGGACCAGATCGCGGAAGGTCTCGCCCCGGCTGGCCGACAGCGGCACCTGCGGCGGCGCGACCGGCCCGCGCATACCGCGGCCATGACGGTCACGACGCCGGGGCCGCGGCTCGAACGGCGGGGGAGGTACGGGGCTGTCCATCACCGACGCAGCGTAACGCTCCGGGGACCGAGGCGATCGGAGAGACGACCCGGCGGGGCCGACGTTCTCGCCTCGACGGGATCCTTGCCGGGACCCTCGCCGGGTTCTCGACGGGAACCTCACCGGGGACGGAGCGGCGGAGTCCCCGGAGGGGGCGGTGGAGGCTCCGTACGGGGCGCCGGGCGCTCCGCTCACCGCCCCGAGACCGAGAAGCCGGCACCCCTGCTCCCGGCCCCGAGGCAGAGAGGCGGGCACCCCGCTTCCGGACCTGGCGTCGAGAGGCGGACAGCCGCTTCCGGACCCGACATCGAGAGGCGGGCACCCCGCCTCCGGATGTCCACAGTTGAACATTTCGGCCAAGGTTGAGCCCATTTCAGGCCCGACATCCGATCATTGACCCTGTTCTTCAGACCGTCATGCACGCCGCCCGCCACCGGCGCGACCGGCCGGCGATCAGGAGACTCCCGCCCCGGCGCAGGTCAGGGCAGCCACCGGAAGTCTCGCTGTGCCGCAGGTCACAGGGCGACACGGTGGAGTGACCCGAGGGGGAGTCGTCGCGGCCCGCTCAAGAGTGCGGTACCGTCCAACATCGTGAGCCCTGTACGTCGCTGTTCGCGCACCGCGTGCGGCCGCCCTGCCGTCGCGACACTGACGTACGTCTATGCCGATTCGACTGCGGTCCTCGGCCCGCTCGCCACCTACGCCGAGCCCCACTGCTACGACCTGTGCGCCGAACACAGTGAACGGCTCACCGCGCCACGGGGCTGGGAAGTGGTGCGCCTCTCCGACGGCTCCGCACCGGCGCACCCGAGCGGCGACGACCTCGAAGCACTGGCCAACGCGGTCCGCGAGGCGGCACGCCCGCACGACCGCGGTCCGGACGGCGGAGACCGGGGCCGGCGCTCGGCCGACCCGGTGGAGGTGGCCCGCCGCGGCCACCTGAGAGTGCTGCGCTCCCCGGACTCCTGAGGCCGCCTCCTGGGGCACTTCCCGGCCGGGTAGTTTGGGCGGTCCGCAGAGACCCCCAGGAGGACCGGCCGTGGTTGCTGATCTGTCGCAGCTCGTGAAGGCGTACGACGTGCGCGGAGTGGTGCCCGACCAGTGGGACGAGTCGCTGGCCGAGCTCTTCGGGTCCGCGTTCGTCCAGGTCACGGCCGCCGACGCCATCGTGATCGGCCACGACATGCGCCCGACCTCACCTGCCCTGGCCGGGGCGTTCGCGCGCGGCGCGGCCGCCCGCGGCGCGGACGTCACGCTCATCGGCCTCTGCTCGACGGACCAGCTCTACTACGCGTCGGGGGCGCTGGACCTCCCCGGGGCGATGTTCACGGCCTCGCACAACCCGGCGCAGTACAACGGCATCAAGATGTGCCGGGCGGGCGCGGCCCCGGTCGGCCAGGACACCGGCCTCGCCGAGATCCGCACACTCGTCGAGCAGTGGTCGGAAGGAGAGCCCCGGCCCGCCGCGGCCACGACCCCCGGCACGATCACGGAACGCGACACCCTCACCGACTACGCGTCCCACCTCCTCGGCCTGGTCGACCTGACGACGATCCGCCCCCTGAAGGTCGTGGTGGACGCGGGCAACGGCATGGGCGGCCACACGGTCCCCACGGTCCTCGACGGCCTCCCGCTCGACCTCGTACCGATGTACTTCGAGCTGGACGGGACCTTCCCCCACCACGAGGCCAACCCGCTCGACCCCAAGAACATCGTCGATCTCCAGGCCCGCGTACGCGCCGAGGGCGCCGACCTGGGCCTCGCCTTCGACGGCGACGCGGACCGCTGCTTCGTGGTCGACGAGCGGGGCGTGGGGGTGTCACCGTCCGCGATCACGGCCCTGGTGGCCGCCCGCGAGCTGGCCCGCAACGGCGGCGAGGGCATCGTCATCCACAACCTGATCACCTCCTCGTCCGTCCCCGAGGTGGTCCGCGAGAACGGCGGCACCCCGGTCCGCACCCGGGTCGGCCACTCGTTCATCAAGGCGGAGATGGCCGAGCACGGTGCGATCTTCGGCGGCGAGCACTCGGCCCACTACTACTTCCGCGACTTCTGGAACGCGGATACGGGCATGCTCGCCGCGCTCCACGTGCTTGCCGCACTCGGCGGCCAGCAGAAGCCGCTGTCCGAGCTGGTCGCGGAGTACGACCGGTACGCCGGCTCGGGCGAGATCAACTCCACCGTCGCCGACCAGACCGCCAGCCTGACCCAGGTCAAGGAGGCGTACGGCACCCGCGAGGGTATCACCTTCGACGACCTGGACGGCCTCACGGTGACCGCCTCCGACTGGTGGTTCAACCTCCGGGCCTCGAACACGGAACCGCTGCTGCGGCTGAACGTGGAGGCCGGGGACGAGAAGACCATGGCAGCGGTACGCGACGAGGTCCTGGGCCTGATCCGGGCCTGACCCGCACGGAACACGGACTCCGGCCCGCCCGAGGGCGCTTTCCGACTCTCTGGCTCTCCGGCTTCCCGGCGCTTCCGCCGGCCGGTCCGGGCCCCTTCCCGCCCCTGCGGGTTCGAGGGACGGGGCCCGGGGCGGAGGCCCCGAGGATCAGCCCGTCCGGCGCTTGCGGACAAGGGGGCCAGGGGCGGGGCCCGGTCACGGGAAGGGGGGGCGGGCAGGGAAGAGGCGGACTGGGAGGAGGCGGGCAGGGAAGAAGGGGCAGAGAAGAGGCCCACCGGAAGCACCCACCCGCTGGCCCACCCCGCCCCCGGCCCTCAAGCCCGGACTTGCCCGTGGCCTCAAGCCGGACCCCGCCGGGCCCCCCGGGACCGCGAGCCCTGCCCCGCCAGGCCGACCTCGCCCTCTCAGGGCCTGAAGCCGGACCCCACCGGGGCCCAACTCGCCCCCGCCGGGCCCGCCCTGCCGACCTCACCTCCTGGCCCTCAAGCCGGACCCCGCCGGCCCGCGTCGCCCGCGCTGGGCCCGCCCCCAGGCCTCAAGTCGGCCCCGCCCGGCCGACCTCGCCCCCGGCCCTCAAGTCGGCCCCGCGCGACCTACCTCGCCCCCGCCGGGCCCGCCTCGCCCCGCTGGGCCCGCCCCAGGCCGCAAGCCGGCCCCGCCCGGCCCACTTCACCCCCTGGCCCTCAGGCCGGACCCCCGGGGCCGTCAAGCCCGGCCCCGCCCGGCCGACCACGCCCCCGGGGCCTCAAGCCGTAGCCCGCCCGGCCCACCCAGCCCGCCCGGCCCAGCCAGCACCCCCGACCCGCCCCGCTCCGCCACCATCCCCCGTTTCCTCCCCCGGGCCAGGCCGCGCCCCCTCCACCCCAGCGGTAGGCTGACGACGCCTGATCCACGCGGATCGGAACTCGCATGCTCGAAGGGACTCACCCCATGGCGCTCGAAGCCGGCCTCCTGGAGATCCTGGCCTGCCCGGCCTGCCACTCCCCGCTCGACGACCGTTCGGCGGCCGACACCCCCGAACTGGTCTGTACGGGCGACGACTGCGGCCTGGCCTACCCGGTCCGGGACGGCATCCCGGTTCTTCTCGTCGACGAGGCCCGCCGGCCCGTCTGACCGCGAGCGACACCCGTACGGGACGGCGGGGCAGCAGACCGCAGGCGCGGGCGGCCCGCCCCGGCGCCGCACCGGGGCAAGCCAGGCCGGGGTTGCCCCGCCCCTGTATCCGCAGCCCGCACCCCACCCGGTGATCGGAGGCCCACCGCCATGCTCGACGAGTCCCTGCTCGACGCCCCGGAGGCCCTGGCCCGAGCCGACCGCCGTGAACTGCTGCGCGGCGCAGCCGAGGCCGGCGCCCGGGTCCGTACCGCCGCCCGGCACGCCGCCGAAGCGGGCATCGGCGGCCTGACCCCCGAGGGCCGGCCCCGCGCCGTCCTCGTCGCGGGCCCCGGCACCGCCGCCTCCGGTGTCGCCGACCTGATCGGCGCCCTGGCGGGCGCGGCCGCCCCCGTCATCCGTATCCACCCCACGGGCGTCGCCCCCGCCCCCGGCGCCCTGCGCTGGGCTCTGCCCGGCTGGGCCGGATCCGTGGACCTGCTCCTCATCGCGACCGCCGACGGCTCCGAGCCCGGACTCGCCCTGCTCGCCGAGCAGGCCTACCGCCGGGGCTGCACCGTCGTCGCCGTCGCCCCCACCCGATCACCGCTGCGCGAGGCGGTCGACGGGGTACACGGTCTGGTCGTGCCGATGGCGGCCGCCCCGCACGGTGAGTACGACGCGGAGACCTCGGCCGCCGGTCCCGGCACGCTGTGGGCGCTGCTCACCCCCCTGCTGGCGCTCCTGGACCGGGTCGGCCTGGTGACCGCGCCCCCCGAGGACCTGCAGAAGGTGGCGGACCGGCTGGACCGCACCGCGGAACGCTGCGGCCCGGCCGTCGCCACGTACAGCAACCCGGCCAAGACACTCGCCGCCGAGCTCGCGGACAGTCTGCCGCTGCTGTGGACGGAGGGCGAGGCCGCGGGCCCGGTGGGTCGCCGCTTCGCCGCCGTCCTGGCCGAACTGGCGGGCCGGCCCGCTCTCACCGCGCAGCTCCCCGAGGCGCTGCCCTCGCACGGCACCCTTCTCGCCGGGGACTTCGCGGCCGGCGCGGACCCCGACGACTTCTTCCGGGACCGGGTCGAGGAGGGCGAGACGCTGCGAGCCCGGGTCGTCCTGCTCCGGGACCGCGCGACGGGAGGCCTGAGCGCCTACCCGGCGGCCCGGGAGCTGGCGCTCGGCCACGACACACCCGTCAGCGAACTGGAGCCGGAGGAGGGCGGCGACCTGGAAGCCGTCGCCGAACTGCTCGCGATCACCGACTTCGCTGCGGTCTACCTCTCGCTGGCCTCGGCACCCCAGCCCTGACACGCAGGACACGCCGAGCCGCCCCCGTACGGCAAGGCGAACCGCGCCGGGGGCGCACCGCACCCGGCAAGGCGCACCCGCATTCGGGAAGGCGAACCGCACTCGGCGAGGCTGACCACACCTGGCAAGGCGCACCCGACCACCCACCCACGCACCCCCAGGCCCCACGCACCCCAGGCCCCAAGCCTCACGGGCCCCACGGGTCACAGGCCCCTCAGGCCACCCCACAGGCCCACCCAGAACCCCCACCCCACCTCACCCACCCACCCGTCCCTCACCCCCCGGCCACCCCACCGACGCCAGGGCCTCACCCAACTCTGATACCCCTGGTGCACGACCCACCCGCCCAGCTCCACCCGAGGACGACTCCATGGACCGGCTGTCCAACACCGTGCGCCCCTACGCCTGGGGGTCCACCACGGCCATCCCAGCCCTGCTCGGTATCGCGCCCACCGGCGAACCGCAGGCCGAGATGTGGATGGGAGCCCACCCCGGAGCGCCCTCACGGATCACCCGCACCACCGCCTCCGGCGAGACCGAACTGGCCCTCACCGAAGCCATCGACGCCGACCCGGAAGGTGAGCTGGGCGCGCCGACCGTCACCCGGTTCGGCCCCCGCCTCCCTTTCCTCCTGAAGCTCCTCGCCGCCGGCGCCCCCCTCTCCGTGCAGGTCCACCCCGACCTGGACCAGGCCCGCGAGGGGTACGCCGACGAGGAGGCCCGGGGCGTCCCGATCGACGCCCCCCACCGCACGTACAAGGACGCCAACCACAAGCCCGAGCTGATCTGCGCCCTCACCCCCTTCGCCGGTCTGTGCGGCTTCCGCCCGCCCGCCGAGGCGGCCGACGCGATGGATGCGCTGGGAGTCGACTCCCTCAAGCCGTACGTGGACCTCCTCCGCGCCCACCCCGAGGAGGCGGCCCTCCGCGAGGTGCTCACGGCGATCCTCGGCGCGGACCCGGCGCAGATGTCCGAGACCGTGACGGAGGCGGCGGCCGCCGCCGAACGCCTCGGCGGCGCCCACGCCCCGTACGCCCGCATCGCCCACCACTTCCCCGGAGACCCGGGGGTCCTCGCGGCGATGCTGCTGAACTATGTGGAACTCCAGCCGGGGGAGGCCCTGTTCCTCGGGGCGGGCGTCCCGCACGCCTATCTCGACGGCCTCGGCGTCGAGATCATGGCCAATTCGGACAACGTGCTGCGTTGCGGCCTGACCCCGAAGCACATCGACGTCCCCGAACTCCTGCGGATCGTCCGCTTCGAGGCCACCGAGCCCGGCGTGCTGCGCCCGGAGGCCACCCCGTCGGGCGAGGAGCGCTACGACACCCCGGCCGACGAGTTCGCCCTGTCCCGCTACACCCTCGCCTCCGGGGCGGCCCCCACCGATCTGACCGCCTCCACCCCGCAGATCCTGCTCTGCACGGCGGACACCGTCACGGTCGGCGAACTCGCCCTGGCACCAGGAGAGTCGGCCTACGTCCCGGCCGGCGAGCGTGTCGAGGCGACGGGACCGGGCACACTCTTCCGGGCCACCGTGGCGGTCTGACCCACCGGCCGTTGCGGCGGCTGCAACAATGTGCCGCCTCGCCGCGGCGGCACGCAGCGCCGCGCACCGACGAAGGGACAGCACACACTCATGAGCGCGTCAGGCGGAACCAAGGCGATCGTGGCGGCACTCGCGGCCAACCTCTCGATCGCCGTGGCCAAATTCGTGGCGTTCCTCTTCAGTGGATCCTCGTCGATGCTCGCGGAGAGCGTCCACTCGCTCGCGGACTCGGGCAACCAGGGACTCCTGCTGCTCGGCGGCAAGAGGGCGAAGCGCGAAGCAACCCCCGAACACCCCTTCGGCTACGGCCGTGAGCGCTACATCTACGCGTTCCTCGTCTCCATCGTCCTCTTCTCGGTCGGTGGCATGTTCGCGGTGTACGAGGGCTACGAGAAGATCAAGCACCCGCACGAGATCGAGGCATGGTACTGGCCGGTCGGGGTCCTGGTCTTCGCGATCATCGCCGAGCTCTTCTCCTTCCGTACGGCGATCAAAGAGTCCAATCTCACCCGCGGCAACCGCTCCTGGACCGAGTTCGTCCGCCGCTCCAAGGCCCCCGAACTGCCGGTCGTCCTGCTGGAGGACCTCGGCGCCCTCGTCGGCCTGATTCTGGCGCTCGGCGGCGTCGGCCTCGCCCTCGCCACCGGCAACGGCGTCTGGGACGGCATCGGCACCCTCTGCATCGGCATCCTGCTGATCCTCATCGCGATCGTCCTGGCCGTCGAGACGAAGTCCCTCCTGCTCGGCGAGTCCGCCGGTATCGAGGACGTCGAGAAGATCAAGGCAGCCGTGGTGGACGACGACACCGTCACCCGCATCATCCACATGCGCACCCTGCACCTCGGCCCCGAGGAGTTGCTGGTCGCCGCCAAGATCGCGGTCCGGCACGACGAGACCGCCGCCGAGGTCGCCGAGGCCATCAACGCGGCCGAGCACCGCATCCGCGACGCGGTCCCGATCGCCCGGGTCATCTACCTGGAGCCGGACATCTACAACGCGCAGGCCGCCGCGACCGGAACCAACCCGGGCAGGACGCTCGACGGCCCGGCCGAGAACCCGAGCGATTCCGGCCACTGACCCACCCCACACCAGCCCCGATCGGCCCGGTCACCCCGCACACAGGCCCCTCTCTCCGAAGGGGCTGGGGCCCACTGGGCCGTTCGGTGTAGATTCGGATAGGAACACAGACGTCGCTGCTGATGGCGGTCGACCGGCTGGCACCAGCGAGCCGGGCGAGGGAGAGAGGGCCTCCGACGGACTGCACTGCGAATCGCCCGGGCATTCCTGTGCCCGTCGCGCCGCAGAGTCAGCCCAGCCAAGCCCACCCTCGACCCATCACGAGGAGCAGCCCGTTATGACGACGACCAACCGCCAGGACTTCAAGGTCGCCGATCTCTCCCTCGCCCCGTTCGGGCGTAAGGAGATCACGCTTGCCGAGCATGAGATGCCCGGTCTGATGTCGATCCGTGAGGAGTTCGCCGCTGCCCGGCCGCTGGCTGGTGCCCGGATCACCGGTTCGCTGCACATGACGGTGCAGACCGCTGTGCTGATCGAGACCCTCGTCGCCCTGGGTGCGGAGGTCCGGTGGGCGTCCTGCAACATCTTCTCCACCCAGGACCACGCGGCTGCCGCGATCGCGGTCGGTCCGGAGGGTACTCCGGAGGCTCCTGCGGGTGTCCCGGTGTTCGCCTGGAAGGGGGAGACGCTGGAGGAGTACTGGTGGTGCACGGAGCAGGCGCTGACCTGGCCGGGTACTCCCACGGGGGGCCCGAACATGATCCTGGACGACGGTGGGGACGCCACTCTCCTTGTTCACAAGGGTGTGGAGTTCGAGAAGGCGGGAGCGGTCCCGGACCCGTCGACGGCGGACAGTGAGGAGTACGCCCACATCCTGACTCTGCTGAACCGGACTCTGGGTGAGGCCCCGCAGAAGTGGACGCAGCTGGCGTCGGAGATCCGTGGTGTCACGGAGGAGACGACGACGGGTGTGCACCGCCTGTACGAGATGCACCGTGACGGGTCTCTGCTGTTCCCGGCGATCAATGTGAACGACGCGGTGACGAAGTCGAAGTTCGACAACAAGTACGGGTGCCGTCACTCCCTGATCGACGGGATCAACCGTGCCACCGATGTTCTGATCGGCGGGAAGACCGCTGTGGTGTTCGGGTACGGGGATGTGGGCAAGGGGTGTGCGGAGTCGCTGCGGGGGCAGGGCGCCCGGGTGATCATCACGGAGATCGACCCGATCTGTGCGCTGCAGGCGGCGATGGACGGTTATCAGGTGACGACGCTGGACGAGGTGGTGGAGACGGCGGACATCTTCATCACCACGACGGGCAACAAGGACATCATCATGGCCAAGGACATGGCCCGGATGAAGCACCAGGCGATCGTGGGGAACATCGGCCACTTCGACAACGAGATCGACATGGCCGGTCTGGCCCGGATCGAGGGTGTCGTCAAGGACGAGGTCAAGCCGCAGGTCCACACCTGGACGTTCCCCGACGGCAAGGTTCTCATCGTGCTGTCCGAGGGCCGTCTGCTGAACCTGGGCAACGCGACCGGGCACCCCTCGTTCGTGATGTCGAACAGCTTCGCCGACCAGACGCTCGCGCAGATCGAGCTGTTCACGAAGCCCGAGGCGTACCCGACCGACGTGTACGTGCTGCCCAAGCACCTCGACGAGAAGGTCGCCCGTCTCCACCTCGACGCCCTCGGCGTCAAGCTCACGGCCCTGCGCCCCGAGCAGGCGGCGTACATCGGCGTCGAGGTCGAAGGACCGTACAAGCCCGACCACTACCGCTACTGATCCACTCCCGGCGTTCGGAAGGCCGGCCTTCCGAACGCCGAGCGGCGTCACAGCATCCAGCGGCAGTTCCGCAGCAGTCCCGCGGCAGATGCGTCGCCGTCCGCAGCAGATCCGAGTGCAGGCCCCCGCACCCCCGTGCCGGGGGCCTGCACCCGTTACCGCCCCCGCACAGCCCGAGGAACCCGAAGGACCCCATGCCCCGCGGCAGGTATTCGCTCCACGACCTTCACGATCACACCCCCCTCGGCGAAGAACACTTCCATTGCGCCCCCGGCCCTTCCGGCTGGCGCTACGTCTCCCAGACCACATCCCCCTCCGGAGACCATCTCGGCTCCGTCGACCTCGCCCTGGACGAACTGGGCCGGCCCATCCGCCTCGAACTCCATGCCGCGAGCTGGCAGGTACGAGGAGCGGCCCTGGAAGGGGTCACCTGGGTCCGGACCGATCCCACCGGCAGCCACGCCACCGAAGGCAACGTCCGTGCCCACACCTTCGCCGGCACGTCCCCCGCATTCCTCATCGCCATGACCCGCCTTCTGCGCCTCACCCCCGCTTCCCCCACGACCCGCGTCCGCGTGGTCACCTTCACGGACCCGGTCCTCGCACCCAGGACCGTCGACCAGTCCTGGGCCCTGATGAACAGTGAAGCGCACGCCACTGACAACGGCCCCCTGATCGTGGACGAATACCAGGTCAGCGCCTTGGACACCGGAGAGCGGCACGCCGTCCACATCGCCGGCGACGTGGTCCTCGCGGCCCCCGGCATCGAGCTCGAACACCTGGAGACACCCCCGTCCCCGCGCGCTCACGGGTCGGACCCCGACGCGACGGACAGGGACAGGCCGGCGAACGACTAGCCGGGCGGAGCGAATCCGCCCGAGGCAGCACCCCCACGCCGCTGCCGGTCATCACCGACGCCATCGGCTCCCGACCGGAAACCGGCCCCGGCGGGACTCCCACCGCCGGATCCCCTCCCATCCACAGATTCGTTCCCACCGACAGGGTGCACCCCGGCGGGCGAGCGGTCCCCCGCGGCAAACTGGCCCCCACCGACGGAGGGCCCCCCACCGACAGACCCGCTTGTACCGACCACCCGGTTCCCCCCACCAACGCGGGCACCCCCGCCGAACCCACCGGCCCCCGCGGCCCCTGGAGCCACGGAGCCCTCGACGTACCCCCCGGCCCGTGAACCCGCGAACAGGCGCCGAGCATCCCGGGACTGCCGCTCGTGCACCACCGCGGCCAGAAACGCGGCCGCGGGAACGCCCTGCGGCGCGGCCGCCCCCGTCCGCGCGACCAGCTCACCGGCCAGCCGCTCCGCGATCGACCGACCCACGCCGGGGTCCAGCTGCTGCATCCGCGTCAGGTACTGCCGGATCGCCGACCAGAGCTCGTCCGGTACGCCCGACAGATCCAGCTCCGCGAACCGGCCGACCAGCCAGGGCGGGGGAGGCGGCACGGCGACGGACCGTCCCGTCGCGGCGACGCGCTCCCGGATCACCAGCGTTCCGGCGAACACATCACCGATCCGGCGCCCCCGCGCCGACACCAGGGACGCGATGGAGGCCACGGCGCCGAAGGTCAGCAGAATCTCGACGAGCCCCATGGCCCCCCGCACGAGCGCGTGCCGGAACCGGATCGGCCCGCCGTCGTCCCGCACCACCCGCAGTCCGCAGGCCAGCTTCCCCAGCGAGCGCCCCTGACTGAGCGTCTCCACCGCGACGGGTCCGCCGATCAGGACCAGGAGGAACGAGGCGACCCCGATCGCCGCGACGGCCGCCTCATCGAGGGCGGCGGAAGCGATGCCCAGCACCATCGACACCAGAAGGAAGGCGGCGAGCGTCACCGCCAGATCGATGGCGCACGCCAGCGCCCGGCTGGGCAGCCGAGCAGGCCTCAAGCCCAGAACGACCGCGTCACCGGTCACCAGCTCACTCATCGAACCCCACCCTTCGCCGACCTTCCCTGCCCCAGCCGGGCCCAGTCTGCCAAGCTGGCCGCCAGCGCGCCGCAGCAGTACGGACCCGTACGCCCCTTCGCCTGGAGCAACAGACGCCCATGGACCTCGACGTCTTCGTCACCGCCCACCGCACGGAGTGGGACCGCCTGGAACACCTCCTGCGCCGAGGGCGCCGCCTCACGGGTGCGGAAGCGGACGAACTGGTCGTCCTCTACCAGCGCACGGCGACGCACCTCTCGCTGATCCAGTCGAGCAGCTCCGACCCGCTCCTCACCGGACGCCTCACGCAGCTCGTGGCGCGCGCCCGGTCGACCGTGACGGGCACCCGCAAGGCCTCCTGGCGGGACGCGGCCCGGTTCCTCACCACGGGATTCCCGGCAGCCGTCTACCGCTCGCGCCACTGGTGGGTGCCCACGGCGGTGCTCTCGACCGTGGTGGCAGCACTGCTGGGCTGGTGGATCGGTACGCACCCCGAGGTGCAGGCCGCGATCGCGGCGCCGGAAGACCTGCGCGCGATGACCCGGCCGGGCGGAGAGTACGAGACCTACTACTCCAGCCATCCCGCGGCGTCGTTCGCCGCACAGGTATGGACGAACAACGCGCAGGCAGCGGCCCTGTGCCTGGTCCTGGGGGCGTTCCTCTGCATACCGGTGATCTGGATCCTCTTCCTCAACATGCTGAACCTCGGCGTCGGCATAGGCCTCATGTCCTCCGCGGGCCGGCTCGACGTCTTCCTCGGCCTCGTGCTGCCCCACGGCCTGCTCGAACTGACCGCGGTGTTCGTGGCCGCGGGCACGGGACTACGCCTCGGCTGGGCGGTGATCGACCCGGGCCCCCTGTCACGCCGGACCGCTCTGGCTCAGCAGGGCCGCGCCGCACTGGGCATGGCCATCGGCCTGGCCCTGGTCCTGTTCGTCTCCGGGCTCATCGAGGGCTTCGTGACCCCGTCCGGTCTCCCGACCTGGGCCAGGATCACCATCGGCATCGCCGCTGAGCTGGCCTTTCTTGCGTACGTCTACATCCTGGGCGGACGCGCGGCACGCGCCGGCGACACGGGCGACCTCGCAGCGGTCGAACGCAGCGCCGAACTTCCCACCGCAGCCTGACCACCGATGTGCTTTCACCGCTGCTGAGCTGCTAGTGTCTCCCTCGCCCACAAAACCGTTGACACGGCAGATGTGGGGAGGTAGATTTGAACGGTTGCCTCGGACTGGACAGGTTCGAGATGAGCGCATAATGTCTATCCCGCTCGTGCAGGAGTTCTTGATTCTTGACTCCGCCGAGCCAAATGATTCCTCTTCTTCACATCACTCGGGTTGTTCTTACGCCCCGCGAGATTCTGATAAAGTCGAGTCCGCCGAAAGGCAAGGCCACTCCACAGGCCACCGGAAATCGAATTCGGACCGGAAACGGAACGGAAAAGAGTCTGGTAAGTTGGAACCGCCGGAAAGGGAAAACGCGAAAGCGGTGGACCTGGAAAGCGAAACTGCACGGCCCGCTTCGACCGGGAATCGGACACGGAAGAGTCTGATAGAGTCGGAAACGCAAGACAGCAGGACAAAGAAAAAATGAAGGGAAGCGCCCGGAGGGGCCCGGTGATACGGGACCGAAGGAAGCGTCCGTTCCTTGAGAACTCAACAGCGTGCCAAAAGTCAACGCCAGATATGTTGATACCCCGTCTCCGGCCGTTTTGGTCGGGACGCGGTTCCTTTTGAAATACACAGCGAGGACGCTGTGAACAACGGGTCTTATTCCGACCGGTTGTTCCGCTCTCGTGTGTGTGCACCCGATCACGGGTAAACATTCACGGAGAGTTTGATCCTGGCTCAGGACGAACGCTGGCGGCGTGCTTAACACATGCAAGTCGAACGATGAAATCACTTCGGTGGTGGATTAGTGGCGAACGGGTGAGTAACACGTGGGCAATCTGCCCTTCACTCTGGGACAAGCCCTGGAAACGGGGTCTAATACCGGATACCACCCTGTCCCGCATGGGACGGGGTTGAAAGCTCCGGCGGTGAAGGATGAGCCCGCGGCCTATCAGCTTGTTGGTGGGGTAATGGCCTACCAAGGCGACGACGGGTAGCCGGCCTGAGAGGGCGACCGGCCACACTGGGACTGAGACACGGCCCAGACTCCTACGGGAGGCAGCAGTGGGGAATATTGCACAATGGGCGAAAGCCTGATGCAGCGACGCCGCGTGAGGGATGACGGCCTTCGGGTTGTAAACCTCTTTCAGCAGGGAAGAAGCGCAAGTGACGGTACCTGCAGAAGAAGCGCCGGCTAACTACGTGCCAGCAGCCGCGGTAATACGTAGGGCGCAAGCGTTGTCCGGAATTATTGGGCGTAAAGAGCTCGTAGGCGGCTTGTCACGTCGGATGTGAAAGCCCGGGGCTTAACCCCGGGTCTGCATTCGATACGGGCTAGCTAGAGTGTGGTAGGGGAGATCGGAATTCCTGGTGTAGCGGTGAAATGCGCAGATATCAGGAGGAACACCGGTGGCGAAGGCGGATCTCTGGGCCATTACTGACGCTGAGGAGCGAAAGCGTGGGGAGCGAACAGGATTAGATACCCTGGTAGTCCACGCCGTAAACGTTGGGAACTAGGTGTTGGCGACATTCCACGTCGTCGGTGCCGCAGCTAACGCATTAAGTTCCCCGCCTGGGGAGTACGGCCGCAAGGCTAAAACTCAAAGGAATTGACGGGGGCCCGCACAAGCAGCGGAGCATGTGGCTTAATTCGACGCAACGCGAAGAACCTTACCAAGGCTTGACATATACCGGAAAGCATCAGAGATGGTGCCCCCCTTGTGGTCGGTATACAGGTGGTGCATGGCTGTCGTCAGCTCGTGTCGTGAGATGTTGGGTTAAGTCCCGCAACGAGCGCAACCCTTGTTCTGTGTTGCCAGCATGCCCTTCGGGGTGATGGGGACTCACAGGAGACTGCCGGGGTCAACTCGGAGGAAGGTGGGGACGACGTCAAGTCATCATGCCCCTTATGTCTTGGGCTGCACACGTGCTACAATGGCCGGTACAATGAGCTGCGATGCCGCGAGGCGGAGCGAATCTCAAAAAGCCGGTCTCAGTTCGGATTGGGGTCTGCAACTCGACCCCATGAAGTCGGAGTTGCTAGTAATCGCAGATCAGCATTGCTGCGGTGAATACGTTCCCGGGCCTTGTACACACCGCCCGTCACGTCACGAAAGTCGGTAACACCCGAAGCCGGTGGCCCAACCCCTTGTGGGAGGGAGCTGTCGAAGGTGGGACTGGCGATTGGGACGAAGTCGTAACAAGGTAGCCGTACCGGAAGGTGCGGCTGGATCACCTCCTTTCTAAGGAGCATCTAGATTCCGCAAGGAATCCAGAGCCACTACGTCGGCAGATGTCCGACGGTGGTCAGCTCATGGGTGGAACGTTGACTATTCGGCACGATGATCTGGTTGTCACTAGTACTGCTTCGGCGTGGAACGTGGTGAGGGATCGGTCGTGTCGGGCACGTTGTTGGGTATCTGAGGGTACGGCCGTAAGGCAGCCTTCTGATCCGGTCCCAGTGAACTCGTCTGCAAGGGCGGGGTGATGGGTGGCTGGTCGTTGTTTGAGAACTGCACAGTGGACGCGAGCATCTGTGGCCAAGTTTTTAAGGGCGCACGGTGGATGCCTTGGCACCAGGAACCGATGAAGGACGTGGGAGGCCACGATAGTCCCCGGGGAGCTGTCAACCGAGCTGTGATCCGGGGGTTTCCGAATGGGGAAACCCGGCAGTCGTCATGGGCTGTCACCCGCTGCTGAACACATAGGCAGTGTGGAGGGAACGTGAAACATCTCAGTACCCTCAGGAAGAGAAACAACCGTGATTCCGGGAGTAGTGGCGAGCGAAACTGGATGAGGCCAAACCGTATGCGTGTGATACCCGGCAGGGGTTGCGTATGCGGGGTTGTGGGATCTCTCTGTCATGGTCTGCCGGCTGTGAGACGAGTCAGAAACCGTTGGTGTAGGCGAAGGACATGCGAAAGGTCCGGCGTAGAGGGTAAGACCCCCGTAGCTGAAACATCAGCGGCTTGTTTGAGAGACACCCAAGTAGCACGGGGCCCGAGAAATCCCGTGTGAATCTGGCGGGACCACCCGCTAAGCCTAAATATTCCCTGGTGACCGATAGCGGATAGTACCGTGAGGGAATGGTGAAAAGTACCGCGGGAGCGGAGTGAAATAGTACCTGAAACCGTGTGCCTACAAGCCGTGGGAGCGTCGCTGGCAGCACTTGTGCTGTCAGTCGTGACTGCGTGCCTTTTGAAGAATGAGCCTGCGAGTTAGCGGTGTGTAGCGAGGTTAACCCGTGTGGGGAAGCCGTAGCGAAAGCGAGTCCGAACAGGGCGTTTGAGTTGCACGCTCTAGACCCGAAGCGGAGTGATCTAGCCATGGGCAGGTTGAAGCGGAGGTAAGACTTCGTGGAGGACCGAACCCACCAGGGTTGAAAACCTGGGGGATGACCTGTGGTTAGGGGTGAAAGGCCAATCAAACTCCGTGATAGCTGGTTCTCCCCGAAATGCATTTAGGTGCAGCGTCGTGTGTTTCTTGCCGGAGGTAGAGCACTGGATAGGCGATGGGCCCTACCGGGTTACTGACCTTAGCCAAACTCCGAATGCCGGTAAGTGAGAGCGCGGCAGTGAGACTGTGGGGGATAAGCTCCATGGTCGAGAGGGAAACAGCCCAGAGCATCGACTAAGGCCCCTAAGCGTACGCTAAGTGGGAAAGGATGTGGAGTCGCAGAGACAACCAGGAGGTTGGCTTAGAAGCAGCCATCCTTGAAAGAGTGCGTAATAGCTCACTGGTCAAGTGATTCCGCGCCGACAATGTAGCGGGGCTCAAGCGTACCGCCGAAGTCGTGTCATTCATACACATATCCTCAACGGGAGTATGGATGGGTAGGGGAGCGTCGTGTGCCGGGTGAAGCAGCCGCGGAAGCGAGTTGTGGACGGTTCACGAGTGAGAATGCAGGCATGAGTAGCGATACACACGTGAGAAACGTGTGCGCCGATTGACTAAGGGTTCCTGGGTCAAGCTGATCTGCCCAGGGTAAGTCGGGACCTAAGGCGAGGCCGACAGGCGTAGTCGATGGACAACCGGTTGATATTCCGGTACCCGCTTTGAAACGCCCAGTACTGAATCAGGCGATGCTAAGTCCGTGAAGCCGGCCCGATCTCTTCGGAGTTGAGGGTAGTGGTGGAGCCGATGAACCAGACTTGTAGTAGGTAAGCGATGGGGTGACGCAGGAAGGTAGTCCAGCCCGGGCGGTGGTTGTCCCGGGGTAAGGGTGTAGGACGCACGGTAGGTAAATCCGTCGTGCATGGAGTCTGAGACCTGATGCCGAGCCGATTGTGGTGAAGTGGATGATCCTATGCTGTCGAGAAAAGCCTCTAGCGAGTTTCATGGCGGCCCGTACCCTAAACCGACTCAGGTGGTCAGGTAGAGAATACCGAGGCGTTCGGGTGAACTATGGTTAAGGAACTCGGCAAAATGCCCCGTAACTTCGGGAGAAGGGGGGCCATTTCTGGTGATAGCACGTGCTGCTTGAGCTGGGGGTGGCCGCAGAGACCAGCGAGAAGCGACTGTTTACTAAAAACACAGGTCCGTGCGAAGCCGTAAGGCGATGTATACGGACTGACGCCTGCCCGGTGCTGGAACGTTAAGGGGACCGGTTAGCTGCTCTTCGGGGTGGCGAAGCTGAGAACTTAAGCGCCAGTAAACGGCGGTGGTAACTATAACCATCCTAAGGTAGCGAAATTCCTTGTCGGGTAAGTTCCGACCTGCACGAATGGCGTAACGACTTCTCGACTGTCTCAACCATAGGCCCGGTGAAATTGCACTACGAGTAAAGATGCTCGTTTCGCGCAGCAGGACGGAAAGACCCCGGGACCTTTACTACAGTTTGATATTGGTGTTCGGTTCGGCTTGTGTAGGATAGGTGGGAGACTGTGAAGCGGCCACGCCAGTGGTTGTGGAGTCGTCGTTGAAATACCACTCTGGTCGTGCTGGATGTCTAACCTGGGTCCGTGATCCGGATCAGGGACAGTGTCTGATGGGTAGTTTAACTGGGGCGGTTGCCTCCTAAAGAGTAACGGAGGCGCCCAAAGGTTCCCTCAGCCTGGTTGGTAATCAGGTGTTGAGTGTAAGTGCACAAGGGAGCTTGACTGTGAGACCGACGGGTCGAGCAGGGACGAAAGTCGGGACTAGTGATCCGGCAGTGGCTTGTGGAAGCGCTGTCGCTCAACGGATAAAAGGTACCCCGGGGATAACAGGCTGATCTTCCCCAAGAGTCCATATCGACGGGATGGTTTGGCACCTCGATGTCGGCTCGTCGCATCCTGGGGCTGGAGTCGGTCCCAAGGGTTGGGCTGTTCGCCCATTAAAGCGGTACGCGAGCTGGGTTTAGAACGTCGTGAGACAGTTCGGTCCCTATCCGCTGTGCGCGTAGGAATATTGAGAAGGGCTGTCCCTAGTACGAGAGGACCGGGACGGACGAACCTCTGGTGTGCCAGTTGTTCTGCCAAGGGCATGGCTGGTTGGCTACGTTCGGAAAGGATAACCGCTGAAAGCATCTAAGCGGGAAGCCTGCTTCGAGATGAGTGTTCCCACCTCCTTTGAGGGTTAAGGCTCCCAGTAGACGACTGGGTTGATAGGCCAGATGTGGAAGCCCGGTAACGGGTGGAGCTGACTGGTACTAATAGGCCGAGGGCTTGTCCTCAGTTGCTCGCGTCCACTGTGTTAGTTCTGAAATAACGAACGGCTGTGTTGTTGCCCGGTTGGTTTGATTGTTTCATAGTGTTTCGGTGGTCATTGCGTTAGGGAAACGCCCGGTTACATTCCGAACCCGGAAGCTAAGCCTTTCAGCGCCGATGGTACTGCAGGGGGGACCCTGTGGGAGAGTAGGACGCCGCCGAACAATTATTGTGGGAAAGCCCCGCACCGTGATGGTGCGGGGCTTTTCTGCGTTCCGGGCCCGGTCCCGGTCGCGCAGACCGGCACGGCACCGCCGGCCCCGCTCGGCGGCCCGTCCCCCTCCGGGCCGGCCCGCAGGTCCCTCAGAGACGACCTGCGGCCTTCAGAGCCAAATACGCATCGGCCAGCGCGGGAGCGAGATTGTCCGGGGTGGCGTCCACCACGACGACGCCATGGCGCCGAAGCCGGTCGGCCGTGCGGCGACGGTCCGCCTGGGCCTGGCCGGCGGCAGCCGCGTCGTACACCGAGCCCACGTTCCCTCGTCCGTCGGCCATGTCCTCGATCCGGGGATCGGAGACCGCGGCCACGAGCACGGTGTGGCGCTGGGTGAGCTGAGGCAGCATCGGCAGAAGCCCCTCCTCGATGGGGGCGGCCTCCAGCGTTGTGAGCAGGACGATCAGAGAACCGCGCGGTGCGTCGGTCAGGGCGGCATTGCTCAGGCCGCGTGCGTCCGTCTCGACGAGCTCGGGTTCCAGTGTCGCCAGCGTGTTGATGACGTTGGCCAGGAAATCACCCGAGGCCGTTCGTCCTTGGACGCGAGCGCGGACCTGACGGTCGTAGGCGAGCAGGCTGACCCGGTCGCCCGCCCGCGTGGCGAGCGCGGTCAGAAGAAGCGTGGCATCCATCGAGGCGTCCAGGCGGGGGACGTCGCCGACCCGGCCCGCCGACGTTCGCCCGGTGTCGAGAACGATCAGGATGTGCCGGTCACGCTCGGGGCGCCATGTCCGGACTGCCACGGCCGACTGGCGCGCGGTGGCCCGCCAGTCGATGGAACGTGTGTCGTCTCCGGGCACGTACGCCCGCAGACTGTCGAACTCCGTGCCCTCACCACGTGTCAGAACGCTGGTGCGACCGTCCAGCTCCCTGAGCCGGGCGAGTCGGGAGGGCAAGTGCTTGCGGCTGGTGAACGGCGGCAGAACCCGCACCGTCCAGGGGGCCCGATGCTGCCCTTGGCGTGCGGCCAGGCCGAGCGGGCCGTACGAGCGGACCGTGATGCGTTCCGCCTGCCGGTCGCCGCGACGCGTCGGGCGCAGAGCGGTGACCAGGCGCCGCTGCTCCCCGGCGGGGATCTTCAGCGTGTGACGGGAAGCGCCGTGTTCGGTGCCCGATACCCAGCTGCTGGGGGGCCAGGCGTCCCGCAGCTGGGCGCGCAGACGCCGACGCGAGGTGTTGGTCACCGTCAGTTCCACTTCGGCCGCGTCACCGAGTCGAACATTTGTATCGCCGGATCGAGTGAATCGAAGCGTACGCACTGGCGCTGCGAGGGCGTAGTCGCACAGAATTGCCAGTGAGAGCGGTGCATTGACTGCCAGCATCCCGGTCCAGCTGGGAGCGAGGATGCCTACGGGGAGTGACCCCAGGGCGGCCAGCAGCGCGGTACGTCCGGTGAGGGCCATGGTCACCGCCTCATCGGGGTACGGGCACGTGGGCGAGCACTGAGGCGATGACGGAGTCGGAAGTGACTCCTTCCATTTCCGCCTCGGGCCGCAGTTGGACGCGATGGCGGAGCGTGGGGAGCGCCAATGCCTTCACATCGTCCGGGATGACATAGTCCCGGCCGGTCAGCCAGGCCCAGGCGCGGGCGGTCGACAGCAGTGCTGTGGCCCCTCGGGGCGAGACACCGAGGGCGAGCGAGGGGGAATCACGCGTGGCACGGCAGATATCCACGACATAGCCGGCGATCTCGGGGGAGACGGTCGTCCTGGCGACGGCGTCACGTGCTGCTTCCAGATCGGCGGGTCCGGCGACGGGCTGTACTCCGGCGGCCTGAAGGTCGCGAGGGTTGAAGCCGGAGGCGTGACGGGAGAGGACATCGATCTCGTCCTGCCGTGAGGGCAGCGGAACTGTCAGTTTGAGCAGGAATCGGTCCAGCTGGGCTTCGGGGAGGGGGTAGGTGCCTTCGTATTCGACGGGATTCTGGGTCGCGGCGACGAGGAACGGTTCGGGCAGGGGACGCGGCGTGCCGTCGACGGTGACCTGCCGCTCCTCCATCGCCTCAAGAAGGGATGACTGGGTCTTGGGAGGGGTGCGGTTGATCTCGTCGGCGATCAGCAGATTCGTGAAGACCGGTCCGGGCTGGAAGGAGAACTCGGCGGTGCGTGCGTCGTAGACCAGTGAACCCGTGACGTCGCTGGGCATCAGGTCGGGGGTGAACTGGACGCGCTTGGTCTCCAGTTCGAGGGAGGCGGCGAGCGCACGGACCAGCAGCGTCTTGGCCACTCCCGGCACGCCTTCGAGGAGTACGTGACCTCGGCAGAGCAGGGCGACGACGAGTCCGGTGACAGCGGGGTCCTGCCCGACCACGGCCTTGGCGATCTCGGAGCGCAGGGCTTCCAAGGAGGCGCGGGCGCTGTCGGACGGCTCCGGGGCCGCGGATATCGCAGGGGATGCCGCAGGCGCCGAGGGCTCGGCCGGCTCGGGGGTCGGGGCGCTCATGAAGTGCGTACCTCTCTTTCGAGGGCGTCGAGTTGATCGGCGAGGAGGACCAGGGCGGCGTCGGTGGAAGGAGCCGAACCGAAGAGCAGTGCGTTCAGGTCGCGGTCCGGGGCGGTGACCCGTGCGGACACTGCGGTGAGTAGGGCATCGGGGGTGTGCGCGTCACTGGCGGGCACCCCGGCAAGGGAGGCGAGACGCGTACGGCTGGCGGCTCGCAGGGCGTCGGCGGCGCGGTCACGGGCGTTGGCCTTGCGGTAGAGGAGCGACCGGCCTTCGGCGGATTCGGAGGCGCGGATGGCCACCGGCAGTCGTTCCGTCACCAGGGGACCGAGTCGGCGTGCGCGCCAGACGGCGGCGAGGACTGCGGCGAGGGCGAGTTGCAGTGTTCCCCACAGCCAGCCGGACGGGATGAGGTCGAGGAAGCTGCTTTCGTCGGGCGCGTCGTCCCTGACACCGCCTTCCGACTGCTCTTCGTCGCCATCGCCGGGGGTGCTGTCATCGGTTGTCGCGGATGGATCGGTGAGGGAAGGGAGGTACCAGACGAGATGAGGACGCGAGCCGAGGAGCTGCAGGGCGAGCGAGGCGTTGCCCTGCTGATCGAGACGTTCGTTGTGAAGGATGTCCGGGGAGCCGAGGACGACGGTGTTGCCGCCCGCTTCGGTTGGGAGGGAGACCAGACTGGGGAGGCCCGCGCTCGGGTAGCAGGCGACGGCGGTGGGGGTCTGCGTCGTGTAGCGGGTGCCGCCCAGGTCCGCTGTGCCGGCCCGCCGGGCGGCGGGGAGGTCGCACGCAGGGGCGAGTGCACTGACAGCCTCGTGCGACTCGGCGCGGATGCCGGGGGCGAGGCGTGGCGTGGCCTCCCGCCCTGGGGCGACCAGAAGAGTGCGCCCCGCGGAGGCGGACGTCGCGTCTTCCAGCCGGAGCTGCTGCGACCGGGTCAGGAGGTTGGGGCCGGCGACCAGGAGCGTGGTGTCGGGGCCGGTCGCGGCGGTGGCCTCGTCGAGAGTGGTGGCGACGGTGACGGATACGCCGCGTGCCTTGAGGAGTTCGGCCACGGCACGACTGCCCTTGGGGTCCGCGGAGCGGGGGTCGAGCTGCCCGTGGTTCGCGCCGGAGCGGGCGGCTGCGAACGTGACGCCCGCGACGACGAGGATGAGGACGACGGCCAGAATGCCTCGGGCGCGGGTCCAGACCTGGCCGGGGGAGGGCGCGGTCGAGGTGGGCGAAGAGGTGGTCGCCGTGGTCATCCGGTGGCTCCTCGGGAGGTTCCGGGCAGCAACGGCTTCGCCTCGTCGAGTTCGAGGTCGAGGGTGCGCAGGGACAGGTATGCCGACTGGTCCGCCGTGCGCCCGCCGTATGTGACGTCGTCGAAGCTTCGGGCGGCGGCGTGCAGCCGGGCCGTGTGCTCGGGGAGGGTACGGCCTGTTTCGGCTGCGGCTTCGTCCGCGGTGCGGCCCGGGCGGGGGGCGAGCAGGGCGCGCTCCTCCAGGGACCGGACGATGGCGCGCATGCGTTCCTGGACGGCCTCGGTCCAGCGCAGCGCCGCGGCGTGTGCTTCGGCGGCGGCACGGTGCTGGGCCGCGCTGCGGGGGCCCGCGCTGTCGAAGAGCGTGTCCGTGCTCCGGGAGGAGCGTTGTGGGGTGCCGAGCCGCCACCAGAGGGCGGCGGCCAGGCCGATGACGATGACGACCAGGACGGCGAGCCCGGCCGGGCCGCCGGGGGCTGCCCCGGCGGCGGCGTCGAACACTCCGGCGACCCAGTCCCAGAACTGGTTCAGGGCGCGCTGGAGGAAGTTCGGATCGTTCTCGTGGTACATCGGCTTGGACAGCTCGCTCTCGGCCGCCTCCCGTGCGGGCAGCCGTGGCGTGTCCACGGGTATGTCGCCCGCTGCGATGTCCTGCCGTGCTGTGGTGATGCCCCCCGCCCCCGACACCGCATCAGCTCCTGAGTGTGTCGTCGCCGTAGCCGGGCAGGCCGGCGGCGCGGGCGAGGTCGAGGTCCAGGGCCTCGCGGCGGATGCGCTGGTCCACGTAGAGGAGGGCCATCACTCCGGCGACGAAGGGGTAGATCAACGTCGAGACGATCACCTCGCCGATGCCGGTGATGATCAGGAAGGGCCAGCCGACGGAGGGAGCGGTACCACCGAAGAGGTCGCTGACTTCGGTTCCGTCGGCGATCACCGCGACGATGCCGAACGGGATGGAGACGAGGAACGTCAGGAGGAAGGTCAGCAGGTAGGTCAGGGCGAGGATCCCGAAGGTGCGCCACCAGGCGCCCCGGACCAGCTTCGTCGACCTGCGCAACGCAGCCACGATGCTCTGTCGTTCCAGCATCAGTGCGGGGGCGGCGAGGGCGAAGCTGACCTGCAGCCAGAGCATCACGACGCAGGCGACGGCGAAGCCGAGGAAGGCCAGGGCCGCTCCGGCCTCGGAGCCGAGCAACAGGCCGGGGCCGATCCCCACGGCCATGATGGAGGCCATGATCACGGCGACCAGCACGGTCAGCCCGAGCAGGGGAAGGACGCGGGGGCGGGCTTCGGCCCAGGAGTCGGCGAGCGTGGTGGGGCGGCCCAGCACGGAGCGGCTGATGATCACGGTGACGACCGAGGCCGTGAAGAGTGTGGCGATCATCGAGACGAGGGAGACCGGGGCCAGGGAGATCAGCGTCGATCGGGCCGAATCGGCGGTCTGGCGCAGGGCCTCGGAACCGGTGGCGTTCGGGTCGATGGAGGTCGGCTCCGGCAGCAGATAGCGCTGCATGAGGACGACGGCGATCTGGGTGACCACCGAGACCGCGAGACTGAAGCCGAGCGCCGTACGCCAGTGCGCGCGCAGAGCGGAGACCGAGCCGTCGAGGATCTCGCCGAGGCTCAGCGGGCGCAGCGGGATGACGCCGGGCTTCGCTGCCGGGGGCGGTCCTGCCCAGCCCTGTCGCTGCGGGCCGCCGCCCCAGCCCGGAGCGGGGGGCCGGCTTCCGGGGCCGCCGACGGGGTTGCTCGGTGGGGACCACTGCCCGGGGGGCGGCTGCTCGGGGGACCACTGTCCCGTCGGGCCGCTTCCGTCCTGCGGGTCGGAGGGGCGGGGGATCGCCCTCTCCTTGCCGTCGGAGGGGGCAGATCCGGGCGACGCCCAGCCCGGAGAGTCGTTCATTGTCGCTCCTTCACCGTCCTGACCGCTCATCGGGGCGGCAGGTTGGCAGCCATCGTGCCACGCGCCGGTTGGAGGTGGACCAGCCGCTCCTTCTCGTTGGCACCTTCATATGCGGGTGACTCACCGGGCAGACTGGACGGATGGCTGATCAGGACGCGCAATCATCGGTGGGCTTCGAGCCTCCCGCGCTTTCCGTACTCCGCTGGGACGAGCCTCCGGAAGGCCCCGTGCTGGTGCTTCTCGACCAGACGCGGCTGCCCGCCGAGGAGGTCGAGCTGGTGTGCACCGATGTGCCCGCGCTGGTGCGGGCGATCCAGACGCTGGCGGTACGAGGAGCCCCGCTGCTCGGGATCGCCGGGGGCTACGGGGTGGCGCTCGCGGCGGCGAGGGGCTTCGACGTCGCGGAGGCGGCGGGACTGCTGGAGGGGGCGCGGCCCACCGCGGTGAACCTCGGTTACGGGGTGCGGCGGGTGGCGGCGGCCTACTGGGCGGCCGCCGGGAAGGGAGAGGGCGACGAGGCTGCCGCCGCGGCGGCGCTGGCCGAGGCGCGGGTGCTGCACGGGGAGGATGCGCAGGCCAGCAGGCGTATGGCCGAGTACGGCGAGGCGCTGCTGGAGGAGCTGCTGCCGGGCCGGGCGTACCAGCTGCTGACTCACTGCAACACCGGGGCGCTGGTCTCGGGGGGCGAGGGGACGGCGTTCGCGGTGGCGTTGCGGGTGCACCGGCAGGGTCGGCTGCGACGGCTGTGGGTGGACGAGACGCGGCCGCTGCTCCAGGGGGCGCGTCTGACCGCCTACGAGGCGGCACGGAACGGGCTGGCGTACAGCCTGCTCACGGACAACGCGGCGGGGTCCCTGTTCGCGGCGGGAGAGGTAGACGCGGTACTCATAGGCGCCGACCGCATCGCCGCGGACGGCTCGGTGGCCAACAAGGTGGGGAGCTATCCGCTGGCGGTGCTCGCGAAGTACCACCACGTGCCGTTCATCGTGGTGGCGCCGACGACGACGGTGGATCTGGAGACCCCGGACGGCACATCGATCATCGTCGAGCAGCGTTCCGGGCAAGAAGTGACGGAGCTCACATCGCCGCAAGGTGTGTCGGCCGGTGGTGGAGGCGGGATCGTCGTCGCACCCCTCGGAGCCCCGGCGTACAACCCGGCCTTCGACGTCACACCGCCGGAACTGATCACGGCGATCGTCACCGAGGAGGGGGCGATTTCCCCGGTCACGGGGGTCGGACTGGCCGAGCTGTGTGCCAGGTCATCGCAGGTAACGATTAGCTAATGGGATGATGTCGATTATGAAGGGACGCGTCCTTGTCGTCGACGACGACACCGCACTGGCCGAGATGCTCGGGATCGTGCTGCGTGGAGAAGGTTTCGAGCCGTCGTTCGTAGCGGACGGCGACAAGGCACTGGCCGCATTTCGTGAGGCCAAGCCGGACCTGGTGCTGCTCGACCTCATGCTGCCCGGGAGGGACGGCATCGAGGTGTGCAGGCTGATCAGGGCCGAGTCCGGTGTGCCGATCGTCATGCTCACTGCCAAGAGCGACACGGTCGATGTCGTGGTCGGCCTGGAATCAGGTGCCGACGACTACATCGTCAAGCCGTTCAAACCGAAGGAGTTGGTCGCCCGGATCAGGGCACGTCTGCGGCGGTCCGAAGAGCCCGCGCCGGAGCAGCTGACCATCGGTGACCTGGTCATCGACGTGGCCGGCCACTCCGTGAAGCGGGAGGGGCAGTCCATCGCCCTGACTCCGCTGGAGTTCGACCTGCTGGTCGCGCTCGCCCGCAAGCCGTGGCAGGTCTTCACCCGTGAGGTCCTGCTGGAACAGGTGTGGGGTTACCGCCACGCGGCCGACACCCGTCTGGTGAATGTTCATGTCCAGCGTCTGCGTTCCAAGGTCGAGAAGGACCCGGAGCGGCCGGAGATCGTGGTGACGGTCCGAGGCGTCGGCTACAAGGCCGGACCGAGCTGAGATGGCCCGAGGCAGCGCTGCTCCGGGGCCCGGCGAGCCGGGAGTCCGTACGGAGCGGGCTGCCGGCCCGGGTCGGAAGGCGTCACGTATGAGCCGTTTCCTGCAGGGCGGCCGGTTGTTCGAGGACCGGACGCCCGGCGGGCCCGTACCGCGGTTGCTGATGCGGTGGGTTCGCCGTCCGTTGCTGCCCGCCGTCCGGTTGTGGCGGCGCAACCTGCAGCTCCGTGTCGTCGCGGGCACCCTCCTGATGTCGATCGGTGTCGTGCTGCTGCTCGGCTTCGTCGTCATCGGCCAGGTGCGCAACGGTCTGCTCGATGCCAAGGGCAAGGCCGCCCAGACCCAGGCCGCCGGAGGTTTCGCGGCAGCCCAGGAGAAGGCGAACGCTCCCCTCGCCCCCGGCGGACAGGGGAGCGAGGGCGCCGACGGCATGGCCGGCAGCACCTCGTGGCGCACCGAGCTCGTCGACCAGCTCGCCAGCGGCGGCAAGAACGCCTTCAACGTGGTGGCGCTCAGCGTGGACTCGGTCACCGAGGGTGCGGGAAGCCGTGCCGCGCGCGGTTCCGGCAGCGTCGAGGCCTCCAGCGTGCCCGAACGCCTGCGGCAGAACGTGAGCAAGGGGCAGGGCGCCTTCCAGACGTACTCGCTGATCCAGTACTCGTACGGCAACGAGTCGCAACCGGGGCTCGTCGTCGGGAAGCGGCTCTACGACATCGATCAGCAGCCCTACGAGCTGTACTACCTCTTCCCGCTCACGCAGGAGGAGAAGTCCCTGACCCTGGTCAAGACGACCCTGGCGACCGCCGGCCTCTTCGTCGTCGTGCTGCTCGGGGCCATCGCCTGGTTCGTGGTGCGGCAGGTCGTCACCCCGGTGCGGATGGCGGCCGGCATCGCCGAGCGGCTCTCCGCGGGCAAGCTCCAGGAGAGGATGAAGGTCACCGGCGAGGACGACATCGCCCGGCTGGGCGAGGCGTTCAACAAGATGGCCCAGAACCTCCAGCTGAAGATCCAGCAGCTGGAGGAGCTCTCCCGGATGCAGCGGCGTTTCGTCTCCGACGTCTCGCACGAGCTGCGGACCCCCCTGACGACTGTGCGGATGGCCGCCGATGTCATCCACGAGGCCCGCGCCGACTTCGACCCCGTCACCGCACGCTCCGCCGAGTTGCTGGGCGACCAGCTCGACCGGTTCGAGTCGCTGCTCGCCGATCTGCTGGAGATCAGCCGCTTCGACGCGGGTGCCGCGGCCCTGGAGGCCGAGCCGATAGACCTGCGGACGGTGGTGCACCGGGTGATCGGCGGCGCCGAGCCGCTCGCCGAGCGCAAGGGCACCCGCATCCTCGTCGTCGGTGACGGCCAGCCCGTGATCGCCGAGGCCGATGCCCGCCGTGTCGAACGCGTCCTGCGCAACCTCGTGGTCAACGCCGTCGAGCACGGCGAGGGCCGGGACGTCGTGGTGCGGATGGGCGTCGCGGGGGGCGCGGTCGCCGTGGCCGTCCGGGACTACGGGGTCGGGCTCAAGCCCGGCGAGGCGACCCGCGTCTTCAACCGGTTCTGGCGTGCCGACCCGGCGCGCGCGCGGACGACCGGCGGGACCGGTCTCGGCCTCTCCATCGCGGTCGAGGACGCCCGGCTGCACGGCGGCTGGCTCCAGGCCTGGGGCGAGCCCGGCGGCGGCTCCCAGTTCCGGCTGACCCTGCCGCGTACGGCGGACGAGCCCCTGCGCGGTTCGCCGATACCGCTGGAGCCCGAGGACTCCCGGCGTAACCGGGAGAACCGGGAGCGCGACGAGGCCGGGCCGGGCGACCAGCGTCTGACGTCCGTGCCGCCCCAGTCCGGTGCGGGCGCCCGTTCCCCGCTGCCCGTGCCCGGCCGCGGCCCCGTCGCCCGGAGCGGCGCGCCCGCGTCGGTGCACCCCGCCGCGCTGCCCGGCAACGGCGCCCGCGTCGTGGCACGCCAGGCCCCGGAGCGTTCCGGTGGCGGGCGCGGGGGCGTACAGAAATCCGACCAGGAGGACACCACTCGTGGCTACTGACCGCCGTCCGGGCGGCCGTGTACGGGCGGTGCGGATGTCCGCGCTGCTCGGCTGCGGTGCCGTCGTGCTGGCCGGCTGCGGCTCGATGCCGGTGACCGGGGATGTCAAGGCGGTCGACGCCTCGCAGCCCGGTGACTCCCAGGTGCAGGTGTACGCGGTGGCGCCCCGGGAAGGAGCGCCGCCCAGCGAGATCGTCGACGGCTTCCTGGAGTCGATGACCAGTGATGATCCCGCGTTCGCGACCACCCGGAAGTACCTGAGCGCGGACGCCCGGAGTACCTGGCGGCCGAGCGGGAGCACGACGGTGCTGGCCCAGGCCCCGAACCGCAGCGGCCCCCTCCTCCACGACGAGGACAACCGGGCCACCCGGGACCGGGAGGCGACCTACACGCTGACCGGGGAGCAGGTCGCGACGGTCGACGCACAGAGTTCCTACCGGCCGCTCGCACCCACCGACTACTCCCAGAGCCTGCACCTGGTGCTGGAACAGGTGGCGGAGGGGAAGAAGGAGTGGCGCATCGACGTCGTCCCGGACGGCCTGGTCCTCGGTCAGTCCGACTTCAAGCGGCTCTACCGCTCCGTGAACAAGTACTACTACGCCACCGGGGCCAGGAACGGCCGGTCGACGCTCGTCGCCGACCCCGTCTACGTGCGCAACCGTACGGATCCCGTCACGCGGATGGACACCGTGACGCAGACCGTCAGGACGCTGCTGGCCGGGCCGACGGACTGGCTGCGGCCCGTCGTCGATTCCCGGTTCCCCGCGGGGACCGTCCTGCGCAAGGGCGTCACCGCGCTGGCCCCGGACGATCAGAACGTTCTGAAGGTGCCGCTCAGCCTGAAGGCCGACGCGGTGGACCGCAGCGCGTGCCGGATGATGGCCGCGCAGGTGCTGTTCACGCTCCGGGACCTCACCTCGGCGCGGGTCGAGCGGGTGCAGCTGGAAGGCGTCGAGAAACGGCTCTGCGCGCTGGACGCCGACGACGCGCCGCAGTTCTCCGCCGAGCGTGGGTCCCAGGGGGACGACAGCCAGTACTTCATCAATGACAAGGGCCAGGTGGAGCGGATCCTCGGCGCCACGGTCGCCACCGGCGCCATCGGTACGCCCGAGCCCGTGACCGGACCGCTGGGGGCGGGCATCGTCCCGATGGGATCCGTCGGGGTGTCCCGGGACGAGGAGCGGGCCGCCGCGGTCTCCTCCTCCGGGCAGCACCTCTACGTGTCCTCCCTGGAGACGGAGGGCGAACTGGCCGAGCCCCTCGTCACCAGCACGGCGAACAAGTCCGCCGACCGGCTGTCGCCGCCGAGCTGGGACGGCCGCGGCGACCTGTGGGTCGCCGACCGTGATCCGGCGGGACCCAGGCTGCTGCGGCTGGCCGGGGGCACGGGCGAGCCGCAGGAGGTCCGGGTACCCGGCCTCGACGGCGCCCGGATCGAGGAACTCCGGATGTCCGCGGACGGCGTGCGGATCGCTCTGCTGCTGACGAAGGACGGCCGTACGACGCTGAACATCGGTCGGGTCGAGCGGCGGGGCTCCACCGTGTCGCCCGAGATCTCGGTCGAGGACCTGCGCCAGGCCGCACCACAGCTCGCGGACGTTTCGGCCATCTCCTGGTCGGGGCGCAGCCGTCTGGTGGTGGTCGGCAAGGAGGAGGGCGGTGTCCAGCAGGTGCGTTACGTGCAGGCTGACGGCTCCTCGTCCGCTTCGGGGGCGCTCCCCGGGGTGAACCAGGTCCAGTCGGTCGCCGCGGCGGACGACGAACAGCTTCCGCTGATGGCGGAGACCGTCGGCGACGGCATCGTGAAGCTCTCTCCGGGGGAGAACTGGCAGACGGTCCTCAAGAAGGGCAAGGCGTTGGTCTACCCCGGCTGATCCGGGAACCGGCGGGTCCGCGCCCGGGGCCCCGGGCCGAGCGTCGGGTCGGGCTCGGGCATCCGGGCCGAGCGTCGGGTCCGCGCCCGGGATTCCGGGGTTTTCCACAGGAGTGGTCCGGTCCCGGCGGGCGCGGCACAGTGGGGTCATGCGGAACGTGTGGCAGGAGCTGTCCGGTCTGCTCCTGCCGGTGAGCTGCGTCGGCTGCGGCGGACCGCGCGTCGAGCTGTGCGCGGCCTGCGGGGCCGCGCTGGACGGCGGGTCGGCCCGCCGGGTCCGCCCCTCGCCCGCGCCACCGGGACTCCCGACGGTGTATGCGGCCGCGCCGTACGAGAACGCCGTACGCGCGGTTCTGCTGGCCCACAAGGAGCGCGGGGCACTGGGGCTGGCGGGGCCGCTCGGACGGGCCCTGGCGGGTTGTGTACGGGCCGTGGCGGGGCAGCCGGGCGGCGCGGCGGCGGTGTCCGTCGGGGCGGGGCTCCCGTCGGCGGCGCCGCTGCTTCTGGTTCCCGTGCCCTCCGCGCGGTCCGCGACCGCTGCGCGTGGTCATGATCCGGTGCGCAGGATCGCCGTCGCGGCCGCGCGGGAGCTCTGGCGTACGGGGCGGGAGGCCCGGGTGCTTCCGGTGCTCCGGCAGCGGCGCGCGGTCGCCGACCAGTCGGGGCTCGGGGCGCGGCAGAGGCGGGTGAACCTGGCCGGCGCCCTGGAGCTCACGGCAGCGGGGGAGCGACTCCTCCGCCGCGGAGCTCTCCGTCACGACCGGGTGATCCTGGTCGACGACCTGTTGACGACGGGATCGACCCTGGCGGAGGCGGCACGGGCTGTCGGCGCGGGGCACGGAACCGCTCCGGAGCCTCCCGCGCGCGGAGGGTGCCGGGCGGTGGTCGTCGCGGCCTCTCCCTCCGCCTTCGAAATAAACCGGAACTGACCGGGAATCCGCATCGTTGCAGGTAATGAGAGGGCAATACCCCCTGAACGGAGGTACGTGCCAGTAGCGGGTGCCGAGAACCTGGTGCGCAGGCTATGTTCGGTTGTGAGGACGGTGAATGCCGGACCTCGATGAATGCACCATCAGGTTTCGGGCAGGTAACTCACCGGTACGAGAAGCACGCAAAGTCGGTGGGGTTGCGACCCCTCCGACGGGGGAGGAGGAGGCGAAAGCCACCGAGTCCGAGGCCCTGGGGATCTCCGGGGCCTGGTGCAAAAGGGAGATGCTCCGCCTCTGGGCGGGGCGATCCGGGAACGGAGTTCTGCGTGGACATCGTCGTCAAGGGCCGCAAGACCGAGGTGCCCGAGCGGTTCCGCAAGCACGTGGCCGAGAAGCTGAAGCTGGACAAGATCCAGAAGTTCGACGGCAAGGTGATCAGCCTCGACGTCGAGGTGTCCAAGGAGCCGAATCCCCGTCAGGCCGACCGTTCCGACCGGGTGGAGATCACGCTCCGCTCCCGGGGGCCGGTCATCCGGGCGGAAGCGGCGGCGGGCGACCCTTACGCAGCGCTCGACCTGGCCACCGGAAAGCTGGAGGCCCGGCTGCGCAAGCAGCACGACAAGCGCTACAGCCGCCGTGGCAACGGCCGTCTGTCGGCTGCCGAGGTCGGGGACGTCGTCCCCGGCGTGGCTTCGTTCGACGAGGACGGTGAGCTGGTCGGCGACCAGTCGCCGGCGCCCGTCCCCACCACGAAGATCGGCTCGCTCGAAGTGCAGGGCGAAGGGCCGCTCGTGATGCGCGAGAAGACCCACACCGCCGCACCGATGTCGCTCGACCAGGCGCTCTACGAGATGGAACTGGTCGGCCACGACTTCTACTTGTTCGTCGACTCCGAGACGAAGGAGCCCAGCGTCGTCTACCGGCGACACGCCTACGACTACGGCGTCATCCACCTGAGGACCGACCCGCTCGCCGCGGACGAGGCCGGCGGCGCGGGCGGTGCGCTCGGCGGCTGAGGCCACATCGCGCGGGTGCCCCCGGGGCGTTTTCACGCCACCGGGGGCACCCGCGCACGGGCCCAGGACCACCGTGCCGGGGCCGGGGCATGGAATCATGGCGGACCGAGCCAATCGGCGTTCCGTGACGTGCCGTTGGCGAACGACCGACACTTCAGGCCGTGGCCTTCAGGGGGAGGAACGATGGCGGACACCTTCGGGCCCGTGCGTGATGCGAACGACTCCGACGACGAGGCCGGTGCGTACACCGGCGCGGACACGGACGACGCCGCACGCAAGGAGCCCATCAGGGTCCTCGTGGTCGATGACCACGCGCTCTTCCGCAGGGGCCTGGAGATCGTCCTCGCGCAGGAGGAGGACATCCAGGTCATCGGTGAGGCCGGGGACGGCGCCGAGGCGGTCGACAAGGCCGCGGACCTGCTGCCCGACATCGTTCTGATGGATGTCCGCATGCCCAAGCGCGGCGGGATCGAGGCCTGCACCGCCATCAAGGAGGTGGCTCCCAGCGCGAAGATCATCATGCTGACCATCAGCGACGAGGAGGCCGACCTCTACGAGGCGATCAAGGCGGGCGCGACCGGATACCTCCTCAAGGAGATCTCCACCGACGAGGTCGCCACGGCCATCCGAGCGGTCGCCGACGGCCAGTCCCAGATCAGTCCCTCCATGGCCTCCAAGCTGCTCACCGAGTTCAAATCGATGATCCAGCGCACCGACGAGCGGCGGCTCGTGCCGGCGCCCCGGCTCACCGAACGCGAGCTGGAAGTGCTGAAACTCGTGGCGACCGGCATGAACAACCGGGACATCGCCAAGCAGTTGTTCATCTCCGAGAACACGGTGAAGAACCACGTCCGCAATATCCTGGAGAAACTGCAGCTGCATTCCCGGATGGAAGCCGTGGTCTATGCCATGCGGGAGAAGATCCTGGAGATCCGGTAGCCGGCGGGCGCGGGCAGGAGGTCAGCGGCCGGCACGCCGGAACGCGTGGCCGATCTCGGTCCGGAGCGGCTCGCGCAGCTCCGGCGCGTCCACCCGGTCGACCCGGACGTCCGTGCAGCCCACCCAGGCCGCCGCCTCCACCAGCGCCTGGGCCATCGGGGCCACCGCCTTCGGGCCGGCCAGTGACGCCTGCTTGGCGACCAGCGTGGTGCCCTCGCGTGCCGGGTCGACCCGGCCCTGGAGCTTCCCGCCCGCCAGCAACGGCATCGCGAAATAGCCGTGGATCCGCTTCTGCTTGGGCACGTAGGCCTCCAGCCGATGCGTGAAATCGAAGATCCGCTCCGTGCGCGCCCGCTCCCAGATCAGGGAGTCGAACGGCGACAGCAGCGTCGTGCGGTGGCGGCCGCGCGGCTCCGTGGCCAGCGCCTCGGGGTCGGCCCAGGCGGGCTTCGTCCAGCCCTCCACCGCGACCGGGACCAGCCCCGAATCCGCCACCACGGCGTCGAACTCCTCGCCCCTCAGCCGGTGGTAGTCCGCGATGTCGCTCCGGGTGCCGACGCCCAGGGACCTGCCCGCCAGCGCCACCAGCCGCCGTCGGCACTCGGCGTCGCTCAGATCGTCGTGCAGCAGGGTGTCGGGAATCGCCCGTTCGGCCAGGTCGTAGATCCGCTTCCAGCCGCGCCGCTCGGTGCACACCACCTCGCCGTACATCAGGGCCCGCTCGACGGCGACCTTGGACGCCGACCAGTCCCACCACTCGCCGCCGTTCTTCGCGCCGCCCAGCTCGGTGGCGGTCAGCGGGCCCTCGTCGCGCAGCTGCTTGATCACGGTGTCGTACACGCCGTCGGGCAGATCGTGGTGCCAGTGCGGGCGGGAGCGGTAGGCGCGGCGGCGGAACGCGAAGTGCGGCCACTCCTCGACGGGCAGGATGCACGCGGCGTGCGACCAGTACTCGAAGGTGCGTCCCCCCGACCAGTAGGCGTCCTCCACCGTCCGGCGGCCCACCGCGCCGAGCCGGGCGTAGGGGATCAGCTCGTGCGAGCGGGCCAGCACCGAGATCGTGTCCAGCTGGACCGCGCCGAGGTGGCGCAGCACCCCCGGCACCCCTGCCCGGCGGTCCGGGGCCCCCAGGAAGCCCTGGGCGCGCAGGGCTATGCGGCGGGCCTGGTCGGCGGAGAGTTCGACTGCGGGAGGAGGCACAGGCGTCATACGTCGAACCCTAGACGGCGCCACTGACAGTCCGGCCCCGGAATCCGCCCCTGACATCACGGTGGTCAGGCGGGCCGGCGTACGGAATCCGGGGCTCCGTCGGGTCGGGGCGCGTGCCGCCCGGGGACGTACGGGTGGGCGCCCGCGAGACCGAGGTCGGAGGGGAGCAGGGCCGCTGTCCAGGCATCGCGCCGCACGCCCTTGTTGAGCAGCCCGGAGCGCTGTTCGCCCTCCAGCCGGAACCCCGCCCGCAGGGCGACGGCCCGCGAGGCGAGATTGCCGGTCTCGGCCCGCCACTCCAGCCGGTCCGCCCCGAGGGACGTGAAGGCCCAGCGGGCGGAGCCGAGCACCGCCTCGGTGACGTAGCCGTTGCCGCGGTGCTCCTGGGCGGACCAGTAGCCCACCTCGTACGTCCCCGGGCGGCTGCGGCGGTCGATGCCGAGCGCCCCGACGAGGGCCCCGGTCTCCCGCAGGGTCAGGGCGAAGCCGTAGGCGGAGTCGTCCTGCCAGCCTGCCGGGGAGAGCGTCGTGGTGAACAGTTCCGCGTCGGTGAGGCGGTACGGGGAGGGGATCACCGTCCAGCGCTGGATGTCCGGGTCCTGGCAGGCGGCGTGCACCCGGTGGGTGTCCTGCGGGCCGAAAGGCCGCAGGACCAGGCGTTCCGTGGTGAGGGTGATCGGCTCCATGAGCCGATTGTCCGTGAGCCCGTCGCCGTGATGCGAGCACTTTCGGGCTTCCCGGCACCTTCCGTGCCTCTGGACCGTTGTCCTGTAAGGGTGCGGCGAGGTCCACGCGACGGCAGCCCTCCCGACGCGGTGGTGTCCTCGCTTACGATGGCCGTTGCGGTGGGGCCGACCTGCCGTGCCCGCGCCAGAGTCCATACACGACCCAGTGCCAGGCCCGACCGGCAAGGAGACCAGCCTCAGTGTCCGTCTTCAACAAGCTCATGCGTGCAGGCGAAGGCAAGATCCTGCGCAAACTGCACCGCATCGCGGACCAGGTCAGCTCCATCGAAGAGGACTTCGTCAACCTCTCCGACGCCGAGCTGCGGGCGCTCACCGACGAGTACAAGGAACGGTACGCGGACGGCGAGAGCCTGGACGACCTGCTTCCCGAAGCGTTCGCCACGATCCGCGAGGCCGCCAAGCGTGTCCTCGGGCAGCGCCACTACGACGTACAGATCATGGGTGGAGCCGCCCTGCACCTCGGCTACGTGGCCGAGATGAAGACCGGTGAGGGCAAGACCCTCGTCGGCACCCTGCCCACGTATCTGAACGCGCTCTCCGGCAAGGGCGTGCACCTGATCACGGTCAACGACTACCTCGCCCAGCGTGACTCCGAGCTGATGGGCCGGGTCCACAAGTTCCTGGGCCTGACCGTCGGCTGCATCGTCGCCAACATGACCCCGGCCCAGCGCCGCGAGCAGTACGGCTGTGACATCACGTACGGCACGAACAACGAGTTCGGGTTCGACTACCTCCGCGACAACATGGCGTGGTCCAAGGACGAGCTCGTCCAGCGCGGCCACAACTTCGCCGTGGTCGACGAGGTCGACTCGATCCTCGTCGACGAGGCCCGTACGCCGCTGATCATCTCCGGCCCGGCCGACCAGGCCACCAAGTGGTACGGCGACTTCGCCAAGCTGGTCACGCGCCTCACCAAGGGCGAGGCGGGCAACCAGCTCAAGGGCATCGAGGAGACCGGCGACTACGAGGTCGACGAGAAGAAGCGGACCGTGGCCATCCACGAGTCCGGCGTCGCCAAGGTCGAGGACTGGCTCGGCATCGACAACCTCTACGAGTCGGTGAACACCCCGCTCGTCGGCTATCTGAACAACGCCATCAAGGCGAAGGAACTGTTCAAGAAGGACAAGGACTACGTCGTCATCGACGGCGAGGTCATGATCGTCGACGAGCACACCGGCCGTATCCTCGCCGGCCGCCGCTACAACGAGGGCATGCACCAGGCGATCGAGGCGAAGGAAGGGGTGGACATCAAGGACGAGAACCAGACCCTCGCCACGATCACCCTGCAGAACTTCTTCCGCCTTTACGACAAGCTCTCCGGCATGACCGGTACGGCCATGACCGAGGCCGCCGAGTTCCACCAGATCTACAAGCTCGGCGTGGTGCCGATCCCGACCAACCGGCCGATGGTCCGCGCCGACCAGTCGGACCTGATCTACCGCACCGAGGTCGCGAAGTTCGCCGCGGTCGTCGACGACATCGCCGAGAAGCACGAGAAGGGCCAGCCGATCCTGGTCGGCACCACCTCGGTCGAGAAGTCCGAGTACCTCTCGCAGCAGCTCTCCAAGCGCGGAGTCCAGCACGAGGTGCTCAACGCCAAGCAGCACGACCGGGAGGCGACGATCGTCGCCCAGGCCGGCCGCAAGGGCGCCGTCACCGTCGCGACGAACATGGCCGGACGAGGCACCGACATCAAGCTCGGCGGCAATCCGGACGACCTCGCCGAGGCGGAGCTGCGCCAGCGCGGTCTCGACCCGGTGGAGAACGTCGAGGAGTGGGCGGCCGCGCTGCCCGCCGCGCTGGAGGCGGCCGAGCAGGCCGTGAAGGCGGAGTTCGAAGAGGTCAAGGAGCTCGGCGGGCTCTACGTCCTGGGCACCGAGCGCCACGAGTCGCGCCGCATCGACAACCAGCTGCGCGGTCGTTCCGGCCGTCAGGGCGACCCGGGCGAGTCCCGTTTCTACCTGTCGCTGGGCGATGACCTGATGCGCCTGTTCAAGGCCCAGATGGTCGAGCGCGTCATGTCGATGGCGAACGTCCCGGACGACGTCCCGATCGAGAACAAGATGGTCACCCGTGCCATCGCCTCCGCCCAGTCGCAGGTCGAGCAGCAGAACTTCGAGACGCGTAAGAACGTCCTGAAGTACGACGAGGTGCTCAACCGGCAGCGCGAGGTCATCTACGGGGAGCGCCGCCGCGTGCTGGAGGGCGAGGACCTCCAGGACCAGATCCGGCACTTCATGGACGACACGATCGACGACTACATCCGGCAGGAGACCGCCGAGGGCTTCGCCGAGGAGTGGGACCTGGACCGGCTGTGGGGCGCCTTCAAGCAGCTCTACCCGGTGAAGGTCACCGTCGAGGAGCTGGAGGAGGCGGCCGGGGACCTGGCGGGCGTCACCGCCGAGTTCATCGCCGAGTCGATCAAGAACGACATCCACGAGCAGTACGAGGAGCGCGAGAACACCCTCGGCTCCGACATCATGCGTGAGCTGGAGCGCCGCGTCGTCCTCTCGGTGCTCGACCGCAAGTGGCGCGAGCACCTCTACGAGATGGACTACCTCCAGGAGGGCATCGGCCTGCGGGCCATGGCGCAGAAGGACCCGCTGGTGGAGTACCAGCGCGAGGGCTTCGACATGTTCAACGCCATGATGGAGGGCATCAAGGAGGAGTCCGTCGGCTACCTGTTCAACCTGGAGGTCCAGGTCGAGCAGCAGGTCGAGGAGGTTCCGGTCCAGGAGGGCGCCGAGCGTCCCTCGCTGGAGAAGGAGGGCGCCGCTGCCGCCCCGCAGATCCGCGCCAAGGGTCTGGAGGCCCCGCAGCGGCCGAACCGGCTCCACTTCTCCGCTCCCACGGTGGACGGTGAGGGCGGTGTCGTCGAGGGCGACTTCGCCAACGGGGATGTCCCCGGCGCCACGCGGTCGGCCGACGGCATGACGCGTGCGGAGCGCCGCAAGGCCCAGAAGAGCGGTGGCGGCGGTCGCCGCCGCAAGAAGTAGCGGCAGGGGCAGCAGCCCGGCAGGGGCCGGACACCACGCGGTGTCCGGCCCCTGCCGTGTCTGCCGCCCCTGCGGGGTCACCGGGGGCCCGGGGCGCGGGCGGTGAGACGTTCGCCGCCCAGCTCCACGGCGGCGCAGCGCCAGCGCTGGTCGGCACCCTGTTCCAGCCGGAACGCCATCGCCCGCACCCGGTCGCCCGCCGCGATGCTGGCGAACGCCTCGACGACCCCGGTGACGGGCTGGGCCCCGCGGCAGTGGCGGAGGACCGGGCGGCTTCCGTGGGTGGCCCTCAGCGGGGTGCTGGGAGCCAGTTCGGCGAGCTGGTCGTAGGCTTCGCCGATGGTGTGGCCGAGCATCCAGTGCACCGGGCGCTGGCCGCTGAGGACCGCGAGCAGACGCTCGGCGAACCACTGGTGCGGTCGCTGCGGCCGGTGGGGCTGGAGCCTGCGGGACCGCTGCGGAGGCACCGACCGGGGGCCGCTCGGGGCCGGTCGGCGGCCGCCCGGTGCTGATCGGGGACCGTTCTGGTCGCGCCGTCCGGCGGGCCTCGTCCTGTCCGTGCTCATGATCCATCGCCCCCGATGACCGGGCCCGGCTTCTACCGGGCGGTAACTTTTGTTGGGGATCTTCTACGGGGGCGGTCGTCAGCGACGCAAGGGGCCTTCCGGCGCCGATCGGGCGCGAACGGTTTCACCTATCCGTGGTTCGGCCCTTGCGGGGCAAGGGCAACGGCGGGGGTGACGGGGCGCCGGCCGTGGACGGACGCCCCCGGTTGCCGAAACCCGAAAGGGGACGCTCCCACGTATCCTGAGAACGTTTCCCCCTACGAAAGCGGCCTGCCATGCGCGTGTACGTCCCCCTGACCCTCTCCGGTCTCGCAGCGGCGCACGGTGCGGGCGAGGTCGGCCCCGGGCCGCTGACCGCCTACGCGGTGACCCCCGGGCTGCGGGAGTGGTACGTCTCCGACGACATCGAGGAGCTGGAGTACGCGGCGCTCAGCCGGGCAGCCGCCGCCTCGCTCCGGATGATCGCCCAGAGCCCGGACGAGGTACGCCGCAGGGTGGTCGTCGCCGTCGACGTACCGGACGGGTCCGCTGTCGCCGACCCGGATCAGGGGCTGAGCGCGTCGTCGCTCGGTGAGGTGCGGATCGCCGCCGCGCTGCCGCTGGCCAAGGCCGCGGCGGTGCACGTGGACGCCGACGACGCGGAGAAGGACGTGGCCGCCGCGGCGGCTGCCCTGGGGGCGGCGGACCTCGGTGACGACGACGCGCAGTTCACCGTGGACGGGGCGGAGGACCACGAGTTGCTCTGGTTCGGGGTCCAGGAGATTCCGCAGCTCATCCGCTGAGTCCGCGCCGGGCCGGCGGCGTTGTCGGACCCGGCGGGTATTTTTCTCCGTATGGCTTCCGGAACGACACGCACTCATCTGGTCTGGGACTGGAACGGCACGCTGCTCGACGACACGCACGCCGTCATCCGGGCCACGAACGCCGCGTTCGCGCAGGTCGAGCTGGCGCCGATCACGCTGGAGCAGTACCGGGAGATGTACACCATCCCCATACCCCGGTTCTACGAGCGCTTTCTGGGCCGGCTGCCCACGGAGGCCGAGTGGGAGCGGATGGACGAGGTGTTCCACCGGTCCTACACGGAGCAGCGGGCGGCCTGCGGGCTCACCGCCGGGGCGGAGGAGCTGCTGCACCAGTGGCAGCGCGCCGGGCGCAGCCAGTCGCTGCTGAGCATGTACGGGCACGAGCAGCTGGTGCCGGTCGTGCGGGGGTACGGAATCGAGCCGCGGTTCGTCCGCGTCGAGGGGCGCACGGGCCCGTCCGGCGGGAGCAAGGCGCTGCACATGGAGCGGCATTTCGCGGCACTGGCCGGGGCGGGCGGCGTGGACGGGTTCTCGCCGCAGGACGTGGTGGTCATCGGGGACGCGCTGGACGACGCGGTGGCAGCCGCGCATGTGGGGGCGCGGGCAGTGCTGTACACCGGGGGGTCGCACAGCCGGAGCAGTCTGGAGGGGGCGGGGGTGCCGGTGGTGGACAGCCTGGGGGAGGCGGTGGCGTTGGCGGAGACGTTTTCCGCGTAGCGGGTGCGGTGCGGGGTGCCTTGGTGGGGGTTTCGGGGCGCTGCCCCGGGCCCCGGTCCTCAAGCGCCGGGCGGGCTTGGAGGGGCGTTCGGGCGGGGTGGGACTGTGGCCCCCCTGCGGGCCGGGCGTGGCTGAGCTGAAAGATGTCCTCAATCGTCGGACGGGCTTGAAGGGGTGCCCGACCGGCTTGAGCGGAGCACCCTCAGGAACTCCCTCATCCAGGACGCGTGGTCCGGCCAGGCCCTCGATGAGACCAGCGGGCCGTCCACCACGGCCTCCGTGTCCTGGAACGTCGCGCCCGCGCTCTGCATGTCCGGCTCCAGCGCCGGGTACGCCGTGACGGTGCGGCCGCTCAGGTTGCCGGTGGCCGCGGTGATCAGGGGGCCGTGGCAGATCTGGGCCACCGGGCGGTCCGCGGAGAAGAAGGCGCCGACGATCTTCCGCAGCTCGGCGTTGTTGCGGAGGTACTCGGGGGCCCGGCCGCCGGGGATCACCAGCGCGACGTAGGCCCCGGGGTCGACCTCGGAGAAGGACAGGTCGGCGGGCCAGGTGTAGCCGGGCTTCTCCGTGTACGTGTCGAAGCCGGGTTCGAAGTCGTGGATCACGAAGCGCAGCGTCTTGCGTTCGGGAGCCGCGATGTCGACCTCGTACCCCTCCTCCAGCAGCCGCTGGTACGGGTAGAGGACTTCGAGCGACTCGGCGGCGTCGCCGGTGACGATGAGGATCTTCTGCGGCATGGCGGACTCCTCGGGGGCGATCGGCCCCGGCGGGTCGGCGCGCGGTCTGCCGGTGGCCTGGTTCGGGCGTTGTCCACAGATTGCCCCGGTTCCGGAAGTTCGCCAAGGCGGCGCGGCGCACTGTCCAGAGTGTCAAAGTTCGGGGGGTTCTTTTGTACACAAGCAGCTCATGACGCGGTGGGGTGCAGGAGAGATAGCCTGGTGCCGTGATCAGCGCGATATGCCTCGGGGGCAGCGAAGCCCCCGGCCGCCGCCCGGAGTGCCACAGCACCCGGGCGATCCGCGATCTTCCGACCCCGGACCGGCCGTCAAGAATGGCCCATGTGGTCCCGGGGAACTCTCGAAGCGGCATAGCGTCGACCCAGACCGGAAACCCCGCGTCGTGGCGGTACGTCGCTTTTCTCACCTACGTCACGCAACGGCGCGCGACAGGAGCCAGAGGACATGCAGACCAAGCTGGACGAAGCCAAGGCCGAGCTGCTCGCAGGGGCCGCCAAGGTAGCTGACAACGGTCCGGGCGGTGGTGTCGGTGGCCCGGGAGGCGCCCCCCGGGCGCGGGTCTCCGCCGCCGGGGCCGACGCGGGCGCCTCCACCGGTCAGGACACGGTGCTCGCCTACCTCCAGCGCTACTACCTGCACACGGCTCAGGAAGACCTCAGCGGCCGTGACCCCGTCGACGTCTTCGGTGCGGCTGCCTCGCACTACCGGCTGGCCGAGAACCGCCCCCAGGGCACGGCGAACGTCCGGGTGCACACCCCGACCGTCGAGGAGAACGGCTGGGCCTGCAGCCACTCCGTCGTCGAGGTCGTCACCGACGACATGCCCTTCCTCGTGGACTCCGTCACCAACGAGCTGTCCCGGCAGGACCGCGGCATCCACCTCGTGATCCACCCGCAGGTCATCGTCCGCCGCGATGTCACCGGCAAGCTCATCGAGGTCCTCTCCGGCGGTCCCGGCACCCCGAAGACCTCCCAGGCCCGCAAGAAGTCCCAGGACGACAAGGCCGGGCTGCCGCACGACGCGCTCGTCGAGTCCTGGATCCACGTCGAGATCGACCGCGAGACCGACCGCGCCGACCTCCAGCAGATCACCGCCGACCTGCTGCGCGTCCTGTCCGACGTACGGGAGACCGTCGAGGACTGGGGCAAGATGCGCGACGCCGCCCTCCGGATCGCCGACGATCTGCCGGGCGAGCCGCTGGACGACCTCGCCGACGAGGAGGTCGAGGAGGCCCGCGAGCTGCTGCGCTGGCTGGCCGCCGACCACTTCACCTTCCTCGGCTACCGCGAGTACGAGCTGAAGGACAGCGACGCGCTGGCCGCCGTACCGGGCACCGGGCTCGGCATCCTGCGCTCCGACCCGCAGCACAGCGAGGACGAGGCGCACCCGGTCAGCCCGTCCTTCGACCGGCTGCCCGCCGACGTCCGCGCCAAGGCCCGCGAGCACAAGCTCCTCGTCCTGACGAAGGCCAACAGCCGCGCCACCGTGCACCGCCCCAGCTACCTCGACTACGTCGGCGTGAAGAAGTTCGACGCCAAGGGCAACGTCGTCGGCGAGCGGCGCTTCCTCGGCCTCTTCTCCTCCGCCGCCTACACCGAGTCCGTGCGCCGGGTGCCCGTCATCCGCCGCAAGGTCGCCGAGGTCGTCGAGGGCGCCGGATTCTCGTACAACAGCCACGACGGGCGCGACCTGCTCCAGATCCTGGAGACCTACCCGCGCGACGAGCTGTTCCAGACGCCCGTCGACCAGCTCCGCTCCATCGTGACCTCCGTCCTCTACCTCCAGGAGCGCCGCCGGCTGCGGCTCTACCTGCGCCAGGACGAGTACGGGCGCTACTACTCCGCGATCGTCTACCTCCCGCGCGACCGGTACACCACCGCCGTACGCCTGCGGCTGATCGACATCCTCAAGGAGGAGCTCGGCGGCACCAGCGTCGACTTCACCGCCTGGAACACCGAGTCGATCCTCTCCCGGCTGCACTTCGTCATCCGGGTCCCCCCGGGCACCGAACTGCCGCACCTCACGGACGCCGACGCCGACCGTATCGAGGCGCGTCTCGTCGAGGCCGCCCGTTCCTGGGCCGACGGCTTCGGAGAGGCCCTCACCGCCGAACTGGGCGAGGAGCGCGCCGCCGAACTCCAGCGCCAGTACGGCCACTCGTTCCCCGAGGGCTACAAGGCCGACCATTCGCCGCGCGCCGCCGTCTCCGACCTGGTCCACCTCGAAACCCTCCGCGAGGGGGAGAAGGACTTCGCCCTCAGCCTGTACGAGCCCGTCGGCGCGGGCCCCGGCGAGCGCCGCTTCAAGATCTACCGGACCGGCGAGCAGGTCTCCCTCTCCGCCGTCCTCCCGGCCCTCCAGCAGCTCGGTGTCGAGGTCGTCGACGAGCGGCCGTACGAGCTGCGCTGCGCGGACCGCACGCACGCCTGGATCTACGACTTCGGGCTGCGGATGCCGCAGACCGGCGGCACCGGCGGCTACCTCGCCGACGACGCCCGCACCCGCTTCCAGGAGGCCTTCGCCGCCGTCTGGAAGGGCGCGGCGGAGAACGACGGCTTCAACGCGCTGGTCCTCGGCGCCGGGCTGAACTGGCGCCAGGCCATGGTGCTGCGCGCCTACGCGAAGTACCTGCGCCAGGCCGGTTCGACCTTCAGCCAGGACTACATGGAGTCCACGCTCCGCAACAACGTCCACACCACCCGGCTGCTCGTCTCGCTCTTCGAGGCCCGCATGTCGCCCGGCAGGCAGAGCGCCGGCACCGAGCTGACCGACGGGCTCCTGGAGGAACTGGACGGGGCCCTGGACCAGGTCGCCTCGCTGGATGAGGACCGGATCCTGCGGTCCTTCCTCACCGTCATCAAGGCGACCCTGCGCACCAACTTCTTCCAGCAGGCGGAGGACGGCACGCCGCACTCCTACGTCTCGATGAAGTTCGACCCGCAGGCCATCCCGGATCTGCCCGCGCCCCGGCCGGCGTACGAGATCTGGGTGTACTCGCCGCGCGTGGAGGGCGTCCACCTGCGCTTCGGCAAGGTCGCCCGCGGCGGGCTGCGCTGGTCGGACCGGCGGGAGGACTTCCGTACGGAGATCCTCGGCCTGGTCAAGGCGCAGATGGTGAAGAACACCGTCATCGTGCCCGTCGGCGCCAAGGGCGGCTTCGTCGCCAAGCAGCTCCCGGACCCGGCGGCGGACCGCGACGCCTGGTTCGCCGAGGGCATCGCCGCCTACCGCACGTTCATCTCCGCCCTGCTCGACATCACCGACAACATGGTGGCCGGCCAGGTCGTGCCGCCCACCGACGTCGTCCGCCACGACGAGGACGACACCTACCTCGTCGTCGCCGCCGACAAGGGCACCGCGAGCTTCTCCGACATCGCCAACGAGGTCGCCGTCGCCTACAACTTCTGGCTCGGTGACGCGTTCGCCTCCGGAGGGTCGGCCGGCTACGACCACAAGGGCATGGGCATCACGGCCCGGGGCGCCTGGGAGTCCGTCAAGCGGCACTTCCGGGAGCTGGGCCACGACACCCAGACCGAGGACTTCACCGTCGTCGGCGTCGGCGACATGTCCGGTGACGTCTTCGGCAACGGCATGCTGCTCTCCGAGCACATCCGCCTGGTCGCCGCCTTCGACCACCGGCACATCTTCATCGACCCGAACCCGGACGCCGCCACCTCGTACGCCGAGCGGCGCCGCCTGTTCGACCTGCCGCGCAGCTCCTGGGCCGACTACGACACCGGCCTCCTCTCGGCGGGCGGCGGCATCCACCCGCGCAGCGCCAAGTCGATCCCGCTCAACGCGCACCTCCGCGAGGCGCTCGGCATCGACGCGTCGGTCAGCAAGATGACGCCCGCCGACCTGATGCAGGCCATCCTCAAGTCGCCCGTCGACCTGGTGTGGAACGGCGGCATCGGCACGTACATCAAGGCCGTCTCCGAGTCGAACGCCGACGTCGGCGACAAGGCCAACGACGCGATCCGCGTCAACGGCGAGGACCTGCGGGCCAAGGTCGTCGGCGAGGGCGGCAACCTCGGCGCCACCCAGCTCGGCCGGATCGAGTTCGCCCGCAACGGCGGCCGGATCAACACCGACGCGATCGACAACAGCGCCGGTGTGGACACCTCCGACCACGAGGTGAACATCAAGATCCTGCTCAACGGCCTGGTCCGGGACGGCGACATGACCGTCAAGCAGCGCAACAAGCTGCTCGCGGACATGACCGAAGAGGTCGGCGCGCTCGTCCTGCGCAACAACTACGCGCAGAACGTCGCCCTCTCCAACGCCTCCGCGCAGGCCCCCTCGCTGCTCCACGCCCAGCAGCGCTTCATGCGCCGGCTGGAGCGCGACGGCGCGCTGGACCGGGCGCTGGAGTTCCTGCCCGCCGACCGGCACATCCGGGAGCTGCTGAGCAACGAGAAGGGGCTCAGCCAGCCCGAGCTGGCCGTGCTGCTCGCCTACACCAAGATCACGACGGCGGACGAGCTGGTCTCGACCGTCCTGCCGGACGACCCGCATCTGCAGAAGCTGGTGCACGCCTACTTCCCGAGCGAGCTGCGCGAGCGGTTCCCCGAGGCGGTCGACGGGCACGCGCTGCGACGCGAGATCATCACGACGGTCCTGGTCAACGACACGGTGAACACCGCAGGTTCGACGTTCCTGCACCGGCTGCGGGAGGAGACCGGGGCGTCGATCGAGGAGATCGTCCGGGCCCAGTTCACCGCCCGGGAGATCTTCGGTCTGTCGCAGGTGTGGGACGCGGTCGAGGCGCTCGACAACAAGGTCGCCGCCGACGTCCAGACCCGGATCCGGCTGCACTCGCGGCGGCTGGTCGAGCGCGGTTCGCGCTGGCTGCTGGGCAACCGGCCGCAGCCCGTCGCCATCGCGGAGACCATCGACCTGTTCCGGGACGGCGTCGAGCAGGTCTGGAGCGAACTGCCCAAGCTGGTCCGGGGCGCCGACCTGGACTGGTACCACTCGATCCTGGACGAGCTGACGGCCGCGGGGGTGCCGGACGAACTGGCGGTCCGGGTGGCCGGCTTCTCCTCCGCCTTCCCGGCGCTGGACATCGTCGCCATCGCCGACCGTACGGGCAGGGAGCCGCTGGAGGTCGCCGAGGTCTACTACGACCTCGCGGACCGGCTGCGGATCACCCAGCTGATGGACCGGATCATCGAGCTGCCGCGGGCCGACCGCTGGCAGTCCATGGCCCGCGCCTCCATCCGCGAGGACCTGTACGCGGCGCACGCGGCGCTCACGTCGGACGTGCTGAGCGTGGGCGACGGGTCCGCCACGCCGGAGGAACGGTTCCGTGCGTGGGAGGAGAAGAACGCGGCGATCCTGGCCCGGTCGCGCTCGACGCTGGAGGAGATCCAGGGGTCGGACGCGTTCGATCTGGCGAACCTGTCGGTGGCCATGCGGACGATGCGGACGCTGTTGCGCACGCACGCGTAGCAGACCCGCTGTACGTCCGAGGGGCCGGCACCCGGTGGGTGCCGGCCCCTCGGCGTGGGGGTGTGTCCTCAAGCGCCGGACGGCCGGACGCGGCCGGGCGGGTTCGGCTACGTGCGGCGGGTGAAGGCCTCGTAGGCCTTCACCACCTCCTCGGCCGGGCCGTCCATCCTCAGCGTGCCCGCCTCCAGCCACAGCGCCCGGTCGCAGGTCTGGGTGATCGACTTGTTGCTGTGGCTGACCAGGAAGACCGTGCCCGCCTCCGCGCGCAGTTCCTTGATGCGGTCCTTGCTACGGCGCTGGAACTTCGCGTCGCCCGTGGACAGGGCCTCGTCGATCAGGAGGACGTCGTGGCTCTTGGCGGCCGCGATGGAGAAGCGCAGCCGCGCGCCCATGCCCGAGGAGTACGTGCGCATCGGCAGCGTGACGAAGTCGCCCTTCTCGTTGATGCCGGAGAAGTCGACGATCTCGTCGTAGCGTGCGCGGATCTGCTCGCGCGTCATGCCCATCGCCAGCCCGCCCAGGATCACGTTCCGTTCGCCGGTCAGGTCGCCCATCAGCGCCGCGTTCACGCCGAGCAGCGACGGCTGGCCCCGGGTGTGGACCTTGCCCCGGGTCGGCGGGAGGAGGCCGGCGACCGCCTTGAGCAGCGTCGACTTGCCCGATCCGTTGGAGCCGATCAGGCCGATCGCCTCGCCCTTGTACGCGGCGAAGCTGACCCCCTTCACGGCGTGCACCTGGCGTGCGCCGGGGGCGCGGCGGCGCGAGGTGAGCCGGCTGAGCGCCGAGGTCGCGCTGCCCCGGCCCGTACGCGCGCCGTTGACCGTGTACGTGATGTGCACGTCGTCGACGACGACCGTCGGGACGCGCTGGTCCCCGGGGGTGTTCCTGTCGTCAGCCACGTCCGTACGTCTCCTCGGCCTTCCAGAAGTACACGAATCCCGCCACGCCGCACAGCAGCGCCCAGCCCGCGGCTGCCGCCCAGGCCAGGTGCGGCAGCTGCGCCCCGGTGTAGCTGTCGATGAGCGCGTACCGCATGAGGTTGATGAAGAGCGCCGCCGGGTTGTACTCCAGCACCAGCAGCACCGCCCGCGGCACCCGGTCGCCGGCCAGCAGGTGGTCCAGACTCCACATGACGCCGGACGAGTACATCCAGGTCCGCAGCACGAACGGGGTCAGCTGGGCGATGTCCGGGGTCTTGGCCGTCAGGCGGGCCACGGCCATCGACAGGCCGGTGTTGAACAGCGCCTGGAGCGCCAGAGCCGGGACGGCCAGCAGCCAGGCGGGGCGCGGGTACTGGCCGAACGCCAGCAGGATCAGGGCCAGCGCGCCGAGCGAGAACAGCAGCTGCTGGAGCTGCTGGAGGGCCAGCGCCACCGGCAGCGAGGCGCGCGGGAAGTGCAGGGCTCGCACCAGGCCGATGTTGCCGCTGATCGCCCGGGTGCCCGCGGTGATCGAACTGCTGGTGAACGTCCAGATGAAGACCCCGGTGACCAGGAACGGGACGAAGTCCTCCACCCCGCGCTTGGTGTCCATCAGGACGCCGAAGATGAAGTAGTAGACCGTCGCGTTCAGCAGCGGCGTCATGATCTGCCAGATCTGGCCGAGCTTCGCCCGGCTGTACTGGGCCGTCAGCTTGGCCGTCGCGAACGCCGTGATGAAGTGCCGGCGCCCCCAGAGCTGCCGGACGTAGGCGGGCAGCGACGGCCGGGCGCCGCTGACCTGCAGGCCGTGCCGGGCCGCGAGGGCCGCCAGCTCACCGGGGGCGTAGACGGGGACGGCGGTGGGCGGGGCGCCCTCGGAGGGGGTGGTCACCGGGGGCGGGGCTGCTGTCTGGCTCAACGATCGACCGCTTTCGACACCGATGGAGCGACGGGGGAGGGAGGGCGGGACGGCACGGTCCCGTAGGGACGCCCTCGTTGGGACGGGACCGTATCGTCGTAACGCCGAGAGTAGGACGCTTCTACGCCGCAACGCAACCGTTTCGTCGTGGCCGACTATGCTGCGGGCCATGACCACCGAACGGGGAACCCGCCGCCGCGCCCCCGCAGGCGCCGCCGTCCTGCGGGAGGACGTGACCGACGCCATCCGCGCGGCGGTCTTCGAGGAACTCGCCGCGGTGGGGTTCGCCCGGATGTCCATCGAGGGCATCGCCCGGCGCGCGGGGGTCGGCAAGACCGCCGTCTACCGCCGCTGGAAGTCCAAGCTGGCGCTCGTCCTCGACCTGGTCGCGGCCGTCGCCGCCCAGGGGATGCCCGCCCCGGCCACCGGCTCGCTGCACGGGGACGTGCGCGCCGTCCTGGAGCTGGCCGCGTACGCCCTGCGCCACCCGGTCGCCTCGCAGGTCATCCCGGACCTGCTGGTCGAGGCGGCCCGCAATCCGGAGATCTCCGAGGCGATCAAGGCCGCCCTCCTCGACCAGCAGCAGGGTGTCGCCGCCGTGGTGGTGCGGGAGGCGGTGGCCCGCGGGGAACTGCCGGAGGGAAGCGATCCGGACCGGGCGCTCGACCTCATCGTCGGCCCGCTGTACTGGCGGCTCGTCGTCGTCCGCGGCGAGCTTCCCCAGGGCTACCTGGACGACCTGGCCGCCTCGGCGGTGGCCGCACTCCGGCATTCCGGCTGAGAGCGGTGCGGTGGGTGAGTGCCGTGTTCCAGGGCCTCGGCTCGGGTGGGCCGGGCGGTGAGTTCCGTGCCCGGGGTGCCGTGATCCAGGGCCTCGGCCCGGGTGGGCCGGACGAAGAGTGCCGTGCCCAGGGTGCCGTGCTCCTGGGCCTCGGCTCGTCCGGCCCGGACGGTGAGCGCCGCGCCGGGAGCCGTACTCCCGCACCACCCCCACCCCGCCAAGGAGCAGGCGGGGGAGTGGTTCAGCCCGTCGTCACCCGCGCCAGCACCTCTCCCGTGCGCGGGCTGAACGCCAGCACCGTCGCGTTCTCCGGCAGCCGCTGGTGGCGGGTCAGCAGCAGCCATCGCACCCCGTACCGGGCGGTGATCCCGTCCCGGCCGGCCTGCGGGGTCGACGCGTCGAGGTAGGCGGCCACCGCCCGGCTCCGCTCCCGTCGTTCCGTGGTCGCGAGCCCCGCGTCCGGCAGCGCGTCGGCCAGGACGTACGCGCCGTGTCCGGCCAGCGCGTACATCGCCGGGCGGCTGTCCGTCAGGACCACCTCGCCCCGGGGCACGTACGCGGTCGCCCAGGCGTACGGCTCCCCGGCCGCCTCGACGCCCTCCGCCGCCGAAGGCGCCGCCGTCAGGCTGTCGGAGGGGGCGCGCGGTGCGGTGAGCCCGTTGTAGTACGGCCACAGTGCCGCCACGGCCACCGCGCACACCGCGGCGAACGCCCACCGCCACACGGTCGGCCGGATCCGGATCCGCGTCCGGAAGACGATCAGGGTCAGGCACCCGATCGCCGCGCCGACCGCCGTCTGCGGGTGGACCAGCAGGACGACCCCGAGCAGCCCCCCGATTCCGGCCGCCTCGCGCCACCGGGGCGTCCGGCCGGGTGCCGGATCGCCCGGCTCGGCGACCCGGGCGGCGATACGACCGGTCCACGCCCACACGTGCAGGGTGACGGCGACCGCGAACGTGGTCGGCGCGCTCCAGCGGGCCGGGTCCGCCCAGTGGATCAGGCCCAGCGGAACGAGGAGGAGCACCGGAACCCAGCGGTTCGGGGTCAGCAGCCGGGTCAGCCGGCCGATCCCGGTGAGCAGGAGCAGCAGGTTCACCGACGCGGCCAGAGCCACGACGGACGGGCCGGAGAGCTCGGTGGCGCGGGCGGCGAGCCCCTGGAGCAGCGCGTACGGGGAGTAGTGCGCGCTCGCCACGGCGGGGAGGTCGGTCATCGGGAACGCCGGGTGCAGCAGGTTCACCCGCAGCCGTTCGACGACCGCCGCCTGGAGCCCGGCCTCGCAGCACAGCGGCGCCCGCCAGGCCGCCGCCGACAGCACCGCCCACAGCAGGCCGCCCAGCACGAGGTACGGGGACGGCAGCCACAGGGACGGCCGGGCGGCCTCGTCGGTCCCGTCGCCCGCGGTCGCGGCGGGCGGGAGGTCGGCGGCGGAGGACGCGGCGGAGGCGGCGGAGAAGAGAGGCACACCTCATGAGTTCCGTGCGGTGGCCCCGTTCTCCCCGCCGCCACCCGTCCGAGGGAATCCGGGGGAGGGATTCCCAGGGACCACGCGGACGGCGAGGGGCGCGCGGGACGGTGGGGGCCGTCTGCATCCAGGTAGATCGCCGGGATACCGGGCGACGCGACCCGGCATCCGCCACGCGGCTACTCCGCGTCGGAGAGCAGCCGGTCCGCGACCCGGGCCGCCGCGCCCCCGTCGTCCAGATCGCAGTAGTCGCGGCGGAAGCTCTCGTACGCGTCCGCGTGGCGGGCCGCCGACGTGTCGGTGTCGCGCAGCGCCTGGGCGACCTCCTCCGTCGTGACCAGCAGCGGTCCCGGCGCCCGGGTCTCGAAGTCCAGGCAGAAGCCGCGCACGGTGTCGCGGTAGTGCTCCAGGTCGTACGTGTGGAAGAGCATCGGCCGGCCCGTCAGCGCGAAGTCGAACATCAGCCCCGCGTAGTCCGTCACCAGGACGTCGGCGATCAGGAGCAGCCCCGCCGCCCCCGGGTGGTGCGACACGTCGAGCACGCCGGGCCCGGCCGGGACGCTGCCGGTGACCCGGGGGTGGCGGCGCACCAGCAGGGTGTGCCCGGGGCCGAGCGCCCGGACCAGGGCGTGCGGGTCGAGGGCCGGGTCCCAGCGGTACGGGCCGGGGGCCGTACGGTCGGCGGACGCGGCGGCCGGGGGATGGGCCAGGTGGTCGCGGTAGGTCGGGGCGTACAGCACGACGCGGTGCTCCGCCGGGATCCCGAGCCCGCGCCGGACCTCCTCGGCGGCCTTGTCCCGTTCCGGCGGGAACAGCAGGTCGTTGGCGGGCGACCCGGCCTCCAGCACCTCACCCCCGTACGAGAGCGACCGGCGCAGCACGGGGGTGGCGAACCTGCTCGGGGAGATCAGTACCGACCACTGGGCCGACCGCTGCGGCAGGGTGGCGAGATGCTGGTGGTCGGCGTAGAGGGAGTCCGCCAGACCGGAGCCGAACCGGCCGAGCGGGGTGCCGTGCCAGGTCTGGACGACCGTCTGCCCGGCCCGCCGCTCGAACCAGGCGGGCAGGTGGTCGTCCGTGACGATGCGGCGCGAACGGGCCAGCGCCTCGTACCAGGCGGCGCTGTGCACGGGGACGGCCCGCGCGCCGGGCGGGACGTGGGTCGTGCGGCCGGGGGTGGTACCGGTGACCCACAGGTGCTCGGCGTCCGTGCCCCGGCGCATGAGCTCGGCGTGGACGGCGCGCGGGGAGTCGCCGCCCGTGTACAGGACGGTGTCGCGGAGCGGGAGCGCGCGGGGCGTGCGCGGTGCGGAGGGGAGCGGGAGCGCTCGGGGTGTGCCGGGCGTGCGCCGGCCGGGGTGGTGCGCGGCGCGCAGGAGCCGCCTGCCGTACGCACTCCGCCCGGCGGCCGGGAGATCGGGCGGCGCGACGACGGACAGCCGGTCGCCGTGCCGCCGCTCCAGGCGCAGCGCGCCCCCGTCCTCGCCCCCGCACGGCAGCATCGCGGCGGCCGAGCCGAGGACGCGGACCGGGCGGCCGTCCAGGCGGACCTCCCAGCGGCCCTCCGGGAGCGGCGGGGCGATCAGCGCGGAGAAGCGGAGGGTGGGGCCGGTACCCGGAGTTGCCGACTGGTCCGCAGCGCCGGGATCGCCGGAAGCTCCGGGAGCCGCGGGACTGCCCTGGCCGCAGGAAGTGCCCGCAGCCTCGGGGGCGTTCGGAGCCCCATGAGCCCCGGGGCCGCCCGGACCCCCGGGACTGCCCGCAGCCTCGGGGCCGCCCGGAGCCCCGTGAGTCCCGGAGCCGCCCGGAGCCCGGTGAGCCCCGTGATCGCTCACGGCCCCGGGGCCGCCCTGAGCCCGGGGAGAGCCCAGGATCCCGGGGCCGCCCTGGTCGCCGGAGGCGCCCGCAGTCTCGGGGGCGCCGGGAGCGCTGTGAGCTTCGGGACCTTCCGGAGTCCTGGAAGCCTCGGAACTGCCCTGGCCGCAGGAAGTGCCCGCAGCCCCGGGGCCGCCCGGAGCCCCATGAGCCCCGGAGCCGCCCGGTCCCCCATGAGCCCCGGAACCGCCCGGCGAGCCCTCGTCCCGCGCCGCGTCGGCCACCTGCACCTCCGCGACCGGGATCACCTCGTGCAGCGTCTCGTGGCGCAGGACGAGACGCCCGGTGGGCGCGTCCGCCGCCGCTCCCCCCGCCCTCGTCCCCGGAGCCGGCGGGGCGTACGTACCCGAGATCCGCAGGCCACCCTCCGCCGTGGGTTCCACCCGGTTCGCGCACGGCGGCCCCGCCAGGTCCAGCACCAGGTGGCCGGCGGGGTCCGCGTACGCGGGCGGCGGCAGGTGCGGGGCGGCGGGCAGCGGGATCCGGGTGCCGTCGTCGAGCAGCAGCCTGACCTGCCAGCGCGTCCCGTCCGCCGTCTCGACCTCGCGGGGGGCCCGCTGCACGGCGGGCGGTACATCCGCGAGCTCGGCGAGGGGCACGCGCGCGGTGAACGCGATCCCGCCCGGTCCGGACGCGTCCCCCTCCGGACCGGGACCCCCCTCCCCGTACGCCACCGTGCAGGAGCGCTCCCCGCCGTCCTCGCGGGTCAGCACCAGCGCCGTGGGCCTCGTCGTCCCGTCGAGGAGCCGGCCCGCGATGTCCAGCGCGGTCCCCGCCGTCCCGACGGCGACCGTCCGGTGCCCCTCGGCCCGCGCCCGCAGCCGCGAGACCGTCAGCCGGAGCCGGCCGCCGAGGAAGTCCAGCACCGCCCGCCGCCCGTCGCCCAGGTCGTGCACCAGCGGCTGGTCCGCCCCCGCGTCCTGCGCACGCACCGCGACCCGGCGCACCGTTCCGGGCGCGGCCAGGACCAGGCCCACCAGCCCGCCGCCGCCCTCGGCCGTCGCGGGCAGCCGGTCCGGGTCGAGGACCATCTCGAAGCCCGCGTGGTCGTAGCCGTGCAGTTCCTGAGCGGAGTTCACCGTCGCCTCGGGGGCGGGGACGGACCGCACCGGGACCGGCCGCACCCGGCGGCCCCGCTCCGCCCGGACCATCCCCACCGTCATCCGCCCGCGCGCCGACCCCGCGGGGAGGTTGCGCAGATACGCGTACCCACGCAGCCGCAGCTTCCCGTCCGCGCCCCACCGCGCCTCCAGGAGCCGTGCGACCGCCGGGATGTCCGGGCGCGCGAGCCGCGCGTCCGCGCCGCGCACGCCGGGGTACACCGCCCGCCGTCGCCCCGGCGGCCCCACGACGGCGAACGTGCCCGCCCCGTTGGCCCGTTCGCAGGCGAGGACCTCCAGCAGGTCCGCCAGGCGCCGCTCCCGCACCAGCCGCCACTTGATGCGCAGCTCCACCGGCAGGCCCTTCAGCACCTCGGGACCCGCGCGGTCGACGAAGGCCCCCGCGCCCTCCAGGAACGCCCCCCGGTACGCCTCGCCGCCCATCGGCAGGCCGTCCAGGAAGTACCCGAAGTCGTCGCGGAGGCAGGACACGTCGTACGCCCGCCGCTGGGCCGCGTCCCGCTCGCCCAGGAACGCGCTGACCTGCTCGCACGCGGCGATCCGGTCCCGTACGCCCTGGACGTCCGTACGCCGCCGGGTGATCGAGCCCTCCCGCACCCGCCAGTAGTAGACGTGCTCGGCCAGGACGTCGACCGACTCGGCGAGATAGTGCGCGGGGATCATCACCGGGGTGTCCTCGTACAGCCTGCCCTCGGGGAAGGCGAAGGCGTGCGCGTCCCAGAAGGAGCGCCGGAACACCTTGTTCCACGCCACCCGGTCGGCCAGCAGCCGCGGATCCCGGGTGATGTGCGTCCGCGGCCGGGGCCCCGTCAGCCAGCGGTACTGCCAGGCCTGCTGCCGCCCCTGGCCGGTCAGCCGCCACACGTTGCCGGTCACCAGATCGGAACCGGTCGCCTCCAACGAGGCCGTCATCCGCTCGTACGCGTCGTGCACGACGACGTCGTCGCTGTCCGCGAACGCCAGGTAGGGGACGGTGGGCGTGGTGTGCCGGACGCCGGTGTTGCGGGCGGCGCTCAGCCCGGCGTTCTCCTGCCGCACCAGCCGGAAGCGCTCGTCCCGGGCGGCGAACTCCGCCGCGATCCGGCCGCTCGCGTCCGTCGAACCGTCGTCGACCACCACCACCTCGATCGTGTCGAGGGTCTGCTCCGCAACCGACCGCAGGCAGTCCTCCAGCCAGGCCTCGACGTTGTGGACGGGGACGACGACGCTGAGGAGCGGTGGCTTCATGTCCTGGTCAACAGAGGGCGGCCCCCCGGGTCACCGGCGCTGCCCCGAACGGGTGAACGCGGGCCGTCCGGTTCCCGGCCCCGCGGCTACGCTCAACGGCCATGCCGACCCGAGGATCCGCAGGTTTCGCAGCGTCAGTGAAGAGGGCCGTCCGCCGCCAGGCCCTGCGGGCCGTCTACCGCACCGACCTGCGCCGCCCGCTCGACCCCCACCTCGCGGTCTACGGGGCGTACTGGAACCGGGGCGTCGCCTGCAACCCGGCCGCGATCCACGCCAAGGCCCGCGAACTGGTCCCGCACATCCGGGGCGTGTGGGTCGTCTCGTCCCGCCACCGTGACCGGATGCCGGACGGTGTGCCGTACGTCATCGAGGGCTCGCGCCCCTACTGGCGGGCCATGGCCACGGCGACCTACCTGGTCAACAACTCCAGTTTCCCCGGGGGGTTCACCAAACGCCCCGGCCAGCGCTACCTCCAGACCCACCACGGGACCCCGCTCAAGACCATGGGGCTCGACCAGCGTGCCTATCCCGTCCTCGCCCGCAAGACCGACTTCGGCAAGATCCTCGCCCATGTCGGCCAGTGGGACTTCAGCCTCTCCGCCAACCCGCACACCACCGAGATCTGGGACCGCGTCTACCCGGCCCCGCGCGGCGCCTCCTACGAGCGGCTCGACCTCGGATACCCCCGCAACGACGTCTACTTCACCGCCACCGCGGACGACATCGCGAAGATCCGCGCCGGACTGGGCATCCCCGAAGGGCGGACCGTCCTGCTCCACGCCCCGACCCACCGCGACTACCGCGACGGCTTCGCCCCCGACCTCGACCCGGACCGGCTGGCGCGCCGGCTGGGCCCCGACTACGTCGTACTGGTGCGTGCCCACTACTTCTACGGGCGGTCCGCCGGGGTCGGCGACGCGGCGCGCGGCGGGCAGGTCATCGACGTCACCGGGCACCCCCGGGTCGAGGAACTGTGCCTGGCCGCCGACGCGTTGATCGCCGACTACTCCTCCCTGATCTTCGACTACGCCTGCCTGGACCGCCCGATCGTCGTCCACGCTCCCGACTGGGCCGCCTACCGGGCCGCGCGCGGAACCTACTTCGACCTGCTCTCCGGGCGGCCCGGCGACACCCCGGGCCCCGTCACCACCACCCCGGACGAACTGGCCGACGTGTTCCGGACGGGACGGTGGCGCTCCCCGGAATCGGCCGCGCTGCGCGCCGCGTTCCGGGAGCGGTTCTGCCCGTACGACGACGGGCACGCCGCGGAACGTGTCGTGCGGCGGTTCTTCGCCCCGGCCGGGCGGGACGAGGCCGGCCCCGGTCCGCGACCGGCCTGGGCACTCCGGCCCCACGTCCGCGTCCGCCCCGGCATTCCCCGCGAACCGTAATCAATGACAGGTTGACGAAAGGTGACATGAGCCGTAAACCGCGCGTACTGTCCCGGGGCATGGCTTGGCGCAACGCCGTCAACGGCGTCCTTCAGCAGCTCACCGGATACCAGCTCAGGCGTGTCACGGTGCCCGCCGCCCGCACCGCCCCCGCCCCGGCACCGGACGCCCCGGCGGTGCCCGCGCCCGCTCCGAAGCCCCCGGCGAGGAAGTCCGCCCCCGCGTTCCCGGAGGACTACGACGACGAGGCGAAGGAGATCATCCGCGCGGTCAAGCCGTACTCGATGACCTCGCCGGAGCGGTTGAACGCCTTCATCCTCGCCACCCGGTACATCGCCCGGCACGCCATCCCCGGCGACATCGTCGAGTGCGGTGTCTGGCGCGGCGGTTCGATGCAGGCGTGCGCCCGGACCCTGCTGTCCGTCGGAGAGACCGAGCGCGACCTCTACCTCTTCGACACCTACGAGGGAATGACTCCGCCCACCGCCGAGGACCTGCGGCGCGACGGCCGGCCGGCCCAGGAACTGCTCGACGCCCAGGGCAAGGACCGGCCGATCTGGGCGGTCGCCTCCCTGGAGGACGTCAAGGCGGGCTTCGACACCGTCCCGTACCCGAAGGAGCGCGTGCACTACGTACGCGGCCGGGTCGAGGACACCGTCCCCGGACAGGCCCCGGACCAGATCTCGATCCTGCGCCTGGACACCGACTGGTACGCCTCCACGAAGCACGAACTGGACCACCTGTACGAGCGGTTGGTCCCGGGCGGGGTCCTCCTGATCGACGACTACGGCTACTGGCAGGGATCGCGGCAGGCGGTGGACGAGTTCCTGGAGAAGACCGGTGAGCGGCTCCTCCTGCTCCGCATGGACGAGGGCCGGATCGCCGTCAAGCCCTGACCCGCGCCCTGCGCCGCCGTGCCGAGCCCCGTGCCCTCCCCGGCCCGGGGCTCGAACGCGTCGGCGGCGCGCCCCCGGGGCGCCCGACTCCGCCCCTCCCGTCACCCGAACGGGCCCCCTCGGGTGACCGGTCACCACGGCCCGGGTTGTATTCCATGGCCCCGGCGGCCCCTCCACGCCCCCGAAGCCCCCGTCCCCGGAAGGATCGTGCGCTGCGATGGCACCCCGTCTCACCGTCGTCGTCCCCCTCTACAACGTCGAGGAGTACCTCGGCGCCTGCCTGTCCTCGCTCGCCGAACAGACCATGGCGGACCTGGAGGTCGTCCTCGTCGACGACGGCTCCACGGACGACGGGCCGGAGCTGGCACGGGAGTTCACCGAACGCGATCCGCGCTTCCGGCTGTTCCGGCAGGAGAACGCCGGACTCGGCGCGGCCCGCAACGCCGGGGTCCGTGAGGCCCACCCCGGTGCGGAGTTCCTGACGTTCGTCGACAGCGACGACGTCGTCCCGCCCGGCGCGTACGCCCGGATGCTGGAGGAACTCGACCGCTCCGGCTCGGACTTCGCCACGGGCAACGTCCTGCGGCTGCGGGCCGGAGGGGATCTCGAACAGTCCCCGATGTTCCGCAAGCCGATGGAGAAGGCCCGCCCGGCCACCCATGTCACCCGCGACTGGATCCTGCTCGGCGACCGCATCGCCTGCAACAAGGTCTTCCGCCGCACCTTCTGGGACGAGCACGCCTTCGCCTTCCCGACGGGCGTGCTGTACGAGGACATCGCCGTCGTCCTGCCCGCCCACTTCCTGGCCCGCTCGGTCGACGTCGTCGAGGAACCCGTCTACCACTGGCGCGACCGCGACGGTTCGATCACCACGCGGCGGGCCGTCCCCCGGGGCATCCGTGACCGGGTCACCGCCGTCACCACCGTCAGCCGCTTCCTCGCCGATCGGGGTGACGCACCGGGCGCGGCCGAGGCCAAGCGCCGCTACGACGCCCACGCGCTCTCCGGCGACCTGTGGCTGTTCATCGAGGCCCTCCCGGACGGCGACGCGGAGTTCCACGAAGCCTTCCTGGAGCACGCCGGCGCCTTCGCCTCCACCGTCGAACCCGGCGTCCTCGCCTCGCTGCCCCTGCATCTGCGGGTCAAGTGGCAGCTCATCCGCGAACGCCGGCTCCCCGAACTCCTCGCCCTCCTCGCCGACGAGAAGAAGGACCGGGACACCTTCCACGTACGCGGACCGCTCCGTCCCCGCGCTCACCACGCGGCCGTACGCGACCCGCTGCCACCCGCCGCGACCGCGCTGACCTCCGCCGATCTGCCCGTCCACGCCCACCTGACCGAGGCCGTCTGGCGGGACGGGCTGCTGCGGCTGACCGGGTACGCCTATGTGCGCAACGCCCCGGGCGGCCCCCCGCGGCTCGGCTGGCTGCGGTCCGGGAGGCGGCTGATCCCGCTGCGCCTGCGGCCCGTCGGCGGCGACGAGGCCACCGCCCGGTCCGGCCGTTCCCTGCACCGCTACGACCGCGCCGGGTTCACCGCCGTCGTCGATCCGCGCAGGCTCGCCGGGAAAGCGGGCGGCGGACGGACGACGTGGAAGCTGGAGGCGGTCGTCTTCGGCGCCGGCCGGCCGCGCCGGGGGCCCCTGCGCCTCGTCGGCACCCCGGCCCCGCCCGCCGTGGTGCACACCGACGAGCGGACCCGTGTCGTCCCCGTCCTGTCCGGCAACAAGCTGGAGCTGCGCACCGAACGCGTCGCCGCGGTCCTGACCGGGCAGTCGGCGGTCCAGGACGCGCTGCGCCTGGAGGTGAAGGTCCTCGGCGACGCCGGGCCGGTGGCCCTCCGGCTCACCGAGTGGCGCACCAAGGAGACCCGGGAGTTCGCCCTGCGCGGCTCGCCCGGCTGCCGGGCGGCGGACATCCCGCTCAGCGCGTTCCGGGGGGAGGACGACGTCTGGGGCGTCCAACTCGTCGGAGAGGGAGCGCCGTTGACCGTGGCCGCCCGGCCCGGCGGCCAGGACGGGCGCTATGCCCTGCCCGGCGGACGCGAGGTGTACGCGTCCCCCAACCCCTCGGGCGACCTCGTGCTCACCGACCGGTCCGTCCAGCCCGTCGTCACCTCCGCCCGCTGGGCGGAGTCGGGCGAGCTGGTCCTCGAAGGGGCCTTCCCCGGCCTCACCGGCACCGCCCACGAACTCGTCCTGCGCCACAGCGGCCACCACGAGGAGGCCGTCGTCGGGGTCGAGCGGGAGGGCGACGGCTTCCGGGCCGTCATCGCACCCGCCGCCGTCGACGGGCCCGGCGGAGCGCTGCCGCTCGCCGAGGGACGCTGGTACCTCTTCCTGCGCGAACCGGGGGAGCGGGACCCGGAGGCGTACCGCCCGCTGCGGCCGGGCACCCCCCTGCACAGCGCCCTGCCCCGCCAACGGTGCGAGAAAGGACGGGACTTCACCCTCCAGCGCCGCCATCACGACCGGCTCGTCCTGGAGTCCGGCAGCGCGCTTGCGGCCGCCGACCGGGGACCGTACGGGCAGCGCGTCCGGCGCGAACGGTACGCCCTGCTCCGCACTGTCGCCCCGGCCGCCACACGCCCCGCCGTCCTCTACTCCAGCTTCGACGGCCGCCAGTTCTCCGACTCGCCCCGCGCCATCCACCGCGAACTCGCGGCCAGGAAGCAGGACATCGAGCACCTGTGGGTGGTCCGCGACCAGCAGGCCGCCGTGCCCGACGGGGTCCGGCCCGTCGCCCTGCACAGCGCCGAGTGGTACCAGGCGCTGGCCCGCAGCCACTGGATCGTCACCAACACCCACCTCCCCGAGTGGTTCGAGCGGGCCGAGGGCCAGTGCGTCGTCCAGACCTGGCACGGCACCCCCCTCAAGCGCATCGGCCGCGACCTCGCGGGCACCCCGCACGCCGATGCCGCGTACATGGCGTCGATGGAACGCCGGTCCGCCCAGTGGAGCGTGCTCGTCTCGCCGAACAGCTTCTCCACCCCCGTTCTGCGCCGCGCCTTCGGCTACGGCGGCGAGGTCCTGGAGTGCGGCTACCCGCGCAACGACCTGCTGTACGCCTCCGACCGGTCCAAGGTCGCCGCCGCCGTACGGGAACGGCTCGCGATCCCCGAGGGGCGGCGCGTGATCCTGTACGCCCCGACCTGGCGCGAGGACCGGCCCAGGGCGGGCGGGAGGTACGCCCCCGACCTCCACCTCGACCTGGACCACGCCCGCGACGTCCTCGGTGACGACCACGTCCTGCTGGTCCGGCGGCACTACCTCGTCGGCGGCAGCGTCCCCGACACCGACTTCGTCCGCGACGTCTCCCGCCACCCGGACGCCGCCGAACTCCTGCTGGTCGGCGATGTGCTGGTCACGGACTACTCCTCCATCATGTTCGACTTCGCACAGACCGGCCGGCCCATGCTCTTCCACACCCACGACCTGGCCCACTACCGCGACACCCTGCGCGGCTTCTGCTTCGACTTCGAGCGTCGCGCCCCCGGCCCGCTGATCCCCGACTCCTCCGGGATCGTGGCCGCCCTGCGCGACCCGTCCGCCGCCACCGCCGGGCACCGGGAGGCCTACGCCCAGTTCCGGGAGGCGTTCTGCGACCTCGACGACGGGACCGCCGCCGCCCGGGTCGTGGACCGGATGCTCAAGGGGGAGCGGGCATGAGTGACGTCAGCTGCGTGATCACCTGCGGAGGGGACGGCGAGGGCACGGGCGGGGCCGACGCCCTGCACGCCTCCGCGGAGTCCGTCCTCGGTCAGTCGATGCGTGCCGCCGAGGCCCTTGTGGTCCTCGCCTCCGCCGCCGCCCCGGCCGTCCGCACCGCCGCCCGCGCCCTCGCCGACCGCGCACCCGAGCGGGTCCGCCTCGTCCACGCCGACCCGGCCGCCCGCACCACCGGGGCCCTGCGCAACGCGGGGCTCGACGCCGCGACCGGCCGGTACGTCCTGGTCCTCGGCAGCGGCGAGCGGCTCCAGCAGCACGCCTGCCGCAACCTCTGGCAGGCGGGCGAGACCAGCCGCGCCGACCTGGTCGCCGGCCGCTGGAGCCGGACCGCCGACGAGAGCGGCAAGGAACGGGAACCGTCGTGGCAGGGTGAGCTGTTCGCCCGCTCCCGTACCCTCACCCACTTCACCGAGGCCCCCCAACTCGTCGTCCGGGACGCCCTGGTGACCGGATTCTGTCTGCGCCGCGAGGCCGTCCGGCGGCACGGCCTGCGGTACGAGGAGGACCTGGCGCACGGCGAGATCCTCTTCGGCCCGCTCGCCGCCGCATCGGTCGGCCGGATCGCCCTGGTCCGCCGGCTCGTGGTGACCGGCCGGGCCGTCCCCGACCGGGCCCGTGACCTGACCGCCCTGGTCGAGGTCCACCGCCGGGTCGCCAACACCCTCCTCGCCCGGGGGCTGCCCGAGTTGCGCGCGGAGCGGGAGGAGGCGTTCGCCCGGGATCATCTGGTGCCGCTGGTCCGGTCCTTCCCCGGGCTGCCCGCCGTGCGCCGCGACAAGGTCGCGGCCGCCGCCGCCCGCACGCTGACCGGGCCCGTCCCGCCGGACCTGCCGCCGCTGGAGCGGGTCGCCGTGACCCTGCTGGGCCGGGGCGACGCGGAAGGGGCCCTCGCGGCGGCCTACGCGCTGAGCCGCCCGGCCACCGTGTGCGCGCCGCTGACGGCGGGTGCGGGCGGGCGGGTCACCTGGGGCGGTGAGGGGGAGGCGCCCGTCGCCGACATCACCGAACTCGGGCATCAGCACCGCAGGTTCGGCGAGATGCGGCTGATGAACCGGCTCACCCGCTGCACGGCGGCCGAGGGCCGTCTGCTCCTCGAAGGCGCTCTCGTGCTGCCCGGGCACAGCGGGCCGGACCCCGGCGCCCCGCTCACCGCCACGGTGGAGTTCCGGGCCCGGGGCGGGGCGCGCGCCGTCGCGTTCCCGGCCGAAGCGGTCCGGCACGAGCCGCACAGGATCATCTGGCGCGCGCGGGCCGACGTCTCGCGCCGCCTGCGCCCCGTCGGCGTCCGCGACACGGCGTGGGACGCGCGGCTGGTCCTGGAGGCCGACGGGGTCCGGTCCGTCAGCGACCTGTTCGCCCCGCAGGACCAGGTGGCCGGAGCGGTGCGGTTCGCCGCGCGGCCCCGGCTCGGGCGGCTCGCCGGGGACACCTGGGAGCCCTACATCACCCTGAAGGACCACTTCGCGCTCCGGCTGGCCGCCCGCCACCGCCCGGCCCGCACCGCCCACCGCCTGATCCGCTACGCCACCCGCTTCCGGCCCGCCCGCAAGGCGAAGCTCCTCGTCCGCGCCCTGCGCAAGCGCCTGGAGCGCTACCGCTCCCGGGGTTTCAAGGCCCCCGCCTACAACACCTGGCTCACCCGCCTCCCGGTGCGCCGGGGCTCCGTCGTCTTCGAGAGCCACATGGGCACCTGCTACGGCGACAGCCCGCGCGCCCTGTACGAGGAGATCCGCCGCCAGGGCCGCAAGCTCCACGCCACCTGGTCCTACGACGCCTCCCCGGCCGGATTCCCGGACGACGCCCGCCTCGTACGCCGCTGGTCCTGGCGCTATCTGTGGGCGCTGGCCCGCGCCGAGTACTGGGTCGACAACCAGGGCTTCCCGCAGCACCTGCGCAAGCCCGCCCGCACCACGTACCTCCAGACCTGGCACGGCTCCGCGTACAAGCGGATGGGCCTCGACGAGAACCGCGTACGGCTGCAGAACGCCCCGCAGCGCGAACGGCTCCAGCGGGCCGTCGACCGCTTCGACCACTTCCTCGTCCGCTCCGAGCACGACGTGACCACCCTCGCCCGCGCCTACCGGCTGCCCGAGGACAGGCTCCTGCGCACCGGCTACCCCCGCAACGACGCCCTGATCGCGGAGCGCACCCGGGCCGAGACCGAGGGAAGGCTGCCGCGCCCGCCGCTCGCCGCCGCGCTCGGACTCGACGACCACAAGAAGACCGTGCTGTACGCCCCGACGTTCCGCGGCGGCCCCGGTAAGCAGCGCAAGAGCCGACTCCTGCTGGACGTCAGGGAGTTCGCGGAGCGGTTCGGCGACACCCACACCCTGCTCGTGCGGGCCCACTACCTGGAGTCGGCCCGGCTGCCGGTCTGCCCGCCCGGCAGCGTCGTCGACGTCTCGCGCCACCACGACGTCAGCGAGCTCCTGGCCATCAGCGACGTGCTGGTCACCGACTACTCCTCCATCATGTTCGACTTCGCCCTCCTCGACCGGCCCGTCGTCCTGTTCGCCCCCGACCTGGAGGCGTACGAGGCCGAGCGCGGCAGCTACTTCGACCTGCGGGAGCAGGCCCCGGGCCCGGTGACCGCCACCCGGGACGAGCTGTTCAACCACCTCGCGGAACTCAAGAAGTCCGACACCCGGTACGCGGAGCAACGCCGTTCCTTCGCCCAGCGGTTCGGCGCCTACGACCGGGGCGACGCGGCCCGCGCGACCGTCGACGCCGTCTTCGGGACCACCGCCTCCCGGGGCGTCCGCCACAGCACCGACCACGCCCGGGGGGCCGGCCGATGAGCCGCGACATCTTCATCGTCTCCAACAGCACCGACGAACTCGGCGGCGTCACTGCCTGGATGCACCAGACCGCCCGCCTCTTCGCGGACCGGGGCCACCGGGTCCACACCGTCGGCATCCACGCCTCCGACCTCACGATGACGCTGCCCCGGCCGACCGGCCACCCCGTCACCGCCCTCTACCCGGCCCACCCCCCGACCCCCTGGACGCCCCACGGCCTCCGCGACCGCTTCCGCATCCCCACCCGGCGCCGGGAGGCAGCCCGGGTCGCCGCCAAGAAGCAGGCGGTCGGACGGCTCTCGGAGCTCTTCGCCACCGCCCGGCCCGGCGCGGTCGTCATCGTCACCCAGGTCTGGGCGATGGAATGGGTCGGCGAGGCCGACACCACCGGTCTGCGGGTCATCGGGATGAGCCACGAGTCCTACGACTACTCCCGCGCGAGCCACCGCTACCGCTGGATCAGGAACCACTACCAGGACCTCGACCACTGGCTCGTCCTCACCGAGGAGGACGCGGACCTGTGGGCCGGTGACGGCATGGACAACGTCGGCTTCCTGCCCAACGCCCTCTCCCACCTCCCGCTGGTGCCCTCCCCGCGCACGGCCAGGACCGTCGCCAGCATCGGCCGGCTCAGCGACCAGAAGGGCATCGACCTGCTCCTGGACACCTGGGCCCTGGTCGCCCCCGCCCGCCCCGACTGGACGCTGCGCATCCACGGGGCGGGCGAGGACGAGGCAGCCCTGAGGCAGCAGTGCACCGGCCTCGGCCTCGACGGGTCCGTGGAGTGGATGGGCCGCACCGACGACGTGGAACGGGCCCTCGCGGACGCCTCCGTCTTCGTCCAGTCCTCCCGGGGCGAGGGCTTCCCGCTCGCGCTGCTGGAGGCGATGGCCGCCGGACTGCCGTGCGCGGCCTTCGACTGCGCGCCCGGGGTGCGCGAGATCGTCCGGGACGGGGAGGACGGGCTCCTCGCCCCCGCCGGGGACGTCGCCGCCCTCGCCGACCGGCTGCTGCGGCTCACCGGCAACCCCCGGCTGCGCGACGCGATGGGCACGCGGGCCCGCTCCGGCGTCCAGCGGTTCTCCGAACCGGAGACCCTGCGCCGCTGGGAAGAGCTGTTCGCGTTCCTGGAACGCTGATCCCGCCGTCGTCTCAGGCCCGCACGGTCGCCCCGGCCCCGTCCTGCGTGGGCCGGGCCGCGGGCGTCCGGCGGGCCGGGAACGGCACCGGCAGCGGCAGCCCGTCCGTCTCCCCGAGGAAGACCCGGCGCACCACCCGCTCGGCGGCGTACCCGTCGTCGTACGGGCAGAACCGGGCCCGGAACGCGGCGCGCAGCTGCGCCGAGCGGGAGCCCCGCCAGTGGTCCGTGGCGAAGATGTCGAACAGCTCGTCCTGGCTGTGGGCGACGACGCCCGGCGGGAAGGCCGTGATGTCGAAGTACGTGCCCCGGGCCGCCTCGTACGCCTCGATGTCGTCGAGATGCAGCACCACCGGGCGGTCCAGGTTGACGTAGTCGAACATCAGCGAGGCGTAGTCGGTGACCAGGGCGTCCGAGGCGAGTGCCAGCGTCTCCACGCACCGGTGGGCGCTCACGTCGATGATCCGGGGGTGCGCCGCCCGGCCCCCGTCCGCGGGACCGGTGCGGCGGGGCGCCCGGGTGAGGATCACGAACCGCGGGCCCAGGACCCGGACCAGCCGTTCCAGGTCGAGAGAGGGCCGCTGGACCCGCCGGTAGTCGCGGGAGACGGGGGCGTACAGCAGGACCGTGCTGTCCTCGGGGACGCCCAGCGTCTCGCGCAGCCGCGCCACGTCCGCCGGACCGGTGCGGTGGTAGACGTCGTTGCGCGGTGAACCGTACTCCAGCGTGGTGTACGCGGACGGAAAGGCCCGTTCCCGTACGAGGGTGGAGTGCGGGTTGGCCGAGAGGGAGAAGTCCCAGGTGTCGACCGTGCGCAGCAGCTCGTCGAAGTCGGTGCCCCGGGCGGCGGCCGGCCGGTCCAGCAGATCGGTGCCCTCGGTCCGCAGCGGCGTGCCCTCGTGCGTCTGCAGCAGGACCTGGCCCCGTCGCTTGACCAGCCCCCGGTCGAAGGAGCCGTCGTTCACCAGATACGCCGAACGGGCCAGCGCGGTCCGGTGGGCGAAGGTGCCGGGCGCCAGTTGCCGGGTGCCGGTCGGCACGGTGTGGGCGTCGGCGGGCCGGCAGATCCAGGCCGTCCGCACCCCCGGGACCAGCTCCCGGACCTTCGCCTCGATCGCGGCCGGGCTGCCCGCGTACCCGCCGCCCCGCGCGGTGAACACCGCGTCCCGGGTGCGCAGCGGCAGCCGCAGCTGGACGCGGTAGTGGGCCCGCAGCGCCGCACCCCGCACCGCCCCGCGCAGCACCGCCGCTCCCCTCCGCAGCCGGCCGCCGAGGCGCTGGGCCCCGACAGGGCCCGGTAGGTGCGCCGCGCGCCGAGCCGCATCAGGCCGTGCCGCAGCAGCGCGCGGCGGGGGGCCGGGGCACCGGGGGTGCGGTAGCGGCGGCAGGAGGCGGACGCCCGGCGGAAGAACGCGGCGCGGCTGTGCAGCGGCAGCCGGTCCCGCGAGGCGTAGAGCGCCGAGAAGTGGTCCAGCATGCGGCGGAACATCACCGGCCGCCACAGGGCGAGTTCGGGGCGGGAGTCGATGAACGCGAAGACCCGGTCGTACTGGTCGAAGACGTCGAAGTGCTGCTCGCTGGTGGTGGAGAGGATGTTGCCGCGCCGCCGCTGCCGGTAGGAGACGCACACCGCGTCGAGTACCGCGATCGAACCGGCCGACATCAGGACCGGGTAGGTCCAGGCGGTGTCCTCGTAGTAGCCGGGCGGGAAGGTGAACCCCTCGGCCTCGACGAACGCCCGGCGGTACGCCTTGTTCCAGACGACCATGAGGAGCCGCAGCAGCTCGGGGCGGTCGGTGAGCCGGAAGCGCTCAGGTCCGCTCTCGTCGAGATGGGCGGCCAGGACGTTGCGGACGCTGCGGCCCGTCCAGTACGTACGGGCGTAGTCGTACATCAGGACGTCGGGCTCGCCGGTGGTGTCGATCCGGTCGGCGATGGCCTGGAGGGCGTCCGGCAGGAGGGTGTCGTCGCCGTCGAGGAAGACCAGGTAGTCGCCGGACGCCCGGTCCATCCCGGCGTTGCGGGCCGGGCCGAGGCCGATGTTGCGGGGCAGGTGCAGCGCGGTGACCCGGGGATCCCGGCGGGCGTACTCGTCGGCGATCGGTCCGCAGGCATCCGGGGAGCAGTCGTCGACCACGATGATCTCGTGGTCCTTGAAGGACTGGGCCAGCACGGAGTCCAGACACGCGTGCAGATACGCCTGGACCCGGAATGCGGGCACGATGACGGAGAACCGGGGCACTACACATCCATGGGTCGATCGTTCGCGGAAATCCAGGCAGAGCGCAAACGTCGGATGGAATGACAGGGTTACGCCGGACGCGCCAATCGGGGGACGCGGACGCCGAAGCGGCCCGGTTCCGGGGAACCGGGCCGCTCCGTGTTGACGGACGGCGTCCGTGCTCGGCCGGTCTGCGAGGGCGTACGGCCGCGGGGCGCGGGCTACTTGACGGCGCCCGCCATCACACCGGACACGAACTGCCGCTGGAACGCGAAGAACACCGCCAGCGGGATCACCATCGACACGAACGCGCCGGGCGCGAGCACGTCGATGTTGTTGCCGAACTGGCGTACCTGCTGCTGGAGCGCCACGGTGATCGGCGGCGACCCCGAGTCCGCGAAGATCAGCGCGACCAGCATGTCGTTCCACACCCACAGGAACTGGAAGATCCCCAGCGAGGCGATCGCCGGACCGCCCAGCGGCATCACCACCCGGGTGAAGAGCCGGATCTCGCCCGCCCCGTCGAGCCGGGCGGCCTCCAGCAGCTCCCGGGGGATCTCCGCGAAGAAGTTCCGCAGCAGGAAGATCGCGAACGGCAGGCCGAACGCCGTGTGGAACAGCACCACCCCGAGCGTCGTCTCGAAGATCCCGATGGTGCCGAACAGTTCGGAGACCGGGATCAGCGCCACCTGCACCGGCACCACGAGCAGACCGACGACCAGCAGGAACAGCCAGTCCCGGCCGGGGAACTCCATCCAGGCGAAGGCGTATCCGGCGAGCGACCCGATCACCACGACCAGCACCGTGGAGGGGACAGTGATCATGATGGTGCTGCCGAGCGAGCCGGTGATCGTGGAATTGTCCAGCAGCCGCTGGTAGTTGTCGAAGGTCAGCTCGGACGGGGCGGTGAGGACCGTCCACCAGCCGGTCGCCGCGATGTCCCGCGGACCGCGCAGCGAGGACAGCAGCAGACCGATCGTGGGCATCAGCCAGAACAGGGCGACCAGGATCAGGAAGACCCGCATCACCCCGCCGCCCGCGCGGGCGGCGATCCTGGCTCCGAGGGACTGCCCGGCCCCGGGTGCGCCAGGGGCGTCGCCCGTCCTTCGGGAGACCGCCCTCTGACGGCCGATGCGCGCGGTGCCGGTGTCCGGTGCGCTGCTCATCGCCGTCCCTCCTTCCGGATCCGGCGGATGTTGACCAGCATCACCGGGATCACCAGCAGCAGCAGAAGCACCGCGATCGCGCTGCCGATCCCCAGGTCCGCGTCCGTGCCGAACGAGGACCGGTACAGCTGGAGCGCCAGGACGTTCGCGTCGTCCTGGGACGAGCCCGGCGCGATGATGAACACCAGGTCGAAGACCTTCAGCACGTTGATCATCAGCGTCACCAGGACCACCGCGAGCACCGGCGCCAGCATCGGCACCGTGATCCGGCGGAACACCTGCCACTCGTTGGCCCCGTCCACCCGGGCCGCCTCCAGCAGCTCGCGCGGCAGGCCGGCCAGCCCGGCGGCGATCAGGACCATCGCGAACCCGGCCCACATCCACACGTAACTGCCGATGATCCCGGGCGTCACGAGGGACGGGCCGAGCCAGTCGACGCCGTTGTACGGCTCGCGGAAGTTGTCGGCGGGCAGCCGCAGTCGGGCCCCGTCCGCCGAGGCGGGCAGGGTGAACACCCCGTCCGCTCCCGCCGTCGCGGTGGCGACGACCTCGCCGTCCCGCACCGCCTCGATCTTCAGGCCCTTCAGCCCCAGCTCCTGCGGGTCGACGACGTTCGGCTTCCCGCCGCCGCCCCGGGTGAAGTCCAGCCACGCCGTGCCGGAGATCCCGTCCCCGGAGACCGCGGGAGAGCCCTCGGCCGGCCGCGCGTCGCCCGGCATCTTCGCCGGGGCCACACCGACCAGCGGCACCCGCAGCGGCTCGCCCGCCCGGATCGGCTCCTTGGACAGATACGTCCCGCCGGCCGCCTTCTCCAGCGGGTGCACCGGCAGCGGGCGCGCCTTCGGGAAGCCGGCGGACTCGCTGAACGTGTCGTGCACGCTCACCGCCACCGCGTTGGCCACCCCGCGCTCGGGAGCCTGGTCGTACACCAGCCGGAAGATGATGCCCGCCGCCAGCATCGAGATCGCCATCGGCATGAAGACGATCAGCTTGAACGCGGTGCCCCAGCGGATCCGTTCGGTCAGCACCGCGAAGATCAGTCCCAGCGCGGTCGCGACCGTGGGCGCGAAGACCACCCAGATCGCGTTGTTCTTCACCGCGGTGAGGATGGTGTCGTCGGTGAACAGCGCGGTGTAGTTGTCGAACCCGGCGAAACCCGTACCGGCCTGGTCGAAGAACGACCGGTAGACCGAATACCCGATCGGATAGAGCACCAGCGCCCCGAGCAGCACCAGCGCGGGCAGCAAAAACACCGCCGCGACGACCCTGCGGGTGCCGGTCACACTCCGGCCGGGCTTCTCCGGGCCGGGGGACGGATGCGGACTCGTGTCGTCGGCGGGGGGCGCCGCACCGGCGCCCCCCGCGGTCGCTGTCGTCACGGCGTCAGCTCTTGTACGCCTTGACCGCTTCGGACTCCAGCCTTTTCTGGGTCCCCGCGATGTCCTTCGGGTTCTTCAGGAAGTCCTGGAGAATCTTCCACTCGCCCGCCCCGGGCGTCCCGCCGAACGACTGCGGGGCCTGGTCGGACATGTCGAACCGGACGTCGTCACCCGCGTCGATCAGCGCCTGCGCCATCGTGCGCTGCACCTCGTTCGGGTACGCCTTCAGGTCCAGGCCCTTGTTCGGGGAGATGAACCCGCCCGCCTCGGCCCAGATCCCCGCCGCGTCCGCCGACGCCAGCCAGGTCAGCAGCGCCTGCGCGCCCTTGCTGTCCTTCAGCGCCACCGCCGCGTCGCCGCCGGTCACCACGGGAGAGTCCGCGCCGACCGCCGGGAACGGGAAGACCTTGGCGTCCGTACCGATCTCCGCCTCGGTCTGCGCGATGTTGACGGCGACGAAGTCGCCCTCGAAGACCATCGCCCCCTTGGGCTGGTCGCCCCCGGTGAAGGTCTGCGTCACCGAGGCCGGGAACTCCGTCTGGAGCGCCCCGTCCGCCCCGCCCGCGATCAGCTCCGGCTTGCCGAACAGCTCGGCCAGCGTGGTCAGCGCCTCCCCGACGGTCGGGTCGGTCCACGGGATCTCGTGCCGCGCCAGCTGGTCGTACCTCTCCGGGCCCGCCTGCGAGAGGTAGACGTTCTCGAACCAGTCGGTGAGGGTCCAGCCGTCCGCGCCGCCCACCGAGACCGGGGTGACGCCGGAGGCGCCCACCGTCTCGGCGGTGGCCAGGAAGTCCTTCCAGGTCTTCGGCTCGCTCGCTCCCGCGTTGTCGAACGCGGCTGCGTTGTACCAGATCAGGGACTTGTTGGCGGCCTTGAAATACACCCCGTACTGGGTGCCGTCGACCGCGCCGAGGTCCTGCCAGACCTGGGCGTAGTTCTGCCCGAGCTGGGCCCGCGCCTCGGGCCCCACCGGCTTGGCCCACTTCTTCGCGGCCGCCTGCCGGATCGCGCCGACCTGCGGGATCATCGCCACGTCCGGCGGCTGCTTGCCCGCGATCTTGGTGCCCAGGAAGTTGATGATCGGGTCCTGTGCCGGGACGAACGTGACGTCCGCGCCCGTACGCTTCTCGAACTCGTCCAGCACCTTGGTGAAGTTGGCCTGCTCGGGTCCGGTCCAGACCGCGGCGACGGAGACGCTCTCCCCGTCCAGCTTCGGCAGCTGCACCGTGGATGCGCTGTCCGTGCCCTTGCCGGAGGCGTCGCCCGTCTTCTTCTTGCCGTCGCCGTCGCCCCCGCATCCGGTGAGCGCGAGAGCGCCGACCGCCGCGAACACGACTGCGGCCCTGCGTATCGAGAAGGTTGTGCGCATTCCTGCCCCGTCTCTTCCGTCCGCGCCCGGCCACGTGGCATGCCCGGACTACGTCGTCCGTGCGCACAGTCCTACGCCCGGCGCACGAGGCCCGCAATACCGCCGGAGGGCTCAACGCACCGATCGTGATCGCCTCGTGACGTCGTGTCAGGGTATTTCGGAAGCGTGCCGGGGCAGCGTGAGCGGCCCGGGACGGTGGGCGGGCGGAGCCGGACGCCGGAGCGTGCCGGGGCGGTGCGTGGCCGAGGGCGGGTGGGCCGGTGCGGGCCGGGCGCCGGATCGGCCGTCGCAGGGGTGGACCCGGGGGCGAGTGGATGCCGGGGCGGGCCGGGACGAGTGGACGTCTGGACGGAGCGGGCACGGGGTCGGCCGTTGCAGGGGGCGGCCCCCGGGTGCGGGGGTGGCCGCCGGGGGGGGCGTGGTCGGGGGCCCGGCGCAGGGGGCGGCCAGCCGCCACCGAAGCGGGGCCGGTGTATGCCCGTGCCGTGCGCGGCCGAGGGCGGGTACGGGCCGGGGCATGCTTCGCCGAGGGCGGGCCGGTCACGGGGCCCGGTGCAGCGGGCCCCGTGACCGGGCGGGCTCAGGCCGTGAACGGCACCAGCGCGGGCAGCCGTTCGGCGTTCACCGAGCGGGCCGCGCGCTCCAGGGCGCTGGCGAGCAGCGCGAGGTCGGTCGGCCCGTTGCCCAGCTCCCGGACCGGGCGCCGGGTCGGCGGATCGCCCATCCGCTCCCACTCCAGCGGGACGACCGTCGGACGGAGCGTCGCCGTGCGCGGGATGCGGCCGGTGACCCTGCCCCCCTGGAACGGCGTCACCCGGCCGTCCGGATGCCCCAGCCTGCCCCGGCCCGGGGCCGGTTCGTCCGGCGACGGCGGCAGCACCGGCGCGTCCAGCACGATGCGCAGTCGGGCGCCCCGGGCCAGCTCGGTGTCCTCGGTGCGGTCCGGGCGCGCGGACGTGGCGACCAGATGCACCCCGAGCCGTCCGCCGTCCCGCGCCACGGCCTCCAGCGCCCGCACCACCGAACCGGCGGCGGGCCGGCCCGGGGAGCCGAGCGCCGGGGCGACCAGCGCGTCGAAGTCGTCGGCCAGGACGACGAGACGGGGCAGCGGGGACGGCCCCGGGTCCGCAGACCGGGCGGCGGCCGGGCGCAGCCGCAGGGTGCCGCTGGCCGGGGAGTCCAGATCGCCCCGGCGCTCGGCCCCGCTCGGCGGCCGCTGGCCCACGATGCGCGGGGCGGCCTCCTGCCCGGCCTGCTGCCCGTGCCGCTCGTGCCAGGCCGCGAAGTCCAGATCGCCGAGCAGTTCGGCGCGCCGCTTCAGCTCGCCGCCCAGGGCCTGCGCGAACTCCCGCATCCGCACCGGGTCGGACGCCACGAGGTGCGCGAAGACATGCGGCAGCTCCGTACAGGGCAGCAGGCCTTCGCCGCGCTCGCCCTGCTCGCCGCCCGAGCCGTCGACGAGGAGCAGGCCGAGCCGGTCGGGCCGGGCCGCGGAGGCGAGCGAGGCGGCGACGGCGCGGAGCAGCTCCGTGCGGCCGCTGCCCGGGGGGCCTTCGATCAGCAGATGCGGGCCCTCGTCGGCGAGATCGACGCTGAGGGGGCCGCGGGGCCCCGCCCCGAGCACGAGGACGGGCCGCCCGGTGGGGGCGCCGACGGTGGAGGCCTCACCGGAGCCGGGTGCCGGGATGGTGGCGTCGCCCCGCTCCCGGGCGTCGGCCCCGGAGCCGCGCCCCGGCCCGGAGCGCTGGGGCCCCAGGTAGGGCGTACGGGCGGAGTCGCGGCTGTCCGGGTGCGGATACGGGGTGCGGCCGGAGTCGGGGGTGTCCGGTGAGGGGTACGGCGTACGGCTGGAGTCGCGGGCCTCCAGCGGGGGATACGGGGTGCGGTCCGGGTCGGGGCGGCGGCCCGGATAGGGCGTGCGGCCGGAGCCGCGGGAGTCCGGTGAGGGGTAGGGCGTACGGCCGGAGTCGGGGGAGCCCGGGGACGGGTACGGCGTGCGGCTGGAGTCGCGGGCCTCCAGCGGGGGATACGGGGTGCGGTCCGGGTCGGGGCGGTGGCCCGGATAGGGCGTGCGGCCGGAGCCGCGGGAGTCCGGTGAGGGGTAGGGCGTACGGCCGGAGTCGGGGGAGTCCGGGGACGGGTACGGCGTGCGGCTGGAGTCGCGGGCCTCCAGCGGGGGGTACGGGGTGCGGTCCGGGTCGGGGGCGCCCGCGGCCGGGTACGGCGTGCGGCCGGAGTCGTGGTGGGGGGAGGCCGCCGTGCGTTGGGGGCCGACGCGCGGGCCCGCGCTGAGGGTGCGCCCGGAGTTGAGGCTGTCCAGGTCCGCGCGGGCCGGTGAGGCGGCGGCTGCCCGGGGCGCCGAAGCGCCCGGCTGGGCCTCCGCCGTGGACGCCCAGCGGGCCATCAGCGACGCCGGAGTGGCGCGGGCCAGCCCCAGCTCGTCCAGCAGCCGGGCGGACGGCGGCAGCGCCGCAGTGGTCGGGCGGCCCGCCAGCGCGGCCGATCCCTCCTCGCGCAGCGGCGCGAGCGCCCGCCCGAACCGCTCGGCCCAGGCCGCCGACACCGCGTCCACCGCGGCCACCGTCCCGTGCCCCGCGGCCTGTCCGCCCGCCGTACGCAGCAGGCGCAACGCCGTGGCGACGTCGCCGCTGAGCATCGCGACGGCCCCGCACTCCCGGAAGGCGACCGAGGCCCGGCAGGCGGTCTCGTACGTCGCGGCCACCGGTGAGGTGGGGGAGGCGGCCGGGGTCTCGGCCAGGCAGATCAGATGGATCCCGGCCGCCGCGCCCGCCCCGGCCAGCCGTGCCGTCGTCTCGCGCAGGAACGCCGTGCCCGGGTCGCCGTCGAGAACGACCACCGTGTGCGGGCCCGTGTGGGCGCGGGCGGCCTCGGCCACCGCTGCCCGCTCCAGATGCGGCCAGCCGGGACCGAGGGGCCCCTCGTCGAGCCGCCGCACCAGCTCGGCCGCGCGGACCTCGGCCTGCTCACGGTCGTAGGCGAGGAGCAGCCGGCAGTCCTGCCCGTGCGTCGGGCGCAGATGCGGCAGCCACCCCAGCCAGGACCACTCGCGCCGCCGCTCCTCCAGGGTGCGGGAGCGGTCCGTGGAGATCAGCACGATCTCCAGGTCGAACGGGGAGTGCAACGCGGCGAGCTGTGCCACCGTCGCGCGGGCCAGCCCCGCCAGCCGGGCGCGTGGGCCGGCGAGCCCGAGCGAACCGGCCTCCCGCAGCCCCACCGTCACCGGCACGGCGGGCACCTCGGCCCGGTCCGTGGTGCCGAGCCGCACCACCAGGGCCTCCGGGTGGGCCGGATGGCGCTCCCAGAGCCGGGGCCCCGGGCCGAGCGCCGTCAGCAGCACGGCCGCGGGGTCGGGCCAGGTGCCCTCGGGGGCGGAGGGCAGCGCGGAGAAGGGGGAGCCGGGGGAGGCCGGTGAGGCGAGGTGCCCGGCCCCCGACGGCCCGCCGGCCGGATCGATGGATCCGCCCGGGGCGCTGGAGACGCCCGCGTTCGAGCCGTGCCCGCCGGTTCCGTGCCCGCCGGTTCCGTACCCATCTGCGCTGTGCCCGCCGGTTCCGTGCCCGCGGGAGCCGTGCTCACCTGCGCTGGGCCCGCCGGAGCCGTGTGTCCCGGAGTCGTACCTACCGGTTCCGTGGGCATCGCTTCCGCGGGCCTCGGAGCCCTGCGCGCCTGCTCCCGGTGCCCCGGAGCCGGATGCCCCGGCGCCGTACGGCAGCGATCCGTGCGCCGGCCGGCTGCCCGGACCGGCCGGGGTGCGGGCAGCCCCGTACGCGCCGGGCCGCTCGCCGGACGCGCCTCCGGAGCCCGCCGCCGGCCCGCCCTTCGCGCCGCCCTTGAGCCGCCTCGCCCAGGCCCCTATGCCGCGCCGGGGTGCGGGGGCCGCGGCGGACTCCTCGTCGAGCGCGTGGGCACCGCCGCCCGCGTACGCACCCGGACCGGCCCCGACGGACTCCGGCCGGGATGCCTCGGCGGGGGACGACTCCGGGCCGCCGTACACCCCGGAGGGCGCGGGCGCGCCGTACGCGGGGGCGGGGCCATGGCCGGCCTGGTCGGGGGCGCACGCGGCGAGGGGCGCTTCGGCGGGCTGCCCCGGTGCGGCGGTCACCGTCTCGGCGCGGGTCACCCGCAGGTGTCCCTCGCCGTCCGGGGCGGTCGGCAGCGTCGCCGGGCGGGAGCCCGAGGTGAGGCGGAGCGTGGATTCGCCGAGCCGGAGCAGCGCGCCGGGGGCGAGGCGGACCGGCCGCTCGCGCACCTCGACGCCGTCCAGCGAGGTGCCGTTCGTCGATCCGAGATCGGCGACCGAGACCCGGCCGTCGTCGGCGACCGTCACCGCGCAGTGCAGCCGGGAGACGTCCGGGTCGTCGAGCGGGACGTCCGCCTCGGCGGAGCGGCCGATCCGGATCTGCCCGCCGTGCAGCAGGTGGACGCCGCCCGCGTCGGGGCCCGCGACCACATGGAGCTGGGCCGGAACGGCGTCGTCCGTCGCCTCGTCGTCGCCGGGGACCTGGAGCGAGAGGACCGCGCCGTCCACCAGGGGCGGCTCGCCCAGCGCGATGCGGTGCCCGTCCAGCCGCTCCGGCCCGGCGAACAGGACGACCGCCCCGCCGCCCTGCGAGCTCTCGGGCCCCGACACGGCGGCGGCCAGCTGGGAGGCCACGGCGGCCAGCGCCGTCCCGGCGGGGGCGGTCACGAGCACGTCGCAGGAGCGCGCCGGGGTCTGGCCGCTGCGCGGCGCGAGGACGGTCAGCCGGATCTGCATCGCCGTCAGCGGTCCCTTCTGCGCGGGGGTGCCCGGCAGGGGAAACGCCCTGTGATTCCCCCCACCCGGCACGGACACGTCGTCCGTACAGGTCGTCACGGACCGTGGGACTCCGAGTCCGCAGAACCGTGCTGCAGGCATCCTCGCACCTGCCACTGACAACACGCCCGGCGGTCACCTTCAAATGATCTTGAATGGTCGGCTGTGGGCGCAAAAGTGCCCGCTTGCGTCCGGATCCCGTCGCCCGGAGGGGTTTCCCGGGTGCTGTCCGCCGCACGCCGGACGGAATCCCGCCCCGGATCACCGAACGTGCGCCCGACCCGTGATCAGCCGTACGGCAACCTTCCGCCGGGTCTCGGCGTCTTCCCTTCGAAACGTGAGCCCCCGGTGCCTCGTTCGGCGGCATTACAGTGGGCCGGAACATTCGGGCGGACCGGGGGGACCGCAAGCCACGATCAGCAGGGAGCGCATGACGTGCGGCCGGTAGGCAGCAAGTACCTGCTCGAGGAGCCGCTCGGGCGCGGCGCCACGGGCACCGTCTGGCGAGCCCGCCAGCGGGAGACCGCGGGCGCCGAGGCAGCCGTCGCGGGTCAGCCCGGCGAGACCGTGGCCATCAAGGTCCTCAAGGAGGAGCTGGCCAACGACGCCGACGTGGTGATGCGGTTCCTCCGGGAGCGCTCGGTCCTGCTGCGGCTCACGCACCCGAACATCGTGCGCACCCGCGACCTCGTCGTCGAGGGCGATCTCCTCGCCCTGGTGATGGACCTGATCGACGGCCCCGACCTGCACCGCTACCTCCGCGAGAACGGCCCGCTCACCCCGGTCGCCGCCGCCCTGCTCACCGCGCAGATCGCGGACGCGCTCGCCGCCAGCCACGCCGACGGCGTCGTCCACCGCGACCTCAAGCCCGCCAACGTGCTGCTCGACGAGCGCGACGGCGGCATGACCCCGATGCTCACCGACTTCGGCATCGCGCGGCTGGCGGACTCCCCGGGGCTGACCCGGACGCACGAGTTCGTCGGGACGCCCGCCTATGTGGCCCCGGAGTCCGCCGAGGGCCGCCCGCAGACCTCCGCCGTCGACGTGTACGGCGCGGGGATCCTGCTGTACGAGCTGGTCACCGGCCGTCCGCCGTTCGCCGGGGGCACCGCACTCGAAGTCCTGCACCGGCACCTCAGCGAGGAGCCCCGCCGCCCCTCCACCGTCCCCGAGCCGCTCTGGACCGTCATCGAGCGCTGCCTGAGCAAGGACCCGGACCGGCGGCCCAGCGCCGAGAACCTGGCCCGTGCGCTGCGTACGGTCGCCGCCGGCATCGGTGTCCACGCCAACTCGGCCCAGATCGCCGCCGCCGAGGGTGTGGGCGCCCTGCTCGCCCCCGACCCGGCGCCCACGGCCGTCCCGGACACCCCGGGCGCGGCCGACCCCACGCAGGTGCTGCCGAGCAACGCGGGCTCCTACGACCCCGCCGCGGCCACCAGCGTGCTCCCGCAGACCGGCCCCGGCGGCCAGGGCCAGGGTCCGGGCGGCCCCCAGGGCCACGCCGACCCGACCGCCGTCATGCCGCCCGTCCCGCAGCGCCCCGACGGGCCCCCGCAGCCGGACGGCCCGCACCCCTGGCAGTCGCAGCTCCAGGCGGCCCGCGACCGCAACGAGCAGACCCAGGTGCAGTACCTGGACCCCAGCCAGGACCCGCTGCGCCGCCGCCCCCAGCGCCAGCAGCCGCCGCCGCAGCAGCAGCCTTCCCAGCGCCCGCAGCAGCCCGCGCAGCGCCGACAGCAGCCGCTCCAGCAGCAGTACCCGTATCAGCAGCAGCAACAGCAGCAGCCGCAGCGCTACCAGCCGCAGCAGCCGCAGCGACAGCAGTACGCGCCGCCGCAGCAGCCCCAGCAGCCCGCCGCCCGGCCGCCGCGCGAGCCGCGTCCGCCGCGGCAGCGCAGCGCCAACCCGATGCGCATCCCCGGGCTCGGCTGCCTCAAGGGCTGTCTGTTCACCCTGGTGCTCCTGGTCGTGGCCGGCTGGCTGATCTGGGAGCTGACCCCGCTCCAGGACTGGGTCGCCCAGGGCAAGGGCTACTGGGAAGCGATCGGCGACGCGATCGGTACGGTCACCGAGTGGCTCTCCGAGCTCGGCAACAGCGCCGGAGGCTCGGGCGGCGCCTGACCCGTCAGGCTTGACGCGGGACGGCCCGGACCGCAGTGCTGTCTCTTTGTCGACTTCCCGTCGGCTTCTCCGAGGGCATTCCGTCCGGAGAAGCCGACCGCGGGTGCCATCCTGGGCGCGTGACACCCCGAACGCCGCGTAACTTTGTCGACCGGGGGCCCACCGCCAGCCGCTGAGGGAGCAGTCTTGGCACGGAACATCGGCAGCCGGTACACGGCCCACCAGATCCTGGGGCGCGGCAGCGCCGGCACGGTATGGCTCGGCGAAGGGCCCGAGGGCCCGGTCGCCATCAAGCTGCTCCGTGAGGACCTCGCGTCCGATCAGGAGCTCGTGGGCCGCTTCGTACAGGAGCGCACCGCCCTGCTCGGACTCGACCACCCGCAGGTGGTCGCCGTCCGGGACCTCGTCGTGGACGGCAACGACCTGGCACTGGTCATGACCCTCGTACGCGGCACCGACCTGCGCACCCGCCTGGACCGCGAGCGCCGCCTCGCCCCCGAGGCCGCCGTCGCGATCATCGCGGACGTCGCCGACGGACTGGCCGCCGCGCACAAGGCCCAGATCGTCCACCGCGACGTCAAGCCGGAGAACATCCTGCTCGACATGGAGGGCCCGCTCGGCCCCGGTGGCGCGCACCCCGCCCTGCTGACCGACTTCGGCGTCGCCAAGCTGATCGACACCCCGCGCCGCACCAAGGCCACGAAGATCATCGGTACGCCGGACTATCTGGCCCCCGAGATCGTCGAGGGCCTCCCGCCGCGCGCCGCCGTCGACATCTACGCCCTGGCCACCGTGCTGTACGAGCTGCTCGCCGGGTTCACGCCCTTCGGCGGCGGCCACCCCGGAGCCGTCCTGCGCCGCCACGTCACGGAGACCGTCGTCCCGCTGCCCGGCATCCCCGAGGAGCTCTGGCAGCTCCTGGTCCAGTGCCTGGCCAAGGCGCCCGCCTCCCGGCTGCGCGCCTCGGAGCTGGCCGTACGGCTGCGCGACCTGCTGCCCCTGCTGGCGGGGATACCGCCGCTGGAGGTGGACGAGCCGGGACCGGAGGAGAGCGAGCGGGCCCCGGCCTACGACGAGCAGCAGTACACCCCGGCCGCCGACGAGCCCCGTCGCCGCGGGGCGGTCCCACTGGTGCCCGGTTCCGCCCCCGACTCCAACCGGGACACCCACACGAGCATGCGCGTCCCGGCCCCGGACGAGCTGGCGGGCGGCCCCCTGGGCACGGCCCGCGCCCCCCGCGCCCCGGGGGAGCCCCGGCCCGGGTCGGCCCGCAGCAGAGCGGCGGCCGTGCGCAAGCGCCGCATCACCCTGGGAGCCGCCGCCGTGCTGCTCTGCGCGGCCCTGGGGGTCGGCGGCTGGCTGGCCGTCGGCGGCGGCGACGGGGACGACGTGCCCCAGGACAGCGAGAACTCGGCCCCGGCGACCCCGTAGCGCACCCCTTTCCCGGGCCCGTCAGCGGGCCGGTTCCCGGGGGAGGGCGAGCTTCATCCGCCCAGCCGTTACGCTGGACCCGTGGCAGTCGTCGATATTTCCGAAGAGCTGAAGTCCCTCTCCTCGACCATGGGGTCGATCGAGGCCGTCCTGGACCTGGATGCGCTGAGGGCGGACATCGCCGCGCTCGAGGAGCAGGCAGCGGCGCCGTCCCTGTGGGACGACCCGGACGCGGCCCAGAAGATCACCAGCAAGCTTTCGCACCTCCAGGCCGAGGTCCGCAAGGCCGAGGCCCTGCGCGGCCGCATCGACGACCTCGAAGTCCTCTTCGAGCTCGCCGAGGCCGAGGGCGACGCCGACGCCCGCGCCGAGGCCGAGGCCGAGCTGGAGTCGGTCAAGAAGGCGCTGGACGAGATGGAGGTCCGCACGCTTCTCTCCGGCGAGTACGACGCGCGCGAGGCCCTCGTGACCATCCGCGCCGAGGCCGGCGGCGTCGACGCCGCCGACTTCGCCGAGAAGCTCCAGCGCATGTACCTCCGCTGGGCCGAGCAGCACAACTACAAGACCGAGGTCTACGAGACCGCGTACGCCGAAGAGGCCGGCATCAAGTCGACCACCTTCGCCGTCCAGGTCCCGTACGCCTACGGCACGCTCTCCGTCGAACAGGGCACCCACCGTCTGGTGCGCATCTCGCCCTTCGACAACCAGGGCCGTCGGCAGACCTCCTTCGCGGGTGTCGAGGTGCTCCCGGTCGTCGAGCAGACGGACCACATCGAGATCGACGAGTCCGAGCTGCGCGTGGACGTGTACCGCTCCTCGGGCCCCGGCGGACAGGGCGTCAACACCACGGACTCCGCGGTCCGTCTGACCCACCTGCCCACCGGCATCGTCGTCTCCTGCCAGAACGAGCGCTCGCAGATCCAGAACAAGGCGTCCGCGATGAACGTCCTCCAGGCGAAGCTCCTTGAGCGCCGCCGCCAGGAGGAGCAGGCCAAGATGAACGCGCTCAAGGGCGACGGCGGCAACTCCTGGGGCAACCAGATGCGTTCGTACGTCCTCCACCCGTACCAGATGGTCAAGGACCTGCGTACGGAGTTCGAGATGGGCAACCCCGAAGCGGTCTTCAACGGCGAGATCGACGGTTTCGTCGAGGCGGGCATCCGCTGGCGGAAGCAGCGGGAGAAGTAGCTTCGGAGATACGGAGGTTGGGCCCGGACAGAAACTGTCCGGGCCCTTCTGCTCGTGGGGAGGAACTGTGCACGATGCGTCACATTCACGCTTCTGAATAGCCGTCAACACCCCCCAAATCGGTGCCTAGTGCACGGAAGCTCCTTGACGTATTCCTCAACTCTGGCCAGGGTGCTACAGCAGCATGCGTATGTCTGGGACGGGTGCGAACCGGGGGGCGGGTGAGATGACCACGGCAGACGTGGCCTCGCCGAGAGAGATGTCCCCCAGGGCCCACGGTCCCCGTACCGCTGCTCCATGACGAGATTCAGCTACTGGGGGTAGCAACACATGACGAAGAAGACGCGTGTTCGCGTCGCGCGGATAGCCGCGGGTGCGGTGATCGCCGCGGGTGCCTCGCTGACTGCGGCCGGTGCCGCGCAGGCACTGGAGATCGGCGTCGACTCCGGCGCCGCGGGCGTCGAGGTCCAGACGGGCCCGGTTGAGCCGAACCCCATCGGTGGAGCTGACCCGGGCGGCGCGGCGGGTGAGGCGACCACGGGCGAGGCGACGACGGGCGAGGCCACGACGGGCGAAGCTACGACGGGCGAAGCTACGACCGGCGAGGCCACGACGGGCGAGGCGACCACGGGCGAGGCGACCACGGGCGAGGCCACGACGGGCGAGGCCACGACGGGCGAGGCCACGACGGGCGAGGCCACGACGGGCGAGGCCACGACGGGCGAGGCCACGACCGGCGAGGCCACGACCGGCGAGGCGACCACGGGCGAGGCGACCACGGGCGAGGCGACCACGGGCGAGGCGACGACCGGCGAAGCGACCACGGGCGAAGCCAGCGCCTCAGGTTCGAACGGCACTTCCGGTTCGAACGGCACCACCGGCACTTCCGGTTCGAACGGCACCACCGGCGCCACCGGTTCGAACGGCACCTCCGGCTCCACCGGCACCTCGGGTGCTTCCGGCGGCGACCAGGGCGGCACCGGCACCAACGGTTCGGCCACGTCCGGCTCCACCGGCTCCACCACCGGTGGCGACGACGCCGGCTGCACCGTCGACCTCGACGGCGCCCAGTGCACCGACAACACCGACACCGACAGCGTCGGCAACACGCCGGTCGAGCAGAGCAAGGGCAAGGAAGAGCTCGCCGAGACCGGTGCCGCCGAGACGACCTTCCTGGTCGTCGGCGCCGCGACGATGATCGCGGGCGGCATCGGCTTCCGCATCCTGCCGCGCCTGGTCGGCGGCGGTCGCGCGGCCGCCTAGGCCGGGCAGCCCGGCCCGCGGCGGAGGCCGCCGCGGGCCGGGGCGGACCCTGCCGCCGCACAGAGGGCCCGTATCGGGCCCGTGAGCGGCGCTGCACGGTATGACGAAGGGCCCGGGAGGCGTACGACGCCTCCCGGGCCCTTCTGCGCGTCCGGACCGCTCAGCCGGGCGTACGCCTGCGTTCATGGAGCCCCGACGGGGCGGTGAGGGGCGGTCGCCAGGACCGCGCGGGACCGATCAGGCCGCTTGGTGCGCCAGCAGCGTGAGCGCCGTCAGCAACACCACCATCAGGGCGATCAGCGTCGCCGGGCTCATCCCGGCCAGCGGGCCCTGGCCCTGCTCCTCCAGCATCTGCTGCCGTACGGCACGGCAGACGCGGCAACGGCCCTCGCTCACGGGCGCCGCGCAGTTCGCGCACACCAGTCGGTCGTAGGTCATGCGCATTCCTCCTCCCGCGCGGCGGAGCCGCTTGCCTGCTTTCTCTCCGCACAACGCTCACGGAAACGCAACCGTTCCCCCCACCACTGTGCCAGCTCGCGGCGATTTCGGCGCGGCCCGCCGGACAAGGTCCGGCACGACCCGATTCGTACCATGGGGCGATTCGCCGCATACCACCCATTGCCGGACGCCGCATGCACGCGTGAGCCCGGTTCGCGTATGGTCACGCTCACCTACTCCCGGCCGACCGTGGTGCACCCGTGATCCGATTCGACAACGTCTCCAAGACCTACCCCAAGCAGAACCGACCGGCTCTGCGCGATGTCTCGTTGGACATCGAGAAGGGTGAGTTCGTCTTCCTGGTGGGGTCCTCCGGCTCCGGCAAGTCGACCTTCATGCGGCTGATCCTGCGCGAGGAGCGTGCCAGCACGGGCATGGTCCATGTGCTGGGCAAGGACCTCGCGCGGCTGTCCAACTGGAAGGTGCCGCAGATGCGCCGCCAGCTGGGGACGGTCTTCCAGGACTTCCGCCTGCTGCCCAACAAGACGGTCGCCGAGAACGTGGCCTTCGCGCAGGAGGTCATCGGCAAGCCGCGCGGCGAGATCCGCAAGGCCGTGCCGCAGGTCCTCGACCTCGTCGGCCTCGGCGGCAAGGAGGAGCGGATGCCCGGCGAGCTCTCCGGTGGTGAGCAGCAGCGTGTGGCCATCGCCCGCGCGTTCGTCAACCGCCCCATGCTGCTGATCGCGGACGAGCCGACCGGCAACCTCGACCCGCAGACCTCGGTGGGCATCATGAAGCTGCTGGACCGGATCAACCGGACCGGCACCACCGTGATCATGGCGACCCACGACCAGAACATCGTCGACCAGATGCGCAAGCGCGTCATCGAGCTCGAGCAGGGCCGTCTCGTACGCGACCAGGCACGCGGCGTCTACGGCTACCAGCACTGACCGAGGGGCCCCGGCCCTTCGCGCATTTCGAGCATCGAGTACTTGAAAGGACGCCATGCGCGCCCAGTTCGTCCTGTCGGAGATCGGCGTCGGTCTCCGCCGCAACCTCACGATGACCTTCGCCGTCGTGGTCTCCGTCGCCCTCTCGCTCGCCCTCTTCGGCGGCGCGCTGCTGATGCGCGAGCAGGTCAGCACGATGAAGGACTACTGGTACGACAAGGTCAACGTCTCCATCTTCCTCTGCAACAAGAACGACGCCAAGGACATGCCCAAGTGCGCCAAGGGGGCTGTCACCAAGGAGCAGAAGGCGGAGATCAAGGCCGACCTGGAGAAGATGGACGCCGTCGAGACGGTCCACTTCGAGACGGTCGACGAGGCGTACAAGCACTACCAGGAGCAGTTCGGCGACTCCCCGATGGCGGGCAACATCACGCCCGACCAGATGCAGGAGTCGTTCCGCGTGAAGCTGGACGACCCGGAGAAGTACAAGGTCGTCGCGACGGCCTTCGCCGGGCGGGACGGGGTCCAGTCCGTCCAGGACCAACGGTCCATCCTGGACAACCTCTTCGAGCTGATGAACGGCATGAACGTCGTCGCGATCTACGTGATGATCCTCATGCTCGTCATCGCGCTGATCCTGATCGTCAACACCGTGCGCGTCTCCGCGTTCAGCCGGAGACGTGAGACGGGCATCATGCGCCTCGTCGGGGCCTCCGGCTTCTACATCCAGGCCCCCTTCATCATGGAGGCCGCCGTCGCCGGTCTGATCGGCGGTGTGCTGGCCTGCGCCATGCTGCTCGGCGGCCGGTACTTCCTGATCGACGGCGGCCTCGCGCTCCAGGAGAAGCTGAACCTGATCAACTTCATCGGCTGGGACGCGGTCCTGACCAAGCTCCCGCTGGTCCTCGCGATCGGTCTGCTGATGCCCGCCGTTGCCGCTCTCTTCGCGCTGCGCAAGTACCTGAAGGTGTGACATGTGCCCCCTGGGGCGCACGGACGATCACCCGTGCGCCCCAGGGGGTCTGTCCTAGACTCGTCGCCATGTCGGGCTCCGCTCAGCTCTTCGGGCCCCGCGGTCTTCGCCGCGGGGCGGCCCTGACGTTGGTCTTCGGGTGTGCGCTCGCCACCGCCGCCGCGACCGGTTCGCTGCCGCGGGAGGCCGGTCCCGAGCCCGGTCCGCAGACCCGTGCCGTCTCCTCCACGCTCGCCCCGGTCGACCACGAGGAGATCGAGGACGCCGCCGCCGAGGCGGAAGCGGACGGGAAGTCCGTGAAGGACGCCGCCGAGGAGGTCGTCAGCCGCAGCGGGGACCGCTGGGGCGCGGTCTACGACCAGCGGGAGTACGAGGAGTTCGAGCAGGCGCTGGACGGCACCTACACCGGGGTCGGGCTCTCCGCCCGGCGCACCGGCGGCGGGGACGTCACCGTCTCCCGCGTCCAGCCCGGCGGCCCCGCCGACCGGGCCGGCATCCGCGCCGGCGACCTGCTGCGCACCCTGGACGGCCGGGCGATCGGCAAGCGCCCCGTCGCGGAGGTCGTGGCGTTACTGCGCGGCGACGGTACGGGAGCGGCCGAGGGCAGCCGGGTGCGGCTGGGGCTCGTCCGGGACGGCCGGAGCTGGACCGAGACCCTGGAGCGGGCCCGGCTGACCACCGAGCCGGTCACCGTGCGGCGGCTGGGCGACGCGCCCTCGTCGGCGGTCCTGGTCAAGGTCGCCGCCTTCACCAAGGGCGCGGGGGCCGAGGTGCGGGACGCGGTCCGCGACGCCCCCGCCGGGGCGGGGATACTCCTCGATCTGCGCGCCAACGCCGGCGGGCTCGTCGCCGAGGCCGTCGTGGCCGCCTCCGCCTTCCTGGACGGTGGGCTGGTCGCCACGTACGACGTACGCGGGGACGAGCACGCGCTGTACGCCGATCCCGGCGGGGACACGGACCGGCCGGTCGTGGTCCTGGTCGACGGCGGCACGATGAGCGCCGCCGAGCTGCTGACCGGCGCCCTCCAGGACCGGGGCCGCGCGGTCACCGTCGGCTCGCCCACCTTCGGCAAGGGCTCGGTCCAGATGCCCAGCAGGCTCCCGGGCGGTTCGGTGGCCGAGCTGACCGTCGGCCACTACCGCACCCCGGGCGGCCGCAACGTCGACGGCAAGGGCATCACCCCGGACCTCGTGGTGGGGGAGCGGGCCCAGCAGCGGGCCGAGACGGTATTGAGTGGCCTCGGGGGTGGGTCGTAGTGCGAAAATGACCGCACTATGGCGAAGGACAAAGACACCGGGCGCAAGATGATCGCGCAGAACAAGAAGGCGCGGCACGACTACACGATCCTCGACACCTACGAGTGCGGCCTCGTTCTCATGGGGACGGAGGTCAAGTCCCTCCGCATGGGACGGGCCTCCCTGGTCGACGGCTTCGTGCAGATCGACGGCCACGAGGCGTGGCTCCACAACATCCACGTCCCCGAGTACGTCCAGGGCACCTGGACCAACCATGCGGCCAAGCGGAAGCGGAAGCTGCTGCTGCACCGGGCCGAGATCGACAAGCTGGAGTCGAAGTCGCAGGAGACGGGCCACACCATCGTGCCGCTCGCGCTGTACTTCAAGGACGGCCGCGTCAAGGTCGAGATCGCGCTCGCGAAGGGAAAGAAGGAGTACGACAAGCGGCAGACGCTCCGCGAGAAGCAGGACACGCGCGAGACGAACCGCGCCATCGCGGCGGCCCGCCGGCGGCAGCGCAGCGCCTGATCACCCCGCACGGGGAATACGCTGGCATCGTCCCGCGTTGGTCACGTACGATGGGCCGTGCACCCCGACGAGGGTGCGCGTTTTGACAACACCACATGGGGATGATCGGTTTCGACAGCGGATGTCGAAGCAGGGGAAGCGAGTCGAGGAAGCGGCAATGATCTCGTAAACCATATGTCGCAAACAATAATCGCCAATTCCAAGCGCGATTCCTCCGCCTTCGCCCTCGCTGCCTAATTAGCAGCTAGCGAAGACTCTGCGGAGTGTCAGCCCGGGGGTGATCCCGACCCGGATCCTGGCATCAGCTAGGGATCTAAACTTCTCGGTCCGGCCACGGGTCCGAGAAGGAAATCAAACAGTGGCTGAGCCTGTCGGAGGCTTGTTCGCGTGACCTCCGGGGCCGAGAAAAGCGCAGCGAACTGCACTCGGAGAAGCCCTGGTTCCGCACCGTTGGACGCGGGTTCGATTCCCGCCATCTCCACAATTCCCATGTAGGCCGCCGCCCCGCGAGTTCGCTCGCGGGGCGGCGGTTTTTTCATGTCCGCCGCCACCGGTCGTACCCGAAGCCCGCGGCGGCGACGGCCAGTGCGAGGGCCGCTGCGGACAGCGGGACCGCGTAGCCGGGGACCGTCCCCGCGTGCTCGACCAGTCGGCCGCCCGCCGCCGCCCCGGCAGCCACCCCGCCCAGCAGCGCGGTCACCGAGAGCGTCATGCCCTCGTTCAGCTGCTCCGGGCGGGTCGCCCGCTGGACCAGCGTCATGCCCGTGACCATGGTCGGCGCGGTCGCCGCCCCCGCCAGCAGCAGGCACAGCGCCAGGACCGGCAGGGTGGCCGACGCGGTGGCGGCCAGCAGCGGCAGGGACATCAGGGCCGTCATCGCGGCCAGGCACAGCAGCAACCGGAGACGGACGTTGCGGGCCGGGCGCAGCGAGCCGTAGAGCAGGCCCGCCACGCACGAGCCCGCCGCCTGGAGTGCCAGGATCGCGCCCCCGGCATGCGCGATGGAGACCACCTCCAGCGCCCCGAACACCGCCCCCGTGGCGAGGAAGACCGCCAGCAGCGCGGGCATCCCGGGGGCGCGCAGCGGGGAGGCCACCGTCTTCGTGCGCGGGGTGACGGGCGGTTCCGTGGCGCGCTGGGCGGCGAAGATCAGGACGCCGGTCATCAGGAGCGCCGCCCCGGCCAGCGTGCCCGCCTCCGGGAACAGCGCCCCGCAGAGCGTCGCGGCCAGCACCGGGCCCAGCATGAAGCACAGCTCGTCGGCGGCCTGCTCGAAGGAGTTCGCGGTGTGCAGCGCCGCCGGATCGCCCCGGTGCAGATGCGCCCAGCGGGCCCGTGACATCCCGCCGGTGTTCGGGGTCGTCGCGGTCGCGGCGTACGCGGCGAACAGGGTCCAGGCCGGGGCGTCGTGGTGCACGCACAGCACCAGGGCCAGCGACCCCAGCACGGCGAGCGCGGTGGCGGGCACGGCGACGCGTGCCTGCCCGAAGCGGTCCACGAGCCGGGCGGTGAACGGCGCGACCACCGCCGTCGCGGCCAGGCCGGTCGCGGTGACGGCCCCGGCCAGGGCGTACGAGCCCCGGGACCCGGCGATCATGATGACCGCGCTGACGCTGAGCATCCCCATCGGCAGCCGGGCGATCAGATTGCCCGCCGTGAAGGCACGGGCCCCGGGGGCCGCCAGCAGCCGGAGGTACGGATGCGACGGCGGACGCGTCCGCCGGGTCCCGGCGTCCGTCGGCGCGGAGCGCGGGGCCGCGACCAACTGGCCGCCGGAGGTGGTGAGCAGGGCCGTGGACGGGGGAGCGGGGGCCCGGACGGGCCGGGGCGCGGCCACGGGCCGGGCCCCCGGACCGGGCCGGGTGGACCGCCCCGGTCCGGGGGCCGGTCCCGCCGGGAGGGCGGGATCCGTCAGGACGTGCGGGGCGGACCGGGGCGGGGTCTCCGGGCGGGCGGCAGGGGATATCGGCATACGGACCAGGCTCGCCGCGCCCCGCCGCCCGGGTCCAACACCTGATCCGTACCGATTCACGCGGTCCTGTTGTGAATCAGGCCCCGCCCGGTAGATTCGCGGCGTGCCTCCTCCCGACACCGATCCCCGGCTGCTGCGCGCCTTCCTCGCCGTCGCCGACGAACTGCACTTCACCCGGGCCGCCGCCCGGCTCTTCGTCGCCCAGCAGGCGCTGAGCCGGGACGTCCGCCGACTGGAACGCGAGCTGGGCGCCGAGCTGTTCGTCCGGACCACCCGGCAGGTCACGCTCACCCCGGACGGCGAACGCCTGCTGCCGTACGCCCGCCGGGTCCTCGACGCGCACGCCGAGCTCGCCGGGGCCTTCAGCGGCGCGCCCGCCCGGCCGCTGCTCGTGGACCTGAACAGCGACGGGGCGACCGCCGCCCGGGTGCTGGCGCGCGCCCGTGAACTGGTGCCCGCGTGCGAGCTGATGGCCCGCTTCGAGTCGGGGCTCACCTGGGCCGCCGCCGAGATCCTGGCCGGCCGGCTCGACGTCTCCTTCGGCCGGGCCGCCGGACTGGCCCCCGCCGTGCGCGCCGGGCTTTCCCTGCACCCGGTGCGGTACGAGCCGATGGCCCTGATGCTGCCCCTGGCCCATCCCCTCGCCGAGCGCGAGACCGTCGCCCTGGCCGAGCTGTCCGGCGAGACCGTCTACGCGGGGGCCGGCAACGAGCGGACACGGGAGTGGACCGACCTCGCCGCGTCGCTCTTCGCCGAGTGGGACATCGTGCTGGCCCCGCCCGTCCCCCTCGCCGTGGGTGTGGCCGAATTTCAACGGGTCATGGAGAAGGGTGGGCACCCCGTACTGGCGGTCGTCGACTTCCCGCCGATGCCCGGGACCGTCCTGCGCCCGCTCGTCGACCCGATTCCGCTTTCGCCGGTTTCGCTGGTCTGGCGGAAGGGGCTGCGGCACCCCGGCGTGGACGCGCTGCGCAACGCTACTGACCAGTTGGCCCTAGCGGAGGGGTGGCTGCTGCGACCGTCCGGATCCTGGCTGCCCGCGTCCGATCTGTCACTGATGCGAAACCGTTCCTGATCAACTCCGTTCAGGAGCCCTTGGGCGTCAACATCGTGCGCTACATTCATCGTCCGGGTGCATGGACGCCGGGTTCGTGGACGGGTGGGGGCCCAGTCCGACAGTAAAGAACCAGTCAAAATGAGTGCGCCTGATTCATTGAGTTGGGGGATGGGCTGCACCTGTGGACAACTGGCGCGAAGGCACGAGGACCGGGCACACGCACGAGCCCAACGACGCGACGATCCAACTCGACGGACTCGGCCGTCAGCTCGCCGAGCTGCCCGGCGAACCCGCTCCGCCGGACGGCTCCGACGGCCCCGTCTTCGTCGACGAGAGCGGTCGCCGCAGCAAGACCTTCCGACGCCTCGGCTGGGTCCTGGCCACGGTCTGCGCCGGCTACGCCGTGACGCTGGTCTTCGCCGTCCTCGGCGGCAACTCCAGCGCCCCCTGGCTGCCCCTGTCCGGACCCGAGGAGAAGGCGCGGGCGGAGCAGGTCGACGACCTCCCCGAGCCCAGCGCCGGCACCGAGGACGACGACCCGGCCGACGACGCCCCCGAGCCGGGGCCCGGCGCCTCCGGCTCCCCGGTGGTCGTCGAGTCCGGCGCGCCCGTGGCCGCCACCCCCTCGGCCACCTCCGTGATCGTGCCCGCCGGTTCGGCGGACCGCCCCTCGGCGTCCGCCTCCGCGGCCCCGTCCCGTACCGCAGGCAGCGGTGGCAGCGGTGGCAGCAGCGGCGGAGCCACGAAGCCGGCCCCCACCACCTCGACCGCCAAACCGCCGGCCGACCCCACGCCGCCCCCCGAGCCGGAGCCGGCCGACCCGACGACCCCGCCCGCCGAGGACCCCGAACAGCCGGTGCAGGAAGAGAGCGCCCCGTAGATGAACTTCCCCGCCACGCGGGGCAGGAACGGCAGGAAGAGGACGGCGTCACGCGGCCGGAGCCGGCTCAGGCTCCCCATGCGCTACCTCCTGCCGACGACGCTTCTCGTCGCCCTGCTCGCGATGCTGATGCTGCGCGGATACGTGCACAGCGAGATCCTCGCCGACCACCGGGTCCGTGACGCCGCCCGCCAGAACCACGTTCCGGAGAAGGTCCTGGACGGCGGGCCCGTGATCGACATCCGCTCCGGTCACGCGAAGACCCTGCGCATACCCGACCGCCGGATCGTCCTCACCTTCGACGACGGGCCCGACCCGGTGTGGACGCCGAAGGTGCTCGACAAGCTGAAGGAGTACGACGCCCACGGCGTCTTCTTCGTCACCGGCAACATGGCCGCCCGCCACCCGGACCTGGTCCGGCGGATGGTGGAGGAGGGCCACGAGCTCGGGCTGCACACCTTCAACCACCCCGACCTCTCCTACCAGTCCACCGGGCGCATCGACTGGGAGCTGTCGCAGAACCAGCTGGCACTGGCGGGCGCGGCGGGCGTCCGCACCTCGCTCTTCCGGCCGCCCTACTCCTCCTTCTCCGACGCCATGGACAACAAGTCCTGGCCGGTCACGGAGTACATCGGCAGCCGCGGCTACCTCACCGTCGTCAACGACACCGACAGTGAGGACTGGAAGCGCCCCGGGGTCCGCGCCATCGTCGAGCGGGCCACGCCCAAGGGCCACAAGGGCGCGATCATCCTGATGCACGACTCCGGTGGCGACCGCTCGCAGACCGTGGCCGCCCTCGACACCCTGCTGCCCGACCTCACGGAGCGCGGCTACACCTTCACCCGCCTCACCACGGCCCTGGACGCCCCCAGCGCGCACACCCCGGTCACCGGGTTCGCCCTGTGGAAGGGCAAGGCGTTCGTCCTGGCCGTCGCCGTCTCCGAGCGGATCACCGGCGTCCTGGTCGTCGGCCTCGCCGCCATCGGCGCCCTGGTGCTGGCCCGCTTCGGCCTGATGCTGCTGCTCTCCTTCCTGCACGCCCGCAAGGTCCGCCGCAGGGACTTCAGCTGGGGCGAACCCCTCGCCCGTCCGGTCTCCGTCCTGGTCCCCGCGTACAACGAACGCGAGTGCATCGAGGCGACCGTGCGCTCCCTGGTCGCCAGCGACCACCCGATCGAGATCATCGTCATCGACGACGGCTCCACGGACGGCACCGCCGACCTCGTCGAGGCCATGCGGCTGCCCCGCGTCCGGGTCGTCCGCCAGCGGAACGCGGGCAAACCCGCCGCCCTCAACAACGGCATCCGGAACGCCCGCTACGACATCGTCGTGATGATGGACGGCGACACCGTCTTCGAACCGTCCACCGTCCGCGAACTGGTCCAGCCCTTCGCCGACCCCCGGGTCGGAGCCGTCGCGGGCAACGCCAAGGTCGGCAACCGCGACTCCCTCATCGGCGCCTGGCAGCACATCGAGTACGTGATGGGCTTCAACCTGGACCGCCGTATGTACGACATGCTCGGCTGCATGCCCACCATCCCCGGCGCGGTCGGGGCGTTCCGCCGCGAGGCCCTGGAACGGGTCGGCGGGATGAGCGAGGACACCCTCGCCGAGGACACCGACATCACCATGGCCCTGCACCGGGACGGCTGGCGCGTCGTCTACGCGGAGAACGCCCGCGCCTGGACCGAGGCCCCGGAATCCGTGCAGCAGCTCTGGTCGCAGCGCTACCGGTGGAGCTACGGCACCATGCAGGCCATCTGGAAGCACCGGCGGGCCGTCGTCGAACGCGGCCCCTCGGGCCGCTTCGGGCGGGTCGGTCTGCCGTTCGTCTCCCTGTTCATGGTCGTCGCCCCGCTGCTCGCACCGCTCATCGACGTGTTCCTGCTGTACGGGCTCGTCTTCGGCCCGACCGGCAAGACGGTGGCCGCGTGGTTCGGCGTCCTGGTCGTCCAGGCCGTCTGCGCCGCGTACGCCTTCCGGCTGGACAAGGAACGCATGACGCACCTCCTCTCGCTGCCGCTCCAGCAGATCCTCTACCGCCAGCTCATGTACGTCGTGCTGCTCCAGTCCTGGATCACCGCGCTCACCGGCGGCCGGCTGCGCTGGCAGAAGCTGCGCCGCACCGGCGCGGTGGAGGCTCCCGGAGCCGTCTCCGCCCAGCGGCGCGGGACCGGGTCCGTCCCCGAGAGGAGGCCCGTCGGATGAGCGCCGCCACCGTGCCCGCCGGCACCCCCGCGGCGCCCGCCGCGACGGGCAGGCCCGGCCGGGACCGCTATCTCGACCTGCTCCGGACGATCGCCCTGGTCCGCGTGGTGATCTACCACATCTTCGGCTGGGCCTGGCTGACCATCGTCTTCCCCTCCATGGGCGTGATGTTCGCCCTGGCCGGCTCGCTGATGGCCCGGTCGCTGGCCCGCCCCGCCGCCGGGGTCATCCGGGGCCGCATCCGCCGCCTGCTGCCGCCCATGTGGGTGTTCTCGCTCATCGCCGTACCGATGATGTTCGCGCTCAGCTGGCGGCCGGTGAAGGAGGAGGGCCTGTGGTGGTTCGTCAAGCTGGCCTGGTACGTCTTCCCGGTCGGCGCACCCCCCTTCCCCTGGTCCAGCGGTGACAAGGCCGGGCTGCTGGAGGACACCTGGGCGGTCCAGGCGGCCGGCCCGCTCTGGTACATCCGCGCCTACCTCTGGTTCGTCCTCGCCTCGCCCCTGCTGCTCCGGGCGTTCCGGAAGCTGCCCTGGGTGACGCTGCTCGCCCCGCTCGGCCTGACCGCCGTGATCGGCACCGGCCTGGTGACGATCCCGGGCGAGACCGGCAACGCGCTCAGCGACTTCGCGGTGTTCGGCTCCTGCTGGATCCTCGGCTTCGCCCACCACGACGGCCTGTTCAAGGACGTGCCGCGCTACCTCGCCGTCTCGGTGGCGTCGATCGTCATGGGCTTCGGGCTCTGGTGGGCCTCGGGGCACCTCACCGCGGACGGCTGGGACCTCAACGACATCCCGATGGCCCAGGCCGCCTGGTCGCTCGGCTTCTGCGTGATCCTGCTCCAGTACGCCCCGTCCTGGCAGGAGCTCCCCGGCCGGCTGGCCCGCTTCGACCGCCTGGTCACGCTCGCCAACAACCGGGCCGTGACGATCTACCTCTGGCACAACCTGCTGATCCTGGCGACGATACCGCTGCTCGACCTCCTCTGGGAGATCCCGTACGTGGACGCACACCTGGGATCGACGGTCGAGGCCGGGTACACCCTGCTGATGACCCTGCTCATCTGGCCGCTGATCGCACTCGTGATCGTCGCCGTGGGCTGGGTGGAGGACGTCGCGGCCAAGCGCCGGCCCCGCCTCTGGCCGGACGGCAGGCGGTAGGACCCGTCGGTCCCTCCCGTTCCCGCCCCGGTGACGGGAGGGCAGGGGCGGGCGGGCACCGCATCTCACCGGGCCGCTCCCGGCCCGGTGAGAGCAAGGTTGCGCACCGGTCACCTCGCGGCACCGCACCGAAACGCGGGCTCCCTAGCGTCGGGAACAACACCCCGACCCCCTGTGGAGGCGCGTGATGGTAGGCCGCTGGATCGAGACCTGGGAGCCGGAGGACGAGACGTTCTGGCGGGAGAAGGGCGAACGCACCGCCCGCCGCAACCTCTGGTTCTCCGTGCTCTCCGAGCACATCGGATTCTCCATCTGGACCCTGTGGTCGGTGATGGTCCTGTTCATGGGACCGGAGTACGGCATCGACCCGGCCGGGAAGTTCTTCCTCATCTCGACCGCCACCCTCGTCGGCGCACTGGTCCGGGTGCCGTACACCTTCGCCGTCGCCCGCTTCGGCGGCCGCAACTGGACGGTCTTCAGCGCGGTGAGCCTGCTCGTCCCGACCCTGGCCGCGTTCTGGGTGATGGAACCCGGAACGTCGTACGGCACATTCGTGGCGGTCGCGGCGCTCACCGGGATCGGCGGCGGCAACTTCGCCTCGTCGATGACCAACATCAACGCCTTCTTCCCGCTGCGCGAGAAGGGCTGGGCGCTCGGCCTCAACGCGGGCGGCGGCAACATCGGCGTACCCGTCGTCCAGCTCGTCGGTCTGCTCGTCATCGGCACCCTGGGCGCCTCGCACCCCCGGATCGTCCTCGGCGTCTACGTGCCGCTGATCGTCCTGGCCGCCGTCTGCGCCGCCCTGTACATGGACAATCTGCGGCCCGTGAAGAACGACACCGGCGCCGCGCTGGAGGCCGTGCGCGACCCGCACACCTGGATCATGTCGATCCTCTACATCGGCACCTTCGGCTCGTTCATCGGCTACAGCTTCGCCTTCGGCCTGGTGCTCCAGACCCAGTTCGGCCGCACCCCGCTCCAGGCCGCCTCGCTCACCTTCGTCGGCCCGCTGCTGGGCTCCCTGGTCCGGCCCGTCGGCGGCCGGCTCGCCGACCGGTACGGCGGCGCGCGCATCACCCTGGCCACCTTCGTCGCGATGGCCGCCGCCACCGGCGTCGTCATCCACGCCTCCGGGACCGCCTCGCTGCCGCTCTTCCTCACCGGCTTCACCGCCCTGTTCGTCCTGACGGGTCTCGGCAACGGCTCGACGTACAAGATGATCCCCGGCATCTTCCACACCAAGGCGCTGGCCCGGGGCCTGGAGAGCGAGGCGGCCGCCGCCCGCGGACGGCGGCTCTCCGGCGCGGCCATGGGCCTCATCGGGGCCGTCGGCGCCCTCGGCGGCCTGGCGATCAACCTCGCCTTCCGCCAGTCCTTCCAGACCTCGGGCACCGGAACAGCGGCCTTCTGGTCCTTCCTCGCCTTCTACGGGGTGTGCTCCGCGCTCACCTGGGCGGTATACCTTCGCCGCCCGGCACCGGCGCCCGCCCGGGCCCAGCTCGGTTACGCGGAGGTGTAGAAACGGCGCGGTCCGGCGTCGTGCGCCGTAACGGCCGGGAAATACGGGGGAACCGAGCCTGTCACGCACCGTTGGCAGTCTCGGGCCTCCGCACTTCGCGCCACCAACGGAAAGGGCCGCGCAGGAGCGGGAGCCGTCGCCGACCGACGGAGACCACCGCGTACCAGTGGGAGCCATCGCCTGCCGACGGAATCCTCCGCGTACGAGCGGGAGCCATCGCCTGCCGACGGAGACCACCGCGTACGAGCGGGAGCCATCGCCGACCAACCGAAACCACCGCGTACGAGCGGGAACACGTGCGTATCAGCGGGAACACAGGAGCCGGGAACACGCCATGCAGGTCGACGACACAGCGCACGGCCCCCTCGCGGGCTTCACCGTCGGGGTGACCGCCGCCCGACGGGCCGAGGAACTGGGCACGCTCCTCCGACGCCGCGGGGCCGCCGTCCTGCACGCCCCCGCGCTGCGGATCGTGCAGCTCGCCGACGACAGCGAACTCCTCGCCGCCACCAAGGAGCTGATCGGCCACGCTCCCGACGTGGCGGTCGCCACCACCGCGATCGGCTTCCGCGGCTGGATCGAGGCGGCCGACGGCTGGGGGGTCGGCGACGCTCTTCTGGAGACCCTGCGCGGGGCCGAACTCCTCGCCCGGGGCCCCAAGGTCAAGGGCGCCATCCGCGCAGCCGGACTCACCGATACCTGGTCGCCCGGGTCCGAATCGATGGCCGAGGTCCTCGACCGGCTCCTCTCCGAGGGCGTCGCGGGGCGCCGGATCGCCCTCCAGCTGCACGGCGAACCGCTGCCGGGCTTCGTCGAGTCGCTGACGGCCGCGGGCGCCGAGGTCGTCGTCGTCCCCGTCTACCGCTGGACGCCGCCGCAGGACATCGCCCCGCTCGACCGGATGCTCGACGTCACGGCCGCCCGGGGCCTGGACGCGATCACCTTCACCAGCGCGCCCGCCGCCGCCTCGTTCCTGGGCCGGGCCGAGACCCGTGGACTGCTCCCGGAGATCCTCGGCGCCCTGCGCGACGACGTGCTGGTCGCCTGCGTCGGACCGGTCACCGCCCTCCCGCTCCAGGCCCGGGGCATCGACACCCTCCAGCCGGAACGCTTCCGGCTGGGCCCCCTCGTCCAGCTGATGTGCGCCCAACTCCCGTCGGCCGCCCGCATCCTGCCCGTAGCCGGCCACCGCGTCGAGATCCGGGGGCACGCCGTCCTCGTCGACGCCGAACTGCGCGCGGTGCCGCCCGCGGGGATGGCCCTCCTGCGCGCGCTGGCCCGCCGCCCCGGCTGGGTGGTGGCCCGCGCCGACCTGCTGCGGGCGCTGCCCGGCAGCGGATCCGACGAGCACGCGGTGGAGACGGCGATGGCCCGGCTGCGCTCCGCGCTGGGCGTGCCCCGGCTGATCCAGACGGTCGTCAAGCGCGGCTACCGACTGGCGCTGGACCCGTCGGCGGACACGAAGTACGGGCGCTGAGGGCCTGTTGCGGCGGACGGCAGTGCGGTCGCATGCCACAGGGGGGAACAGCGGGCGTACGCCTGGGGCGGCCGGACGCACTCCCCGCCCCGGGGAGCCGGGCCCTGCTCGCGCCCGTACGGCCCGTCCGGCCAGACCTCGGCCGGACGCACTTCCCCGGGAGCCGGACCCTGCTCGCGCCCGTACGGTCAGGCCGGCCGGACCGGCCGGGCCCCGCCCCGGGAGCAGGTCTCTCGCCGGGCCCCTTCCCCGGGAGCCGGACCGTCCCGGTTAGCGTGACCGGATGACCGACCGCACCCACCTCCTCGCCCCGGACGTCGCCTTCCGCCCCGCCGGACTCTCCGACGCACCCGCCTTCGCCACTGCTCTGACCCGCAATCGCGCCCACATGCGCCGCTGGGACCCCGTACGCCCCGACGCCTTCTACACCGTCGAGGGCCAGACCGCCCGGCTCACCACCCTGCTGGCAGACCGGGACGCCGGGCGGGCCATGCCCTGGGTGCTCGCGGACGCCGACGACCAGGTGATCGGCGCCTTCACGCTCTCCGGAATCGAGCGGGGCCCGTTCCGCAACGGCCGCCTCGGCTACTGGGTCGACGAGGGCCACACCGGACGCGGCCTCGCCACCGCGGCCGTCCGCGCGGTCTGCGACGCGGCCCGCGACCGGCTGGGCCTGCACCGGGTCGAGGCAGCCACCGTCACCGACAACGCCCCGTCCCAGCGGGTGCTCGCGAAGGCGGGCTTCGAGCACGTCGGCACCGCACCCGGCTATCTGCACATCAACGCCCGCTGGCGCGACCACCACCTGTACCAGCGGCTCCTCCACGACGACCCGCCGGCCGGGTGACCGCCGCCGGAGCCTCCCGCACATGCACATGGCCGTCCAGCGGGTAGTCGGGCGGCAGCGCCGGGATCACCCGTGCCAACGGGTATCCACACTTCTCCGCGACCCGGCACGAGGCCACGTTGTCCAACTGGTGCAGCAACTCCAGCCGCTGCACGCCCTGTTCCGCGAAAGTCGTGAACGCCCAGGCGCTCAGCGCCTCCAAGGCCCTGGGCGCCACGCCCCGCCCCCGCGCCCACGCCGCCGTCCAGTACCCCACCTCGGCCCGCTCGGCCCGCTCGGCCCCCGGGCCGGGGCGCTTCAGCGTCAGGTTGCCGACCAGCTCCCCGGCCCGGCCCGGGTCCGTCACCGCGAAGCCGAACCGGGTACCCGACGCCCACCCCGCACGCTGCGACTCCAGCCAGCGGGCGGCCTCTTCGGGCGTGTCCACGGGCCGCCGCACCCACTGCCGCATCAGCGGATCGTCGTACGCCCTCAGCAGCTCAGGTACGTCCTCCTCGCGCCAGGGCCGCAGGAGCAAGCCATCGGCCGTGAGGGCGAGATCCCCGTGGGCCGTCCATCCCCCGAGATCGCTCATGACCGTCACGGTAGCGGGGTTCCGGCCGGGCCCCGACAGGAGCACTCTGGGGAGGGCCGTTCCCCCGGAGATCCGAGGCGGTGAACGTGAGCATGGCGGCGGGCAGAGGTGCGCGGATGTGGCGCTTCGACGCGGGCCGGATCTGCCTCGATCTGGTGGCCACGGAACGCGCGGGCGGGGTGCCCGGCACCAGCGAACAGCTCGACGGGCCAGGCTGTTTGACCCAGTGGCTGACCGACGCCCGGCTCGTCCCGCCGGACACCGTGCTGGCGGCGCTGGACGACACCTGGGTGGTCCGCTTCCGCGAACTGCGCTGCGATATCGCGTGCTTGATGGCCGCTCAGCTCGGCGGGCCTCCGGCCGACGGTGCGCTGGAGCGGGTCAACTCCCTGGCGTCCGGAGCCCCTCCGGGCCCCCGCGCGGTGCGCGGAGCGGACGGTGACCTGGTGCGGGCCCTGAGCGCCGTGCCCGACTGCGCGGGTCTCCTCGCCGCCGTGGCCCGGGACGCGGTGGACCTGCTCACCGACCCCGTCGCGCGGGCGGCCCTGCGCCGCTGCCAGGGCGAGGCCTGCCACCGGCTCTACCTGGACACCTCGCGCGGCGGGCGGCGGCGCTGGTGCTCCGGGGAGGTCTGCGGCAACCGCGAACGCGTCGCCCGCCACCGGCGCAGAACCTCGGGGACGGCCGGTGCCGCCGGCCCGGCGGCACCCGGGGCGTCCCGCCCGGGAGAGCCCGGCCCGCACGGCCCCCAGAACCCGGACGGTCCGGGCGGCCCCCACAGCCCGCACACCCCCTACAGCCCGCACGGTCCCGACGGCCCCCACGGCCCCCACGGCCCGCCCAGTCCGCACGGCCCGCACGGCCCGGAGAAAGAAAATCCGCCCGCCGTTGAATGAACCGGCGCCCACCCCCGTATCGATGGTCCAGGAGCTCGTTTCAGAGGTCTCGACCGGGAGGTTCGGGTGCGCAAGGATGCGGCCGTGGCCGATGACCGTCCGCACAGGGCTCGACATCGCAGTGAGCCGGCCCCGTCCTCCTCCGGGATACCGGACGAGGAGCTGATGCGGGCGCTGTACCGCGAACACGCCGGGCCGCTGCTCGCGTACGTCCTGCGACTCGTCGCGGGCGACCGCCAGCGGGCCGAGGACGTGGTGCAGGAGACGCTCATCCGTGCCTGGAAGAACGCCGGTCGCCTGGGCAGGGCCACCGGCTCCGTCCGACCCTGGCTGGTGACGGTCGCCCGGCGCATCGTCATCGACAACCACCGCAGCCGGCAGGCCCGGCCGCGCGAGGTCGATCCGTCGCCGCTGGAGGTCATTCCCGCGGAGGACGAGATCGACAAGGCGCTGTGGCTGATGACGCTTTCGGACGCGCTCGAAGATTTGACCCCCGCGCACCGGGAAGCATTGGTCGAGACCTACTTCAAGGGGCGTACGGTCAATGAGGCCGCCGAAGTACTCGGTGTCCCCAGCGGGACCGTGCGGTCCCGGGTGTTCTACGCACTGCGTTCGATGAAGCTCGCACTCGAAGAAAGGGGGATCACGGCATGAGCGACCAGCAGTGGCAGCCGTTCGGGCCCAGGCCTCCCGGCCACCGCACGCCGTCCGGTCCCTCACGTCCCCCGTATGCGGCGGGTCCTGCGCACCCCTCAGGACCCGCGCACCTCGCCGGCGTCTCCGGCCCGTCCGGTGCGAACGGCCCGACCGTTCCGAGCGGTCCGGCCGGCCGCTTCGGCTCCGGTCCCGGTCCCGGTTCCGTCCCGGGCCCCGCGGGCGCCGAAGGCTCCGAGCACGACGCGGCCGCCGCGTACGTCCTCGGCATCCTCGACGACGCGCAGGCCGCCGACTTCGAGGCCCACCTCGCGGGCTGCGCCCGGTGCGCCGCGCATCTCGACGAGTTCGCGGGGATGGAGCCGATGCTCGCGATGCTCGCCGAGGCACCGTCCGCCGTGCCCGGTGCCCGCCCCGCAGCGCACGCGCCCGAGAAGCCCGCGCCCCGCCTGCTCGGCGGACTGATGGACGAGGTGGCGCGCAAACGCCACCGCCGCACCCGGCGCAGCCGGTACTGGATCGCCGCGGCCGCCGCCCTGATCGTCGGCGGGCCGGTCGCCGCCTTCGCCGTCACGGGGGGCGACGACCGCGGCGGCGGGTCGGTGGCCGTGGGTGAACCGCACCCCACCAGCCCGGCCGAGGACGCCTTCTTCGAGCACATGACGGAGAAGGTCTCGGCGACCGACCCCACCACCCGGGTCGGCGCGACCGTCGGCATGGAGGAGAAGGCCTGGGGCACCCACACGGTCCTGGAGCTGAAGAACGTCAAGGGGCCGCAGAAGTGCACCCTGGTCGCCGTCTCCAGGACCGGTGAGGAGGAGGTCGTCACCTCCTGGTCCGTCCCGCGCTGGGGATACGGCATCGAGGGGGCGACGAACCCGACGGCGAAGGCTCCGCTGTACGTGCACGGCGGGGCGGCGATGGACCGCGAGGACATCGCCCGCTTCGAGGTGCGGACCTTCGACGGGGAGCGGCTGGTGGAGATCGGGGCCTGAGCCGGGCGCGACGCGCGGCCGGAGGCTGGTCGGCAGGTGCGCCCGGGCCCCCTTCGCTATAGGGTTGACGGCTGCCCAGTGCCGTGAAGAAGGGGGCCTCGGTGGCCGCGCAGGATGCCGCTGTCGAATCGCTGCGGGACCGGGAAATCGGTGTCGAGCAAGAGCATCTCGACCGTGTTTACCACCGCCTCGAAGAGAAGATCGACGAGGCGGAATTCCTCATGAACGACGCCGTCAAGCGCGGCCAGGTCGGTACCCCCGGCGCGCTCGCGGAGCGGGACGCCCAGGTGTTCCGGGCGGGGATCCACCTCAACCGGCTGAACAGCGAGTTCGAGGACTTCCTCTTCGGGCGGATCGACCTGCTGCTCGGCAAGGACGGGGAGCGCGGCCCGGACGGCGCGTACACCTCCGTGGAGCCGGCCGACGACTCCGTACGGGAGGACGCCACCGCCGATATCGCGGAGACGCTGCACATCGGGCGGATCGGGGTCCTGGACTCCGACTACACGCCGCTGGTGATCGACTGGCGGGCCCCGGCCGCCGCCCCGTTCTACCGCTCCACCCCGAAGGACCCCGGCCGTGTCGTACGCCGCCGGGTCATCCGTTCCAAGGGCCGCAAGGTCCTCGGCGTCGAGGACGACCTGATGCGCCCGGAGCTGACGGCGTTCCTCGGCGGCGAGGAACTCCCGGTGATCGGGGACGGCGCGCTGATGGCGGCGCTCGGCCAGGCCCGCAGCCACACCATGCGGGACATCGTCTCCTCCATCCAGGCCGAACAGGACCTGGTCATCCGGGCCCCCGCCGCCTCCGTCACGGAGGTCACCGGAGGCCCCGGCACCGGCAAGACCGCCGTCGCCCTGCACCGGGCCGCGTATCTGCTCTACCAGGACCGGCGGCGGTACGCGGGCGGCATCCTGATCGTCTCGCCCACCCCGCTCCTGGTCGCGTACACCGAAGGCGTGCTGCCCTCGCTCGGCGAGGAGGGCCAGGTCGCGATCCGCGCGATCGGCTCGCTCACCGAGGAGGCGACCGGGCCGGAGGGCGCCACCGCCTACGACGAACCGGCCGTCGCCCGGATCAAGGGCTCCTCCCGGATGCTCCCCGTCCTGCGCAAGGCGGCCCGGGGCGCGCTGGAGGCGCCGCGGCCCGCGCGGGAGAGCGGTCAGCTCGCCTTCGGGGAGGAGCCCGCACCGGCGACGGCCGCGGCCACCCCGACCCGGCTGCGCGTCGTCGCCTTCGGAGCCCGGATCGAGCTGGAGGCCGACGAACTCAAGCGCATCCGGCACAACGTGCTCGGTGGCACCGCCCCGGTCAACCTGCTGCGCCCGCGCGCCCGCAAGCTGCTGCTGGACGCCCTGTGGAACAAGTCCTCCGGGCGCGGCCGCTACACCGACCCGGAGCTGGTCGCCGAGCTGCGTTCCTCGTTCGACGAGGACGTCTCCACCGAGACCCCGTTCCTGGAGTTCCTGGACGCATGGTGGCCGGAGCTGACGCCCCGCCGGGTGCTGGCCGCGATGGCCGACGAGCGGCGGCTGGCCCGCTGGTCCCGGCGCATCCTCAACCAGGGCGAGGTGCGCCGCCTGGCCCGCTCCCTGCGGCGCCTGGACGCGGAGGGCGGCGGCCCGCTCTCCGTCCACGACGTGGCGCTCCTGGACGAGCTCCAGGCCCTGCTGGGCACCCCGAACCGGCCCAGGCGCAAGCGCGAGGCCGATCCGCTGGACCAGCTCACGGGTCTGGAGGAGCTGATGCCGCAGCGCGAGGAGACCCAGTGGGAGCGGGCCGAGCGGCTCGCGGCGGAGCGCACGGAGTACGCCCACGTCATCGTCGACGAGGCGCAGGACCTCACCCCGATGCAGTGGCGCATGGTGGGCCGCCGCGGCCGGCACGCCACCTGGACGATCGTCGGCGACCCGGCCCAGTCCTCCTGGTCCGACCCGGACGAGGCGGCCGCGGCCCGGGACGAGGCGCTCGGCTCCCGGCCGCGCCGCCGCTTCACCCTGACCGTCAACTACCGCAACCCGGCGGAGATCGCGGAGCTGGCCGCCAAGGTGCTGGCACTGGCCATGCCCGGCATGGAGTCCCCGGCGGCGGTCCGCTCGACCGGGGTGGTGCCGCGCTTCCAGCCGGTCCGCGACGGGGACCTGGCCGCCACGGTCCGCGAGGAGGCGGCACGCCTGCTGGCGCGGGTGGACGGCACGGTCGGCGTGGTCGTCGCGATGAACCGGCGCGCCCAGGCCCGCGAGTGGCTCGCGGAGCTGGGGGAGCGGGTGGTGGCGCTGGGCAGCCTGGAGGCCAAGGGGCTGGAGTACGACGCCACGGTGGTCGTCTCGCCGGCGGAGATCGCCGACGAGTCCCCGGCCGGCCTGCGTGTGCTGTACGTGGCGCTGACCCGGGCGACGCAGCAGCTGACGGTGGTCTCGGGGGAGCGGGACCTGCCGGACGAGGACGGGGTGCCCGACCTGCTCAGGGAGTGACGCCGCACGGTGCCTCGGGGCCGGTGCCGCACAGCGCCGGGGGGCGGACGCCGACGGTGCCGGGGGGCCGGTGCCGGCAGCGCCCGGAAACCGGTGCCGCACGGTCCCGCGAGTCAACCCGGCGCACGGGAATCACTTTTCCGGGGTCTTTGTTACCGTGGTACTGGCACCGGCTCGATCCAAGCCCCCGGGCCCAACCTTCGTCGCTTCGAGCGACCACTTGCCGCGAGGCGAGCATGGCGGGTCGGTGCCACTCAAACGAAGAAGACAGACCCGCGTCACCTCCCGGTGACGCGGGTCTGTTCTCGTTGCACGGGGACCCGCCGGCCGTTTTCCGGCTCGTTGGGGGTTCCGCCGAACGGGTGGTCTCTCGTATGGTGGAAAACACTTTCCGAAAGACGGCAGTCATTACCGGCTACCAGTCGGTAGGTGCGACGATCGGAAGGCACATCCGGAACCCTTGCTCCGGATGTGCGGCAATGAAGCTAAGGAAAGCGAAGGACTCGGCCATGGCAACGGCGCCCAGCGTCTCGTACTCGATGACGGTCCGGCTGGAGGTGCCCGCGAGCGGCACCGCGGTCTCCCAGCTCACCACGGCCGTCGAGTCCTCCGGGGGCTCGGTCACCGGCCTCGACGTGACCGCGTCCGGCCACGAGAAGCTGCGGATCGACGTCACCATCGCCGCCAGCTCCACCGCGCACGCCGACGAGATCGTCGAGGGTCTGCGCGACATCGAGGGCGTGGTGCTGGGCAAGGTCTCCGACCGTACGTTCCTGATGCACCTCGGCGGCAAGATCGAGATGGCGTCCAAGCACCCCATCCGCAACCGTGACGACCTCTCGATGATCTACACCCCCGGCGTCGCCCGGGTCTGCATGGCCATCGCCGACAACCCCGAGGACGCCCGCCGCCTCACCATCAAGCGCAACTCCGTCGCAGTTGTGACGGACGGTTCCGCGGTGCTCGGCCTCGGCAACATCGGCCCGAAGGCCGCGCTGCCCGTGATGGAGGGCAAGGCGGCCCTCTTCAAGCGCTTCGCCGGCATCGACGCCTGGCCGATCTGCCTGGACACCCAGGACACCGACGCCATCGTCGAGATCGTCAAGGCCATCGCCCCCGGCTTCGCGGGCATCAACCTGGAGGACATCTCCGCCCCCCGCTGCTTCGAGATCGAGGCCCGGCTGCGCGAGGCCCTCGACATCCCCGTCTTCCACGACGACCAGCACGGCACCGCGATCGTCGTGCTCGCCGCCCTCACCAACGCACTGCGCGTGGTGGGCAAGAACACCGGTGACGTACGGGTCGTCATGTCCGGCGCGGGAGCGGCCGGAACGGCCATCCTGAAGCTGCTCATCGCCGCGGGCGTCAAGCACGCGGTGGTCGCCGACATCCACGGAGTGGTGCACGCCGGACGCGAGGACCTGGTCTCCGCCGACCCCGACTCGCCGCTGCGCTGGATCGCCGACAACACCAACCCCGAGGGGGTCAGCGGCACCCTCAAGCAGGCCGTCGTCGGAGCGGACGTCTTCATCGGCGTCTCCGCCCCGAACGTGCTCAACGGCGACGACGTCGCCGCGATGGCGGACGACGCGATCGTGTTCGCGCTCGCGAACCCGGACCCGGAGGTCGACCCCGCGATCGCCCGTCAGACGGCCGCGGTCGTCGCCACCGGCCGCTCGGACTTCCCCAACCAGATCAACAACGTACTCGTCTTTCCGGGTGTCTTCCGCGGTCTGCTGGACGCTCAGTCCCGCACCGTCAACACGGAGATGATGCTCGCCGCCGCCGGCGCCCTGGCCGACGTGGTCGCGGAGGACGAGGTCAACGCGAACTACATCATCCCCTCGGTCTTCAACGACAAGGTCGCGGGCGCGGTCGCCGGAGCCGTACGGGCCGCCGCGAAGGCCGCCGGGGTCACCGCGGTCGACCCTGCCACGACCGTCTGACCCGGTCGTTTCGGGGTCCTTTCGGGGGGTACGCGCGAGGTACCCCGGGCCGCACCCGCCCGTGCCGTACGGCGCGTCGCGGGTCGCGGCGCCCCAAACGCCCCTTTAGGGTGGGCGGGCAGCGGGCCCCGCGGGGCCCGGCATCCGCTGCGGACCGCTCGGCCAAGTCGACGGAGCGTCACCACGAGCAGACCGTGGCGCTTTTCATTGACCCCGAAGGGTTCCGGATTGGCTTTCCCGCCGCTGGTGGGGGCAGGATGCGTAATCGGGCGAGAGGGTCTGACATCAGACCCGGGTCCGGGGACTGTCAGAGGGCCCTGGCAGCATCGGCTTCGATCTCACGCCTCACAGGCAAGAAGAACACGGGAGTAACAACATGAACCGCAGTGAGCTGGTGGCCGCCCTGGCCGACCGCGCCGAGGTGACGCGCAAGGACGCCGACGCCGTGCTGGCCGCGCTCGCCGAGACCGTCGGTGAGGTCGTCGCCAAGGGCGACGAGAAGGTCACCATCCCCGGTTTCCTGACCTTCGAGCGCACCCACCGTGCCGCTCGCACCGCCCGCAACCCGCAGACCGGCGACCCGATCAACATCCCCGCCGGCTACAGCGTGAAGGTCTCCGCGGGCTCGAAGCTCAAGGAAGCCGCCAAGGGCAAGTAACCCCAGGCGCGACGAGGGCGGCCACTCCCGATGGGGAGGGGCCGCCCTTCCGCATGCCGGGGCGCTTATGACGGGGGCACATGCGCCCCGTACAGCCCCTGCCGCTGTCCCGGGGCCCCCGGGGCTCACGGATGCATCCGTGAGCCCTTCAGCACCTTGTCCACGGCGTTCCGCGCCCCGTACACGGCCAGACCCACCAGATCCAGCGCGTCGCGCCCCACGGCCCGTACCGCCGCGCGGTTGTCCCGGTCGTTGCCCGTGCCGAACAGGTCCGAGGTGAACACCGCCACCGTCAGGGACCGGGAGAGGGCCTTCGTGTGCGCGGCGGTCAGCGTCTCCTTCGCCCCCTCGAAGACCAGCACCGGCTGCCGCAGCATCGGCAGGTACGCGGTCGCGTCGGCGTCCTCGTAGGGCTCGCCGATCACTTCCGGCGCCACCGTCCCCAGGCCGCTCACCAGGAAGGCGGTCACGTTCAGCCGCTGCCAGGTCTCCAGGTCGTCGCGGAGCAGCACCGCGATCTTCGTGTCGAAACGGACGGGCGCGCTCTCGCCGCCGCCCGCGTTCTCGTGCGTGTTTCCCATGGGGCGAGACTGGCCGCCGCCCCGCCGCGGCGTCTTGTACGTTCTTGGCGTGACCCGCGTGAGCCGCCCGCAGGAGGTCTCGGCCTGGCGGCCGTCCGTCGCCGGTGTCGTGGAGGTCTTCCACGCCCGCTTCACCGAGCACGCCTACCCCATGCACGTCCACGACGCCTGGACGCTCCTGATCGTCGACGACGGCGCCGTCCGCTACGACCTGGACCGCCACCGGCACGGCACCCCCGACGGCACGGTGAGCCTGCTGCCGCCGCAGGTACCGCACAACGGTTCCCCCGCCACCCCGGACGGGTTCCGCAAACGGGTGCTCTATCTGGACATGAGTCACCTCGACGCGAGCCTCATCGGCCCCGCCGTCGACACCCCCGATCTGGCCGACCCGCTCCTGCGCGCCCGCGTCGCGCGGCTGCACACCGCCCTCGCGGACCCGGGCGACGCGCTGGAGGCGGAGAGCCGCCTGGCGTTCGTCGGGGAGCGGCTGCGCGGCCACCTGCGGCCCCTGGCGGCCCCGGAGACCCCGCGGCCCGGTCCCGGCGTCGCCCGGGACCTGCGCGAGCTGCTGGACGAGCGGCTGCGGGAGGGCGTCACGCTCGCCGAGGCCGCCCGGCTGGTCCACGCGCACCCGACCCATCTCGTACGGGCCTTCAGCGCGGCCTACGCGATCGCGCCCCACCAGTACGTGACGGCCCGCCGGGTCGACCTCGCCCGCCGGCTCCTGCTGGAGGGCGTGCCGCCGGGACAGGCGGCCACCGCGGTCGGCTTCCACGACCAGTCCCACCTCACCCGGCACTTCCGGCGGATCGCGGGCACCACCCCGGGCCGGTTCGCGCGCTCGCGCGGGCTCGCCGGGGGCCCGTGAGGGCGAAGGCCGGCGCCCCGGCCCCCTCCGCGGGGGACCGGGGCGCCGGTGGCGCAGTGCTGTGTGCGGCAGCACTGTGCGGGGTCAGACCAGGGAACCGCCCGGCAGCTCCACCTTCGCGCCGAGCTTCTCCAGCTTCTCCATGAAGTTCTCGTAACCGCGGTTGATCAGGTCGATGCCGTGCACCCGCGAGGTGCCCTGCGCCGCGAGCGCCGCGATCAGGTACGAGAAGCCGCCGCGCAGGTCGGGGATGACCAGGTCGGCGCCCTGCAGCTTCGTCGGTCCGGAGACGACCGCCGAGTGCAGGAAGTTGCGCTGGCCGAAGCGGCAGTCCGAGCCGCCCAGGCACTCGCGGTAGAGCTGGATGTGCGCGCCCATCTGGTTGAGCGCGGAGGTGAAGCCGAGCCGCGACTCGTACACCGTCTCGTGGACGATCGACAGGCCCGCGGCCTGCGTCAGGGCCACCACCAGCGGCTGCTGCCAGTCGGTCTGGAAGCCGGGGTGCACGTCCGTCTCCAGCGCGATGGCGTTGAGCGCGCCGCCCGGGTGCCAGAAGCGGATGCCCTCGTCGTCGATCTCGAAGGCTCCGCCGACCTTGCGGTAGGTGTTCAGGAAGGTCATCATCGAGCGCTGCTGGGCGCCGCGCACGTAGATGTTGCCCTCGGTCGCCAGCGCCGCCGACGCCCAGGAAGCCGCCTCCAGGCGGTCCGGGATCGCCCGGTGGGTGTAGCCGTCGAGCTTGTCGACACCGGTGATCCGGATGGTCCGGTCGGTGTCCATGGAGATGATCGCGCCCATCTTCTGCAGCACGCAGATGAGGTCCTCGATCTCCGGTTCGACGGCCGCGTTGGACAGCTCGGTGACGCCCTCGGCGAGGACGGCGGTGAGCAGCACCTGCTCGGTGGAGCCCACCGAGGGGTACGGCAGCCGGATCTTGGTGCCGCGCAGCCGCTGCGGGGCCTCCAGGTACTGGCCGTCGGCCCGCTTCTCGATGGTCGCGCCGAACTGGCGCAGCACCTCGAAGTGGAAGTCGATCGGCCGGCCGCCGATGTCGCAGCCGCCCAGCCCCGGGATGAAGGCGTGGCCGAGGCGGTGCAGCAGGGGGCCGCAGAACAGGATCGGGATGCGCGAGGAACCCGCGTGGGCATCGATGTCGGCGACGTTCGCCGACTCGACGTGCGAGGGGTCGAGGATCAGTTCGCCCGGCTCGTCGCCGGGGCGGACGGTGACGCCGTGCAGCTGGAGGAGCCCCCGCACCACCCGTACGTCACGGATGTCGGGCACGTTGCGGAGGCGGCTGGGCCCGCTGCCGAGCAGCGCGGCGACCATGGCCTTCGGCACCAGGTTCTTGGCGCCTCGGACGCGGATCTCGCCCTCCAGCGGGGTGCCGCCGTGGACAAGCAGGACATCGTCTGTGCCGGTCATGTATCTCGCGTTCCGGAGTGGTCGGGCAGGGGGCCAACGAAAAGGGTAATGGCCTCCTACCCCCCTTCCGTAAGACGAAGGGGGGTGTACGAACGTCATGAATCCGCCACAACACCCTCCGCGCACCCGATCTTGCGGAGGGTTACCGTCCGGATGGCCCACGGCGCCCCCGCCGGACGATGCGCTCCCCGTGCCTCCGTGCGCCCTGAGCTGCGCTCGCTCTTCTGAGGGCGGCATCACGGGCACTCACCTCCCGGGAAGGCCGCGGATGCGGGATCATTCGTGCCATGACCGAGGTGTCCTCGCTCACAGGGCGACTGCTCGTGGCCGCACCCGCCCTCACGGACCCGAATTTCGACCGCGCGGTGGTGCTGCTCCTCGACCACGACGAGGAGGGCTCCCTCGGCGTGGTCCTCAACCGCCCGACCCCGGTCGGCGTCGGCGACATCCTGGAGTCCTGGGCCGCCCTGGCCGGCGAGCCGGACGTGGTCTTCCAGGGGGGTCCGGTCTCGCTCGACTCCGCGCTCGGCGTGGCGGTGATCCCCGGCGACGAGGGCCCGCTCGGCTGGCGGCGGGTCCACGGGGCGATCGGACTGGTCGATCTGGAGACCCCGCCGGAGCTGCTCGGCCCCGCCCTCGGCTCGCTGCGGATCTTCGCCGGGTACGCCGGCTGGGGTCCCGGTCAACTGGAGGGCGAGCTGACCGAGGGGGCGTGGTACGTGGTCGAGTCCGAGCCCGGTGACGTCTCCTCCCCGCGCCCCGAACGGCTCTGGCGCGCGGTGCTCCGCCGCCAGCGCAGCGAGCTGGCGATGATCGCCACGTATCCGGACGACCCTTCGCTCAACTGATCCCCGTCTCTTTCAGTACCCTTGGCGGTTATGAGCACTCTTGAGCCCGATCGCGGGGCAGGTACGGGGACCCTCGTCGAGCCGACGCCGCAGGTGTCGAGGGGCGACGGCGACCACGAGCGCTACGCCCATTACGTCCAGAAGGACAAGATCATGGCGAGCGCCCTGGAGGGCACTCCCGTGGTCGCGCTGTGCGGAAAGGTCTGGGTGCCGGGGCGCGACCCCAAGAAGTACCCGGTCTGTCCCATGTGCAAGGAGATCTACGAGTCCATGGGCGCCGGCGGCGACAAGGACAAGGGCAAGGGCGGCGGCAAGGACAAGAAGTAGGTCCGGCCCCACCCCTGCCGAAGGCCCCCGGGGCGTGCGACACCGCACGCCCCGGGGGCCTTTCGCACGCCTCCTCACGGAAGGTGACCGCGCGGTCGCGTTGCACGGGCTGCATCCGCTGGTCACAGAGTGGTCGAGACCACTTGTCGTCGCCGGAGCGCGGATCTACTCTCCTGCCAGTTGTGCAGAACGAAACGCACGTTGCACATGATGCAACACTTGACCGGTAGGGGTTCCGGATGAAGCTTTCTGCCCGAATTGCCGCTCCCGTCGCGGCGCTTGTGCTGGCCGGCCTCACCGCCACCGCCTGTGCGCCGCAGACCTCCGACACGAGTGCGAAGGGTGACGACAAGAGCGGCACGCTCCGTGTCTGGCTCTTCCAGGAGGTCGGCAACAAGCCCAAGGAGAAGGTCGTCGACGCGGCCGTCGCCGACTTCGAGAAGGCCCACGAGGGCGCGAAGGTCGAGGTCGAGTACATACCCGTCGACACCCGCGCCCAGCGCATCAAGGCGGCCTTCAACGACCCCAAGAGCGCCCCGGACCTCATCGAGTACGGCAACAGCGACACCGCCGGATACGTCAAGGACGGCGGACTCGCCGACATCACCGAGGAGTTCGGCGCCTGGGACGAGGCCAAGGACACCGACCCGATCGCCCGGCAGTCCGTCACCGTGGACGGCAAGGTCTACGGCGCGCCCTTCTTCGTCGGCGTCCGGGCCCTCTACTACCGCACCGACGTCTTCGAGGACCTCGGCATCGATCCCCCCAAGTCCCAGGACGAGCTGATCTCCACCGCCAAGAAGATCCGCAAGGCGAAGCCGGACCTCTACGGTCTCGCGGTCGGCGGTGCGTACACCTACGGCGCGATGCCCTTCATCTGGGCCAACGGCGGCGAGCTCGCGGGCGAGACCGACGGGACGTTCACCTCCGGCATCAACAGCGAGAAGTCCCGCAAGGGCATCGAGGCGTACACCTCCCTCTTCGGCGACGACAACTGCCCCGCCGCCAAGTGCGCCTCCATGGGCGGCAACGCCACCGTGACCGCCTTCGCCTCCGGCAAGGCCGCCATGGCCATCGGCGGCGACTTCAGCCACGCGGCCGTCGAGGCGGGCGCGGTCAAGGGCAAGTACGCCGTCGTGCCGCTGCCCGGCGTCGCGCAGAACTCCATCGCCCCGGCCTTCGCGGGCGGCAACAACCTCGGTGTCCTCAAGAGCAGCTCGCACCGCACCCTCGCCGTCGACCTCATGAAGTCGCTGTCCGGCAAGAAGACCCAGGCCCAGATGTTCGACGCGATGGGCTTCCTGCCCACCTACACCGACGTCCTGGACAACGCCGCGAAGAAGGAGCCCTTCGTCGCCCCGTTCGTCCAGACCCTCGGCGCGGGCGCCAAGTTCGTCCCCGCCTCGCCCGCCTGGGGCCAGATCGACGCCTCGCTGGTCCTGCCGACGATGTTCCAGGAGATCGTCTCCGGCCGTAAGGACGTGGCGAAGGCCTCGGACGACGCGGCGAAGAAGATGGACGCGGCCTTCTCCGAAGCCGGCTGACGATGACCACGCACACCTCTCCGCTCAAGGCCCCGCCCGCGGGCGGGGCCCGGGCGGGCGGCGCCACCCCGGCCGCCCGCCCGCCCCGGCGCCCCCGGTCCGTCTCACCCGCGAACCGCTCCGGCTGGACCCCCTGGCTCTACCTCCTGCCCGCGCTCGTCCTGCTCGCCGGACTGCTGGTCTACCCGATCTACCAGCTCGGCCTGATCTCGTTCCTGGAATACACCCAGGCCCAGGTCAGCGGCGGCGAACCCACCACCTTCCAGGGGTTCGGCAACTACGCGACCCTCTTCAACGACAGCCAGTTCTGGCAGGTCCTCCTCGCCACCGTGCTCTTCGCGGCGGCCTGCGTGGTCTCCACCCTGTTCGTCGGCTGCGCGCTCGCCGTCCTGCTCACCCGCGTCCGCGCCCTGCCCCGGCTCGCGCTGATGATGGCCGCGCTCGGCGCCTGGGCGACCCCCGCGATCACCGGCTCCACCGTCTGGGTCTTCCTCTTCGACCCCGACTTCGGACCGGTCAACAAGGTGCTCGGACTCGGCGACTTCTCCTGGACGTACGGCCGCTACAGCGCCTTCGCGCTCGTGCTCCTCGAAGTCCTGTGGTGCTCGTTCCCGTTCGTGATGGTCACCGTGTACGCGGGCATCCGGGCCATCCCCACCGAGGTGCTGGAGGCCGCCTCGCTGGACGGCGCGTCGCAGTGGCGGATCTGGCGCACCATCATGGCGCCGATGCTCAAGCCCATCCTGATCGTCGTCACCATCCAGTCGATCATCTGGGACTTCAAGGTCTTCACCCAGATCTACGTCATGACGGGCGGCGGCGGCATCGCCGGCCAGAACCTGGTGCTCAACGTGTACGCCTACCAGAAGGCGTTCGCGTCCTCGCAGTACAGCCTCGGATCGGCGATCGGCGTCGTGATGCTGGTGATCCTGCTGGCCGTCACGCTGGTCTATCTGCGCCTGGTGAGGCGCCAGGGGGAGGAACTGTGAGCGCACGCACGCTTCTGGGCGTCAAGCGGCCCGGCCGGCTGATGGCCGAGGCCGCCGCCCTGCTCATCGCCGTCGCGGTCGCCTTCCCGCTCTACTGGATGGTGCTCTCCGCCTTCAAACCGGCCGGCGAGATCCAGTCCACCGAGGCCCGCCCCTGGACGCTCTCCCCGTCCCTCGACTCGTTCCGCCGGGTCTTCGAACAGCAGGAGTTCGGCCGCTACTTCCTCAACAGCCTGCTGGTGGCGGGCACGGTCGTCGTCCTCTCCGCGCTGATCGCCTTCCTGGCCGCCACCGCCGTGACCCGCTTCCGCTTCAGGTTCCGCACCACCCTGCTGATCATGTTCCTGGTCGCGCAGATGGTGCCGGTGGAGGCGCTGACCATCCCGCTGTTCTTCCTCATGCGGGACTTCGGCCAGCTGAACACCCTCGGCTCGCTGATCCTGCCGCACCTCGCCTTCTCGCTGCCCTTCGCCATCTGGATGCTGCGCGGCTTCGTCAAGGCCGTTCCCGAGGCCCTGGAGGAGGCCGCCTACATCGACGGGGCGAGCCGCACCCGCTTCCTGTGGCAGATCCTCTTCCCGCTGGTCTTCCCGGGCCTGGTCGCCACCAGCGTCTTCTCCTTCATCACCACCTGGAACGACTTCCTGTTCGCGAAGTCGTTCATCATCAGCGACACCTCCCAGTCGACGCTGCCGATGGCGCTGCTGGTGTTCTTCAAACCGGACGAGAACGACTGGGGAGGGATCATGGCGGCCTCGACCGTGATGACCATCCCCGTCCTGGTCTTCTTCGTCCTCGTACAGCGACGCCTCGTCTCCGGACTGGGCGGAGCGGTTAAGGACTGACGTCATGACACCCGAGAACTCCCCCTCCCCGGGCGCCGTGGACGCCGCCGCCCTCGGCCTGGTCCCGGCCCCGCGCACCCTGACCGCGGCCGCCGCCGGGCCCTACCCACTCGGCTACCGGACCCCGCTGACGGCCGGACCGGGCACCGAGGGCGTCGCCCGCTGGCTGCGCGCCACGGTGGGCCCGGCCACCGGACTGCCCCTGCCCGAGGGCGACGGCACCGGCACGCGTGCGGGCGACGGCTCCGGCCGGGGCTCCACCGGGCAGGGCATCGTGCTGGCGCTCGACGCGTCGCTCGCCCCCGAGGGCTACCGCCTGGCCGTCGAGGCGAACGCCGTACGCCTCACCGGCGGCACCGCGGCGGGCGTCTTCCGGGGCGCGCAGACGCTCCGTCAGCTCCTCGGCCCCGACGCCTTCCGCCGCGCGCCCCTCGCCCCCGGCCGCACCTGGGAGGTCCCGCCGGTCGTCGTCGAGGACGAACCCCGCTTCGGCTGGCGCGGCATGCTGCTCGACGTCTCCCGGCACTTCCTGCCCAAGGACGACGTCCTGCGCTACCTGGACCTGCTGGCCGCCCACAAGCTGAACGTCTTCCACTTCCACCTCACCGACGACCAGGGCTGGCGTATCGAGATCAAGCGCTACCCGCGTCTCACCGAGGCCGGCTCCTGGCGCTCGCGCACCAAATACGGCCACCGGGCCTCCGAGCTGTGGGACGAGACCCCCCACGGCGGTTTCTACACCCAGGACGACATCCGCGAGATCGTCGCCCACGCCGCCGAGCGGCACATCCGGGTCGTCCCCGAGATCGACATCCCGGGCCACTCGCAGGCCGCGATCAGCGCCTACCCCGAGCTGGGCAACACCGACGTCGTCGACACCTCCGCCCTCTCCGTCTGGGACACCTGGGGCGTCAACCCGAACGTCCTCGCCCCCACCGACACCACCCTGCGCTTCTTCGAGGGCGTCCTGGAGGAGGTGCTGGAACTCTTCCCCGCCGCGACCTCGCCCTTCGTCCACATGGGCGGCGACGAGTGCCCCAAGGACCAGTGGAAGCAGTCCCCGCTCGCCCAGGCCCGGATCGCCGAACTCGGCGTGAAGGACGAGGACGGTCTCCAGTCCTGGTTCATCCGCCACTTCGACGCCTGGCTCACCGCCCGGGGCCGCCGCCTCATCGGCTGGGACGAGATCCTCGAAGGCGGCCTCGCCGACGGGGCCGCGGTCTCCTCCTGGCGCGGTTACGGCGGCGGCATCGCGGCCGCCGAGGCCGGGCACGACGTCGTCATGTGCCCCGAGCAGCAGGTGTATCTGGACCACCGTCAGGACGGCGGCCCCGACGAGCCGATGCCCATCGGGTACGTACGGACCCTGGAGGACGTCTACCGCTTCGAGCCCGTCCCGCCGGGCCTGAGCGAGGAGGCGGCCCGTCACATCCTGGGCGCCCAGGCCAACGTGTGGACCGAGGTCATGCAGAACCGGGACCGCGTCGACTACCAGGTCTTCCCGCGCCTCGCCGCCTTCGCCGAGGTCGCCTGGTCCGATCTGCCCGCCCCCGCCGACCGGGACTTCGCCGCCTTCGACGCCCGGATGCGGGCCCACTACGCCCGCCTCGACGCCCTCGGCGTCGACTACCGCCCGCCCGGCGGACCGTACCCCCGCCAGCAGCGCCCCGGCGTCCTCGGCCGCCCGCTGGAGGGGGAGCCCCCGGTGGTGTGACCCGCACCCCGGCCCCTGTCGGCCGCAGCCGTCCTCCGGGACCGCTGCGGCCGACGCGTGTCCGGAACCCATCGGCCGCCCTCGCGTGTCCGGAACGGTTCGTCGGCCGCAGCGTGTCCGGGACTGTTTGCCGGCCGCAGCGTGTCCGGAACCGGTCGGCCGCCGACGCATGTCCGCGACCGTTCGCCCGCAGACGTCCGTCCGGCTCCCTGCCCCCCGCCCACCCGCCCGCCCGCGGACGCCGGACGCGGCGTCGGACGGGCTGAGGGAACGAAAAGCATAAGTCGTACAAGCCTCGCTGAAGAGTGGCAATTCGCCTTCCTCGCCGAAGACATGCGAAACCGGAACATCCCGCAGGTCAGGGACGGAACCACCCTTCGCGGACCCTCGCTCCGGTCCGATCGGAAGATGTGCCAGAGTTGCCACGTCCGGGCTGTGAACACGTACCGTACGGCGGAACAGGCCAGAGCGCCGGGACACCGGGAAGGGGCAGCTGGGTTGACCACGCACGCACCGCAGGCCATGCAGTCGGTGACGCTGCCGACCTCGTTGGACGAGGCCGTGGCGGCTCTCGGCGCCATGCCCGCAGCCGTTCCGGTTGCCGGGGGCACGGACCTGATGGCAGCCGTCAACAAGGGGCTGCTGCGCCCCTCGGGCCTGGTCGGCCTCGGCCGGATCAGCGAGCTGCGCGGCTGGCACTACCAGGACGGCCACGCGCTCCTGGGCGCCGGACTCACCCACGCCAGGATGGGGCGCCCCGACTTCGCCGCCCTCATCCCCGCCCTCGCCGCCTCCGCCCGTGCCGCGGGCCCGCCCCAGATCCGCAACGCCGGAACGCTCGGCGGCAACATCGTCACCTCCGCGCCCACCGGCGACGCCCTGCCGGTGCTGGCCGCGCTGGAGGCCGACCTCGTCATCGCCGGCCCCGACGGCGCCCGCCGCGAGATCCCCGTCTCGCACCTGCTGGCCGGCCGCGAACTGCTGGAGCCCGCGGAGCTGATCGGCTTCGTCCGCGTACCGCTGCTGCATGCCCCGCAGGTCTTCCTCAAGGCGACCGGGCGCACCGGCCCCGGCCGCGCCACCGCCTCGGTCGCCGTCGTCCTGGACCCGGCCCGCCGGGGGGTGCGCTGTGCGGTCGGCGCCATCGCCCCGATGCCGCTGCGCCCGCTGGAGGCGGAGCAGTGGATCGCCTCGCTGATCGACTGGGACGGCGAGCGGGGCCTGGCCCCCGACGCGCTGGCCGCCTTCGGCGACTACGTCGCAGCGGCCTGCATCCCGGACCACGCACCACCGGCCGACGGGTCTCAGGCCCCGCCGCTGTCCCCGGCCGTCCTGCATCTGCGGCGCACCGTCGCCGCGCTCGCCCGACGCGCGCTGGGGAGGGCACTGTCGTGAGCCATGAGGAGAACCCCCACCAGCAGCACGGGCAGCGGGGGGAGGGGCATTCCGCGGGCCCGGACCCCCGCTACGGCGGCTGGGAGCCGACCCCGCAGGGCGACGGCTTCGACGCCGACGCCACCGCGGCCGACGCCACCGCCTTCGTCCAGCTGCCGCCGGAGGACCTGGCGGACATCCCGCTGGCCGCGCCCGGCCACGGGTACGTCCCGCCGATGATCGTTCCGCTGACCCCGGCCGCCGGACTCGACCCGGCGGCGACGGGCAGCTGGGTGATCCAGACGCAGGCCCAGCAGGCACAGGCGGAGCAGCGCGCCCAGGAGGCCGCCGCTGCCGCGCAGGAGACCGGGGTCGTCCACTGGCCGGACCCGAACCGGCCGGACGGCCACGACGGGCAGGGCGGATACCAGGGCCCCTACCAGGACACCTCGCACGCCACGGCCCAGTGGAACTTCACCGAGGCCCTGGACGGGCAGGCGCCGCCCCCCGAGCCGACGGCCCCGGAGGCGGCCGGAGAGGCCGACCCCTCGGCTCACGCCCACACGACGCACGCGGGCCACACGGGCCAGTGGACGATCCCGGTCGCGGACGGGGATCTCCCGGACGAATCGGGCGAGTTCCTGGCGTCGGCGCACACCTCGCAGTGGTACGCGGACAGCGCCCGCCCGGCCACGCTGCCCGGCGGCGCGCCCGCCCCCTGGGCCACCCCGGAACCGGAAGCCGTTCCCGTACCCGGGCCGGAGGAGACCCCGGAACGCGAACCGGCGGCGGAAGCACCGACGCCCGGACCCGAAGCCGAGCCCGAGGCCCGGCCGGAGGCGCCCGAGGTGAACGAAGCGGAAGCAGCCCCGGAAGGGGCAGCGCCGGAGGAAGCACCTGCGCAACCGGAACCGGAACCGGAACCGGAACTGCAACCGGAACCAGAACCGAACGCGGAGGCGGGGACGGAGGCACCGGCGGACACCGACCTCACCGCCCCCGAAACCGCCCCGGACATCGGACCGGACATCGCCCCGGCCCCCGACGCCGGTGTCCCCGACCTCCCCGGCGAAGCCTCCGCCCTCCTCCACGAGGCCCCCGCCCTCCCCGACGTACCCAGCGAGCACCCCGCCAAGTCGTACCTGCTCCACGTGAACGGCGTGGACCGCCCGGTCAGCGACGCCTGGATCGGCGAGTCCCTGCTCTACGTGCTGCGCGAGCGCCTGGGCCTCGCCGGGGCCAAGGACGGCTGCTCGCAGGGCGAGTGCGGCGCGTGCAACGTCCAGGTCGACGGCCGGCTGGTCGCCTCCTGCCTGGTCCCCGCGGCCACGGCGGCGGGGAGCGAGGTGCGTACGGTCGAGGGCCTGGCCGTCGACGGCGAACCCTCCGACGTGCAACGCGCCCTGTCCGCCCGCGGAGCCGTCCAGTGCGGCTTCTGCATCCCCGGCATGGCGATGACCGTCCATGACCTGCTGGAGGGCAACCACGCCCCCACCGAGCTGGAGACCCGCCAGGCGCTCTGCGGCAACCTCTGCCGCTGTTCCGGCTACCGGGGCGTGCTCGACGCGGTGGCGGACGTCATCGCGGCCCGCGAGACGCACGCCGAGGCGGCGGCCCCGGACGAGGTGCGCATCCCGCACCAGGCCGAGCCGGGTGCCCGCGGCGAGCAGCAGGGCCCGCACCCGCACGAGGGGGAGGCGCTGTGAGGTACGCCGGCGGCCCCGCCGTTCGACAGCAACACCACGCGACCGACAAGGAGGCGGCGTGAGCGGCGACGCGGCCAACGCGACCAGCACCAGCCTGCCCAGGATCGACGCGCTGGGCGGCGGACCCGGCGGCGGCCCGGACCAGGACCAGGAGCAGCCCAGGATGGGCCTCGGTTCGTCGCTCCCCGCCGCCGACTCCCGGGCGAAGACCGAGGGCACCTTCCCGTACGCCGCCGATCTCTGGGCCGAGGGCCTGCTGTGGGCGGCCGTGCTGCGCTCCCCGCACCCGCACGCGCGGATCCTGTCCATCGACACCTCGGGCGCCGAGGAGATGCCCGGGGTGCGGGCGGTCGTCACGCACGAGGACGTGCCCGGGGAGAGCAACTACGGCCGCCACGTCGTGGACCGCCCGGTGTTCGCCTCCGACCTGGTGCGCCACCACGGCGAGGCGATCGCCGCGGTCGCGGCGGACCACCCGGACACCGCCCGGCTGGCCGCCGCCGCCATCGCCGTACGGTACGAGGTGCTGGAGCCGGTCACGGACCCGGAGCAGGCGTTCGAGGCGGAGCCGCTGCACCCGGACGGCAACCTGATCCGGCACATCCCGCTGCGCTACGGCGACGCGGAGGCGACGGGCGAGGTCGTGGTGGAGGGCCTGTACCGCATCGGCCGCCAGGACCCGGCCCCGATCGGCGCGGAGGCCGGCCTCGCCGTGCCGAGGCCCGACGGCGGCGTGGAGATCTACACCGCCTCCACCGACCCGCACACCGACCGCGACCTGATCGCGGCCTGCTTCGGGCTGGAGCCGGACCGGGTCAAGGTCGTCGTGACCGGGGTGCCGGGGGCGACCGGCGACCGCGAGGACCCGGGCTTCCAGATCCCGCTGGGGTTGCTCGCGCTGCGTACCGGCTGCCCGGTCAAGCTGGCCGCGAGCCGCGAGGAGTCCTTCCTCGGCCACACCCACCGCCACCCCACCCTCCTGCGCTACCGCCACCACGCGGACGCGGAGGGCCGGCTGGTCAAGGTGGAGGCCCAGATCCTCCTGGACGCGGGCGCCTACGCCGACGCCTCCTCCGAATCCCTTGCCGCGGCCGTGTCGTTCGCCTGCGGCCCGTACGTCGTCCCGCACGCCTTCATCGAGGGCTGGGCGGTCCGGACGAACAACCCGCCCTCGGGCCATGTGCGAGGCGAGGGCGCGATGCAGGTCTGCGCGGCGTACGAGGGCCAGATGGACAAACTGGCCGCCAAGCTGGGCATCGACCCGGCCGAACTGCGCCTGCGCAACACGCTCGCCACGGGCGACATCCTGCCCACCGGCCAGACCGTGACCTGCCCGGCCCCGGTCGCCGAACTGCTCCAGGCCGTACGTGACTTCCCCCTCCCCGCCCTCCCGAAGGACGCCCCGGAGGACGACTGGCTGCTGCCGGGCGGTCCCGAGGGCGCGGGGGAGCCGGGGGCGGTGCGCCGGGGTGTGGGCTACGGCCTGGGCATGGTGCACATGCTCGGCGCCGAGGGGACGGACGAGGTCTCGACGGCCACGGTCCGGGTCCACGACGGGGTGGCCACGGTGATCTGCGCGGCGGTGGAGACGGGCCAGGGCTTCACGACGCTCGCCCGCCAGATCGTCCAGGAGACCCTGGGCGTCGAAGAGGTCCATGTCGCGGCGGTCGACACCGACCAGCCCCCCGCGGGCCCGGCGACGCACGGCCGTCACACCTGGGTTTCCGGAGGGGCGGTGGAGCGGGCGGCGAAGATGGTCCGCACCCAGCTCCTCCAGCCGCTGGCCCACAAGTTCGGCATGTCCACGGAGCTGCTCCAGATCGCCGACGGCAAGATCACCTCGTACGACGGGGTGCTCTCCACGACGGTCACGGAGGCCATGGACGGCAAGGAGCTCTGGGCCACCGCCCAGTGCCGCCCCCACCCCACGGAACCGCTGGACGAGGCGGGTCAGGGCGACGCGTTCGTCGGCCTCGCGTTCTGCGCGGTCCGGGCGGTGGTCGACGTCGACATCGAGCTCGGCTCCGTCCGCGTGGTCGAGATGGCGGTGGCCCAGGACGTGGGCCGCGTCCTGAACCCGACCCAGCTGGCGGCCCGTATCGAGGCGGGCATCGCCCAGGGCCTCGGCGCGGCCCTCACGGAGAACCTCCGCACCGCGAAGGGCCTGATCCGCCACCCCGACCTGACGGGCTACGCGCTCCCGACGGCGCTGGACGTCCCCGACATCCGCATCGTCAAACTGGTCGAGGAACGCGACGTGGTGGCCCCCTTCGGCGCGAAGCCCGCGTCGGCCGTCCCGGTCGTCACGGCCCCCGCCGCGGTGGCCTCAGCGGTCCGCTCGGCGACGGGCCGCCCGGTGAACCGCCTCCCGATCAGGCCGCAGGCAGCGGTGGCGACGACCCCGAAGGGCTGAGGGGCACCGGGCGACGGCGCCCAAGGGCTGAGGGGCGCACCCCGACGCTCCCTGGGCGTTGTCGCCCAGGGCCGGCCGAACGCCCGCCGAAGGCGAACACCCCGGCGATCCCGGACGCCGCGGCCCGCCCCGACACGAGCGCCGCTTCCGACGTTGCCCCGCTGCCCGGGAACGGAGCCGCCAGAACAGCCGGTCCGGCCCGGCGAGGGTGTCGACGATCGACACCGCGGCAAGGGGCACAGGAATGCGACAACGGACGCAGGAACTGCCCACGGTGTTCGCTGAATTCGTGCCCGAAAACGGCTCAGATCGTACTCGTTCGCGCTGCACGCGGGATCTTAGGGTGACTGCGGAGGCTGACCACGCGGCGATACCCGGGGGAACACGTGACATTCGACCAGGAATGGGCGGAACTGCGTTCGACCGCGGCTCAGCGAAGTGCCATGCAGATCAACAGCGCCCCGGCCGAAGCCGGTGGCGGTTCCGGTGCACCGGATCTGGTGGTGAACCGGGACGATCTCGGAGCTATCGGGAATGACGCCTACGAGCTCAGGACGAGACTGTCGAAGGACGGTGACCACGCCCGCCCAGCCACGTTCGATGCGGCGATCGCGCTGACGAACGGCAACTTCGCGAGCGGCTCGGCGGTTCTCAAGGTGCACGACTTGTGGCAGAAGCACCTCAAGACGCTGCTGGATTCCTGCGCGCACATTTCGAACCACCTGGACTACACCAAGGCGCAGCATGCGAAGGACGACGTGAAGATCGGTGGAGATTTGGCGCCGATCTCCAAGCTGTCGGAATACATGAAGTAATAAGGCTCGGGGGAGCGCGCACATGCTGAGCTACGAGGACATCGTCGAAGCCCCGTTGGGGAAGCTGAAGGCGGCGGCCGACGACTGGTCGGACATGGCGGCGAAGCTGGACAGGCTCGCCGATCACGCGTCGGACGGCATGAAGGCGAAGGCCAACAAGGCCAGCTGGGAAGGCGTCAACGCGGGGGTCACCAAGGCGTTCGTCGGCAAGACCGTCAAGGAGTTCGCGGACGCCGCCGCCGAGGCCAAGGGCGTGAAGACGCTGCTGGAAGAGGGGTACGCGGCCTTCAAGAAGGCCAAGGACGACCTCGTCAGCATCCGGGACCATGAGGGGCCGGCTGCCGGGATTCTGGTGGACGGCCGAGGCAAGGTGACGGCGCGGTCCCCGATCTCCGATAACTACACGGCGCGTCACGATCCCGACTTCGCCACGTACCTCCAGCAGGAGCGGGAGAACATCGAGTCGTGGCAGAAGAAGATCGACGACATCGTCGAAACCTGCAACGACACCGATGTGACCTTCAAGAACTCCCTTGAGGCCAACGTCACCGACCGCAGGGACTTCAGCGCTCCGAAGTACACCAAGTTCGACCAGGAAGAGGCCGCCCGCGCCGTTGCCCTGGCGGCCAAGGGCCGCGACATCACGCACGCGCAACTGCAGGCGCTGAACGAACTGCTGCGCGACAATGCCCATTCGGTGGAGTTCGCGAAGAACTTCTACGAGAAGCTTGGCCCGGAGAAGGCGCTCGCTTTCTTCGGGCAGCTCGCTACGGACACGAACGACTACGCCAAGGTCGACAAGGAGCGCTTGGCGGACGTCCAGGCGCTCCAGCGCAATCTCGGCCTCAACCTGGCCACCGCCTCGCACGACAAGGCGTTCACCGCGGAGTGGGGACCGGAGCTCCGCACGATGGGCACCCAGCAGATCCCGTTGTCCAAGTACGACAACAGCGGCGGCCCGTACGGCTACCAGCTGCTCGGCGGCATCATGCGATACGGGAACTATGACGCGAAGTTCCTCAACCCGATCGCCGAGCACGTGGCGCAGCTGCACCAGCAGGATCCGTACCGGTTCGCCGGTAACAAGCAGGTGAACGGCTTCCTGGACAACCCGTACAACCCCTCGGGGAAGAACGGGTCCGGCTACGACCCGACCATCGCCATGCTGGAGGCTCTGGGAAACAGTCCGGACGCGGCGAAGAGGTTCTTCACCGATGACCCGACGGCCTACAACGAGGACGGCACGGTCAACCGGGGCGCCACGGCCGACCTCGGAAAGCAGGATGGCGAAGCCATCGACAACTACCTCGATTTCTTCGGAAACGAGAAGTGGGAGTCGTTCCCGGACTCCAACTCCACCGACCCGGACAAGCTGGGGCCCACTCTCCAGTACATGCCGGACGCGCTGGGCCATGCCCTGGAGGCGGCGACCCTGGGCTACCCGGCGGGCGAGCCGGACGCGCGTGTGCAGCGGGACGCCGACAATGCCGCGATCATGCAGAGGGTCATGGAGAAGTACGGGTCGGACGCCGGCTTGCTCAAGCACCAGGAGGGCTTGGCGGACAGCATGGGCGTCATGGGTGCGGGATATATCGACGACATCAACTGGGCTTTGAACAAGGGTGATGCGAACAGCGTCTTCGCCCCCACCAAGAATAGCCAAGGGCATATACCCTTCGGTGATGACGGGGACGAGGCCCGCTCGAACGTTCGCCAGTTCCTCAGTGCTCTTGGCCAGCACCCCGACGCCTACGCCACTCTTTCCTCGGCGGAGCAGGCGTACACCAGAAGTGTTCTGGAGACGCACGTGGGTTCCGACGGAGCCATTGACGAGGGCGCCGCACGCACGACCGTCCGGGTTGGCGCAGAGGTGCAGGGCATGCTCGACCAGTCCAGAGCCGACCAGGTCCAGGCGGACAACATGAAGAAGCACGAGGACTACGAGAAGGCGGTGGCCGAACGCGCGGGCTGGGTGGAGTTCGGCGCGGGGGTGGGGATCGCCGCCGGGGTTGCATTCCTGCCGGCGACTGCTGCGGTGGGTGCGGCCGCCGTGCTGATCCCTCTGGCGACCGACACAGTCGGTGGCGCGGCGGAGCAGGTCATCGGCCAGGCCGTCGGAGATATCTCGGATAACTCGGTCGACAAGAGCAAGGAGAAGGCGGAGGAACTCACCAGGAAGGAATGGAACAGCATCTATCGATCTGGTGAGTCGATGGCGGAGGCTCCGATGGAGGCTTTCCTGGCTCTTCATGCGACCAAGGAAGACACAAAGCTCCGAGAGGATCTGAACGAATCGATGCTCCTGGGCTACGGCGTCGGCAACGAACGAGAGAATCAACAGGGTGCGGATCCGGAGACGGGCTGAGGGTGCCCCGGGCTGCGATGAAAGGCATGGGTGTGAACCGGAACGCAAAGACGCTGATTGGTGGCCTGCTCCTGGCCGTCTGTGCTACCGCATGCGCATCTGATCCGGAGCCTCAGTCGCCCTATGTCAATGCGTCGGAGGTGTGCGATGGGGTGTTCGCTGGCGACCTGGAGAAGACGGTGGAAGCCGTAACAGGAGCGAAGTCCTTCGAGCGGCGAGCGAGCGGCGGTATGGGCCAGGTGATCGAAGAGATCGAGAAGGGGTATTCATCCGGCCGTAGTTGGTCGCCAAGGGAAGAGCTCTGCGAGATGGCTGCGAAGGGAAGTTCCAGCGATGAAGAGACGACTTTGGCTTTCCATATGTATGCTCCACATGACGTAAATTACCCGGGGATCCCTGAAAGGGCGAAGCGGTTCTCCCTGGGCAAGGAGGCGATAGCCAACGTCCGCTCGGCCGGCATCTATTTTGAATGCGTCAGTCCCAGGTTCGATGGCTCGAAGAGTCGGCCGGTGCGGATCTACGGAGGGTTGAGTAGAGCCCATGACCGAGGCGATTCCCTGGAGAATTTGATGGACAATCTTCGAGTTGTCCATTCTGCGTCCCTGGCGGTGGCCGAGGAGCTGGAGTGCGAGGGCAATGCCGGTCTCCCTCAGAAGCTGGACCCGGGGCTGCGGCAACTTCCGCCGGTCAGCCGCCCGGCAGAGATCGACTCCTGATGATGATGTCGCACAGAAAGGACCGGTCGGGGCCGTTGCGGCTCCGGTCATCGACGCCCAACCACTCGATCCGCCGCTCCAGTCCGACGCGACGGAGGTGACTCTGGGAACGGAGCTCCGGCGGGAGCTGCTCAGTTCGTTGGCCTGGCCGGTCGTGGCAGAGATGGATCACAACCAGCCCCCTGTCGTTTCCCCTTGCGTTGGTGGCAGCCGCATGAGGTGGGTCGCCGGCCGCAGCCGTGCCGGTCTCGTCTGCGTGGTCATTGCGTTTTCTCTGGCAGTCGGCGCGGTTGGCTGTTCGGACGGGGAGAACGCCGACGCAGCGCATGACCGGACTGCGGGGCCCACGGAACTCTGCGGCGGTGCAGCGGACTTTGTGGAGGCGGGCAAGGCGCTGAAGAGATCACGGGGTCGTCGCGGTTTGAGGAGTCGGCCGAAACGTCCACCGTCGCGTACGCGGCGAAGTCGTTGAGCCATGAGTTCACCTCGTCACACCGGCTCATATCGACATCGGCGTGGAGCGCTGGTCGCCCAAGGACCCCGAGGGAGACCCGGAGAAGTTGAAGGACGCCTACGCGACCGTGGCTCATTCCTTCGCCCTGGCCATGGCGAAGGAACTGCGCTGCGAGAACGACGCAGGGCTGGAGCCCCGCCCGGTGCTCGACCCCGCGTGACGTGCGGAGCCGCGACGACAAGTCCACCCGCTACCGTGGCCGTTGACCAGGGGGAGGTGTCGGCGTGATATCCGAGCCGGAGTTGGTGGGGGAGGACGGGCCGCGCTCGTCCCCGGACGTCGTGAGCGGGTTCGACCCCGAGCAGGGGCCCGGGGACGGCGGACGGCGGCGGTGGCACGGGGCGCTCTGGGGTGTCGCCGGGGCGCTGACCGCGTCGGCGGTGTGGGCCGCGGCGGTCTTCGGTTACGGGATCGGCGGCGACGGGAAGCCCGATGCGCGTGGCTACCGCGTGGAGTCCGACTCCTGCGCGGCGATGGAGCTGAAGGAGCTCGCCGGGGCGCTGGGGGTGCCCGCGGCCAAGCCCGCTACCGAACTGGACGGCATCGAGCACCCCGCCCTCCATCGCATTCGCTGCACCGTCGACTTCACGACAGCGGTGCGCCGGGGACCGGGCAGCGCGGAGGAGACGGGCTGGGCCACCGGCTACCACGCGTCCCTCACGGCCGAGCTGCACAAGGAGACCGATCCGCGCCCCGAGTTCGAGGCGAGCAGCACGCTGACGGAGGTCGACGGCTCGGGCGTGGAGCGGGTGGAGCGGGTACCGGACCTCGGCGACCTGGCGTATCTGCTGGTCATGGAGGACGAAGCGCTGAGTGTGCGGGTGGTGGAAGGCGGTGCCGTCGTGACGCTCACCCTGTCCGCCTGGATGTCCTACACCGAGGGCGATGAGGAGATGCCGGAAGCGCCGGAGGAGCCCGAGACGCTCGCGTACCGGGCCGACCTGATCAGCGACACCCGCGCCGTGATGAAGGCGCTCAAGACCGGCTGACCGACCGGGCGGGCCGCCGTGCTCGCGAACGCGGATGTGGCCGCCCCTGTCCTGGGGCGGCCACATCCGCGTTCCGGAGACCGTGACCGGATTCGAACCGGTGTATCTCGAGTTGCAGTCGAGCCCCTGAGCCTCTCGGGCACACGGTCGGGTGGTGGTGCCGGTGTTCCGCGGTTCCTTGCTGACCACGACGCTACGGCCACCCGTCCGCCGCCTCAAGGAATCCGGCCGGGGTGCAACGTGACCGCCATACGCCGTTCATGTCCGGGGCCGGAGGGGCAGGCCGGGAACCCGGGCCCGGGACCTACGACCAAGGGCCGAGCCCAGGACCGTACACAGACAGGGTCCACACCGGCCCATGCCCCTTACGCTGACCCCATGACCGCCCTCGAACCCCGTGACGGCACCGACGCCGCACACCTCGCGTCGCCCGCGACCGGCGCCCCCTCCCCGGACCCGCTGTCCGATTTTCCCGCCGCGGCCGTCGAAGGGGTCCTCGGGCGCACCTACCGGGCGCTGAGCATCGGCATCGTGTCCGTGGTGTTCCTCATCGCGTTCGAGGCCACGGCGGTCGGTACGGCGATGCCGGTCGCCGCCCGCGAGCTGAACGGGATTCCCCTCTACGCGTTCGCCTTCTCCGCGTACTTCACCACCAGCCTCTTCGCCATGGTCCTCTCCGGACAGTGGGCCGACCGGCGCGGCCCGCTCCAGCCGCTCGCCACCGGGATCACCGCGTTCGGCGTCGGACTGCTGCTCTCCGGGGCCGCCACGAGCATGTGGGTGTTCATCGCGGGCCGTGCCGTCCAGGGGCTCGGCGGCGGGCTGGTGATCGTCGCGCTGTACGTCGTCATCGGGCGCGCCTACCCCGAGCACATCCGGCCCGCCATCCTGGCCGCCTTCGCCGCGAGCTGGGTGATCCCCTCCGTCGTCGGACCGCTCGCCTCCGGGACGGTGACCGAGCAGCTCGGCTGGCGCTGGGTCTTCGTCGGCATCCCCGTCCTCATCGTGATCCCGCTCGCCCTGGCCCTCCCGGCGATCCGGCGCACGGCCTCCGGGCCCGCCGACCCGGCTGCCGCCGCCGAGCCGTACGACCGCCGCCGTATCCGGCTCGCCCTCGGGATATCGGCCGGGGCGGGACTGCTCCAGTACGCGGGTCAGGAGCTGAACTGGCTCGCCCTGCTGCCCGCCGCCGTCGGGGCCGCCCTGCTCGTGCCCGCCGTCCGCGGACTGCTGCCGGCCGGGACCGTACGGGCCGCGCGCGGGCTGCCCTCGGTGGTCCTGCTGCGCGGGATCGCCGCCGGGTCGTTCATCGCCGCCGAGTCGTTCGTACCGCTGATGCTGGTCACCCAGCGCGGGCTGTCCCCGACGATGGCCGGGCTGTCGCTGGCGGTGGGCGGGGCGACCTGGGCGCTCGGTTCGTTCGTCCAGTCCCGGCCGCGCATGGAGCCGTACCGCGAGCGGCTGATGGTCACCGGCATGCTCCTCGTCGCGGCCTCGATCGCCGTCGCGCCCTCCGTGCTGATCGAGGGGGTCCCCGTCTGGATCGTCGCCGTCGCCTGGGCCTTCGGCTGCTTCGGGATGGGCATGGTGATCGCCTCCACCAGCGTGCTGCTCCTGAAGCTGTCGGCCCCCGAGGAGGCGGGCTCCAACTCCGCCGCCCTCCAGATCTCCGACGGGCTCTCCAACGTGCTGCTCCTGGCCTCCGGCGGCGCGGCCTTCGCGGCGCTGGGCGGCGGCGCGGTGGGCGCGGCCGCGCACGGGGCGGTCCAGGCGGGGTCCGCGGGCTCGCACCCGGGCGCGTTCGCGGCCGTGTTCCTGCCGATGGCGGGGGTGGCGCTGGTGGGGGTGTGGGTGGCGACGAGAGTCCTCGTACGGGAGAAGTAGCGGCATCCTGAGGTACCTCCTGGTACCGCGCGGTAGCATGGGCTCATGGCCGGTCTGAATCTGCGGTTCACCGAGGAAGAGCTGAATTCCCTGCGCGCCCGTGCCGAGGCGGAGGGCAGGAGCATGCAGGCATTCGCTCACGACGCGGTGATCACTGCCGTAAACGAGCACGCACGGCTTTTCGACGAAGCTGCCGACCATGTTCTGAGGGCGAGTGAGGAGCTCAACCGGAGGCTCGCCTGATGCAGTACCTGAGCCTGCCCGAGTTGTTGAATCTGGCGGAGCGGCTCGGCGCTGCCGGGTGCGCGACTACGGGCTTCTGGAGTCGGCGCTGGCCCGACCACAGGCGAGCGTGTTCGGGCAGGACGCCTATCCGGACGTCTGGCAGAAGGCTGCGGCCCTGATGGAGTCCCTCGCCCGCAACCACGGCCTGGTCGACGGCAACAAGCGCATTGCGTGGTACGCGACCTGGGTCTTCCTCCATCTGAACGGCCATCTGCTCGACCCGGACTTCGACGTCGATGAAGCGGAGCGGTTCGTGCTGGCCGCGTGCCAAGGCGCCCTGGACATGCCCAAGATCGCTGAGCGGCTACCGGGGTTCGCGCGGTAGCCGCACTTGTGAAGAGCGTCTCAACGGACTCGAACCGTGACTCGTTCGTACGGGTTCTCAGCCGGGCCCCCGGTAAGGTGGCCCGGTTGTCGTATCGCGGGCCGGGTCCTTCGGGCCGGGTGCGGTACGGGCAGCGCCCCACGTACCCGAGAGCCCCGAACCGGAGACCGTGACTACTACCACCGCCTCCCACCACCTCTCACCCGCCTTCCCTGGCCGTGCCCCCTGGGGTACCGCCAACAAGCTGCGAGCCTGGCAGCAAGGCGCCATGGAGAGGTACGTCCAGGAGCAGCCGCGCGACTTCCTCGCCGTCGCGACGCCCGGCGCAGGCAAGACAACGTTCGCGCTGACCCTCGCGTCCTGGCTGCTGCACCACCATGTCGTGCAGCAGGTCACCGTCGTCGCCCCGACCGAGCACCTCAAGAAGCAGTGGGCGGAGGCGGCCGCCCGGATAGGGATCAAGCTCGACCCCGACTACAGCGCCGGTCCGCTGAGCAAGGAGTACCACGGGGTCGCCGTGACCTACGCCGGTGTCGGCGTACGCCCGATGCTCCACCGCAACCGCTGCGAGCAGCGCAAGACGCTCGTCATCCTCGACGAGATCCACCACGCCGGTGACTCCAAGTCCTGGGGCGAGGCCTGCCAGGAGGCGTTCGACCCGGCGACCCGGCGGCTCGCCCTGACCGGTACGCCGTTCCGGTCGGACACCAACCCCATCCCCTTCGTCCAGTACGAGGAGGGCAACGACGGCATCCGCCGCTCCTCGGCCGACTACACCTACGGCTACGGCAACGCGCTCGCCGACGGCGTCGTCCGCCCGGTCATCTTCCTCAGCTACAGCGGCAACATGCGCTGGCGTACGAAGGCCGGGGACGAGATCGCCGCCCGGCTCGGCGAGCCGATGACCAAGGACGCCATCGGCCAGGCCTGGCGCACCGCGCTCTCGCCCACCGGCGAGTGGATCCCCAACGTCCTCGCCGCCGCCGACAAGCGGCTCACCGAGGTCCGCAAGGGCATCCCCGACGCGGGCGGCCTCGTCATCGCCACCGACCAGGACTCGGCCCGCGCGTACGCCAAGATCCTGAAGAAGGTCACCGGGGAGTCGGCGACCGTGGTCCTCTCCGACGAGAAGGCCGCGTCCAAGAAGATCGACCAGTTCAGCGGGGACGAGTCGCGCTGGATGGTCGCGGTCCGGATGGTGTCCGAGGGCGTCGACGTGCCGCGTCTCGCCGTCGGGGTGTACGCCACCACCATCTCGACGCCCCTCTTCTTCGCCCAGGCAGTCGGCCGCTTCGTGCGCTCCCGCAGGCGCGGTGAGACCGCCTCCGTCTTCCTGCCGACCATCCCGATGCTCCTCGACTTCGCCAACGAGATGGAGGTCGAGCGCGACCACGTCCTCGACAAGCCGAAGAAGGGCGGCGACGAGGAGAACCCCTTCTCCGAGGAGGACAAGCTCCTCGCCGACGCCGAGAAGCTGGAGGACGAGGAGACCGAGGACCAGCTGCCCTTCGAGGCGCTGGAGTCGGACGCCGTCTTCGACCGGGTGCTGTACGACGGCGCCGAGTTCGGCATGCAGGCCCACCCCGGCTCCGAGGAGGAGCAGGACTACCTCGGCATCCCCGGGCTCCTGGAGCCGGACCAGGTGCAGCTGCTCCTCCAGAAGCGGCAGAGCCGGCAGATCGCGCACAGCCGCCAGAGGCCGGCCGAGGAGGCCGACCTCCTGGAGAAGCCCGCCGAGGCCCGGCCCGTGGTCACGCACAAGCAGCTGCTGAGCCTGCGCAAGCAGCTCAACACGATGGTCTCCGCCTACACCCACCAGAGCGGCAAGCCGCACGGCGTGATCCACAACGAGCTGCGCCGCGTCTGCGGCGGCCCGCCGAGCGCCGAGGCCACCGCCCACCAGATCCAGACGCGCATCGCGAAGGTCCAGGAGTGGGCTACGCGGATGAAGTGAGTGGAGGGTGAGTCAGTGGGGTGGGAAGGGCGGGACGCGTACACGTACGCGTCCCGCCCTTCCCGCTCGTGTGCCGTCCGTTCCGGCCTTCAGCCGTTGCTGGGCTCGGGGACTCGGTCGGGCAGCGCGGCCTCATCCGCGCAACCGAGCTGATCGGCCAAGCCGCGGGCTACGTCGTTGAGGACGGCCAGTCGGTCCTCGGGCGAGGAGCCTGGGCTCAGTTGGCCCCCGGACGAGTACATCCTGGCCCAGATATAGGGTGAGGTGCCTTCAGGCCCCTTGGTCGAGCAGGTGAAATACAGGTTCGCGCCGCTGTCGCCGTTGATTTCGGCATAAACGCCCAGAGGGAAGACGAGCCGGTCCCTGTCCGTATTCCGTGCTTCCGCCCCCGGGGCGGGATGATTCCTGGTGGGCTCGAACTCGATCTTGAGCAGCGGGATTCCGCTGTCATCGCCCGCCTTGTAGACCATGCAGGTGTTGCGGTCCTTCGCTCCTCCGTAGAGCCTTTTCGCGGCCATCTCCAGAGAGAACTTGTTGGCGTCTCCCTGCTGGTTGGTTCCGGTGAGCTCTGTGAATCGCTCGGTTGCCGCGAGGCGCTCGAGGGCTTTCGCCGAAGGCGGGGTCAGTGTGCTGTCGCACACCTGTGATGCCGAGAGCGTCGCTTCCTCGCCACTCTCGTCGTCGGTGCAGGAGGTGGCCAGGAGGAGTACCAGGCCCCCGCAGAGCAACCGGTGCGATCTGTTGCGCATGGCATTCGCTGCCTTAAAGGAGATGGGGAATGGGCGGGTGTCAATCCTTGTAGGCAGGGCGTCCCCGGTAGTCGTTCTGCTGGGACCCGGTGCCGAAATAGCTGCTCTCGATGTGCTGCGGCCAATCCCGGAGATTCGTGTCATTCTTGACATCGGGGTCCGCGCCTACGTAGGTCGCGTAGGCATCGGCCTGTTGCCGGATCCCCTGCGAGTAAAACTCCTGACTGGTGGCCTGTGCCTTTTCCGTCGGATCGTCCTCGGCTTTGTCGATTCCCTTGTCGATCTCGTGCCCGATGAAGGTGTTGACCGCGTTGCCGACCGTGTCCGCGGCCAGCGGTGCGACCACCAGCGCCGCGGCAGTCGAACCCGGCAGAGGGATGGCGGCGATGCCGCCCCCCACCACGGCCCCGGCTCCCAGCTTGACCCAGTCGCCGGAGCGCCCCAGCGACTTGTTCTTCTCCTCCGCCTCGTCCTTGTACGTCGTCTCCGCCTGCTGCACGCGAGAGTGATCGAGAATGCCCCGCACCTCGCCGCCTGTCGTCAAGGCATCATGCGCCTTGTTCATGTTCGCTTCGCTGGTGGGCGGGTGGGCGTCGAGCATGCTCAGCGTGTAGAGGTGCTGCGCCGCCGAGACGGCTCCGTGAGACGTCTCGTTCTGGCCGATCACGCTGAGGAAGTTGATGGCTCCTTGTTCGCCGAAGTCCGCGCGCCCCTGATACTTCGGCGGAAAGAGCCCGTCATCCTTCGCCCGGTCCCCGACCCCCGACATGCTGTAATCGATGTCATCGATGTACGCCGCCCCCATCTTGCCGAGACTGTCGGCGAGTCGGGACTGCTCGTGGAGCATTTTTGGCCCGTCCTCGCTTCCGTACAGGAACACGACCTGCTCCATGACACCGGCCGTCTCCGCGGTGCGCATATCGCGATTGCCGGGGATCATCGGATCCTTGGCTGTCATGGGATCAGCGTCGTAGGCGTACCCGGTGGTGGCTGCCTCCAGGGCGTGGCCGAGGGAGTCATGACCTGCGATGACCTTGTCGTCGCCGCCCATGATGTAAGCGTCGGACAGCCAGATGCGGTCCTTCGTCAGGTACTTCAGGTTCTCGTTGAGTTCGGCTTCCTTGTCGACACCCGCTCCGGCACCGTCCGGCTGGGCGAAGAAGTCCGTCGCGGCGCCGGGGTTGTGGCCGAGGGCTTCCAGGAAGCCGGTCATGGGGTCGCGGCCCCGGTCGTTCTTGCTGTAGAAGTTCAGGTCGCCGTTGTTCCAGTTGTTGATCCAGGGGCTCATGTTCTTGACGTTGCGTTCCTGGTCATACGCCACGAGCCTCTCGCCGTAGTCGTTGAGGAACTGGTCGTCGTAGTCGCCGAACCGCATGAGATTGCTCATGACGGCGAATCCACGGGGATTGTTCGCGTGGTCCGTGCCGAGTTCTTCCGGCCCGATCCTGATCATCTTCTGCTCCCAGGACCGCATGGCGGCGCTGTCGGAGAGCGTGGCAGTACCGAGGGCGACGCCCAGGTTCTTCTGGAGGAGCTTGGCCTGTTCCAGCCGCTTCGGGTCGGCGCCGTAGCCCTGGTACGGGTCGGCTACGCCGGCGTAGAACGTCAGCAGCCCGTCGGGCGTTGTGGAGGTGGCGAGCCGCTCCGCGAACAACGGGTCCTTGCCGTACTTGGCAAGGGTGGTGTTGACCGTGTTCAGTTCGGTCGTCGTGACGTCGGTCGGATCCTTCTTGAGGATCTTGGCGAGTGCCTTGGCCTTGGCGATCGCCTTGGCTGCGGAATCCCTGTCTGCATAGTCGGCCCCGGAGAACCCGTGCTTGGCCTGGTCCACGATGAGCCGCAGCGCCTCGGACGCGGTGGTGTCGCTGCGCGTGGCCTTCTGCAGGATCGCCTGGACCCGGTCGCGCAGGCTGTCCACGTCGCCCTGGCTGTGCTCGGGGAGCGTGGTGCCCTCGGCGGCGCGGTCGGGGTGGATGTTCATCGTCACGGTGAACGACCCGTCGCCGGTGTCTCTCACCGTCAGGTTCTTCTTCGCGCCCTGCGAGATCACCTCGGTGAGTTCATTGCGAAAGGCGACCAGTTCGTCCCGGGTGTCGCTGAGGATGCGGGCGACCGTACGCGCCTGGGTGTGTGCGTCGGCGAACTCCGCTGCGGTCTTGTCCACGAAGGACCGGGTGACGGTTGCGTTCTCCCCGGCCCACCGTGCCTTTGCCGCCTTGCCCCCAAGATTCTCCTTGGCATCGCTCTTGAGGCTCGCCAGCTTCTTGACCATCTGCTCCCAGTCGGCGATCGCCTCACCGAGCTGGGAGAAGTTGCCGAAGCGGAGGGCGTCGAGATCCATCAGGTGCCCTTCCTCTCGTTGAAGCCCGCATCGAGCGTGGCGATGCTGCTGACGGTTCCCGCGATGTGGACTTCGTCGCCCGCGTGGGCGCCCTTGGTGAAGTCGAGGTGGTTGGAGATGTGCGCGGTGGCGTCCAGCAAGGACCTGGACTGGTCGACCCAGCGCGAGGCCACGTGATCCAAGGCGCCACCGAGTGCGAACCCCTGGGTCTTCAATCCTTCGGCAGCCTTCTGGGAGGCTGCTCGGGCGTGTTTGCTGACCTGACCGAAATCCTGATGGAGTTCGAAAGCGGCGTTTCCGATCGCGGCCAGGTCCGTCTGGTTGACCGCCAGGTCCCCCTGCTGGTCAATGCCCCCGCCACTCGGTTCCGGTGGCACCTGATTCAGCTGCATCCGGAGGGGCCGCCGGTCGGCCGCCTCGGACTTCAACCGCTCCCACTCGTCCCATGCCATGGATCCGAACGCCTCCCGTGAGCCCGGCTGTTCACCGTGAACGGCCGCGTGTCGGGGAAGCTACCAACCAGGTGGACCCGCACGCGCCCGAACCGTTGTTCGTCACAGACTCCGAACAAGCGGCATCCCCGGCATCCCGGGCTCGGGGTGCGAGAAGGAAGTGCAAGGAATCCAGTACCAAATCCTCCACGCACCGTTAACGCCGGTTCACCTCCGCGGATGCGTTCGCCCGGCGGTGTCGTGACACGTGAACGCGCGTAGATGTTCGCTTTCCGGACGCCGTCCCGCTGACCGGCTCTTATGCGCGCGCCGTTCCGGGGGCCGCGTCGGGGGACCGGATTCTGGACGAGGACTTCCGCTGAGCGGACTGGCTCGCTACTGTCCCCGCCATATGAACGCCCCGTGGCAACGCCGCCGCGGAGCGCAGCCGGTGCCTTGCCAGACCGGCGGCCTCTCCGTGCGTCGCCGCTGGGACCGGCGTCGCTACCGCCGGAGCAGGGCCGTCGTCGCTCACCCCGAAGAGGAGAGGGCGTCGTGACAGCGGAGACCTCCCAGACGCTCGACCGAGGACTGCGCGTCCTCAAACTGCTCGCCGACACCGACCACGGCCTGACCGTGACCGAGCTGTCCAACAAGCTCGGTGTCAACCGGACCGTCGTCTACCGGCTGCTCGCCACCCTGGAGCAGCACGCCCTGGTACGCCGCGATCTGGGCGGCCGCGCCCGGGTCGGCCTCGGTGTGCTGCGGCTCGGCAGACAGGTCCACCCCCTCGTCCGGGAAGCGGCGCTGCCCGCGCTGCGTTCCCTGGCCGAGGACATAGGGGCCACCGCCCACCTCACGCTCGTCGACGGCAGCGACGCCCTCGCGGTCGCCGTGGTCGAGCCCACCTGGACCGACTACCACGTCGCCTACCGGGCCGGCTTCCGCCATCCCCTGGACCGGGGCGCCGCGGGCCGGGCCATCCTGTCCGCCCGGCAGGCCCCGGAGTCCGGCCACCCCGGCTACACCCTCACCCACGGCGAACTCGAAGCCGGCGCCAGCGGGGCGGCAGCGCCCCTGGTCGGGGTCTCGGGTGTCGAGGGCAGCGTCGGTGTCGTCATGCTCGCCGACGCCGTACCGGAACGGGTCGGCCCCCGTGTGCTCGACGCCGCCCGGGAAGTGGCGGACGCGCTGCGGTAGGCGGTGCCCGCGCCTGCATTGCGTCCGGTGTGAGTTCCGCCCGAACGGGCATCCCGGGGCGTGCGTCCGTCCGGGGCGTGCCGGTGCTCGTGGGCCCGTGCCCGCACCCGCAGGTCTCGGGTCCGTCCGGCGCGCGTCCCGCCGGTTCGCGAAGGAGCGTGCGGGGCGGGAGCGTATGGGGCGGCGTACGGCTGGCGCGTTCCGGTTCCGGCGCGGCGGTTAGATTGGGTGCGTGTCCTCTCGTCTCTCGCGCCCCCGCGTCCTCGCCCTCTGCGCACTCCCCGTCCTCGCCCTGTTCGGTACGGCGGCCCTCGCGCCGCTGCCGTTCACCCTGGCGCGGCCCGGGGTGACCGCGGACGTGCTCGGCAAGGACGACGGGCGGCCGGTGATCACCATCACCGGCGCGGAGACCCGGCCGACCGACGGGCAGCTGCGGATGACGACGATCCTCGCCACCGGGCCGAAGGCGGACGTCCGCATCGGTGAGGTGTTCGACAGCTGGTTCCGGACCGACCGGGCGGTCATGCCGCGCGACGCGGTCTACCCCACCGGCGGCTCCGAGAAGGAGATCGAGAAGCACAACCTCGACGACATGAAGGAGTCGCAGAACGTCGCCGTCGACGCCGCCCTGAACTACCTGGACCGCGAACCCGGGGCGATGCGGGTGGACGTGGACCTCGGCGACATCGGCGGCCCGAGCGCGGGGCTCTTCCTCTCCCTCGGCATCATCGACAAGCTCGACGGCAACGGTTCCGGCGGCGATCTCACCGGCGGCCGCACCATCGCCGGTACGGGGACGATCACCGCGGTCGGCGCGGTCGGCGCGGTCGGCGGCGTGTCGATGAAGGTCCAGGGCGCCCACCGCGACGGGGCGAGCGTCTTCCTCGTCCCGAAGGCCGAGTGCCGTCAGGCGGAGGCCGAGGCTCCCGACGGACTGCGGATCGTGCCCGTCTCCACGCTGGAGGACGCGGTCGGCTCGCTCAAGGCCCTGGAGTCGGGCGGTAGGGTACCGAGCTGCTGACCTGCGGCGGCATGGCTTCGGGGGGAGGTCCCCGGCCCCGGCCCCGGCGCACAGTTTCGGGGCACGCCCCCGGCTCCGGTGGCATGGTTTCGGGTGACGCGCCCGGCCCCGGCGGCGGCGTGGTTGTGGGGCACGCCCCCGGCCCCGGCAGCATGGTCGCTGAGGGGCTTCCGGGCCGAGGAGGCACGGATCACTGAGCGCCGGCCTTCGCCTTGGGCGTGTCCGGTACGGGCTTCGCCCCTGCTCCCGGTCCGTCCGGTGCGCGCTTCGCCTCCGCCCCCGGCTCGTCCGGTGCGGGCTCCGTCCCCGGCTCCTCACGTACGGGCCGCGCCCCCGGCTCGTCCGGTACGGGCCTCACCCCCGGTCCGTCCGGTGCCGGCTTCGGCTCCGCCCCCGGCTCGTCCGGTACGGGCCTCACCCCCGGCCCCTCACGTACAGGCCGCACCCCCTGCCCCTCACGTGCGGTCCCCGCCCCCGGCGCGTCGTCCAGCGTCCGCCAGGACGGGAACACCAGCGGACTCAGCGTGGCCAGGAAGAAGACCCCGCCCATCGCCAGCAGCGCCCCCGTCGCCCCCGCGCCCTCCACCAGCAGCCCGGCCGCCAGCCCGCCCACCGGCATCGCGAACTCGCAGCCGGCCGTCAGCGCCCCCGACACCCGGCTGCGCAGCCGGTCCGGCACCCGCTCGTAGACCACCGTCGTCAGGATCGGGTTCAGCACGCCGCCCGCGACCCCGCCGAGCAGCATCGTGACCGCGAGCGGCAGCGTCGTCCCGGTCACCGCCGCGACCAGGAACCTCGGCGCGCCGCACAGGATCACGCACACCGTGAACACCGCCCGGCGCGAGAACCGGTGCCCCACCGCCCCGTACAGCAGGGCCCCGGTCAGACCGCCCGCGCCGAACAGCGCGGTGAGCAGCCCGATGGCGGGCGCTCCGCCCAACTCGGCCTCGGCGTGCACCGGGAGCAGGACCGCGTTCCAGCCCTGGTCGGTGCCGTTCATGAACATCACCATGACCACGACCGCCAGCAGCAGCCGGTTGCCGAGCACATGGGCGTACCCCTCGCGCAGTTCGGTGCCGTAGGCGCGCAGCGAGACCGGGGCTTGCGTTCTCCGCGGTTCCGCCGCGCGCACCCCCCTCACCCCGGCGCCGACCAGCAGGGCCGACAGCCCGAAGGTCGCCGCGTCCAGCAGCAGGACCGTCTCCGCCCCGACGAGCGCGATGAGCAGCCCGGCGAGGGCCGCGCCGACCATCCTGGCTCCGCGCGAGACCGCGTCGAAGAGGCTCGCGGCCCGGGGGAGCGTGGTTCCGGCGTGCTCGGCCAGGTCCGGGACGAGGACGTAGCGCGCGGTGTTGCCCGGGGTGTGGGCGAACCCGTTGAGCGCCATGAGCACGCACAGCATCCAGAAGTGGAGGACGCCGGTGAAGTGCAGCAGCGGGATCGCGGCGATGGCCGCCGCGCACACGGCGTCGGACACGACGGCCGTCCGGCGGCGGCCGAACCGGTCGACGACCGGTCCGCCGATCAGCGCGGCGACGACGATCGGCAGAGTGGCGCAGAACGCGACCAACCCGGCCCGGCCCGCGCTTCCGGTGGTCTCCAGGACGAACCAGGGGACGCCGATCAGGGTCAGTGAAGTGCCTGCGGTGGAAATGGAGTTGGCCGCGAGTACGGCGGCGAGCGGGGTGCGGTTCCCCATGTCTTCTTCCTCCCCCGAGCCGGTGGTTACGCCGGATGGAACGCGGCGGCGCGGTGCGCGGCCGCGGCCGTGTCCCGGCTCTGGGCGGTCAGCCGCAGGCCCACCTCGACCAGGGCCCAGCCGACCCGCGTGCGCAGGCCGGCGCGGGGGAGGCGGACGGCCCCTGCCCCGGCGTGGAGTTCGGCTGCTTGGACCGTGTGCAGGAGGTGGTGGACGTCGGCATGCATAACGGGATTCCCTTCCAGACGTGAGGAGTCGAGGCGTGCGGTGCGGTCATGCGGAGGGGCGCGGGAAGGCGTGCAGGTGGGTGCGGACGACGGCCGAGCCCTCGGTGTCCTCGGGGACGGCGTCCCGGTAGCTCTCCACCAGCTCGTGCATCTTCCGGGACAGCTCCTGGGCGAGCTCCGGGGTGAGGCGGATCTTGAAGTCGCTCAGATCCCAGCTGTGCTGCCACTCCTCCGGCCAGTCGCCCATCGTGCCCAGCCAGGTGTTCAGTTCCTGGGCGTGGGTGGTGGCCGTCTCGTGCAGGACGACGTCGATGGCCCCGCGTACCTCCGGGTCCTCGTGCGTCCGGAAGAGGGCGCTGTCGAAGGTCGAGCCGTCGTGGAGCGCCCGCCACCAGCGCTCCCGGCCCTTGCCGAGCTCGGGGGCGTCCTCGACGAGGCCGGATTCGGCCAGTTGGCGCAGGTGGTAGCTGGTCGCGCCGCTCGACTCCCCGAGCCGCTCGCCCAGCTTCGAGGCGGTCGCCGGTCCGAACTCGCGCAGCGCGTTCAGCAGGCGGATCCGCAGCGGGTGCGCGATGGCGCGCAGGGTGCGGGCGTCGACCGTGTGGAGCTTCCGGTCGCCGCCCGGCTCGTAGGGGCGAGGGGTCTTCTCGTTCTCCGGCATGCTGCAACCGTAGAGATGCAAAGGATGCTTTGCAAGGGTTTTTTGCAACGCTCTCTTTGCAACATGCTCCGGGCGACGGCCTCCCGGCGCCTCACCCCTCCTCGATGAACCCCTCCTCCACCAGCCACTCCTTCGCCACCTCGTGCGGATCCTCGCCGTCCACGTCGACCTTGGCGTTGAGCGTCTGCGCGACCTCCGTCGTCAGCTTCCGGGCGAGCGGGTCCAGCAGCTCCGCGATCACCGGGTACTTCTCGAAGGTGGCCTCGTGGACGACCGGGGAGGCGTTGTAGTTGGGGAAGAAGTGCTTGTCGTCCTCCAGGACGTCCAGGTTCATCGCCTTGATCCGGCCGTCGGTGGTGAACACCTCGCCCAGCAGGCAGGAGTCGGACGCGGACACCTGGGTGTAGATGATCCCGGCGTCCATCTTCTGGATGTTGCCCGCCGGAATCGTCATCCCGTACTTCTTCTCCATGCCCGGCAGGCCGTCGTCGCGCGAGGCGAACTCGTTCTCCACGCAGATCGTCACCGCGCCCGGGTCCTTCTTCGCGAGGGCGGCCACGTCCGAGAGGGTCCTGAGCCGGTACTTCGCGTTGTTCTTCTTGCTGATCGCCAGCGCGTAGGTGTTGTCGAGCGGAGCCGGCGGCAGCCAGATCACCCCGTTGCCCTTGTCCTCGTCCCGTACCGCCTCGTACTGCTTCTTCGGGTCGACGATCGGTTCGGCGTGGCCCAGGAAGGTGATCCAGCCCGTGCCGGTGTAGTCCCACTGGACGTCGGCGTCACCGTTGATGATGGCCTCGCGCGCACTGATCGAACCCGGCAGGTTCGTCCGGTCCAGGACCTCCGCCCCGGCCGCCTTGAACACCAGCCCGGTCATCTGGCCCAGGATGATGTTCTCGCTGAAGTTCTTCGACGTCACCGTCAGCGTCGCGCCCTTCAGGGGCTCGCCCTGACCGACCGACCCCGGCGACACGTCGTCCACCATCGGCGAACCGCTCTTGAGCCCGCAGCCGCCCAGCAGCAGCATCAGGGACGCGGCCGCCAGGGCCCGGTGCCGGAAGGCGTACGTACTCCTCACCGTTCCTCCAGCCCGCGCGGCGTCAGCGCCAGTTCGGCCAGCGACGCCAGCCAGTCCACCAGCAGCGCCAGCACCACCGTCAGTACCGAGCCGATGACCAGCACCGGCATCCGCTGTGTCTGGATCCCCGAAGTGATCAGGTCGCCCAGCCCGCCGCCCCCGCCGAACGTCGCCAGCGTCGCCGTGCCCACGTTCAGGACCAGGGCCGTACGGACGCCCGCCAGGATCAGCGGCACCGCGAGCGGCAGCTCCACCTTCAGCAGGACGCCCCGCCCGGACATCCCCATGCCGCGCGCCGCCTCGACCATGTTCGGCTCGATCGCCCGCAGGCCCGCCACCGTGTTGGAGAGCACCGGAAGGACCGCGTAGATCACGATGCCGATGATCGCGGTACGCGGGCCGATGCCCAGCCAGATCACCAGCAGGGCCAGCAGGCCGATCGCGGGTGTCGCCTGCCCGATGTTGGCCAGCGCCGTGAACGCCGGGGCCGCCTTCCGCAGCCGCCGCCTGGTCAGCGCGATGCCGAGCGGGATCGCGATGATCAGCACCCAGAACGTCGAGATCGCCGTCAGCCGCACGTGCTGCCACCAGCGCAGTTGGACGTTTCCGCCGGAGAGGGAGTTCTCCGCGATCGAGTCCAGATCGATGTTGGTGATCCAGACGTACGTGATGACCAGGATGACGACCAGCACCGCGGGCAGGATCACCAGCTTCCGCCAGGTGATCCGCCGCTCCGGCGTGGCGGGCGTGGGGGAGGGGTCGCTCTCCTCGTCGTGGAACGCGTGGCCCTTGACGTCGTGTTCGCCCGGCGGCCGCGTCGGGGCGGCCGGGCGCTTGCCCGATCCGGACTGATGGCTGGGGGTCATACTCCGCTGCCACCCCCTTCCAGCTCCTGCTCCGTCTGGTGGACGCGCTGCTCCTCCAGCTCGTGCTGGTGCTCCATCGCGGTCAGGCGGTCCGCCTCCAGCAACTCCTGCACGTTGTCCATCAGCGTCTTCATGTCGACGACCCCGATGAACTCGCCCCGCCGCCCGGTCACCGCGACCCGGCCCCCGCTGTCGGTGAGCACCGCCTCCAGCGCGTCGTGCAGCGTGGCGTCCCGGGTCACCGTGTCGTGCACCAGCTGCCCGGCCCGCGCCAGCGAACCGCGCGCCCGCATCAGGTCGCCGCGCCGCAGCCACTTGTACGGGCGGTTCCTCCGGTCCAGCATCAGCAGCTCGTTGTGCGGGCCGTGGCGCAGCTTGTTGAAGATCGTCTGGAGCGGGTCCTCGACCGTCACCGTCGGGAAGTCCGCGATGCCCACGTCCCGTACACGGGTGAGGTTGAGGCGCTTGAGCGCCGCGCCCGCCCCGACGAAACCCGACACGAAGTCGTCCGTCGGGTTGGTCAGGATCGCCTCGGGGGTGTCGAACTGCGCGATGTGCGACCGCTCCCGCAGCACCGCGATCCGGTCGCCCAGCTTGATCGCCTCGTCGAAGTCGTGGGTGACGAACACGATCGTCTTGTGCAGCTCGTGCTGGAGCCGGATCAGCTCGTCCTGGAGATGGTCGCGGGTGATCGGGTCGACCGCCCCGAACGGCTCGTCCATCAGCAGGACGGGAGGATCGGCGGCCAGCGCCCGCGCCACGCCCACCCGCTGCTGCTGCCCGCCGGAGAGCTGACGCGGATAGCGGCCGTGGAACTCGCGCGGGTCCAGGCCCACCAGGTCGAGCATCTCCTCCACCCGGTTCTTCACCCGGGACTTGGACCAGCCGACCATCCTCGGCACCAGGGCGATGTTGTCCGCGACCGTCATGTGCGGGAAGAGCCCGGAGGACTGGATCGCGTATCCGATCTTCCGGCGCAGCTTCACCGGGTCGATGTCCGTGACGTCCTCGTCGTCGATGCGGATCCGGCCCGAGGTCGGCTCGATCAGCCGGTTGATCATCTTCAGGGTGGTGGACTTCCCGCAGCCGGACGGGCCGACGAAGATCACCGTCTCGCCCGCCCTGATCTCCATCGAGACGTTCTCGACGGCCGGGTTCGGGTTCCCCGGATAGCTCTTGGTGAGGTTCTCCAGCTGGATGGTGGCCCCGGACGTGGCCGCGGACCTCTCCTCCGTCATCGCGCCGGCGTCGGTCTCGGTCTCAGGCACGGATCCCCCTCGGGATGGTCAGCCGTCCCAGCAGGACGTACGCGGCGTCGAAGAGCAGAGCGAGGATCACGATGCCGAGCGTCCCCGCGAGAACCTGGTTGATCGCGTTGGCGCTGCCCAGCGAGGCGATGCCCCGGAAGATCTCGTTGCCGAGACCGGGCCCGGAGGCGTACGCGGCGATGGCGGCGATGCCCATCAGCATCTGGGTGGAGACCCGGATACCGGTCAGGATCGGCGGCCAGGCGAGCGGCAGCTCCACCCGCAGCAGCCGCGCCGTGCGCGACATCCCGATGCCCGTCGCCGCGTCGACCAGCGACGGGTCGACGCCCCGCAGCCCCACGATCGCGTTCCGGACGATCGGCAGCAGCCCGTACAGCGTCAGGGTGATCACGGTCGGGGCGACCCCGAGCCCGACCAGCGGGATCAGCAGACCGATCGCGGCGAGGGACGGAATGGTCAGGATCGTCGCCGTGGACGTGATGGCCAGCGAGCCTCCCCAGCCGCTGCGATAGCTCACCACCCCGATCACCACACCGAGCACGGTGGCGATGACCATGCACTGGAAGACCGCGCTGACGTGCTGGAACGCGTCCGTGAGGAGCTGCTGGTGGCGGGTGATCAGATACTCCCAGAAGCTCACACGGCACTCCCTCGGCTCCATCGGTGTCGCCGGGCCCGCGGGCTCAGCCGGTGTCCTCGGCCGCCTGTTCCACCAGCGGGATGATCCGCAGCGGAACGGGGTTCTCCATGACGATCGCCGTGGAGGCCCGGACAATGCCATCAAATCCGACAACCCGGTCGATCACCCGCTGGAGATCGGCGTTGGAACGGGCGACGAGCCGACACAGCATGTCGCCGTGCCCCGTCGTGGTGTGCAGTTCCAGCACCTCCGGTACGCCACCCAAATGCGCCCGCACGACCGCGCCTTGGCCCTGTTTGATCTCCAGCGTGGCGAACGCGGTGACCGGATAGCCGAGCGCCGCCGGATCCACGTCGGGGCCGAAGCCCCGGATGACGCCATTCGACTGAAGGCGGTCCAGCCGCGCCTGCACGGTCCCGCGCGCCACCCCCAGTCGCCGGGACGCTTCGAGGACGCCGATGCGGGGCTCGCGTGCCAGCAGCACGATGAGCCGCCCGTCCAGATGATCGATCGCCATGGGCCTGCTCCGATGGTCAGCCTGTACAGATGGTCCGGTCATCCTGGCGATTGACTGCACACAATGACCAGTGATTACGCGAACTATTGCGCACCTTGCGATGCGGGGAGAGCCTTCCCGTATGACTGAGACTCTGCACACCAGCCCCGACACCGCAGCGCAGGCCGACCGCTTCCCGGTCAAGGGAATGGACGCGGTCGTCTTCGCCGTGGGCAACGCCAAGCAGGCCGCGCACTACTACTCGACCGCCTTCGGCATGAAGCTCGTGGCCTACTCCGGACCGGAGAACGGCAGCCGCGAGACCGCGAGTTACGTCCTGACCAACGGCTCCGCCCGCTTCGTCTTCACCTCCGTGATCAAGGCGTCCACCGAGTGGGGCACCTTCCTCGCCGACCACGTCGCCGCACACGGCGACGGTGTCGTCGACCTCGCCATCGAGGTGCCGGACGCCCGCGCCGCCTACGCCTACGCCGTCGAGCACGGCGCGCGCGGCATCACCGAGCCGCACGAGGTCAAGGACGAGCACGGCACGGTCGTTCTCGCCGCCATCGCCACGTACGGCAAGACCCGCCACACCCTGGTGGAGCGCTCCGGCTACGACGGCCCCTACCTCCCCGGCTTCGCCGCGGCCAAGCCGATCGTCGAGCCGCCCGCCAAGCGGACCTTCCAGGCCATCGACCACTGCGTCGGCAACGTCGAGCTCGGCCGGATGAACGAGTGGGTCGGCTTCTACAACGAGGTCATGGGCTTCACCAACATGAAGGAGTTCGTGGGCGACGACATCGCCACCGAGTACTCCGCCCTCATGTCGAAGGTCGTCGCCGACGGCACGCTCAAGGTCAAGTTCCCGATCAACGAGCCGGCGATCGCGAAGAAGAAGTCCCAGATCGACGAGTACCTGGAGTTCTACGGCGGGGCGGGCGTCCAGCACATCGCACTCGCCACCAACGACATCGTCTCCACGGTCCGTTCGATGCGCGCCGCCGGTGTGCAGTTCCTGGACACCCCCGACTCGTACTACGACACCCTCGGCGAGTGGGCCGGCGAGACCCGGGTGCCGGTCGAGACCCTGCGCGAGCTGAAGATCCTCGTCGACCGCGACGAGGACGGCTACCTGCTGCAGATCTTCACCAAGCCGGTCCAGGACCGGCCGACCGTCTTCTTCGAGATGATCGAGCGGCACGGCTCCATGGGCTTCGGAAAGGGCAACTTCAAGGCCCTGTTCGAGGCGATCGAGCGCGAGCAGGAGAAGCGCGGCAACCTCTGACCCGCGCCTTCGGACGCCGGAACGCCGTCCCTCCCGCCCCGCTGGAGGGAGTCGCTACGCGCCCGTCGCCGCGGGGGCCGCACCGCCCGCCCCGGCCTCCGCCTTCTCCGCCCTCTCCTCCGTCTTCTCGGGTTCCCGAGGCTGCTTCGCCTCCGCGGAATCCTTCGGCGCGGACGGCGAAGGCGCCGCCGCGGGGGCCGACCGGGACGGTGCCGGAGCCGGGGCCTCGGGCTTCCTCTCCTGCTCCTGCTCCGGCTTCGATTCCGGCCGCGGCTCGGGAGCCGGCGGCTGGATCGCGCCCGGTCCGCCCGGCGGCGGCTCGCCCAGGGCGTCCAGGGCCTCCCGCGCGAGCGGTGCGGCGAGCGGTGAGAAGGCCGGGTTGGTGCGTACGGCCTCCTCCAGATTCCGGCGCGCCGCCCCGTAGTCCGCCAGCCGCCGCTGGATCACGCCGAGGTGGTAGGCGTACGACGCGTTCCGCACGCCCGTGTCGGCCGCCCGCTGCGCGTACTCCAGGCCCTCCTCGGACTCCCCCGCCCGGTGCAGCGCCCAGCCCAGCGCGTCCGCCACCGCAGCGCTGCGGTGCTGCCCCCGCCACTGGGCCCGCAGCAGCTCCACCGCCGCCTCCGGGTCCCCGTGGTCGGCCTCGAACCGGGCCAGCACCAAGGACTCGTCGACCCCGTCCTTCTTCGCCGCGGCCACCATCTCCCGCAGCTTCGCGTACTGGGTGCGGGCGTCCCCGTCCAGCCCCAGTGACGCGTACAGCTCGCCCAGCTCCAGCGCGTACTGCGGGCGCGGCAGCTTCTCCAGCGCGTTCTGGTAGGCGCCCACGGCCTCATCGGTGCGGTCCAGCGCCGCCAGGGCCCGGGCCCGGCCCGCCAGGGATGCGTACTGATGGGCGTCCGTGCTCAGCGCCGCGTCGAACTGCGCCACCGCCTCCTCCGGCTCGCCCCGCTCCCACGCCAGCTCGCCGAGCCGGTGCAGCGCCTCGGCCTTCTCGGCGGGCCGGGTCGCCCGGTCGGCGGCCTCCCGGGCCGTGGCCAGCGCGTCCTCGCGCCAGCCCTGGCCCCGGTAGAGGTCGGCGGTACGGGCCAGCGCGGGCACCCCCTTGCGCAGCTCGCCGAACCTCTCCGTGGCCGCGGTCGCCGCCTTCCGGTCGCCGAGCCCCGTGTAGGCGTCGATGAGGGCCGGGTACACGCTCCAGGCCTTCGGCTGCTGCTTCTTCACCGTCTCGCCCCACCGCTTCGCCGCGAGGAAGTCGTGCCGGGCGTTGGCCAGTGCCGCCAGGCCCACCCACGCCTCCCCGTTCCCGCGCTCGCCGGGCCGGGCCTCCAGCGAACGCTTCAGGGCCTGCTCGGCGCGGGCGTAGTACGACGTGTCCGCCGTACGCCGCGCCCACTCCACGTACGCCGTACCGAGCGACGCCAGGGACGGGGCGTCCTGCGGATGGGACTCCACCCACTTCTGCCGGTCCCCGATCAGCGCGGTGAGGTCCGAGAGCGAGGCGGGGGACCCCGCGGTCGCCGCCGCCTCGGCCCGCTCGACCGGGCCCGGCTCCTTCGGCCGCTCGGCCCCGTCGTCCACCGCCACCAGCGCCCCGGCCAGCAGCACCCCGGCGGCCACCGCGCCGAACGCGGCCCGGCGCAGCGTCGTCCGCAGCGTGGGCGGCGGCGGGGGCAGCGCGGTGGCGCCTTCCGCGGGCAGCACGCAGGGGTCCTGCGGGGACGGCTCGGGCGGCTGGCGGGACTCCGGGTCCTGCTGCGGCATGACATCCATGGCCATCACTCTGCGTCAGTCATACGAGCACACCGCGCCTTGGGATCGCTCCCGCCCACGGGTTCACACCATTGGCCCCGGGTGACACGCTGGGATCATGAGCGATCTCCTCGAACGGCTCCGCGCGGAACTGCCCCCCGAGGCGCTGATCACCGATCCGGACGTGACCGCTTCCTACGCGCACGACATGGCGAGTTTCTGCGCGGCCGGAACGCCGGCCGTCGTCGTGCTCCCGCGCACGGTCGAGCAGGTCCAGCACGTCATGCGCACCGCCACCGCGCTGCGCGTCCCCGTCGTCCCGCAGGGCGCCCGTACCGGCCTGTCCGGCGCGGCCAACGCCTCGGACGGCTGCATCGTGCTCTCCCTGGTGAAGATGGACCGGATCCTGGAGATCAGCCCGGTCGACCGGATCGCCGTCGTCGAACCGGGCGTCGTCAACGCGGTGCTCTCACGCGCGGTGAACGAGCACGGGCTGCACTACCCGCCGGACCCCTCCAGCTGGGAGACGTGCACCATCGGCGGCAACATCGGCACCGCGTCCGGCGGCCTGTGCTGCGTGAAGTACGGGGTCACCGCCGAGTACGTGCTGGGCCTGGAGGTCGTCCTCGCCGACGGGCGGCTCCTGACCACCGGCCGCCGCACCGCCAAGGGCGTCGCCGGGTACGACCTGACCCGGCTCTTCGTGGGCTCCGAGGGCAGCCTCGGGATCGTCGTCAAGGCCGTCCTCGCGCTCCGACCGCAGCCGCCCCGGCAACTCGTCCTCGCCGCCGAGTTCCCCTCGGCTGCCACCGCCTGTGACGCCGTGTGCCGGATCATGGAGCGCGGTCACACCCCGTCACTCCTCGAACTGATGGACCGTACGACCGTGCGTGCCGTCAACGCGATGGCCTCCATGGGACTGCCCGAGACCACCGAGGCGCTCCTGCTCTGCGCCTTCGACACCCCGGACCCGTCGGCCGACCTGGCCGCCGTCGGCGAGCTGTGCACCGCCGCCGGAGCCACCGAGGTGGTTCCCGCGGATGATCCCGCCGAGTCCGAACTCCTCCTCCGGGCCCGCCGCATGTCCCTCACCGCGCTGGAGGCCGTCAAGCCCGCCACGATGATCGACGACGTCTGCGTACCGCGTTCCCGGCTCGGCGCGATGCTCGCGGGCACGGCGGCCATCGCCGAGGAGTACGACCTCACCATCGGCGTCTGCGCGCACGCGGGCGACGGCAACACCCACCCCGTCGTCTGCTTCGACCACCACGACCCCGAGGAGTCCCGCCGGGCCCGCGCGTCCTTCGACGCCATCATGGCGCTCGGTCTCGAACTCGGCGGAACCATCACCGGCGAACACGGCGTCGGTGTCCTCAAGAAGGAGTGGCTCGCCCGCGAACTGGGGGAGACCGGCGTCGAACTGCAGCGCTCCGTCAAGGCCGCCTTCGACCCGCTCGGCCTCCTCAACCCCGGCAAGCTCTTCTGAACCCCGCTTGAGGTGGGGGCCCTCACGCCTCACCGTCCGAGGACGGTGACTCGTCCGCCGCCCACGGGTCGCTCAGCCACAGGTCGTCGGCCGGCAGTGGGGCCAGCAGCTCCGCCAGCGCCTCGTCCATCCCCAGGCGTTCGCTCTCGGTGCCCGGCGGCACCACCCGCAGGGTCCGCTCCACCCAGGCGGCCACGGCGGCCGAGGGAACCTCCAGCAGGGCGTTGCCGTCGGGCGAGGTGAGGGCCACGCAGATGACGCTGCGGCCCGCGACCTTCGTCGGCCAGATCCGCACGTCCCCGTGCCCGCACGGCCGGAACACGCCCTCCACCAGCAGCTCCCGGGCGAACGTCCAGTGCACGGGCGACTCGGAGCCGATGTGAAAGGCGACGTGCACGGCGTACGGATCGTTCGTTCGATACGTCAGCCGGGCGGGTACCGGGATGGACCGCTCGGGGGACAGGACCAGCTTCAGCTCCAGCTCACGTTCCACGATGCTCATCATCGACCTGCACGACCTTCCGGTGCTCATGGGCCGGTCCCGTGACCGTCCCGCACTAGGAGAGAGCGCCCTCCCCGCCCCCTATTACGCGACTTCCGGAAAAAACTTCGGGCGGTTGCGGAAGCCGTCTCGAAAGGGGGCCCGAACGGGTGGACCGGCCCGGGGCCGGGCGGCGGTCTGGTAGATGTGGACCCTTGTATGGGGGCCGTCCGCCCGCCCGGCGGGACGGCCTGAGGCCTCGAAGAGATACGGGACCCGCTGATGAGCGCGCCAACTCCGGCACCCGGTGACGAAAGCCCCCGCGAGGGCTACTACCCCGACCCCTCCATCCCCGGCTACGTCCGGTACTGGAACGGCGCCTCCTGGGTCCCGGGCACGAGCCGCCCCGCGCCCCGCCAGACGGGTCCGGCCGCAACCGCCCCCGCCCCGGCCGCCGGTGCGCGGACCGCGCCGGTGGAGGAGACCGGGCCGATCTTCTTCGACGAGGAGGACGGCGGCCAGGACGGCGCGGGGGACCCGCCGGGTTCCGGCGCATCCGCCGCGGAGGGGTCGGCGGCGCCCGCTGACGGCGCGTCGGTGTGGCAGGCGGACGCCGCACGCCAGAACGGCTTCGGCGGCGAGCGGGACCGCCGGGTCGAGTGGGGCGGGCCGGCCCCGGAGCCCGCGAGCCCCGGACACGCGTCGCCGTCGGCCGACGCGAGGGCGCCGCTGGCCCAGGACCCCACCGGCGGCGCGCTGCCGGGTATGCGGGGGAGTGGCGGCCGGCCCGCCGATGAGGCCGGGACACGTCCGCCCACGGACGGGACGGTCACCATCCGCGCGGAGGGCCCCCGGGCGAATGCGGTACGGGGCGCGGCGGCGTCCGGTGACGCGCGGCCCGGCCCGGCGCCGTCCGACGCCGGTACGCCCCAGGGGCCGCAGAACGTGAGCACGGCACCGGACGTGAGCGCGGCGCGGAACAGCCCCGCACCGGCTCCGACGCCCCGGGGCCTTCCGGCGCAGGCCCCGGCGCCGCAGGCAGCGGCGCAGGCACAGGCCCCGGTACCGCAGGCGCAGGCCCCGGCGCCGCGGGCGCAGCAGGGTCGGCAGGCGTCGGCACCATTCGATCAGCCCCATCAGCCCCATCAGCCCCATCAGCCCCATCAGCCCCATCAGCCCCATCAGCCCCAGCAGGCGCAGCAGGGGCAGTCGCCCGCTGCCGCTGCCGCTGCCGCGTCCACCCCGTCTCCCGCCCCCGGGCCCTCGGCCGCGTTGCGCACGCCCCTGACGCCCGGTCCGGGCGGCGGCTCCGCGTCCTGGGCGCAGCAGGTCCACCAACTCGCCCAGCCTGAACCGCAGCAACTGCCCCAGCAGCACCAGGGCGCGGCGGCGGGCGCGGACCAGCCCGTCGTGCCGTGGAAGCCGCCGGCCGACGACCCCTTCCAGCAACTCGCCCGCAACCAGGCCTCGGCCCGCCCCGCCGGGCTCGGCAAGCGGTTCGCCGCCCGGCTCGTCGACAACCTCGTGCTCGGCGCGGTCGTCGGGGCGGTGGCCGTCCCGCTGTCGGTCCGGGCGATCGACCACATCGACCGGAAGATCACCGCGGCGAAGGAGACGGGGGAGACCGTCACCGTCTGGCTGCTGGACTCCACCACCGGGGTCCTGCTGGGGGCGCTGCTCGCCGCGTTCCTGCTCCTCGGCTTCCTCCTGGAGGCCCTGCCGACGGCCAAGTGGGGCCGGACGCTGGGCAAGAAGCTCTTCGGGCTCGACGTACGGGACATCGAGTCCCATGACACCCCGTCCCTGGGAGCGGCCCTGCGCCGCTGGCTCGTCTACGGCGTGCTCGGGCTGCTCGTCCTCGGCGCGGTCAACGTCCTCTGGTGCCTGTTCGACCGCCCGTGGCGCCAGTGCTGGCACGACAAGGCCGCCCGTACGTTCGTCGCCGGCTGAGCGGCTGAGTGGCTGACGGGATGACGGGATGACGGGATCGAGGGCCGACCGGCCGACCGGCTGAGCAGCCGACCGGCTGAGCAGCCGACCGGCCGAGCGGCGGAGGGGCCGCGCCGGTCCGGTGAACCGAGGTCGGTAGCCCGCTTATCGGAAAAACCGGCCGAGCGGGCGGCGACATGCCGGTCTAGACTCGTATGCCGCCCCGCGTCCCCCGAAAGCACCTGAGCCGTTGCGGCCCCCGGTGGTGCGGGATGCACTGCCCCCATGAGCAACGACCAGCCGACGCCCGGCCAGCCGCCCGAGGACGACGATCCGTTCCTCAAGAAGCCGCAGGAGCCTCCGCCGCCGTCCGACGGTCAGCCGTACGGCAGTGCTCCGCCGCCCCCGCCGCCTCCGCCCCCGCCGAACGATCCGTACGGCAGCGGCGGCGGGTTCGGCGCACCCGATCCGCTCGCCGGGATGCCGCCGCTCGGGGAGCCGGGGAAGCGGATCCTGGCGCGGCTCATCGACTTCCTCATCATCTCGATCCCGCTGTACCTGATCTCGCTGCCCTGGGGCGGCGCGGTCGACGTCAACGGGGACGGCGGCGACGGGTTCGGCGACGCGGTCGCCGACGGGTACAGCGGGCACCAGTTGCTCTGGTCGATCATCGGCCTGGTGGTCTACGTCGCCTACGACACCTACTTCACCCACAAGGACGGCCGCACGCCGGGCAAGCGGCTGCTGAAGCTGCGCGTGGCGATGCTCAACGACGGCCGGGTGCCCGACACCGGGGCCGCGCTGATGCGGGCGGTCGTGCTGTGGGCCCCGGCGCTGCTGTGCTGCCCGTGCCTGTGGTGGCTGATCAACATCGTGCTGATGTTCACCGACAAGCCCTACCGGCAGGGGCTCCAGGACAAGGCCGCCAAGACGGTCGTCGTGGTGGCCCGCTGATGAGCCCGAGCCCGCTGGTGAGCCGGAGCCCGAGCCCACTGGTGAGCCCGCGCCCCAGGCCGATCGAGAGCCCGCTGGTGAGCCCGAGCCCGCTAGTGGCGCAGCGAGTGCTCGTCGGCCCGCGCCGACGAACGCGGCGCTGGGATCCGCTCCCCGGCCCCGATGCCCTCCAGGGCGTGGTGCGTTCGGGCGGCGGCCGAGGCCCGGTCGGCCGCGGTCTGCCCGGCCCCCTGTGCCGTCCGGTGGCCGGGGCGCGCCAGACGTACGGCGACCAGGAGACCGAGGGCCAGCGCCGCCGTGCCGATGGCGGCCACCCCCACACCGGACTCCGTGCGGAACAGCAGCAGCAGGGCGAGCGTCGTGGCGACGACGGTGGCCGAACCATAGGCGAACTGTGCGGCAGTCGGACGCGGCATGACGGATTCCGTCCTCGGGACGTCGGATGGGCGGGCGGCGTTCGGTGCGGTCGTGCACGCCGAACGACCCTACGACGGTGGATGCCCGGACCGGACCGGTAGTAAGCGTGACCTAACGCACGGTACCGGTGCACGGAGGGCGCACGGAGTCACGGTTCTCACCAACCGGACAACGGGGCGCGCCCGTTGAGGGGGCGCTCCGGACGCGTTCGGGCCGGTGGCCGTTCCTTTGCCGTTCCCATGCCCGTCTCATACCGTCCGTATACCGGATGAGCGCTCCGCATAGTGCACTTGGTCTGTGCAAGTCAAGGTCTGTCTTTTCTCTCATAACTTCGATCGAATGTCGTCACTTGTGACGCGTTTACGCGCACGGCCCTCTTCATACCCCCCTGGCCGCTGCGCGGACGCCCGGGGAGGACTGCTTCAAGTGACCAATCAGAGACGGGCGCTTCGCGCCGCTGCCGTTGTCGTGGCCATGGCCGCGACCGCCGCGACGGCGTCGACCTTCGCCACCGCCCAGGCGCATGACAGCTCATCAGGTTCCGGTGTCTCCACCGTCGACCGCCGTGACCCGGCGCCGGCCAAGGGGCATGTGGAGCACAACCTGGAGGGCCCCTTCAGCGAGCAGCAGGCCGAGCACCGCGAGGCCGCGCTGGAGCAGGTGCTGGCCGGGGACAAGAAGGTGGCGAACCGGAGCGGCTCCAAGGTCGTCAAGCTCGGCGACAAGAAGTACGTGGAGCTGGGCCGGGAGAAGACCGACAAGATCTTCACCATCCTGCTGGAGTTCGGCGACCAGGTCGACGACACCACGATGTACGACCCGGACGGCGACGGCCCCAAGCCGCCCGTCAAGAAGTACGGCGGCACTCCGGGACCGGCGCACAACGAGATCGCCAAGCCGGACCCGAAGAAGGACAACAGCACCGCCTGGAAGGACGACTACAACCAGGAGCACTTCCAGGAGCTCTACTTCGGCGAGGGCAAGGGCGTTCACTCGCTCAAGACCTACTACGAGAAGACCTCCTCGGGCCGCTACTCGGTCGAGGGCGAGGTCTCCGACTGGGTCAAGGTCCCCTACAACGAGGCCCGCTACGGCTCCAACTACTGCGGCCAGTCCAACTGCGCCAACGTGTGGGACGCGGTCCGCGACGGTGTGAACGCCTGGGTCGCCGACCAGAAGGCCAAGGGCCGCACCGACGCCGAGATCAAGGCGAACCTCGCCGAGTACGACCAGTGGGACCGCTACGACTACGACGGCGACGGCAACTTCAACGAGCCCGACGGCTACATCGACCACTTCCAGCTGGTCCACGCCGGTGAGGACGAGTCGGCCGGCGGCGGCGCCGAGGGCCCCAACGCCATCTGGGCGCACCGCTGGTACGCCTACGGCACCAACGCCGGTTCGACCGGCCCCGCGGACAACAAGGCCGGTGGCGCCCAGATCGGCGACACGGGCATCTGGGTCGGCGACTACACCGTCCAGCCCGAGAACGGCGGCCTGGGCGTCTTCGCCCACGAGTACGCCCACGACCTCGGTCTGCCGGACCTGTACGACACCTCCGGCGGCGGCGAGAACTCGGTCGGCTTCTGGTCCCTGATGTCGGCGGGCTCCTGGCTCGGCACCGGCAAGGGCGAGATCGGCGACCTGCCGGGCGACATGACCTCGTGGGACAAGCTCCAGCTCGGCTGGCTCGACTACGACAAGGCCAAGGCCGGCAAGACCTCGCTGCACAAGCTGGGTGTCTCGGAGTACAACACCAAGAACCCGCAGGCGCTCGTCGTCGAGCTGCCGAAGAAGGCCGTCACCACCACCGTCGTCAAGCCCGCCGAGGGCTCGAAGCAGTGGTGGAGCGACATGGGCGACGACCTGTCGAACACCCTGACCCGCTCGGTCGACCTGACCGGCAAGTCGAAGGCCGACCTGGACCTTTCGGGCTGGTACGACATCGAGGCCGACTACGACTACCTCTACACCGAGGTGTCCGACAACGGCGGCACCAGCTGGACCGCGCTCGACGGCACCGCCGACGGCAAGGCCATCCCGCGCGACGCCAGTGACAAGCCGGCCCTGACCGACGTCTCGGGCGCGTACAAGAAGCTCTCGTACTCGCTGGACGCCTACGCGGGCAAGAAGTTCGACCTCCGCTTCCGCTACCAGACGGACGGCGGCGCGGGCGGCAAGGGCTTCGCGGCCGACGCCATCACCATCACGGCCGACGGCGCCGAGGTCTTCGCGGACAACGCCGAGGGCGACGACAACGGCTGGACGGCCAAGGGCTTCTCGCGGATCGGTGAGTCCTTCACCCAGGACTACCCGCAGTACTACATCGCGGAGAACCGCCAGTACGTCTCCTACGACCAGACGTTGAAGGTCGGCCCGTACAACTTCGGCTTCTCCACCACCCGTCCGGACTGGGTCGAGCACTACTCGTACCAGACCGGTCTGCTGGTCTGGCTCTGGGACACCTCCCAGAAGGACAACAACACCTCCGTCCACCCGGGCCAGGGTCTGATCCTGCCGATCGACGCGCACGCCAAGCCGCTCAAGTGGAAGGACGGCTCGCTCGTGCGCAACAAGATCCAGCCGTTCGACGCCCCGTTCAGCTGGTACCCGAACAAGGGCTTCACGCTCCACAACGCGGACGTGCCGCTGTACATCAAGCCCAGCCTGGGCAACCCGGTCTTCGACGACCGCAAGGGCACGTACTGGTACAAGGAGAACCCCACGGGCAGTGTCAAGGTTTCTGACACGAACACCCGCATCTCCATCCTCCACGAGCCCCGCAACGGTCGGACGATGACCGTCCTGGTCAGCCCCTCGGGTCGCTGATCACGTAAAACCGCAGGTCAAGCCATGATCGGCCGTCGCCCCCTAGCGGGCGGCGGCCGATCGTGTTTAGGTGCGTCTTGTTCACATCCTTATTGACACGACGTCTCACGGGGGAGCGTGGAGCATGGCAGGCGGAGGTTTCTGCAGGTTGCCGAACGGCACGGTGGTGGTCGCCCTGACCCTCGCCGGACCGGCCGACGGAGCCGGTCCCGGCAGCGGTACGGGAGTGGAGCCAGGGGCTCCGGTACGGGTGCTGGTGCACGCGGTGAACCGGGCGCGCGCCCTGACCAGGCTGCGCAATCTGGGGCTGCGGGCGGTCTATCTGCGCGGCAACGACCAGCCGCCGACACCGGACGAGGTCACGGCGGTGCTGCACCACCCGGACGGCCTGCTCTGGCGGGCCGCCCCGCAGCCCGGCCCGGTCGCCCGCCCGGGTGGCCCGCCGCGTCAGGCGTCCGGGCCGGTGTCGTCGTGCCAGGAGCTGTGGCACCCGATCCGGGCGCTGCTGGGTCCCGGCGGATACGCGGGACCGGCCCGCCCGGCCGCGTAGGGCCCGGACGGGCGGCGGCTCTGCCGGACGGGGGCTACGGCGCGACGACGGGCGTGCCGGAGAGCTTCACGCCCGCCGTGCGCAGTTCCGCCAGGGCCCGTTCCGTGGTGGCCCCGGAGACGCCTGCGGTCAGGTCGAGCAGCACCTGGGTGACGAAGCCCTCGCGGGCCGCGTCCAGGGCGGTGGCCCGGACGCAGTGGTCGGTGGCGATGCCGACCACGTCGACCTCGGTGACCTCGCGGTCGCGCAGCCACTGGGCGAGACCGGTCCCGTTCTCGTCGGAGCCCTCGAACCCGCTGTACGCGGCCGAGTACGCCCCCTTGTCGAAGACCGTGTCGATGGCGCCGGAGGCGACGGCGGGCGCGAAGTTCGGGTGGAAGCCGACGCCCTCCGTACCGGCGACGCAGTGCACCGGCCAGGAGTCGACGTAGTCCGGGTTCGGCGAGAAGTGGCCGCCCGGGTCGATGTGGTGGTCGCGGGTGGCGACCACGTGGTGGTAGGCGGGCTGGGCGTCACCGATCAGGTCGGTGATGGCGGCGGCGACGTCGGCACCGCCCGCCACCGCGAGGCTGCCGCCCTCGCAGAAGTCGTTCTGAACGTCCACGACGATCAATGCGCGGTGCATGGCGGGTGTCCTTCGGTGGGGGCGGGAACGGAGGGAGCGGGGTGGGGACGGGGGTCCGGGAGGGAGGCCCCGGCCCGGCGGTCCGGGGCCCGGGGGCTCCGGGAGGTTGCCGGGGGTTCGAGCCTAGGCACTGGAACGGCACAATCAAGCCCCGTCCGCGAAACCCGAGCCCCGGACCTGCCCGCTCCGAGCGCCCGCCGCGGCCCCGGTTCGTGCCGCTCGGCCCCGGTCCGCGCCGGAAGGTCCCGGTCCGCGCCGGGCGGGCTCCGGCGTATCCGGCCGGGCTCCGGCGTACGGTCGGGCTCCGGCGTACTGCGTGGGGTTCCGGCGTACTGGGCCGGGCTCCGGCGTACTGGGGGAGGCTCGGACGGGTGCGGTCGGGCCCGGACGGACGCGGACGGTCTCGGACGGCTGCGGTCGGTCTCAGGCGTACTCGGTCGGGAGCACCGGCTCGCCCCGCGACAGCTGGATCGCCGACATCGGCAGTCCGGCGCGCGCGGCCACGTGCCGCTCCCGGACCGTGTCCAGCGGCTCGCGGGCGATCACCTCGCCGCCCCGCACCAGCTCCACCAGCAGCTGCCGGTCCGCCAGCCCGTCGGGCACCGGGCCGGTGCCGATCACCTCGGCCTCGGCGACGCCGTGCTCGTCGGTCCGGCGCGCGGCCCACTTGCGACCGCCGACGGACGACTTCGCGCCGAGCGACTTCTTGGCCACCGGCACCAGCGGGGCGTCCGGCTCCGCCGAGCCGGCGCGGGCCACCAGCTTGTAGACCATCGAGCAGGTGGGGTGCCCGCTGCCGGTGACGAGCTGGGTGCCCACCCCGTACGCGTCCACCGGAGCGGCGGCCAGCGAGGCGATGGCGTACTCGTCCAGGTCCGAGGTGACCACGATCTTCGTGCCGGTGGCCCCCAGCTCGTCCAGCTGCTGCCGCACCCGGTGCGCGATCAGCAGCAGGTCGCCGGAGTCGATCCGTACGGCGCCGAGCTCGGGCCCGGCGATCTCCACGGCCGCCCGGACCGCCTCGGCCACGTCGTAGGTGTCGACCAGCAGGGTGGTGCCCCGGCCGAGCGAGTCCACCTGGGCCCGGAACGCGTCGCGCTCGCTGTCGTGCAGCAGGGTGAAGGCGTGCGCGCTCGTGCCGACCGTCGGGATCGCCCAGCGGAACCCCGCCGCCAGGTCGGAGGTGGCGTCGAAGCCGCCGACGTACGCCGCACGGGCGGAGGCGACCGCGGAGAGTTCGTGTGTGCGGCGGGCGCCCATCTCGATCAGCCGGCGGCCCCCGGCGGCGGCCGACATCCGCGAGGCGGCGGCCGCGATGGCGGAGTCGTGGTTGAGGATGGAGAGGATCACCGTCTCCAGCAGCACGCACTCGGCGAAGGACCCCTCGACGCGCAGGACCGGTGAGCCCGGGAAGTAGACCTCGCCCTCCGGATAGCCCCAGATGTCGCCGCTGAAGCGGTAGCCCGCCAGCCATTCCAGGGTCGGCTCGTCCACGATCCCCCGCTGCCGCAGGAAGCCGATCATCTCGTCGTCGAAGTGGAAGTTCTCCACCGCGTCCAGCACCCGTCCGGTGCCCGCGACGACGCCGTAGCGCCGCCCCTCCGGCAGCCGGCGGGTGAACGCCTCGAAGACCGAGTGCCGGTCGGCGGTGCCGGCCTTGAGGGCCGCCTGCACCATGGTCAGTTCGTACTGGTCGGTGAAGAGCGCGGTCGACGGAACGCCGACCCGCCGACCGAGGTCCGCTGTGTTCATGGCTCGGATGCTACCCCCTATTCGTCAAAGTGACGAGATGTGGGGTCCGTTTGTGCGCCGTGCCCGCCCGGGTGGCAGCATGGGACAGGTGAGCGTTGCTACCCCGCTAGAGATCGAACGTCCCGATTCGGCCGAGGAGGCCTTCGCGGTCCCCGAGCCGGACGTCCCGTGGGTGACGCTCGTCCACAACGACCCGGTCAACCTGATGAGCTACGTGACCTACGTCTTCCAGGCCTACTTCGGCTACTCGAAGGACAAGGCCCACAAGCTCATGCTGGACGTGCACCAGAAGGGCCGCGCCGTCGTCTCCAGCGGCAGCCGCGAGGAGATGGAGCGCGACGTCCAGGCCATGCACGGTTACGGGCTGTGGGCCACCCTCACCCAGGACCGCACCTAGTCCCGCCTTCCCCCGGGGCGCCGCCCCGCTTCGCTGCCACCCGCCCCGTTCGACCCACCATCGGAGAATCCATGGCCGGCCATTTCGAGGCCACCCCAGGCGGCGGCGCGGCCGTCGCGCTCGACGAGGTCGAGATCTCCATCCTGCGCTCCCTCGCCGTCCAGCTGCTGGAGCTGATCGGCCCCGGCGACCAGCCCGCCGAGGGTGAGGACCCGCTCGCCGCCCTCTTCGCCGAAGGCCCCAGCAAGCCGCCCGCCGACCCGGCACTCGCCCGGCTCTTCCCCGACGCCTACGGCGGGCCGGAGTGGGCCGGGGGCGCCGCGAAGCCGGAGGGGGAGCAGGAACTGCGCGAGCGGTCCGCCGAGTTCCGCCGGTTCACCGAGATGGACCTGCGCTCCGGCAAGCGCGACGACGCCCTCGCCGTCGTCCGCACCCTGGACGCCCTCTCGCCCGCCCCGGACGGCGGCGCCGTCCTCACCCTCACCGGCGACGAGTGCCTCAACTGGCTCCGCTCCCTCAACGACCTGCGCCTGACCATCGGCACCCGGCTGGAGGTCTCCGACGAGGACCAGGGCGAGGAGGGCTCGCTCTACCGGCTCCCCGACACCGATCCGCGCAAGCCCATGGTGATGGCCTACCTCTGGCTCGGAGCGCTCCAGGAGTCCCTGGTCGAGACGCTCATGCCGTAGGGGGCGCCCGAACGGCCTCCGGGCCTGCCGGGCCGCCCGCCGTGCCGCGAACGAGAGCCGCCCTCCGCGTCCTGGAGGGCGGCTCTCGTTCGCTCAACGGACGCTCAGATCCGCATAACGATCACCCCAAGTCATCTGTGTCATTCGTCCGGAGAGGGGTGCTTTCCCCTCGTATGGCTGTGATGTGTGCCACAGAATGCCCCGGGTTGTCCCAGGGCGGCCGTGATAGATCTTCACGACCGCCGGGGGGCGCCACCCCTGTCTCCCGGGGGCGCTGCACACCGGCCGACCGCCGGTCGCACTCCATCCATATCCGGGGGGATCAGGACCTGATCCGCGGCCTTGTACGGCGCGGGTCGGCGTGGAGAAAGGCGCACCACCATGACATCGGCGCAGGTCGACGAGGGACAGGTCGACAAGGGTCGGCCCGGCGGCGACGCCGGGGACGCCGGGGCCGGCGGTGAGGGATACCAGCGCGGCCTGGGAGCTCGGCAGATCCAGATGATCGCCATCGGCGGAGCCATCGGCACCGGGCTCTTCCTCGGCGCGGGCAAGGCCATCGACCGGGCCGGGCCCAGCCTCATCCTGGCCTACGCCATCGCGGGCCTGGTCATCTTCTTCATCATGCGGGCTCTGGGCGAACTGCTCATGTACCGGCCCGTCTCGGGCTCCTTCTCGGAGTACGCCCGCGAATTCATCGGCCCGTTCTCCGGATTCGTCACCGGCTGGACCTACTGGCTGTTCTGGGTCGTCACCGGCATCACCGAAGTCACCGCCGCCGCCACCTACATGACGTACTGGTGGAACATCCCGCAGTGGCTGTCCGCCCTGGTGTTCACCGTCGTCCTGTACGGCGCCAACCTGATCTCCGTGAAGCTCTTCGGTGAGCTGGAGTTCTGGTTCTCCATGGTCAAGGTCACCGCCATCATCGGCATGATCCTCATCTGCGCGGGCGTCCTCACCCTCGGCTTCTCCGACGCCGGCGACGCCGCGACCGTCTCCAACCTCTGGAACGACGGCGGGTTCTTCCCCAACGGCATCACCGGCACCCTCATGACGCTCCAGATCGTCATGTTCGCCTTCCTCGCCGTGGAACTCGTCGGCGTCACCGCCGGGGAGTCCAAGGACCCCAGGACCGTGCTGCCCAGGGCCATCAACACCGTCCCGTGGCGCATCGGCGTCTTCTACGTCGGCGCGCTGATCATGATCCTTTCGGTCGTGCCGTGGTCCACCTTCAAGCCCGGCGTCTCCCCGTTCGTGAAGGCCTTCGAGGAGATGGGCCTCGGCATCGGCGCCGCCATCGTGAACTTCGTCGTCCTCACCGCGGCGCTCTCCTCCTGCAACTCCGGCATGTACTCCACCGGCCGCATGCTCCGCGACCTCGCCCTCAACGGCCAGGGACCCCGCGCCTTCACCCGCCTGACGAAGAACGGCCTGCCGCTGGTGGGCACCACGTTCTCCGCCGCCCTGATGCTCGTCGGCGTCTGGATCAACTACCAGTGGCCCGGTGAGGCGTTCACCTACGTGGTCTCCTTCGCGACCATCTCCGGCATGTGGGCCTGGATCATGATCCTGATCAGCCAGATCCGCTACCGCCGCAAGGCCGACGCCGGCCTCCTGCCGCAGTCCTCGTTCCGGGCCCCGGGCGCCCCGTTCACCAGCTGGTTCGCGCTCTGCTTCATCGGCCTGGTCATCGTGATGATGGCGATCGACGCGGACACCCGGATCTCGCTCTACTGCGCACCCCTGTGGGCGCTCATCCTCTTCGTCGCCCACCGGGTGCTCCCGTCGCCCACCCCGGAGCCGGAGAAGGACGCCACCGGGATCCGCTGACCCGGACGGCCCACCGGCCCCGGAAGGCCCCGCCGGCCCGGACCGCTCACCGGCCCCGGCAAGCCCCACCGACCCGAGGGCGGGCCCCACGACCGCCCTCCTCCCGGACCGCCCCGGCCGCCCCAAAGGCCGGAGGCGTCCAGCATGCGGGCCGTCGCGTACCACCCACCGGTACGCGACGGCCCGCACGCATATCCTGGCGCCATGCTGACCATCACCCAGACGCTCTACGACCGGATCGTCGCCCACTCCCGCGCCGACCACCCCGACGAGGCGTGCGGAGTGGTCGCGGGCCCGGCCGGGACGGACCGCCCCGAACGCTTCGTCCCGATGCTCAACGCCGCCCGCTCGCCCACGTTCTACGAGTTCGACTCCGCCGACCTCCTCAAGCTCTACCGCGAGATGGACGACCGCGACGAGGAACCCGTGATCGTCTACCACTCGCACACGGCGACCGAGGCCTACCCCTCCCGCACCGACGTCACGTACGCCAACGAGCCCGGCGCCCACTACGTCCTCGTCTCCACCGCGGACACCGACGGATCGGGCCCCTTCCAGTTCCGCTCGTACCGCATCGTGGACGGCGAGATCACCGAGGAAGACGTGCAGGTCGTCGAGGCGTACTGAGCCCCGGGTACCGCACGGAGCCGCCGGAGCGGTCTGGCACACTGCACCCCGAACCCATCAAGGCGGTGGGAACCAGGAAGCCGGTGCGAATCCGGCACGGTCCCGCCACTGTGACCGGGCCCCCTCCCCGCGCACGCGTCCCCCACCGGACGTACCGCACCGGAGGGCGGCCCGGAAGCCAGGAACTGGCCCGCCGCCTTCTCGCATCGACCAGGGGACGCGGAAATCCCCCGGAGAGGCCCCGCCATGTCCTGGCGCACCCCCGCGCTCATAGCCGCCGCCGTGCTGCTCCCGTTCACCCTCACCGCCTGCTCCACCTCCTCCGACGGCGACACCGCCACCGGGGACGAGGCAGCGGGCGAGGGCTTCCCGTACACCGTCGAGAACTGCGGTGTCACCACCACGTACAAGGCCCCGCCGAAGCGCGTCGTCACCATGAACCAGCACGTCACCGAGATCATGCTGGAACTGGGCCTCACCAAGTCCCTCGTCGGCACCGCCTACCTCGACGACCAGGTCCTGCCGAAGTACGCGAAGGACTACGCCTCCGTCCCGGTCCTCGCCAAGGAGTACCCCTCCTACGAGCAAGTCCTCGCCGCCAACCCCGACTTCGTCTACGGCGGCTACGCCAGCGCCTTCACCGCGGGCGACGGCCGCGGCCGCGAGGCGTTCAAGAAGGCGGGCATCCGGACCCGCCTCAACGCCGAGAGCTGCACCCAGGGCGACCAGCCCATGGACACCCTCTACGAGGAGATCCGCGAGGTCGGCCGCACCTTCGGCGTCAGCGACCGCGCCGAGGCCTGGATCAAGCAGGCCAAGGCCGACAACGCCGCCACCGCGAAGAAGCTGGCCGACCTGAAGCCGCTCTCCGTCTTCGTCTACGACAGCGGCGACAAGACCGCCTTCACCGCGGGCGGCGAGGGCATCGGCAACGAGCTGATCGAACGGGCCGGCGGCACCAACGTCTTCGCCGACCTCGACAAGCCCTTCGGCGACGCCTCCTGGGAGAACGTCGTCGACCGCAGGCCCGAGGTCATCGTGATCTACGACTACGGCGCCACCACCGTCGAACAGAAGAAGAAGCGCCTCCTCACCGACCCGGCCCTCGCCGACGTCCCCGCCGTCAAGAACAAGCGCTTCGCCGTCATGCCGCTGTCCGACGCGGTCCTCGGCGTCCGCGTCCCCGCCGCCGTCGACAAGCTCGCGGCCCAGCTCCACCCGGAGGCGGTCGAGGCGGCCACCACCCCGTGACCTGCCGCGCCCCCGCACCGCGGCGGCCGCTCCGTTACGTCCTGGTGCTCGGCGTCCTCGCCGCGCTCCTGGCCGTAGCGGTGCTCGCCGCCCTCGCCCTCGGCTCCGTCCGCATCCCGCCCGGCCAGGTGCTGGACATCCTGACCGGGCGGGCGGAGGCGAGCCCGTTCCGCACGATCGTCCTGGACGTCCGGCTGCCCCGGGTCCTGCTCGGCATCGTCGTCGGCGCCGGACTCGCCGTCATCGGCACCGTCCTCCAGGCCCTCGTCCGCAACCAGCTCGCCGACCCGTTCCTCCTCGGCGTCTCCTCCGGGGCCTCCACCGGCGCGGTCCTGGTCATCGTCCTCGGCATCGGGGCGTCCCTCGCCACCACCGTCACGATCCCCGCCGCCGCCTTCGCCGGCGCGCTGCTCTCGCTGCTGCTCGTCTACACCCTGGCCCGCGGCGGCGGCGGGATCACCACCAGCCGGCTCGTCCTCGCCGGGGTCGCCGTCTCCTACGTCCTGTCCGCCCTGACCAGCCTGATCCTCGTCACCTCCGCCCGCGCCGACCACCTCCAGGAAGTCCTCTACTGGACCCTCGGCGGCCTCGGCGCCGCCCGCTGGGACATGCTCGCGCTCCCCGCGGTCACCCTGGCCGCGGGCACCGCCGTCCTCCTCACCCTCGCCCGCCCGCTCGACCTGCTCCTGGTGGGCGAGGAGGGCGCGACCGTCCTCGGCCTCGACACCGCCCGCTTCCGGGCCGCCGTCTTCGTCCTCGCCTCCCTGATGACCGGGGTGCTCGTCGCGTACAGCGGGGCGATCGGCTTCATCGGCCTGATGGTCCCGCACATGGCCCGGATGGCGGTCGGCGCCGCCCACCGCGCGCTGCTCCCGGTCGTCGCACTCGGCGGCGCGGTCTTCCTGCTCCTCGCCGACCTCGCGGCCCGGACGCTCGCCGCCCCGCAGGACATCCCGGTCGGGGTGCTCACCGCGCTGACGGGCGGCCCGTTCTTCCTCTGGATGCTGCGGCGCAGGCCCGAAGGAGCACCGGCGTGAGGCCCGCCGCGACCGGGCCCGGCGAGCACCGGCACGCCCCCGGGCCGAGGTCGAGCACCGGCACGCCCCCGTCCGAAGGAGCACCGGCACGATCACGCCGCGCCCCGGGGGAGCACCCGCACGACGACCGTACGCACGGCTGGAGGAGCCGCACGACGACCGTACGCACGGCTGGAGGAGCCGCACGACGACCGTACGCACGGCTGGAGGAGCCGCATGACGACCGTACGCACGGCTGAGGGAGCCCGCCCGTGACCACCCTGCGCACCGAGGGCCTCTCGTTCGGGACCGGCGAGGGCCGCCATCTCGTCGACGCCGTCGACCTCACCGCCGCCGACGGCGAGACCGTCGGCCTCGTCGGCCCCAACGGCAGCGGCAAGACCACCCTGCTGCGCTGCGTCTACGGGACCCTGCGCCCCACCCACGGCCGCGTCCTCCTCGACGGCGACGACCTCGCCACCCTCCCCGTGAAGGCCCGCGCCCAGCGCATCGCCACCGTCCCGCAGGACGGCCACGCCGGATTCGAGCTCACCGTCGGGCAGGTCGTGGCGATGGGCCGCGCCCCGCACAAGCGGTTCTGGGAGTCCGACACCGCCGCGGACACCGCTCTGGTCACCGAGGCCCTCGACCGGGTCGGGATCGCCGCACTCGAAGCCCGGACGTTCACCTCCCTCTCCGGCGGCGAACGCCAGCGGGCCCTGGTCGCCCGCGCCCTCGTCCAGCAGCCCTCGCTCGTCGTGCTGGACGAGCCCACCAACCACCTGGACATCCGCTACCAGCTGGAGATTCTCTCCCTGGTCCGCGAACTCGGCACCACCAACCTCCTCGCCCTGCACGACCTCAATCTCGCCGCCTACTACTGCGACCGCCTCTACGTCCTCAAGGACGGCCGGGTCGTCGCGTCCGGCACCCCGGAGGAGGTCCTCACGGCCGAACTGCTCGGCGAGGTGTACGGCGTCGCCGCCGAGGTCAGCGCCCACCCGAAGACCGGCGCACCCACGGTCGTCTACCTCCCGGAAGGATCCGGACACCCCACCCTGTCCACATAGCGGCCATCATCCATCCACGATGTGGGATCACACTCGGGTTTCCGCACAGGGAATCGATACGATGCCCGCATGGTTCCCCATGACGTGAGCAACAAGACGCCGGGCACGCTGCTCGTCGCGCGGCTGCACGTCGACCTGTGCAGGCTGGCGAGCGCGATCTGTCCCGCCCGCACCCTGCCCGTGAGCCGCCCGGCCTGAGCCGCGGTCCGCGCGCCCACCCACACGCACCACCCCCCGCGCGGGGGCCATCACACGCGCGCCCCACGCCACCTCCCGCTTCCGACAGGAGCCCACGCCATGGCCATCGAGGTCCGCATCCCGACCATCCTCCGCACCTACACCGACGGCGCGAAGGCCGTCGAAGGCACCGGGGACACCCTCGCCGACCTCTTCGCCGACCTGGACAGCCGCCACACCGGCATCCGTGAGCGCATCGTCGACGGCGCGAACGGCGAACAGCTGCGCCGCTTCGTGAACGTCTACCTCAACGACGAGGACGTCCGCTTCCTCGACGGCATCTCCACCAAGCTCAGCGACGGCGACAACGTCACGATCCTCCCGGCCGTCGCCGGCGGCATGCGCTGATGCGGTACGACTCCCCGCTGGCGGCCGTGGGGAACACCCCCCTCGTCCGCCTCCCGCGGCTGTCCCCGTCCGAGGACGTCCGCATCTGGGCCAAGCTGGAGGACCGCAACCCCACGGGCTCGATCAAGGACCGCCCCGCGCTCCACATGGTCGAACAGGCCGAGAAGGACGGCCGGCTCACCCCCGGCTGCACCATCCTGGAGCCCACCAGCGGCAACACCGGCATCTCGCTCGCCATGGCGGCCAAGCTCAAGGGCTACCGCATCGTGTGCGTCATGCCGGAGAACACCTCCCAGGAACGGCGCGACCTGCTCGCCATGTGGGGAGCCGAGATCATCTCCTCCCCGGCCGCCGGCGGCTCCAACACCGCGGTCCGCGTCGCGAAGGAACTGAGCGAGGAGCACCCCGACTGGGTGATGCTCTACCAGTACGGCAACCCGGACAACGCGGGCGCCCACTACGCGACCACCGGCCCGGAGATCCTCACCGACCTCCCGTCCATCACCCACTTCGTGGCGGGCCTCGGCACCACCGGCACCCTCATGGGCGTCGGCCGCTACCTCCGCGAGCACCGCCCCGGCATCCGGATCGTCGCCGCCGAACCGCGCTACGACGACCTGGTCTACGGTCTCCGTAACCTCGACGAGGGCTTCGTCCCCGAGCTGTACGACGCCTCCGTCCTCACCACCCGCTTCTCGGTGGGCTCCGCCGACGCGGTCACCCGCACCCGCGAACTCCTCCAGCAGGAGGGCATCTTCGCGGGCGTCTCCACCGGCGCCGCCCTCCACGCGGCGATCGGCGTCGGGAAGAAGGCGGTCAAGGCGGGGGAGAGCGCCGACATCGTCTTCGTCGTGGCGGACGGCGGCTGGAAGTACCTGTCGACGGGCGTCTACACGGCCGAGACGACGGAAGCCGCGATCGAAACCCTCCAGGGCCAGCTCTGGGCCTGAGCCCTTGAGCGCGATCCTCTGAGCCCTGCGGCGACGGGGGAGCGGGGCCCGGGGCAGCGCCCCGCAAGGGCCCCGCCCCTCACCCCGCCCCCAGCTTCCGTACGCGCTCCCACAGCCCGGGATCGACCGCCCCCACCCTCCGCCGGAACGCGTCGACCCGCACCTCGCGCAGCTCGTCCGTCTCCAGGAAGCTCCGCCGCCCCTGCCGGTCCCCGACCGTCCCGGCCGGCAACGCGATCACCCCGGGCCGCTCCTCGTGGTGCTTGCTGGTGATCTTCGCGACCACCGCCGTACGCCCCGCGCCCCGCCCCCGTACCGAGATCACCAGACACGGCCGGTCCTTCGACCCGGGCCCGTCCTCGTACGGCACATCGGCCCACCACACCTCGCCCGCCCGCGGCCCCCGCCCATCCGGCCGCGAAGGACGCGAGGGACGGGACGGCCGGGACGGCGGCCGGGACGACCCCGCCGGCCGCCGTCCCGGCCGCCGGGACCGGGGCCCCCGGTCCGACCGGCCCCGGCCGTCCACCACCGCGGCGACGAGCGCGAGCAGAACCACGGCGACCAGCGCCACCCACCAGAACGTGTTCATCCCCCGACCGTACCGGCGGGCGCGGCACGCCCCCGAGGGCCCGGCCGTGGACGCGCTTCCATCGAACCGGTGACAGAGCAGGTGAGTTCCCCCACAACGGAGGGCAGCGGAGGAGCGACGTGGAGTTTCGCGCCTTACGCTCGACGAACCGCAAAACCGATCCCGCAGGAACCACCACCAGGCTCCGGCGGACTCGCCCGAACCCTCCCCGTTCCCGCGCCCCGGAGGTTCACGCTCCATGAAGCTCACCGTCGTCGGCTGCTCCGGCTCGTTCCCCTCCAAGGGTTCGGCATGCTCGAGCTACCTCGTAGAGGCCGACGGCTTCCGGCTGCTCCTCGACATGGGCAACGGCGCCCTCGGCGAGCTGCAGCGCCACGTCGGTCTCTACGACCTCGACGCGATCTTCCTCAGCCACCTGCACGCCGACCACTGCATCGACATGTGCGCCTACTTCGTCGTGCGCTACTACCCCCACGGCGGCGGCCGCCCCCGGCCCCTCCCGGTCTACGGCCCCGAGGGCACCGAGCAGCGGCTGACCGCGGCCCACGGAGACACCCCCTCGGACCGGGCGATGAGCGAGGTCTTCGACTTCCACACCCTCAAGCCGGGGTCCTTCGAGATCGGCCCGTTCTCGGTCCGTACGGAGAAGCTCCGCCACCCCGTCGACACCTTCGGCATCCGGGTCGAGCACGGCGGCTCCTCACTCGCCTACTCCGGTGACACGGGGACCTGCGACGCGCTGGAGGAGCTGGCCCGGGACGTGGACCTCTTCCTCTGCGAGGCGTCCTTCGTCGACGGCAAGGAGGACATCCCCGACCTGCACCTCAACGGCCGCGAGGCCGGCGAGGCGGCGGCCCGCGCCGGAGCGCGCCGGCTCGTCCTCACCCACATCCCGCCGTGGACCGACGCCGACCGCAACGCCGCCGACGCCCGTGCGGCCTACCCGGGCCCGGTGGAGCTGGCCGTACCGGGAGCGGTGTACGAGATCTGAGCGCGCCTGCGACGAGACCCCCCGCCTCCAGGAGGCGGGGGGTCTCGTCGCAGGGGCCTGCGGGCGGGCTACTTCGCCTCGGCCTTCTGGAGCTCGGCGAGCTCCTCGTCCGACTCCCGGCCCGGGGTCGGGATGTTGAACTTGATGATCGCGAACCGGAAGATCGCGTAGTAGAGCACCGCGAAGCAGAGGCCGACCAGGGCCAGCATCCAGGGCTTCGACGCGATACCCAGGTTGAGCAGGAAGTCGATCAGGCCGGCGGAGAAGCCGAAGCCGTCCTTCATGCCGAGCGCCCAGGTCAGGGCCATCGACACACCGGTCAGCACCGCGTGGACCGCGTACAGCACCGGGGCGATGAACATGAACGTGAACTCGATCGGCTCGGTCACACCGGTGACGAACGACGTCAGCGCGAGGGAGAACATCATGCCGCCGACGACCTTGCGGCGCTCGGGGCGGGCGCAGTGGACGATCGCGAGGCAGGCCGCCGGGAGGGCGAACATCATGATCGGGAAGAAGCCGGTCATGAACTGCCCGGCGCTCGGGTCGCCCTCCAGGAAGCGGGCGATGTCGCCGTGCTTGCCGTTGTACTCGCCCGCCTGGAACCACGGGAAGGAGTTCAGCAGGTGGTGCATGCCGACCGGGATCAGGGCACGGTTGGCGACACCGAAGATACCCGCGCCGACGGCGCCGGAGCCGACCAGCCACTCACCGAAGTTGTGCAGACCGGTGCCGAGGACCGGCCAGATCAGACCGAAGACGATACCGATCACGAGACCCGCGAAGGCGGAGAGGATCGGGACCAGGCGGCGGCCGCTGAAGAAGCCCGCCCAGTCGGGCAGCTTCGTCCGGTAGAACTTCTGGTAGAGCAGCGCCACGACGATACCCATCACGACACCGCCGAGTACACCGGCGTTGACGGGGGCGTCGTTCATCACGATCTTGCCGTCGGCGACGCTGGCGACCTGCGGCAGGTTGCTGTCCGTGAAGGTGGCGAGCACCTTCTGGAACACGAGGTAGCCGGTGACGGCGGCGAGCGCGGTCGAGCCGTCCGACTTCTTCGCGAAGCCGATCGCGATGCCGACGGCGAAGAGCAGCGGCATGTTGTCGAGGAGAGCGCCACCGCCCGCGGCCATGTAGCCGGCGAGCTTCGTGATGAAGGTCGGGAACGAGTCGCGTCCCAGCATGTCGTCCTGGCCGAAGCGAACCAGGAGCGCGGCGGCCGGCAGCACGGCGACCGGCAGCATGAGGCTGCGGCCGATGCGCTGCATGACGGCCATGGCGCCGGCGCCCTTCTTCTTCTCGGCCGCGGGTGCGGTCTCAGCCGTGGTCATCAACTTCCTCCATGGGACACGGTGCCGCCCGGGACGTTGATGCGGGGAGGCGGCGACTCGGCAGACCCTGCGGCAGAGCGCCGTGGTCTGGACCACTCAGTGGTGTAGACCAGTTTTAGCACGGTGAGGGTTAGATAAGGAACCTTCAATTCCCATCTCATTCGCAGTAGCAGACTCGGCACGTTCGGTGACATGCCGAAGGCCCCCGGACCGGGCGGTCCGAGGGCCTTCTTCAGCCGGGGTCAAGGCCCCGCTGTGCTGCTACTTCGTCAGATCCTTCTCGATCTCCCGCTCGATCTCCTCGGGCTCGCGCCCCGGTGTCTTGAGGTCGAACTTGGTGATCGCGAAGCGGAAGATCACGTAGTAGACCACGGCGAAGCACGCGCCGATCGGGATGATCAGCCAGGGTTTCGTATCCAGATGCCAGTTGACGACGTAGTCGATCAGCCCGGCCGAGAAGCTGAACCCCGCATGCACCCCCAGCAGCCAGGTGATGCCCATGGAGGCCCCGGTGAGCACCGCGTGCACGCCGTACAGCAGCGGCGCGACGAACATGAACGAGAACTCGATCGGCTCGGTCACGCCCGTGACGAACGAGGTCAGCGCCACCGAGACCATCAGGCCCCCGACCTCCTTGCGGCGCTCGGGCCGCGCGCAGTGCGTGATCGCCAGGGCCGCGGCCGGCAGGCCGAACATCATGATCGGGAAGAAGCCCGAGGTGAACTGGCCGGCCGACGGGTCCTGGGCGAAGAAGCGGGAGATGTCGCCCTGGACGGTCTGGCCGTCCGTCCCGGTGTACTCGCCCGCCTGGAACCAGAAGAACGTGTTCAGGAACTGGTGCATGCCGATCGGGATCAGCAGCCGGTTCGCGAAGCCGAAGATCGCCGCACCCCACGAACCGAGGTCGATCAGCTGCTTGGAGAACCAGGTCAGCCCGTCGCCCACCGGCTGCCACAGGAGCCCGAACAGGACGCCGAGGACCACGCAGAGGAACGCCATCAGGATCGGCACCAGGCGGCGCCCGTTGAAGAAGCCCAGCCAGTCCACCAGCTTGGTCCGGTGGTAGCGCTGCCAGACGACGGCGGTCAGCAGGCCGATCAGGATGCCGCCGAGCACGCCCGGGTTCTGCGGCTCGCCGTCCGGCAGCTCGTCCGTCACGGTGCCGTCGATGGGGAAGGCGGTCAGCACCCCCCGGTAGACGAGGAAACCGACGACCGCCGCCAGCGCGGTGGACCCGTCCGCCTTCTTCGCGAAACCGATGGCCACGCCGATGCAGAACAGCAGGGGCAGGCCGAGTTCGCCGTCGAGAATCGCGCCGCCGCCGTTGAGCAGGAGCTTCGACGTCTTGTCCCAGAAGGCGCCGTGCAGGTAGGAGCCGAACAGGTTGCCGAGGCTGACGAGCAGGCCGGCGGCGGGGAGGACGGCCACGGGGAGCTGGAGACTGCGTCCGACCTTCTGGAGGCCCTGAACCGGTCCGTTCCACCATTTCTGCTGCGGTGCCGCAGCGGCGTTCGAACTCATGGGCGTCCTCCCGGAACACTTCGCGTTTGGCGGGCGTTGCAAACTGGTGTAGACCAGTTGCGTCACGGTTCGGGCCCCGCCCCTGAAGGCAGGGGACCGGTGATCGTCATCTTTCGGGATCGCCCGGTTACCCGCCCGCGAAGTTGGGCCAACCGTGCGTTACCGTGACGAAACGGACCCGCAGCGGGCGGCCGTCTGCGCGTGAAACAGGGAGAAGGACATGGCCACCAAGGCTGAGAAGATCGTCGCCGGGCTCGGCGGCATCGACAACATCGACGAGATCGAAGGCTGCATCACCCGCCTCCGCACCGAGGTCCACGACCCCGAGAAGGTCGACGAAGCCGCGCTCAAGGCCGCCGGCGCCCACGGCGTCGTCAAGATGGGCACCGCGATCCAGGTCGTCATCGGCACCGACGCGGACCCCATCGCCGCCGACATCGAAGACATGATGTGACCGGCTGACCCCCGCCGGACCCCGCGGCCACGCCTCCACGAGGCGCCCGCACCCGCAGGCCCCGTACCCCCACCGCAGGCGGACGGGGCCTGCGCCACACCCGAACGGAGCCACCCCCGCCAACGGATAAAGTCGGGCCCATGTCTCGCATCGACGGCCGCACCCCCGAACAGCTCCGCCCCGTCACCATCGAACGCGGCTGGAGCAAGCACGCCGAAGGCTCCGTCCTCATCTCCTTCGGCGACACCAGAGTCCTCTGCACCGCCTCCGTCACCGAAGGCGTCCCGCGCTGGCGCAAGGGCAGCGGCGAAGGCTGGGTCACCGCCGAATACTCCATGCTGCCCCGCTCCACCAACACCCGCGGCGACCGCGAAGCCGTACGCGGCAAGATCGGCGGCCGCACCCACGAGATCAGCCGCCTCATCGGCCGCTCCCTGCGCGCCGTCATCGACTACAAGGCCCTCGGCGAGAACACCGTCGTCCTGGACTGCGACGTCCTCCAGGCCGACGGAGGCACCCGCACCGCCGCCATCACCGGCGCCTACGTCGCCCTCGCCGACGCCGTCGCCTGGGCCCAGGGCAAGAAGATCGTCAAGGCCGGACGCAAGCCGCTCACCGACACCGTCGCCGCCATCAGCGTCGGCATCGTCGACGGCGCCCCGCTGCTCGACCTCTGCTACGAGGAGGACGTCCGGGCCGAGACCGACATGAACGTCGTCTGCACCGGCGACGGCCGCTTCGTCGAAGTCCAGGGCACCGCCGAAGGCACCCCCTTCGACCGCAAGGAGCTGGGCTCCCTCCTCGACCTGGCCACCGCGGGCTGCGTCGACCTCGCCGCAGTCCAGCGCGACGCACTCGCCACCTCGCTCAACGTGTAGCGACTCGCCCTCCCCGGGTAAAGAAGCAACCAAATACGCACCACAGAGCGTCGTTACGGATACGGACGCACGGGTCGAACCGTGCGTCCGTCCACGTACCGACCCCCGGGGAGGGACCCGCACCATGGCATCGCGCCGCCACCGACGTATCGCACTCGCCACCGCCGCCACCCTGCTGACCCTGACCACGGCAGCGGGCTGCGCCGGCCTCGACAAGGCGCTCGACTGCGTCCGCACCGCCGACGCCATCGCCACCAGCGTCAACAACCTCCAGCAGGCCGTCTCCAACGCCTCCGACGACATCACCCAGGCCTCCGAGTCCCTGGACGAGATCGACCGCGAGCTCAAGGCGCTCGACGACACCACGGACAACGCCGACCTCTCCAAGGCCGTGGACGACCTCCAGCAGGGCGTCTCCCAGGTCCGCACGTCCATCGAGGCGGGCGACGCCACCCCCGACATCACCCCGGTGACGGACGCGGCGACGGAGATCGGCAAGGTCTGCAGCCCGTAAGGCCACCGGCACAAGAAGGGCGAAGGGGAGGGGCCGGGCCGGCCGAAGCATCCGACGTGCCGGCCCGGCGATAATCCCCCCATGAAGCGCCTGATCCTCGCCACCCGCAACGCCGGGAAAATCACCGAACTCCACGCCATCCTCGCCGACGCGGGACTCGACCTCGACCTCGTCGGCGCGGACGCGTACCCCGACATCCCCGACGTCAAGGAAACCGGCGTCACCTTCGCCGAGAACGCGCTCCTCAAGGCCCACGCCCTGGCCCGGGCCACGGGCCTGCCCGCCGTGGCCGACGACTCCGGCCTCTGCGTGGACGTCCTCGGCGGCGCCCCCGGCATCTTCTCGGCCCGCTGGTCCGGCACCCACGGCGACGACCGGGCCAACCTGAACCTGCTCCTGGCCCAGCTCGGCGACATCGACACCCCGCACCGGGGCGCCTACTTCGCCTGCGCCGCCGCCCTGGCCCTCCCCGACGGCACGGAACGCGTGGTCGAGGGCCGCCTGAACGGCATCCTCCGCCACACCCCGTCCGGCACGAACGGCTTCGGCTACGACCCGATCCTCCAGCCGGAGGGCGAGCGGCGCACCTGCGCGGAACTGACCCCGGCGGAGAAGAACGCGATCAGCCACCGCGGGAAGGCGTTCCGGGCGTTGGCGCCGGTGGTGGGGGAGTTGGTGGGCTGAGGAGGCCGACGACGTGAAACGGCCTGCGCATCAGTGCACCGATGCGCAGGCCGTTCTCGGTGCGGCGGAAGGGATTCGAACCCTCAAGCCGTTTCACGGGCCACAGATCCTAAGTCTGCTGTGTCGCCAGTTGCACCACCGCCGCCAGACGCATGTCATCGTACCGGGCGGGTCGCGGAGGTGATGGGCGACTTTCGTTCCTGGGCGAGGGTGCGTCCTTCCGCCTCGGCGCCCGGTGCTGACGACGGCGTGGTGACGCGGGCACAACCGCCGAAGACTCTCGGCGCGGCCATCGCTCTCGTCTCCGGCGATCTGCCGCTCCAACAGGGGCCGTTGAGGTCCGCTGCCACGAATCGTTTATCGGACAGTCTCGCCCGAATTCCGGCGAGGACGGCGAAGGAGCCCCTGGCGCAGGTGAACGGCCCGTACCGCCCACGTCGGGCGGTACGGGCCGTTCACCGAGGAAGGGGGCCCGGACGGGGCAAGGTCAGAACTTCGGTTCCGGGGCCTGTGCCTGGACCAGTTCCGCCGCCTCCTCGTCCGTCTCCACCGACGGCGGGGAGCCGATCAGCGGCTTCTGGGCGGTCTCCTTCATGCAGGCCACCGCGATCACGCCGATCAGGGCCGCCGCCATCGCGTAGTACGCCGGCATCAGGTTGGAGCCCGTCCAGCTGATCAGGGCCGTGATCACCAGCGGTGTCGTGCCGCCGAAGAGCGACGCCGAGAGGTTGTAGCCGACCGACAGGGACCCGTAGCGCACGTGGGTCGGGAACAGTGCCGGCAGCGCCGCCGACATCGTGCCGAGCATGCAGACCAGCGAGAGGCCCAGCAGCAGCATGCCGATCGTGATCGGGAGGATGCCGTCGATCCGGATGAGGAGGAAGGAGGGCAGGGAGAGGAAGAGGAAGCCCAGCATGCCGGTCATCAGCAGCGGTTTGCGGCCGAAGCGGTCGGAGAGCTTGCCGATCTGGGCGATGATCGTCATCAGGAACACCATCACCGCCAGCAGGATCAGCAGCCCGTGCGTCTCGCTGTAGCCCAGCTCGTCGGAGAGGTACGTCGGCATGTACGACAGCAGCATGTAGTCGGTGATGTTGTACGCGCCGACCAGGCAGATGCAGAGGATCAGGGTCGGCCAGTACTGCCGGAAGATCTTCGCCAGGTCGCCCTTGGCCGTGGCCTCGACGCCGTCGGCCGCCTCCGTCGCGTGCGCGGTGCCGCCCTCCAGCTTCTGGAAGGCCGGGGTCTCGTCGAGCTTCAGTCGCAGGTAGAGGCCGACCAGGCCCAGCGGGCCCGCGACGAGGAACGGGATCCTCCACCCCCAGGCCTCCATCTGGGCGTCGCTCAGCAGGGCGTACAGGGCCGTGACGAGGCCCGCCGCGCCGACGTAGCCGGCCAGGGTGCCGAACTCCAGGAAGCTGCCGAAGAAGCCGCGCCGTTTGTCGGGGGCGTACTCGGCGATGAACGTCGAGGCGCCGCCGTACTCACCGCCGGTCGAGAAGCCCTGGAGCATCCGGAAGAAGATCAGCAGGACCGCGGCCCACACGCCGATCGTGTCGTGCGAGGGGATCAGGCCGATCGCGAACGTGCCGACCGCCATCAGGATCATCGTCAGTGCGAGGACCTTCTTGCGGCCGAGCTTGTCTCCCATCGGGCCGAAGAACATCCCGCCGAGCGGGCGTACGAGGAAGGCCACCGCGAAGGTCGCGAAGGAGGACAGCAGCTGGGTGGTGTCGTTGCCGGACGGGAAGAACACGTGTCCGATCGTCACGGCCAGGTAGGAGTAGATCCCGAAGTCGAACCACTCCATGGCGTTGCCCAGCGAGGCCGCCTTCACGGCACGCTTCACCGCGGCGTCGTCCGTGACCGTGATGTCCGTCCGGCGCAGCCGCGGATTCTGGCGCTTCCGGATGGCCCGGAAGAGCGCGGGGTGGCGTTTGACCGCTGCTGGGTCGGCCGCCTGGTGGGGGTCGGGGGCCGCCATGGCCGGGGTCCTTTCCTCGAAGGGTGTTCCAGGAAAGGCTTCTGCGCGGAGTTGACGGCCGCAAACCGACTTCATGGGTCGATGCGATCTCCCTCACACGATCTCGACATCCCGGGGCGTGTTCCGCTGTCGGAGCGGGGTGCCGGGATCGTGTGAGGGGACGGGTCCCGCTCGGGGGACCGTCAGATGCCCAGGTCCCTGATGATCTTCGCCACGTGGCCGGTGGCCTTGACGTTGTAGAACGCGTGTTCGACCTTGCCGTCCTCGTCGACGACGACGGTGGAACGGATCACGCCCGTCACCACTTTGCCGTAGAGCTTCTTCTCGCCGAAGGCGCCGTACGCGGCCAAAGTTTCCTTGGCCGGGTCGCCCACCAGGGTGACCTTGAGGTTTTCCGTGTCGCGGAACTTCGCGAGCTTCTCCGGCTTGTCGGGGGACACGCCGATGACGTCGTACCCGGCGTTCGCCAGGAGGTCGAGGTTGTCCGTGAAGTCGCAGGCCTGCTTGGTGCATCCGGGGGTAAGAGCGGCCGGGTAGAAGTAGACGATGACCTTGCGGCCCTTGTGGTCCGCGAGCGACACCTCGTTGCCGTCGGCGTCGGGAAGGGTGAAGGCGGGAGCGGGGTCGCCGGGCTTCAGTCGCTCGCTCATGTGGTTCTCCTCGGGTGGTGCGCGGGTCGGACGGGACCGAGGGTAATAGGGGTGCCGCCGGGTGTGCGGAGGTTCGAGCTGACAGACTGTCGACGAAGGTTTCAGACGAAGGTTCAACGGACGACGACCACGGAGGCGGCGCAGTGTCGGATGCCAGGACCCCTGCGCAGATCGAGGCGGACATCATCAGCAGGCGGGAGCAGCTCGCTGTGGTGCTCGACGAGATCGGGGTGCGCGTACACCCGAAGACGATCATCGGAGATGCCAAGGCGAAGGCGGCCCAGACCGTGGACCGGACCGCCGGCCGTGCCTTCGTCGCGGTGAACCGCTCGGTGTCGGAGGTGAAGGACCGGTTCGTGGCGGAGGACGGCTCGCCGCGGCTTGAGCGGGTGATCCCCGCGGCGCTGGTCGTGGTCGGCGTGGTGGGGCTGCTGGCCGCGGCGAAGCGCCGCCGCCGCGCGTGATCCGAACCCGGAGGCGTACGGTCCGGCCCGCGGCAGGTAGGTTGCGGGCGTGAGCGAGAACACCCCCGGGAACACCACCCCCGGCACCATCACCCCCGGCGCCCCGCACGACGACAAGCTGCCGATCCGGATGCTGCACGACCGTGTGCTCGTGCGGAACGACGCGTCCGAGGGCGAGCGGCGTTCCGGCGGGGGCATCCTGATCCCGGCGACGGCCGCGGTCGGCCGTCGGCTTGCCTGGGCCGTCGTCGTGGCGGTCGGGCAGAACGTGCGGACGGTGGAGCCCGGCGACCGGGTGCTGTACGACCCCGAGGACCGGGCCGAGGTCGAGGTGCGGGGCGTGGCGTACGTCCTGATGCGGGAGCGCGATCTGCACGCGGTGGCCGCCGACCGGTTCGAGGGGTCGGTGGATTCGACCGGGCTGTATCTGTAGGCCCCCCGCCTGTGGTTGTCCACCCCGGGTTTCCCGTCGGTGGTTTCCTGACGATGGCCGTGAGGGCCTGGTGACCGGTGTCACCAGGTCCTTTCCGTATGTGTTGCTAGGGTGGAACCACCCCGACGAGACGCGCCGTACCGGGTTGGCAAAGACGACGCACCCGTGAAGTGGTCCGTGTGTGTCGTCGGAGGTTCTGTCATGGCGTGGGTTCTGCTGGTCGTCGCCGGTCTGCTCGAAGTCGGCTGGTCGATCGGGATGAAGTACACCGAGGGGTTCACCCGGTTGTGGCCGAGCGTGTTCACCGGCCTCGGGATCGTGGCGAGCATGGTGCTGCTGTCGCATGCGGCGAAGACGCTGCCGATCGGTACGGCGTACGGCGTGTGGGTCGGTATCGGCGCGGCCGGTGCGGCGATCCTGGGCATGGTCGTGCTGAACGAGCCGGTGACCGCCGCCCGGATCTTCTTCGTCTGTCTGCTGCTGGTGGCCGTGGTCGGCCTGAAGGCGACCTCGGGGCACTGAGAGGCCGTCCCGGGGCCTGCCCGCCTGCCTCCTGCCTGCCCTGCGCTGCCTGTTCTAGCCGTTTCCGTCCGGGACGGGCGCGGCTCCTTCGTCCGCCCCGCCCGTCGCGTCACCGCCGGTGTCACCGCCGGTGCCGCCGGTGCTCCCGGTCGTGCCCCCGGATGTGCCCCCGCCGGTGCTCGTGCCGGTGCCGGGTGTGGGCGGGGGGCTGCCGGCGGGGCTGGTGTCGGGGGTCGCGCCGTCCGTGGCGTCGGGGCTGGCGTCGGGTGCCGAGGTGGCGGAGGGGTCGGTGCCCCCGTCGGCGTTCTCGTCGACCAGGAGTTCGTCCCCCTCGTCGGACCCCGGTGCCGGCCGCAGGTCGAACTCCCGGGCCGGGGACGAGCGCAGCGCCGCTTCCGTGTAGGCGGCCCAGGTCTCGGCCGGGGCGCCGCCGCCGTTGACGCGGGACAGGCCGAGGGCGCCGTACAGCGAGGTCTGGGCGCCGGATTCGGGGTTCTGGCCCATGACGGCGACGACGCTCGCGAGGTCCGGGGTGTACCCGGCGAACCAGGCGGCCCGGTCCTCCTCCGCCGTGCCGGTCTTGCCGGCGGCCGGGCGGCCCACCGCCTGGGCCGCGGTGCCGGTGCCGCCCTCCACGACGCCGCGCAGGACGGCGGTGGTGGTGTCGGCCGCCTCGCGGCTGACGGCCTGTTCGGTGGAGCGTTGCGGGAGCCGGAGCTCCGCGCCGTCCTTGGTGACCTTCTCGACGAGGACGTGGCCGCCGTGGCGGCCGTGGTCGGCGAGGGTGGCGTACGCCTCGGCCATGTCCAGGACGCTGGCGTTGGCGGTGCCGAGCGCGATGGAGGGGGCGGCGGTGAGGTCGGGGGTGTCGGCGGGGATGCCGAGGGCGATCGCGGTGTCCCGGACCTTCGCGGGGCCGACGTCCTGGGCCATCTGGGCGTAGACGGAGTTGACGGACTTGTCGGTGGCGATGCGGACGGTGATGTCTCCGTAGTCGACGTCGTCCTCGTTGGCGGGGGCGTAGTCGGTGGAGCCTCCGACCCCGACGACGGTGCGTTTGTTGCTGCCGTCGTAGACGGTGTTGGGCGTGATGCGCCGGCCGTCCTGGGTGGTGGAGTCGTTGACGACGGCGGAGGTGAGGACGAACGGCTTGAAGACGGAGCCGACCTGGTAGTCGCGGCGGGTCGCGTTGCTGACGTACTGCTGCGTGTAGTCGATGCCGCCGTACAGGGCGACGACCTTGCCGGTCTGCGGGACGATCGAGGCGCCGCCGACGCGGATGTTGCGGTCGGCGGCACGGTCGTCGCTGGTCCGGGCCATCACGTTGTCGTCGACGGCCTTGACGAAGGAGTCCTGTTTGGCCTTGTCGAGGGTGGTGGTGATGCGGTAGCCGCCGGTGGCGAGGGTCTTCGGGCCGAGGATGCCGCGCCGGTCCAGGTAGTCCTCGACGGCCTGCACGATGTAGCCGCGCTGTCCTGAGAGCCCGGTGGGCGGTTTTGCCTCGCCGGGGGTGGGGAACCGCGTCGTCGCCCGCTCGTCGGAGGTGAGCCAGCGCTCCTTGACCATGCCGTCGAGGACGTAGTCCCAGCGGCGCTGGGCCGCGGGCCTGTTGCCGGGGTCGGTGACGACGTCGTAGGCGCTGGGGGCGTTCAGCAGGGCGGCGAGGTACGCGCCTTCGGCGGTGCTGAGTTCCTCGACGTTCTTGCCGTAGTAGGCCTGGGCGGCTGCCTGGATGCCGTACGCGTTGCGCCCGAAGTAGCTGGTGTTGAGGTAGCCCTCGAAGATCTCGTCCTTGGTCTCCTCGCGGTTGAGCTTGACCGCGATGATGGCTTCCTTGGCCTTGCGCAGGAGGGTGCGTTCCTGCCCGAGGTAGTAGTTCTTGACGTACTGCTGGGTGATCGTCGAGCCGCCCTGCTTCCCCTTGCCGGTGACGGTGTTCCAGCCGGCCCGGATCATCGCCTTCACGTCGACGGCGTGGTCGTCGGCGTAGAAGTCCCGGTCCTCGGCGGCCAGGACCGCGTGCCGGACGGCCGGGGGGACCCGGGAGAGCTTGACCTTCTCCCGGTTCACGTCGCCGTCCCGGGCGATGACGCTGCCGTCGCTGTAGAGGTAGATGTTGGACTGGGCGGTGGCTGAGGCGTTGGCGGCCGGGATGTCGACGAACCGGTAGGCGGCGAAGACCCCGGCGCCGAGGAGGACGACGAGGCCGAGGAGGGTGCCGAGGGTCATCCGCCAGGTGGGGACGGCGCGCCGCCAGCCGGTGCGCCGGGGCCGTGCCTTCCTGCCGGGCTTTCCGGGCTTCCCGGGCTGCTCTCCGTCCTGTTCCGCGGACGTCGTCGGCCGGTCGTTTCCGGGGGAGGCTCCCGCGCCCGAGGAGTCGCGGGGGGCCCAGGTCTGTGGCTCGTCGCTCATGTCGGTGGGGGCTCCTGAGACGTGGTCAGTTCTCCCATAGTGCCCGTTTCATCAGAAAATCTGCGTTTCTTGCTGTTCTGTTCCCTCCTCCGGTCGTGGGAAAAGAACTCGCCGCGGCCTTCGCGCCTGTACTAGGGTCGAGCGCTTTGGTGCCAGGAGCCGGGGACGGCGGGGGAGAGGGGGCGGCGTGCGGCTGTACGCGGTGGTGGCGGCGGGCGGGTTCCGGCGCTACGCCACCTACCGGACGGCGACGGCGGCGGGCGTGTTCACCAACACCGTCTTCGGCTTCATCATGGCGTACACCTACACCGCCCTGTGGGACGTACGTCCGCAGCTGGGCGGCTACGACACCTCGCAGGCGCTGACGTACGTCTGGCTCGGCCAGGCCCTCCTGATGACCAGCGCCCTGATGGGCGGCGGGTTCGAGAGCGAGCTGGTCGAGCGGATCCGTACGGGGGACGTCGCCGTCGACCTGTACCGGCCCGCCGACCTCCAGCTGTGGTGGCTGGCGGCGGATCTGGGCCGGGCGGCGTTCCATCTGCTGGGGCGCGGGGTGGCGCCGATGCTGCTGGGGGCGCTCGCCTTCGACCTGGCGTTCCCCGGATCGTTCTGGACCTGGCCGGCGTTCCTGCTCTCGGTGTTCCTGGGCGTCGTGGTCAGCTTCGCGATCCGCTATCTGGTCGCGATGTCGGCGTTCTGGCTGCTCGACGGCGCGGGCGCGATGCAGATGGCGATGCTGGCGGGGCTGTTCTTCTCCGGGATGCTGCTGCCGCTGAACCTGTTCCCCGGTGTGCTGGGCGAGGTGGCGCGGGCCCTGCCGTGGTCCTCGCTCCTCCAGGTGCCGGCCGATGTGTTCCTCGGCCGGCACACCGGCTGGGGGCTGGTGGAGGCGTACGTGTTCCAGGCCGGGTGGGCTCTCGTGCTGCTCGCGGCGGGCCGGCTGCTCCAGACCGCGGCGACCAGGAGGGTGGTGGTGCAGGGTGGCTGACACGGTGGCGGCACCGCCCGGTGAGGAGGACGGGGAGCGGGAGCCGGCCGGTTTCGCCTTCGAGGACCGGCCCCGGCCCCTGGAGGGCGTCCGGGCGTACGGGCTGATCATGGCGATGTGGGTGCGCTCGACGATGGCGTACCGGGCCTCGTTCGCCATGACCCTGTTCGGGAACCTCGCGGTGACGGCCTTCGACTTCGTGACGATCCTGCTGATGTTCACGCACGTCGACGCGCTCGGCGGCTACTCCCTGCCGGAGATCGCCCTCCTGTACGGCCTGTCGGCGACGGCGTTCGGGGTGTGCGACCTGCTGCTGGGGTCGATGGACCGGGTCGGCGGGCGCGTACGGGACGGGACGTTCGACACCCTGCTGGTGCGGCCGGTGCCGGTGCTGGCACAGGTGGCGGCGGACCGGTTCGCGCTGCGCCGGCTGGGCCGGATCACCCAGGGGCTGCTGGTCCTCGGCTACGCGCTCGTCACCCTCGACATCGCCTGGACGCCGCTGAAGGCGGTGATGCTGCCGATGACGGTGATCAGCGGGGCGGCGATCTTCGGGGCGGTCTTCATCGCGGGGGCGGCGTTCCAGTTCGTCGCGCAGGACGCCTCGGAGGTGCAGAACTCCTTCACGTACGGCGGGACGACGCTGCTCCAGTACCCGCCCACGGTCTTCGCGAAGGACCTGGTGCGCGGCGTGACGTTCGTGGTGCCGCTGGCCTTCGCGAGCTGGTTGCCCGCGCTGTACGTGCTGGGGCGGGAGTACCCGGTGGATCTGCCGGAGTGGGTGGCGTTCCTGCCGCCGCTGGTCGCGGCGGGCGCCTGCGGCCTGGTGGGCCTGGCCTGGCGGGCGGGGCTGCGGTCCTACCGGAGCACGGGCAGTTGAGCCTCCACCGGGACCAGGGGCCAGGGGCCAGGGGCCAAGGGCCAAGGACCAAGGACCAAGGACCAGCGGGTCAGGTGGACCGCAGGAGCCCTGGGGGCCGCAGGGATCAGAGGGACCAGGAGCCGGCCGGCTCGGACAGGACTACGCGGGAGAGCACGGACATGGCGGACGACGGGTTCATCAGCCTCGACGGTGTCGAGAAGGTCTTCGAGGTCCGCCGCCGGGCGGGCCTGCTGCGCCGGGAGCGCCACGAGGTGCGGGCCGTGGACGGGATCAGCTTCCGGGTCGCGCGCGGCGAGATGGTGGGCTACATCGGCCCGAACGGCGCCGGGAAGTCGACCACGATCAAGATGCTGACGGGCATCCTCACCCCGAGCGGCGGCCGGCTGCGCGTCGCGGGCATCGACCCCTCCCGCGAACGTACGCGCCTGGCGCAGCGCATCGGTGTCGTCTTCGGCCAGCGGACGACCCTCTGGTGGGACCTGCCGCTGCGCGACTCGTACCGGCTGATGCACCGCATGTACCGCATTCCCGACCGGCGTTACCGGGAGAACCTGGAACGCTGCGTCGAACTCCTGGACCTGGGAGCGCTGCTGGAGGTTCCCGTACGGCAGCTCTCGCTCGGACAGCGCATGCGCGGTGACATCGCGGCGGCGCTGCTGCACGATCCGGAGGTGCTGTACCTGGACGAGCCGACGATCGGGCTGGACGTGATCTCCAAGGCGAAAGTGCGGCAGTTCCTCAAGGAGTTGAACGCCGAGCGCTCGACGACGGTCCTGCTGACGACGCACGACCTCACCGACATCGAGCAGCTGTGCGGCCGGGTGATGGTGATCGATCACGGCCGTCTGATGTACGACGGTTCGCTCTCGGGCCTCCACGAGGTGGGTGAGAGCGAACGCATGCTGGTGGTGGACCTGGAGCGCGAACTCCCGCCGATCGTGCTGCCGTCGGAGGCGGCCGGCGGTGCCCCGGCACTGCGGGCGGTCAAGGTGGAGGGCCCGCGCCAGTGGCTGGCGTTCCCCGCCGCCGCGTCGGCGGCCCCGCTGGTGGCGCGGATCGCCGCGGACTACCCGCTGGTCGACCTGTCGGTACGGGAGCCGGACATCGAGGCCGTGATCGCGAGGATGTACGCGTCGACGCCGTGACGTACGCGGGGCGGTGGGCGCCGTGCCGCACACGGGGCGGGCGCCGTGCCGTCGACGTGGGGCGAGCGCCGTGACAGGGCCTCCCGGCGTCCTCCGCAGGCGGCGCGCGCAGGTCGTGGACCTGCGGGTCTGTGCCGGGAACGGGTGTGTTCAATAGGCTGCGCGGTATGACAAGTGAACGACCGGACATGCGTGCCTCCGACGCCGAGCGTGAGCGGATCGCGGAACTGCTGCGCGAGGCCGTGGCCGAGGGCCGACTGGATATGGACGAGTTCGACCAGCGCCTCGACAAGGCCTACCAGGCCCGTACGCACGGGGAGTTGGAGCCGCTCGTCCAGGACCTGCCGGCGCCGGGCTCGGCGGTCGCCCCGGTCGGGTCGTCCGCGCCCGCCCCGCTGCGGGGCTCCGCCGCGAACTGGCCCGCGCGGATCGGGGGTCCCGCGACCTCCACCGGCGGCTTCGCCCTCTGGGGCGGCTTCAACCGGAAGGGCCGCTGGACGGTGGCCCGGAAGTTCACCGCGTTCGCGATGTGGGGTGGCGGTGAGATCGATCTGCGCGAGGCGAACTTCGAGGACCGCGAGACCGTGATCCGCTGCTTCACGATCATGGGCGGCATCCATGTGACCGCGCCGCCGGAGCTGAACGTCGAGGTCCGGGGCATCGGCATCATGGGCGGCTTCGGCGAGGGCTCCAACGAGGAGGGTGAGATCGCCCCGGACTCCCCGCGGGTGCGGATCACCGGCTTCGCCCTGATGGGCGGCGTGGGCGTGGAGCGCAAGCGGACGAAGGCGGAGCGCCGCCGGCTGAAGGAGGCGAAGGAGGCGGAGAAGGCGGAGCTGGAGGCGCGCCGCCGACGCGAGCTGGAGGGCCCGGACGACGGCGGCCCCGGCGACGGCCGCAAGAAGCTCTGAGGGCCCGCCGGATCTCCCCGGGCTCGCTCGGCCCGGATCTCCCCGGCCCGGCCCGGCTCGGCTCCGGCTCTCCCCGGGCCCGGCTCGGCCCGGCTCCGGCCCGGCTCCGGCCCGGCTCCGGCTCTCCCCGGCTCCGGCCCGGCTCGGCCCGGCCCGGCCGCCGGTCCGCCTCAGTGCCTCCCGGCGCCCCTCACCGCGTCACAGCGCGTCGGATCGGGGCGTGCGGTCCCGGTCCAGGGAGGCCAGGTCCACCCGGTCGCCCAGCGCGCGGTACCCGTCGTCGTTCAGGTGCAGGTGGTCGCCTGAGTCGTACGGGGCGAGGAGCCGGTTCGGCGCCGCGGGGTCGCGTACCGCCGCGTCGAAGTCGACGTACGCGTCGAAGACCGTGCCCGCCCGGATCTGCTCGTTGACCGCGTGGCGGACGGCGTCGCGCTGCGGCGTCCACGTGGGGAAGCCCTCGAACGGGGTCAGCGTCGCGCCGACGACCCGCAGACCGCGGGCGTGCGCCCGTTCGGTCAGGGCGCGCAGGCCGTCCACGACGCGCTGGGGGTCGGACTCCTGCGGGTGCTGCTGCACGTCGTTGATGCCGAGCGCGATGACGACGGTCCGGGCCCCGGCGACCCCCAGGACGTCCCGGTCGAGCCGGTCGGTGCCCGACTGGCCGCCGGTGCCGCGGCCGATGCCCGCGATCCGGTTGCCCGCGATACCGGCGTTGGCGACCCCGTACCGGCCGCCCAGCCGGTCGGCGAGGACATCGGGCCAGCGGGCGTTGGCGTCGGTGCTGGAGCCGCTGCCCGCGGTCAGGGAGTCCCCGAAGGCGACGACCGCGCCGAGCGCCTGCTCGCTGCGGACGTCCACGGCGGTCAGATAGCGCCAGTTGCCGGTGGCGAAGGTGCCGCGGTCGTCGATCAGGAACGAGGTCTGGTGGGTGTGACCGTGGTAGGTGACCGGCCCGCCGCCTTGCGGGGTGCGGAAGCTGACCTGGAGGTCCGAGTCGGGGGCCACCGGCACGGTGACCGGGTCGCTGACGACCCGTCCGCCCGCGGCGACGGTGACGGTCCCGGCGCCCTTGAAGGTCACCGGCCGGGTGTTGACGGTGGCTCGGTCGACGACCAGGGGGGTCGTGCCGAAGAGGTTGGACAGCGTGATCCGGGCGACCTCCCCGCCGATGCTCGTGTGCACGACGTTGCGGACGGTGCGTCCGGGGAGCCCGCCCTCGGTGCCCTTCTCCGCGCCGACGGGCGCGGCGGTCCACGTGGCGACCCACGCGCCGCCCGAGGTGGCGGGGGCGACCGGATTGCGGGCCGCCGCCTGGGTCTCGGCGGGCGGGAGCGGCGTCGGCCGGGGGCCGGAGAGCAGCGTCGTCGCGAAGGCGACGGCGGCGGCGAGCGCGGCGGTGCCTGCCACGAGGGCGATGAGCAGGGCATACCCCTGGCGCCTTGGCATGTGCGGTGGTTCTCCTCGTGATGATCGTGCTGGTCCCATGATGCGACAGGCCGTCGGGAACTCCTCATGCGGCCCAGGAGTAGGGGAGGCAGGGACAATGCCTACGTCACGGGGGCGAGGCGCACGCGGACGGGTGGAGCGGATGGAACGGACCGGATCCGACGGGCAGGAGCAGGAGCAGGCCGGGGCCGCGGCGCGGCAGGACGCGGCGCAAGGGCCGGGGCAGCCGGACGCGTCGCAGGCGCGGGCGTCCCGGGCTCCGGCGTCGGAGGCCCCGGCGTCGGTGCGATCACGGCGGCCGGTGCTGCCGCCGGGGCGGGCGGGGGAGCCGGGGGCGGGCGCGGGCCCGCTGGCCTCGTTCGCGTACACGGCGGCCGACGCGGAGAAGCAGCGCGGCGTACGGCGCATGAAGTTCACGGCGACCGGACTCCTTCTGCTCGTCGCGCTCGTCTACGTCCTGGCCACCTGGGCGAAGAACTCGGGTGTGGGGGGCTGGCCGGGCTACGTCGCAGCGGCTGCCGAGGCGGGGATGGTCGGCGCGCTGGCGGACTGGTTCGCGGTGACGGCGCTCTTCCGGCGCCCGCTGGGTCTGCCCATTCCGCACACGGCCATCATCCCCACCAAGAAGGATCAGCTAGGACAGTCCCTCGGTTCCTTCGTTGGCGAGAACTTTCTCTCCGGAGAGGTCATTCGTGACCGAATTCACGCTCTGGGGGTCGGCCGGCGGCTCGGTGTGTGGCTCGCGGAGCCGGCCCACGCGGACCGGGTCACCGCCGAGCTGGCGACGGCGCTGCGCGGTGCGCTGACGGTCCTTCGGGACTCCGACGTCCAGGCGGTGGTCGGCGAGGCGATCACCCGGCGCGCGGACGCGGTGGAGGTCGGTCCGGGCCTCGGCAAGATGCTGGAGAAGGTCGTCACGGACGGCGGCCACCGCAAGGTCGTCGACCTCATCTGCGTACGGGCCCACGACTGGCTGGTGGAGCACGGCGATTCGGTGATGAACGCGGTGCAGGGCGGGGCCCCCGGCTGGACGCCGAGGTTCGTGGACAAGCGGGTCGGGGAGCGGGTCTACAAGGAACTGCTGCGGTTCGTCACGGAGATGCGGGACATGCCGGAGCACCCGGCGCGCGGCTCGATCGACACGTTCCTGACGGACTTCGCGGCCGACCTCCAGACCGACGCCGACACCCGGGCCCGGGTGGAGCGCCTGAAGTCGGAGATCCTGGGCCGGAGCGAGGTCCAGGACGTCATCGCCTCGGCCTGGTCCTCCGTCCGCGCGATGATCATCTCGGCGGCGGAGGACGAGCGCAGCGAACTGCGGCTGCGGGCACGCGCCTCGCTGATGTCGCTGGGAGCGCGGCTGGCGAGCGACGAACGGCTCCAGGGCAAGCTGGACGGCTGGCTGGAGGACGCGGCGGTCTACGTGGTGACGACGTACCGCACGGAGATCACCTCGCTGATCAGCGAGACCGTCGCCGGCTGGGACGCGGACCAGACCTCGAAGAAGATCGAGGCGCACATCGGCCGCGACCTCCAGTTCATCCGGATCAACGGCACGGTGGTCGGCGCGCTGGCCGGCCTGGCGATCTACACGGTGTCGCACGCGCTGGGCGGCTGAGCGCGGCCCGTGCCCTCGCTCCGGGTGCGTACCCGTACCGTCCTGTCGTGTCCCGTACGGGTACGCACCCGGCCTACGCGGGGGAGTTGCCGGAGAGTACGGTCGCGGAGCGGCGGGCGTTCAGCCCGGCGCGGGATTTTCTTCGGGCCGGGGGCGCGAGGCCGGATGCGGATCGCTCGGACCGCCGTTCTGCCCGGGGGCCGGTGCCGGTGCCGGGGGCGGAGCCGGGGGTGGAGCGACCGGCGGGCGGTAGGCGGAGCCGGGGGGCTGTAAGCGAAGGCGGCGTGCAGGTGGAGACGGCGCGCGCGGTAGGCGGAGCCGGTGGCTGTGGGCGAAGGCGGCGTGCAGGCGGAGACGGCGGGCGGCAGGTGCCGTGAAGGCGGGACAGTGGGCGGCAGGCGAGACGGGGGTCCGGTGGGAGCGGTCAGGGCGACGGTGACGGTGACGGTCACGGACGAGGACGACGGGGGAGCGGCAGTGCCCGGGGCCGGTCCCGTACGCCTCTTCTGCACCGACCACGGCGGTGAAGGCCCGCCCCTGCTTCTGCTGCACGGGCTGGCCGGGCACCGCGGTGAGTGGGATGCGCTGGCCGCCCGGTTCGCGGCCACCCACCGGGTGATCGCCTTCGACGCGCGCGGCAGCGGGGCGAGCACCCGCCGCCCCGGGGACGTGACACGGGCGGCGCACGTGCGTGACGTCCTGGCCGTGGCGCGCCGGTTCGGTCTGGCCGGGCAGGACACGGTGCTGGTCGGCCAGTCGATGGGCGGGCTCACCGCACTGCTGACGGCGGCGGCCCATCCGGAGGTGTGCCGCGCGCTGGTCCTGATCGAGGCCGGCCCGGCGGGCCCGAGCCCGGAGCTGCCGGAGCGGATCGGGGGCTGGCTCGACTCCTGGCCGGTGCCGTTCCGGGACGCGGAGGCGGCCGAGGCGTTCTTCGGCGGCGGTCCGGCGGGCCGGGCCTGGGCGGCGGGCCTCGCACCGGGACCCGGCGGACTGCACCCCCGCGTCGACCGGGACGTGATGGTGGCCACGGTCCGGGAGAACGCGCACCGGGACTACTGGGACGCCTGGGATCGGGTGGGCTGCCCGGTGCTGGTGCTGCGGGGCGAGCGGGGCGACATGCAGCCGGACGAGGCGGAACGGATGCGCGACCGGCATCCGGCGACGCGGATCGCCGTGATCCCGGAGGCGGGCCACGACGTCCACCTGGACAACACCCCGGCGGTGTACGGGGAGATGGCCCGGTATCTGCGCGAACTGCGGCCCGACCCGGGAGCCGCGCCCCTTCCCTCACCCGGCCCGGCCTGATCCACCCGGCGGAGCGCGACACCGCCGCATGTGACCCCCTTCACACGATTCACCACCCCGGTATCCGCCGTCCGGATGGCGCGAAACCGGCTTCGGGCGCTCCCGAAGGGGCCGGGAAGCGGCGGCCGAAGGCATCCCAGGGGGCGATCCGGCGCGTTCATCTCCCCGTCATCTCGGCCTGGAGAGGCGGCTCACCCCCGGTGAACGAGAAGAGACGGCCGGGCCCGCGCTCCTGGCCGCATGGGGGATTTTGATGCGCTTCCGAGCGCAATCGAACCATTCGCCAGCTATCTCTCGAATGCCTGACCCGTTAACCGGAGAAGTCACTGTCCGAAACCGATTGTTGACGGAGAGAATGGGGCCGGGATACGTTTTCACCGTAATGATCAACCCTGCATTCGGGAATCGGCGAGGGATTATGGGAATGCTTGCCCAGACTTTGAATCATTACCGATTAAGCGAGTCCGAGGCGGAGAAGGTGAGTGAGCTCTCGGCGCTCGCCGCACGCTTGTCGGACTCGATACCCATTGTCGTCTCGGGGCTCCTCATGGACCTCCCGGACGGCATGCGCAAGATGATCCTCGATTTCGGTTCCGACGCCGAATCCAGTGGATACTGCATGCTGCGCGGAGTTTCGGTGGGTGAAGTGCCGAAGACTCCGCAGGCGAGTGAGGGCGGTGTCCTCGACGGCCACCGGACCAACGGAACACTCATGCTCGTCGCGGACCTCCTCGGTTCGCTGACCGGCTATCAGGACGAGAAGTCCGGCGCGCTCTTCCACGACGTACATCCCGTACGCGGCGAGGAGAGCCGGATCGAGAACAGCGGATCGGTCGCCTTCGACTTCCACACCGAGAACGTGCACCATCCGCTCCGCCCCGACTACCTGGGGCTGCTCTGCCTCCGCCAGGACCACGAGCAGATCGCCGCGACCCGCGTCTCCTCCGTGCGCGACGCGCTGCCGCTGCTCACGGACGACGAGGTGGCGGAGCTGCGGAAGCCGCAGTTCCACAGCCTGTACCCGACCTCCTTCACCCGCGGCAGCACCGGCCCCCGCCCCTCGGCCGGCCCGCATCCGGTGATCTTCGGCCCGGCGGACCGGCCGTTCATGCGCTTCAACTCGCACAACACGCAGGGCGACCACCCGCGGGCGCGGGCCGCGCTGGCGGCCCTGGCCGCTGCGCTGGAGCGGGTCTGCCGCGACCTGGTGCTCGCGCCGGGTGACCTCGTCGTCCTGGACAACCACGTCGTGGTCCACGGCCGCACCGCCTTCACCCCCCGCTACGACGGCCAGGACCGCTGGCTGCGCCGCTTCTACTCCCTGCGGTCCGCCCCGCTGTGGGCCCAGCGCATGATGCGGCACCCGCGCGTGCTGCCGGCGATGACGGAGATCCGCGGGGTCGTCTGACCGGCGGTGGCGGCAGGTCCCGGCCCCGGGAGCCGGGGCCATGTCACGTGAATGAGGAAGAGTGGAACTGTACGAAGTGCTCGGCCTGCTCGCGGCCGCGACGGCGGCCGGCTGGGTGGACGCGGTCGTCGGCGGCGGCGGGGTGCTGCTCATCCCCGTGCTCCTGCTGGCCTTTCCCCAGTACTCGCCGGCGGTGGCGCTGGGCACGAACAAGATCGCGGCGATCATGGGAACCACGACCGCCGCGTACATGTACCAGCGGCGCACCAAGCTGGACCGCTCCGTCCTGCTGCCGGCCGCCGGACTCGCGGTCCCCTTCGGCGCCCTCGGCGCGCTCTCCGCGTCGAGCGTCCCCACGACCTACTTCCGGCCCGTCATCATGGGTCTGCTGATCACCGTGGCGCTTTTCGTGGCCTTCAAGCCCAGCTTCGGGGTCCAGCAGCGGAACATCCTCGTCACCCCGCGCCGCCGCACCACGGCGATCCTCATCGCGGGTGTCGGCATCGGCTTCTACGACGGTGTCTTCGGTCCGGGCGTCGGCACCTTCCTCATCATTTCCTTCACCACGCTCCTGGCGACGCAGTTCCTGGAGAGCGCGGCCATGGCGAAGGTGATCAACGCCTCCTCCAACCTGGGAGCCCTGGCCGTGTTCGCCTGGCAGGGAAACGTCCTGTGGGCCCTCGGCCTCGGCATGGCCGTGGGGAACATCACGGGCGCGATGATCGGGTCGCGCACCGCTATGAAACGGGGATCCGGATTCGTCCGCATCGTCCTCGTGCTCGTGGTCACCGGCATGGTGGCCAAGATGGGATTCGACCAGTTCACCTGACGAGCCGGTCCACCGGGCGCGCCCGTCCTCCCGATGAACGAACGAATTCGCCCGGCGGGCCGTTTCCCCCGACGAACCAGTGCACCCGACGGCCAGTGCACCTGACGAACCCGTTCACCTGACGAACCCGTTCACCTGACGAACCTGTTCACCTCGCGAACCCGTTCACCTGGCGAACATTCACCTGACGCGCCGATTCGCTTGACGGGCCGAAAGGCCCGAGGAATTCATCCGACGACGGAAGAGGTTCCATGACAAGGGAATTATCCGGGCTGTTGACGCTGACCGACTACGAGCGGGCTGCGGAATCCCTGCTCGACGCCGCTTCCTGGGCGTACGTGGCCGGCGGCGCCGACACCCAGCTCACGGTCCGTGCCAACACGGACGCCTTCGACCAGGTCTGGCTGCGCCCCCGGGCCCTCGGCGGCACGGGCGCGAAGCCCGACACGTCCGTGACCGTGCTCGGGCGGCGGCTCGCCCTGCCCGTCCTGCTCGCCCCGACCAGCCCCCAGCGCCTCCTCCACGAGGACGCCGAGATCGCGACCGCCCGTGCGGCCGAGTCCACGGGCACCGTGGCGATCGTCAGCACCGACAGCCACTACGCCTTCTCCGACGTGACCGGTGCGGTCGGCGGTGACAGCTGGTTCCAGCTCTACGCCTACCGCTCGCGCGACGACGTCGCCGCGACGATCGCCCTGGCCGAGGACGGCGGCGCCACCGCGCTCGTGGTCACGGTCGACGCCAGCTACGCCGCCCGCCGCATCGGCACCCGGCGGGCGGGCTTCCGTACTCCGGGCCACGTCGACTTCGGCAACCTGCGCGCGCTGGGCGTGCTCACCGGCGCCATTCCGGACGGTGCCCGCATCGAACGCCTGCCGCTGACCTGGGACGACCTGGAATGGATACGGTCCCGTACCCGGCTGCCGCTCGTGGTCAAGGGCGTCCTGCGGGCCGAGGACGCCGAACGCTGCGTGGCCCTGGGCGCGGACGGCGTCATCGTCTCCAACCACGGCGGCCGCCAGCTCGACGGCGCCGTCCCCAGCCTGGTCGCGCTGGAGCAGGTGGCGGCCGCCGTCGCCGGCCGGGGCCTGGTCCTCATGGACGGCGGCATCCGCTCCGGCGTCCACGTCGTCAAGGCCCTCGCGTACGGTGCGGACGCGGTGTGCATCGGCCGCCCCTACCTGTGGGGCCTCGGCCTGGCCGGACAGCAGGGTGTCGAGGCGGTCCTCGACCTCATCCGGAGCGAGATCGAGGACACGCTGCTCCAGCTCGGCGCGGACTCCGTCGCCGGCATCGGCCCCGACTTCGCCGTCAGCGCGCACCGGGCCACGCCCACGGGCGCCCTCTGAACCACCCGTGGGCGTCCCCGCCCGACTCTTCCTTCCGTTTCCTTCTCCAGGAGACCTCTGTGACCTCCCCGACCCCGAAGGACGCTGTGACCCCTCCGACCTCCAAGGACGCTGTGACCCCTTCCACCGTCCACTTCTCGCGGGGAATCCCTCCGCTCGAAGCGATCCCCTCCGCCGGCATCGCCGAGCTGACCGGGGCCGTCCTCTCCTCCGAACCGGACCGCGTCTTCCAGTACGCGCCGATCGGCCACCACACCGGAGACCGTGAACTCCGGGACCAGCTGGGGGCGTTCCACTCGGTCGACCCCGACCGGATCTTCGTCACCAACGGCTCCCTCCAGGCACTCGACCTGCTCGCCGCGCACCTCCTCAAGGACGCACCCCGCACGAAGGTGCTCGCGGAGGCGCCGACGTACGACCGTGCCGTCCAGATCTTCGAACGGCACGGGGGCCAGGTCTCCGGAGTGCCGCTGCGGGGGGACGGCCTCGACCTGGACGTCCTGCGGGAGCGCCTGCGCGCGGAGGTACCCGCGTTCGTCTATCTGATCCCGGACTTCCAGAACCCCGGCGGGGTCACGACGAGCGAGGAGAAGAGGCGCGAACTCGTCCGCCTGTCCGCCGAGTTCGGCTTCACGATCCTGGAGGACATCCCGTACCGGGAACTCCGCTTCGCGGGCGAGGCCCCCACGCTCCTCGGTGACCTCGCCGACTCCGTCGACGGCGCCCGGGTCCTGACCATCGGCTCGCTGAGCAAGGTCCTCAGCCCGGGACTGCGCGTCGGCTACGTCATCGGCCCGGCCGGTACGCCGCGCGCCCTGGCGGCGCTCGCGGAGAGCACGTACCTCTCGCCGGCCCCCCTGCTCCAGGCGGTCGCCGCGCGGGCTTTCGCGAGCGGCCTGGTCCGGCGCAACATCGACGAGGTCCGGGAACTGCTCCGGCCGCGGCACGACGCGGCGGTCGAGGCGGTGCGCAAGGCGCTCGGCGAGGTCGCGCTGTGCGTCCCCGAGGGCGGCTACTACATCAGCGTGCATCTCCCGGTCCGTACCACGGAGGAGACGTTCCTCGCCGCCGCGGCCGCCGAGGGGCTCGCCCTCACCCGTGGCTCGGCCTTCTACCCGGCGGACTCGTCGCCGCCGTCCGGAACGGTCTTCCTCCGGCTGCCCTTCCAGGCCCTGAGCGACGAGGAGTTCGCCGAGGGCGTGACCCGGCTGGCCGCGGTGGCGCAGCGGTCGGAGTAGAGCGGAGGATGGGCGGGAGCGCGACGGACGGGGGGAAGGGGCACGATGGCCACGGCCGAACAGGGCGCCGAGAACGACAGGGACGAGGCGTTCGGGCCGGATGCGGCGCCCTCCGAGCGGCGCGGCCTCCTGGCGGACGCCTCGCTCTCCGCCGTCCTCGCGGGCCTGATCACGGTCGTGGTCTCGTGCTCCGGCCCCCTCCTCGTGGTCCTGGCGGCGGCGGCCGCCGGTCACCTCACCGATGAGCAGACCGCCTCATGGGTGTGGGCGGCGTGCGTGGGCAGCGGCGTCACATGTGTCGTGCTCAGCTGGTGGACGCGGATACCGGTGATCACCGCGTTCTCGACGCCGGGCGCGGCGGTCCTCGTCGGCAGCCTCGGGGACTACACGTATCCCGAGGCGGTCGGCGCCTTCCTGGTCAGCGGTCTCCTGATGGCACTGGTCGGCCTGACGGGCGTCTTCGGGAAGGTGATGCGCCGCATACCGCCCGGAATCGTGGCGGCCATGCTGGCGGGCGTGCTGTTCTCCTTCGGCGTCGGGCTGTTCTCGGCGCTGGACGGCGCACCGGTCGCGGTCCTGGTCTCGCTCGCCACGTATCTGGCCGTCAAGCAGCGTTCGCCGAGATACGCGGTGGCCTGGGCCCTGCTCGCGGCCGTGCTCGTCACCGCCGTCGTCCCGGGCGTTGACGCCTCGTCCGTGGACATCGGACTGACCCTTCCCGTCGTCACGGCACCGGAGTTCACCGGCTCGGCGCTGGTGGGCCTGGCCGTGCCGCTCGCCGTGGTGACGATGGCCTCGCAGAACGCGCCCGGCCTCGCTGTGCTGGCGGCCTGCGGCTACCGCCCGGACGACCGGCTGCTGATCACGGCCACCGGACTCGCCTCCACGGCGCTCGCCCCGCTGGGCGGCCACGCCGTCAACCTCGCGGCGATCACCGCCGCGATCAGCACCGGCGAGGAGGCTCACCGCGACCCGCGACGCCGCTATGTGGCCGGGGTGGCGTGCGGGATCTTCTATCTGCTGGCGGGCGTCTGCGGAGCCGCGCTCGTGGGGCTGTTCACGGCGCTGCCGCCCGAACTCATCGCCGTCGTCGCCGGGGTGGCCCTGCTCGCCACGTTCTCCACGAGCCTGGCGCAGGCGATGGCGGACGAACAGGACCGCGACGCGGGGGTGGTCACCTTCCTCACCACGGCCTCCGGTGTCACGTTCGGCGGCGTCGGCTCCGCGTGCTGGGGGCTGGTCCTGGGACTGGCGACCCACCTGGCGCTGACCGCCCGGCGACGGCGCGGCGGCCGACGGGAACGGCGGAAGACGGCGTGACACCGGCCCCGGACGGCCGCCCGGACGGTGCCGCGCCTGCACGATGTCGTGCCTGCATGGTGCCGCGCCTGCACGATGTCGCGCCTGCATGGTTGTCGTGCCCGTACGGCCGGCCCGGGTGGTGTCGGCCCTGGACGGCCGGCCCGGCCGATCGTCGCGCCCGGACCGTCGGCCCGGCCGTTGTCGCGCCGGGACGACCGGCCTGGGCGACGGCGTGCCCAACGGGTACCGCGCCCGGTCAGGGAGCGGGCGCGCTGACGGTGACGCGGACGACGGCGGTGGCGGCGGGCACGTCGGTGCCCTTCACGCGGACCTCGTACGTCATCTCGTCCTCGCCGACGTACCCGTCCCGGGCGGTGTACGTCACGGTGGTCGCGGACACCGACACGGACCCGTGGCCGGGCTCGGTGTCGATCGCCAGGGTCAGTTCGGCGGGGTCGTAGGCGGCGAGCAGCCCCGCCCGCTCGTTGCTCTCCAGGGTGACGGAGTCGTTGTCGAGCACTTCCACGTCCAGGCTGTCGCCCGCGGTCACGCTCTGCCGGTCGTCCATGAGCGCCAGCGTCCGCTCGACGGTGCCCTTCTCGTCCTGGTCGTCCGCACCACCGCCCCCGCACCCCGTCAGGACCAGAGCCAGTGCGCCCGCTCCGGCTGACATGCGCATCCGGAGGGCTCCGGGCATGGACCGTCGTGCCTGCTTCCTCGTCTGCATGTGGTGCCCCCAAGGCCCGAACTCTGTGCGGTGGAGCAGCCGATGTTCGCAGCGCGTACGGGCGCGCAGCAGGGTCATGCGGGAAGCGAAGCGGAATTGTGATGAGAGCGTGTGCAAGGCGTGGAGGGCTTCAAGCGGAGGACCTCAGGCGGTGCGCCGCCGCCCCAGCAGCCGGCTCTGCTCCGCCTTCAGCGCGGTGAACCCCTCCCGCGCGTAGTCGGCGAGGTCCTGGCTCGGGAAGGGCACGACGGACTGGTGCTGGTCGAACCGCCCCTGCGCCCATCGGGCGGCCGTGATCTCGTATGAGGTAGGCCGCGACGTACCCGACGAAGGCGAGGGTGATGGTGACGACCAGAGCAATCATGGGGGAATGCTACGGACGGCGTCGCGAGGGTGGTCAGGCGAACTGATCTTCGATCTGGCGACGCGTCAGAACCGTGGGATACGGTGACGAGGTCATCACGCTCAGTGCGCGCTCGCGCGCAAAGGGCGGCCCCCGGAGGTGCGCGAACACCACCCGAGGGCCTACACCCCCAGTGGATCGGACCCACCAGAAATGCTGCGTCATGTTATCGCGCCCTCTTCGGGCTGGACGAAGGCGTCACACAGGGTCGTACGCGACCGGCGGATGAACAGCGACGCCAAGATCCTCATCCTGTACGTCCAGGGCCTCCCGGGCTCCGCCACGAACCGCCCGCTCGGCGAGATGGCGCTGAAGCTGGACATCAAGGGCCGCCCGTACCAGCAGGCCAAGAAGCACCTGGTGGAGCAGGGTTACGTGCATGAGTGGCGGACCCAGCGGGAGGACGGGCTCTGGAGGACGGCCCAGCTGTTCACGAACACGCCGCTGACGGACGCGGAGGCCAGGGCGGTCTGGGCGGACCTGGAGCCGGACGCGGGACGCTCTCCGGGTGTGCGGTATCCGACCGTCGGTGCACCGACTCCTCGGTCGGTCGGTGGCTATCAACCCGAGGAAGACCACGGTGATAGGACCACTCCCCACCCACCCTCCGAAGCGGGGCGCGGGCGGACGCGGGTGGCGGCCCCGGATCTGGACCCTGAGCCGGACCTGGACCCGGGTCCGGTGGGGGCGGGGCCGGACCCCGAACCGGAGAGGGCCCCGGCCGAGGCGGCTCCCGAGCCGACGGGAACTTCGGCCGGAGCGGCCCCGGATCCTCGACAGGCGGGGGCACCGGCCCCGCATCCCACCAGCCAACTGGCCAAGGCCGAAGGCCTGCTGCTGTCCCTGCGCCACGCGCGCCGGGATCTGCTGCTGGGCGTCAGGGAGGCGAGGGCGCTGGCGGTGGAGGCCGTGAAGTGGCTGGAGGGCGGCCTGCCGGAAGGGGACCTGCGCCAGGCACTCCTGGCCGACCCGCCGGAGGGCGGGGTCCGCTCGGCGGTCGGCTTCCTGCGCCATCGCCTGATCCAGAAGTGCCCGGTGGTCCCGGTGACCCCGGTTGTCGCGGTGGCCCGGGTGGCGCCGGTGGTCCCGCTGCCGGCTCCGCCTCCGCCGCCCCCGGTCAGGGAGCTGATCGCGTGCACGGGCCCGGGGGAGGAGCATGTCTTCCGCCCGCTGGGCGACGAGGAGGAGTGCGCGGACTGCCGCAGGGCGACGGCGTACGCGAGCTGGATGGTCGACACGGACACGTACGAGTTCCCCGAGGACATGACCTGGCGGCAACGCGTGGCGGCCGTACGGAAGGCGGACGAGCTGCGGGCCGCGAGCCGTTCACTCCGGGGCGACTCACTTCAAGGCGGCTCGCTCCGGGGCGGCTCACTCCAGGGCGACGCGGGCGACGACGGGCAGATGGTCGCTGCCGGTGGCGGGCAGGGTGCGGATGCGGCCCACGGTGGCGGAACGGGCCATGACCTGGTCGATCCGGGCCACCGGGAAGGCGGCGGGAAAGCTGAAGGCGAACCCGCTCTCTGCGAAGCTCAGTTGTGAGGTGAGAGGTCGCAAACCCCGGTCCTCGACGGTCCCGTTGAGATCGCCGAGCAGAATCACCGTCCCGACGCTCTCGTCCGCGATGGCGCGCCCCAGCAACGTGGCGCTCTCATCGCGCCGCTGGGACGCGAGTCCGCCCAACCCCACCCGCACGGAGGGCAGATGGGCGACGTACGCGGCGAGATCCCCGTCCGGGGAGTGGACCACGGCGCGCACGCCGCGACTCCACCCCTCCTCGACGCCCGGGGGCTTGATGTCCACGATCCGCTCGCCGCTGAGCGGGTGTTTGGACCAGAGCCCGACGGTGCCCCGGACGACGTGATGCGGGTAGTCGGCGGCGAGGCTCTTCTCGTACACCGCCACCTGCGGATCCACCAGCTCCTCCAGCGCGACGAGGTCGGCCCCGGAGCCGATCAGCGCGCGGGCGGTCCCGGCGGGATCCCGGTTCTCGTCGCTGGCGTTGTGCTGCACGACGACGAGCTCCCGCCCGCCGTGCTCCTCCCCGGGCAGGAGCAGCCCGCCGAAGGTGTCCACCCACACGCCCACCGGCAGCAGCAGGGCGACGAGGGCGACGGCGGACCGCCGGACGAGGGCGAGGACCAGCAGAACGACGACGAGGACGCCACCCCACGGCAGAAAGGACTCCACCAGACTCCCGATCCGTCCGGGCCAGTTGGGGACGAGCCGATGGAACCCCAGCACTCCGCCCAGCACGGCGGCAACCCCGGCGATCACCCACCCCCGCCGCCGACCCCCCGCCCCCGGCACCACCGCCGTCTCCGCCGGCCCCGCACCGCTTCCTGCTCGCTCCACCATGTCTTTCCGTCCACTCGGCCCTGCTCCGTAGGACGAGTGGACGGGAGGGATCAGTTGCCGGACAGCCCGAGGTGGCCAGATCGATTCAGCTGTGCCGTCTGTGCTGTCTGTGTCGGCGTGCCCTCGCTGTCAATCGTTCGGCCGGTCAGTCGGCGCCGACTCCAGTGCCGTACCGGGAACGGCTGGACGGATGCCGAAGCGCCGGTAGCCCGGGGTCGACTCGAAGATGGTCACTCTGGCGTCGATGTAGTACGTGCGATCGAGGAAGTCGCCCTCGCCGACGGTGTAGGACCGTTCTCCTGAGTCGAACTTGGCCAACAGATGGCGCGTGCCGTAGAGGAGGGTGCGCCGGGGCTCGGGCCTGAGGAGCGTCGGGGAGCCGAAGTCCACCGGCCCTTCCCCGTAATGCAGACGTGCCCACTGGAGAGTCAGGTACGCGCCCACGCTGGGGCTCACGCCGCGTGCGATGCCCCCCTGGTCCGTGCGCTTGTTGACCACGCCGGGGATGCGCTGGCAGCGGGTCAGGGCGTCCGCGAGCCGCTGGTTGTACACCCGGGTCCCGGAGATGGCCAACCCGGTGAAGGGGGTGGTCTCCCGTCCGGAGACGACCCACATACGCCAACGCGCGGTGCCGTCCTCCTTGCCGTCCCGCACCAGTGAGTTCACCGCGGCGAGGATGGGGGACAGCGCGGACCATTTCTCGTCCTGGTAGCTCCTGAGCACTCCGTACCACTGTGCCGAGGTCAGATGCGGCACCAGGAGAACGCGCGGGTCCCAGTTCTGGCCGCGCATGAAGGCCTCGGCATCCTGGAGGGCCACCGCGGCCTGGACGATGGCCTCCCGGGGCGGCAGTGCCGGCATCTCCACGGTTTCGGCGGCCTGCCGGAAGAGGTTGGTCGCCTGGTCCAGAACGTCGTACTCGGTCGGCGTCCCGCCCGGTTCCGGTACTCGTCCCGACGGTACGAGGATGTTGAAGCGCAGGAGGACGGCCACCATCGGGACGGCGTAGAGGACGTTGGCCGCCGGACGGCTCGTGCCGCCGCCCCGGTACCGGATCAACTGCTGCTCGACGAGGATTCCAGCGACCCGCCCCTGCCCACCGTCGAGCAGGACCGCGCTGCCCGAATACGAGCTGTAGTCCTTGATCGTCTCGTTGACGTGGAGCTGCATCGCGAAGATGTTGCCGTCGCCGCTGCGTGTGCGGTACGGCCGACCGGCAGAGGAGACCCGCCCCGTGAGTTGCGGGTCGGTGGTGGTGACGGGGAGCGAGACCCGCCAGCGTTCCCCGTCGGCGAGCGTGGTGACGGGCGAGACGGCCGGTGTGTCCGCGGCCAGGTGCAGGATCGCGATGTCGAGCTCCTGGTCCGACTCGACCTGGACCACGCCGATGTCCCCGGCGCCTCCCTCAAGGCGCAGCACGATGTCCTCGGGGGCGTAGTGCTTGACGACGTGGGCTGCGGTGACGGCCCTGCGCTGCGCGATGACCACTCCGCTGCCCTGGGCCTCACCGCGCCTGTTCCGGTTGATGACGACTCTGCCTTGCACTCAGGCCTCCTGCTGCTCGCCGGCCGACCGGGCGAACCGCACGGTGATGCCCAGCGCGGCCTCTCCGCCGATCTTGGATATGACGACCCCCGCCTCCGCCTGGAGGGTCAGCGAGAACTCGACCTCGACCTCCTGCGCCGACCACCCGGACGCGCTCGGCAGATCGCGGATGCTCGCCAGCGCGGCCGCCGTACCGGCGCGGACCCCCTGACGGACGTCGTCCAGCCGATCGCGCAGCCGGTCGGTGAGCTGTTCGGTGGTCGAGATCTGGCGTCCGTCGTCCGGGTTCTGCACAAGGATCGAGACGTCCCACAACATGTCCTCCGGGGCCGGTCCCGGAATCGGCTGCTCATCGTCGGTCATGGCAACTCGCTTCCACTGGTGGGTGATGGACCGCACGCGAGCAGGGGCCGTGCTGCGCGGGGGCAGGGGCGGGGGCAGGGCGGGAGCGGGTCGGGGCAGGGGAGATGAGGCATGTCCGACCACCGCTGACCACGGGGACCGTTGCCGGCGGTTGGTGCCGACGGTAGAGGTGGCGGTGAAGGACGGAGCGAGGAATCCCGAATCCCGAAGGCGGCGGATCATAGGCTTCGGGCTGCTTCCTGCGGACTGTGCGGGGTCTTCCCCGCAGTGTGCAGTCCTCGGAGTCCTCACCTAACCCCCTTTGGGGTAAGCGTTGTCGGGACACCCCATGTGGGAAGTCTGCATACCCCCGTCCCCCGCCGATCACACGCGACGCCGATGACCGATGACCGATGACCGATGGCCGATGACCGATCCTCGACGCCGTGCCCAGACGTGCGGCTGTGCACGGCGGAGAGAGTGGTGGATCATGTCTTCACGAGACGGGGCGACACCTTGGGGGTACCGGGCATGGCAGCGCCTGAGCAGATCTGGGCGGACGCTGATCTCCTGACCCGTCGGCTCGCCGGGCTGGCGCTCAACCCGGCCGCGCCGGAGGACGTCCTGCTGCGGCTGCTCTCCGACGCTCCGCTCGCCGCACGGATGGTGCTCTGCCGGGACAGGGCCCTGCCCGACGCCGTCGTCGACGCCGTGATCCAGCACCCTGACACCCGCACCCGCAGCTTCTTCGCCCGCAACCCCCATGTCGATCCGGCCCAGCGCGTTCGGCTCGTGGACGATCCCGAGTGGTTCGTCCGCGCCCACTTGGCTGATGGGCCGCGGGTTGCCGGCCCGGCCCGGCCCAGGCCGCTGCCCGACGAGGCTGTCGTCCACATGATCAGCACCTACGACAACGAGCTCCTGGGCGGCTTCTTCTACCAGCAGATCTCCGCCGGGCTGCGTCGCTCCATGCCCACCCATCCCGTGGCGGACGTTCGGCACTGGGGGGTCGGCGAGTGGAGGTCACTGGCCCCGGACACCCGAGCCGCCCTCCTCGCCGACCCGGACGCAGGGGTCCGGGAAGCGGCTCAGCAACACGTCCGGTACGAGGACCCGGCGTGGGTGGAGAGCGCGCTTCCTGACCGACCGTGCCACGGCCGTACCGACCTACTGCTCCACCGCCCCCTCACCCGGGCTGTGGTGGAGGGCGTCCTCGCGCGGCCCGTGGGCGAGGAGGACAAGGCGATGATCGCCGTCAACCCCACGCTTCCTCCCGACACGGTGGTCCTCCTCGCTGCCGATCCGGACCCGGAGGTACGGGCCCGGATCGCGGAACGCGCGGATCTCGGCCCCGCCGAGCGCCGCACGCTCATGACGGACCCCGACCCTGACGTCCGGCTGGCCGTGTCCCTCCACCCCGCGCTGAGCGAGGAGGAACGGGCCCGGATCGACTACCAGGTCCCCATGGACCACTTCTTCGTCCACTGCCCTGCGCCGGAGGCGCCCCGGGATCCAAGGGCCGTCCGGCGCGACGCGCTCTCCCGCCACCCGCTGCTGCGCCGGCGGGCGGCCAGTGACCATGTGCTGCCACCGGACCTCGTCGCACGCCTGGCCTCGGACGACGACCTCGGCGTACGCGTCCTGCTGGCACAGAACCACCCGGACGCCCCCGCGTCACTGCTGCTGCGCAGCTTCATCGAGTACACCGGCCCCGAGCGCAGCCACCTCACCACCCGGCCGAACTTCCCCACCGAGGGACTGGCCGTCTTCGCCGACCACGAGGACCCTGAGGTCCGGGCCTTGACCGCTCGCGCCCCCGAAACCGGGCCGACAACCGTGGCCCGGCTCACCGAGGACCCGGACCCTGCCGTGAGGGCCGCGGCGGCCCGCCACCCGAACCTTCCGCAGCCCCGGCTGGCGGCACTCCTCGACGACGAGGAGTTGGCCCACCATGCGGCGGCGAACGCGGCACTTCCCCCGGACACGATCCGCCGGCTTCTCCGAACGGGCGGATGGCGGGCAAGGCCGCCGGAGTAGAAGAGATCCCGCCCCCGATCTTCGTCCCACCGTTGCCTGAACTATCGAAATTCGATAGATTCCCATCGTGGGTCGATGGGACAGGGAGAGGTCATGGGAAAGCTGACCGTGCGGGCGCTGCGCGCCGTGCTCGTGGTGGTGCTTGCCGGCACCGTGTTCGTGCAGGCCTTCATGGCGTGGGCGCTGATCAGCGGGAACGACCCGGAGGACGGTTCGCTCCCGCTGACCCCGCTGCGCGTGATCACGATCCTGGGCATCGGGACGGCCCAGGTCGCCATGGTCTGCGTCTGGCGACTGGTGACGATGGTGCGCCGCGGCACCGTGTTCTCCCACGCCGCCTTCCGGTACGTGGACGCCATCATCGGCGCGATCGTCGCGGCCGCTCTCGTATGGTTCGCGGTCACGGCCGTCAACGCACCCGGCCAGCGGGACGACCCGGGTGTCACCCTCATCATGGGCGGGGTGGGCCTGGCCATCCTGGGAGTCGCGCTGATCGTGCTCGTCCTGCGGACGCTGCTCGCCCAGGCCGTCGCCCGTGACGTCGAGGCGACGGAGATGCAGGCCGAGTTGGACGAGGTGATCTGATGCCGATCGTCGTCGACATCGACGTGATGCTGGCCCGGCGGAAGATGTCCGTGGGTGAACTCGCGGACCGCGTGGGGATCACCCCTGCCAACCTCGCGGTACTCAAGAACGGCCGCGCGAAGGCGGTGCGCTTCTCGACGCTCGCCGCGCTCTGCGAGGTACTGACGTGCCAGCCTGGGGACCTGCTGCGCTGGGAGGCGGAGGACGCCGAGGGCGCGGTGGATGCCGAGGAAGTGGTGGGCGCCGACGGGGCCGTGGGCGCCCCGGCCGAGTGAACGGTCTCCGCCGACAGGCCCGAGGCGGTGCGCCGACCGGCACGGCCGGGCGCCCGCACGAACAGCGGCACCCCGGGCTCACCCCCCTGTGCTGGACCGGGGCTGCCCCGGATGACCGGGCCGCCGCGCGAGAGGCCGGAGGGCGTCCGCCGCTACGGGGCGAGCGCGGTGTCACGTGATCGTCAGTGGCTTCCTCGGTGCCCGTGACGGCTTGGTGGGGAACCGGGGCTTCGCGTATGCGGGCGCCGAGGCTGCCGCTGACCGGTCCCGCAACGTGGGTACCCAGTCACAGCCGGGGGGGGGCGCTGGGCGAGGGTGGCGCTGCCCCGGGCCAGGACCTGCATTCCTCTCGGTCAGGCGGGCGGAAGAGGGCAGGGCAGCCCCGGATGGTGGTGGCTGAGGCAGCAGACCACCGAGAAGGAGATCAGGCTCTGGGACTTCGTGTAGTGGACCCAGCAGACGTCAACGCCCCGGGGGAGAGCGTCCATCGCGTACTCGATCTTGCCCTCAAGGGCGATGTGGGCCCGGCCGCCGTCGTCCCGGTCGGCGGGGGGATTCGCCTCGTACGTGCTCTTCAGCCAGGTGACGGCGCCCACCACACGGGTCCAGGTGCGCTCCACCGCGGTCTGGTCCCGCCGCAGGAGCCAATGCCCGGTCATGAGGGGCGGCAGCGTCGAGGCGACGAACGCGCGGGTCTGTTCGGAGTTCAGTTCCGCACCCGGACGGCGTAGGGCCTCCTGGCCGTAGGCGTCCCTGCTGCCGGTCCACGGACCGTATCCGTGCCAGTGTCCTGACCAGGTCATCTGCGCCCTTCGTTGGGGGAGACGGGCCGGCCCGGAGCATGTCCGGTCCGGCCCTTTACGTGGTGCTTCGTGCTCAGGAAGGGGGCCAGACTAGAGGCTCAGGCCCCGGGTCCTGACCCACCCGGTGGCGAAGTCGTCGAGCTCGCTCCCGGTGAAGCGCAGCTCCTTGCCCGCGCCCTCGGGCTTGCTGTCGCGGACCACGAAGGAGGCCTCGGTGCCGGGGATCGCGGCGAGGCTCACACAGGTCTCGTGGGGGCCGCCCGCGTTGCCCCCGCAGAAGTCGGCGAAGGCGTCGGCCGTGGGGGCCGACAGGGCGTAGAGGTTCCCGTCCATGGGAAAGTTCCTTCCGGTGCTGATGTCGCGGAGATTCGGTCTCCGCACCGTCGTGCTCCTGCACCCGCCCGGCTGCCGACCGTCCATGGAGACAGCCGGGCGGGGGTTTGTGGCGGGCTCGCCCGAGCTTTGCGCAAGCTGAGGCGGACCCGAGGTGGCCTGCGAACGGGGTCTGTTGGTACGTACGCCGACGACGTCAACGCTCGAACCACACCGCCGCCACGATCGATGAGCCGATGGCGGCGAGGCAGATGACGTACGCGATCTGCCGGGCCCGTTCACTCATCCGTCCCCCTCCGGGAAGGGTGAAGCGAGTCCGGTAGGCACCACGTACGTTCCGGTGCGCTCGGTGAACTCTGGCGCGCGGCTGGGTCGGGGCCGAACGGGGAGCGGAGGTCGATCTGCGGCTGCATCGGCAGACGACTCCTCGGGCTGCCCCCTCATGGCGATGAGTTTCCGCAGTACACGTGCCTGAGCGCGGACGTGCGCGTATACCTCGTGAGAGTAGGCAGCTCGGCGCGGCGGGTTGTCGACGAGGTGGGTTACTTCGAGTCGGAAGCTGCGATCGGACGAGGTCAGGTCTGCTTCCACGGCGAAGACTTCGTCTGCGAAGGTGACGATCCTGCCACGTAGCAAAGAGACTGCCTCGTCCAGCGTTGAACGGGTCGTCGTACCCAACCGGAACGCAAGTGCGCGGCGTACGTCGAGCTCCGCGCTGATCGCATCCTGAGGTAATCCTTCGGCTGCCGTATTGCCAGCCATCTCCGGTGGACTGTTGACCGGTTGGTGAGTCATCACGATCTCCTGTGCCCAGGCGCGTAGCGCTCTTGATGTGCACACATGGGTGGCGAGTTCAGTTCGCGAACACCCGTGCGGGGACTGAGCGCAGCCATGTAGCTCCGTCACCAAGCCGCGTTCATGACCAGTCGGGCTGTCGGCTGCTGCTTCTCAACAGACTGCACCCAACTGGCGACTGTGTGCAACACGATTAAGTGCAACGTTGAGATTTTTTAGCATTGGAAAACTCAACAGGCATATGACGAAACCCTGAACGGGCTCATGCGGCACACTGGTCCGCGGAGAAGGAGGGGAGCGACGGGTGGCACATCCTGAACCGAAGGTGCGAAAGAAGCGGCTCGGGTCTGAACTGCGCAGGCTTCGGGAGGAGTCCGGCATCAGCCTTCAACAGGCCGGTGAGACCGTCGACGGCGACAAGACGAAGATGAGTCGCATCGAGAACGGGCGGCAAGGGCTGCGGCCCCTGGAGCTGAAGACCCTGCTCGACATGTACCAGGTTGATCCGCCCATGAGGGAAGCGCTGCTCGCCCTTCAGCGGCAGAGCAAGCAGAAGGGCTGGTGGTCGCAGCACTCGGACAAGCTCAAACCAGACTTCCAAGAGCGACTCACGCTGGAGTCGGACGCCGTCCGGATCTACGCCTACCAGAGTGTGGTGGTCCCTGGCCTGCTTCAGACCGACGCGTACGCCGAGGCGGTCATCCGCGGTACAGGGAGCAAGCGGATGAGCGATGAGGAAGTGCGGACGCTTGTCGACCTTCGCCTGGCCCGGCAGGCGATCTTTGATCGAGATGATGCGCCTCAATACCTCTGCATACTGGACGAGTCGGTGCTTCATCGTCAGGTGGGTGGTCCTGCCGTGACTGCTGCGCAGCTACGCAACCTCGTCGAGGTGTCCGACCGCCCTGGCATCGCGGTACAGGTGATCCCCTACTCGCAGGGCGCGTACGTAGGCATGGACGGTCCGTTCACCGTGTACTCGTATCCGGACCCGATGGAGCTGGACGTCGTCGGTCTCGACAATCTCGACGGCGGCCTGTACCTCGAAGAGACGGGGGCTGTGGAGAACTACCGCAGTGCCTTTGACCAGCTACGTGCAGCCGCTCTATCTTCGCGACAGTCCATGGATGTGATCTCACGCGTTGCGCGGGATCTTGAGAACGAGTAAGAGGCTCACGATGATGCGGCACGATCTCCCGACCGAAGCATGGATCAAGTCGTCCTACAGCGGCGACACACAGGGCCAGTGTGTCGAGTACCAGGTGGCACCGGACGGAGCTGTCGCGGTGGGCGACTCGAAGGACCGTGATCGTGGAGCCTTCGTTTTCCCGTCTTCTGCGTGGGGGACGTTCGTGGCCGGAGTGAAGAGCGGCAGCGGCTTCTAGTTCGTATCCGTAGCCCTGGCGGCCTCTGTCGGGGCGGTCCCTCCGTGCAGCGGAACGTGGCCGCCCGCTTGCCGTCCCAACTCCCGATGTGTGGAATGCTCAGCGGGTGTGGCCCGCTGGAGCCGGGACGCAAGAGGCTGTCAGCCAGCGGCGATTGCCGAGTATGTCAACACGTCGGCCGGGATCTGATGGAAGAGCTTCCACACGATCGCCATCGGGTTGCTGCCCGTGTGCTTGACGTATTCCGCCGGACCCAAAAGCATCCACGGCTGAGGCCCACCGATATCCGTCTGCTTGTATCGGCGTACGAAGAGCAGGACGTGCGTGCCCTTCTCCTTGTGGGTCTGGTAGCGGACGCCGGTGGGTGAGGTCTCCGAAGTCTGGTTCTGTGACTCCCAGTGGAACAAGGAGTCATTGAGGGCGTAGTCCTTGTAGCGGGTCTCGGGGGAGAAGTCCTTCTCGTCTTTCTCCAGGGTGACGAGCAGGGCATCGGTCTGGATGTTCTCGCACCACATCACGCCTTCGCGGAAGTGCCCGGGCTTGCGGCCATCCACAGCGGCCTGCCCCAGCGCGGGCAGGATTTCTTCACGGCTGTACGAAGCGTGGATGGTCAGCGGGATGGCGGCGTGCGCCCCGAGGAGTGGCACCGGAACGTGGTCGGCCTGCTGGAGGACGTGCGCGAGCACCTGAAGCAACTCGTCCCGGAACGCATGCTGGGGGCGCAGCGAGTCCAGCCCGGCTCGGTAGCTGGGGAAGTCCCCGCCCAACGGCCAGAGCGAGAAGAAGAACATGCGGGCGTACCCCTGTTCCTGCTCGTTCAGGTCGTCGTAGGAGGGAGCGTCGTCGGCTAGCAACTTGCTGTACGCCGCAACCCGCAGCGGGTCATCGACGTGCAGGAAGGCCGAGACTCGCTTGAGGAGGGACAACTCGCCCTCAGGGCCGACCGCGTCCAGGAGCTTCGCTCGACGCAACAAGCCCGTCCATGAATTCTCTTTGCCTCGGTAGAGCTCCTTGAGCTCCCGGCCACTCTCCTTGAGGAAGTCCGCAAGGCGTGGTTGCGCGTAGAAAGCGACCTCGCGGGCCAACTGCGTGACGTTGACCGCGATCTGCGTGCGGATGTTGTCAATGATCAGGTCCTTGGCCTTCGTCTCAAGGATGATCTGGCAGCCCGAGGGAAGTTGGGGGAAGTCCTGCTCGATGCTGTCGAGGAGGCGGTTGCGCGTCAGGTTCGTCAGAGCGCGGAACTGTTCTTCGAACCGGAACTCCTTGCGGTGCTGACCGATGAAGTCCAAGACGGTGAGGACTGCCTTGTTCTCTGTCCGACGCAATCCCCGACCCAACTGCTGAAGGAAGACCGTGGCACTGGAGGTGGGGCGCAGCAGGAGCAAGGTGTCGACGTCGGGGATGTCGAGTCCCTCGTTGAACAGGTCGACGGAGAAGATGACCTGGAGTGCTCCCGAGCGCAGGTCATCCAGTGCTGCCTTGCGGTCATGTGCTGGAGTCTCACCAGACAGGGCGACTGCGTTGAGGCCCGCGCGTCGGAAGAAGTCGGCCATGAAGTGAGCGTGCGCGACCGACACGCAGAACCCCAGGGCACGCATCGAGTCAGGGTCGGTGACCTTGTCCTTCACCGCCTGCACCACGAGGCGGGCTCGTGCGTCGTTGCCCGTGAACAGATTGCTCAGCGCTGTTGAGTCGTAAGCTCCACGCTTCCATGTGACAGCGCTCATGTCCGTGTTGTCGGTGACGCCGAAATAGTGGAACGGGCTGAGGAGTTCGTTCTCCAGCGCCTCCCAGAGCCGCATCTCCGCCGCGATGCGACCGTCGAAGAACTCGTCCTGGATGTTCAAGCCATCCATACGTTCCGGGGTCGCCGTCAACCCCAAGAGCTCCCGGGGCTGGAAGTGGTTCACGATCTTGCGATAGGTGGGCGACGTGCCGTGATGGAACTCGTCGATCACGATGACGTCGAAGTGGTCCGGGGCGATACGGTCCAGAGCCTGCGTCGTGAGCGACTGGACGCTGGCGAACACGTGGGTCCATCGGCGTGGGATCTCGCCACTGAACAGCAACTCACCGAAGTTCGCATCGATGAGAACGTTCTGGTAGACGCGCAAGGACTGCTCCAGGATCTCCTTGCGATGCGCTACGAAGAGCAGGCGTGGGTCACGGCCGAGCGTCTGCCGCAGACGCTTGTAGTCCAGCGCCGCCATTACGGTCTTGCCCGTACCCGTTGCCGCGACGAGAAGATTGCGGTGACGGTCGTGCACCGTGCGCTCGACTTCGAGGCGTTCGAGCATGTCCCGCTGGTGCGGGTACGGGCGTACCTCCAGGCCGGAGAGGCTGATGCTCGTAGACCCGGGGCGGCCACTCCCACCAGCGCGGGAGAGGGCATCGTCCAGCCGCAGGGCATCCCTGTCAGGGTCGTACGACTCGAAAGCCGGCTCACTCCAGTACGCGTCGAAGGTCGCCTCGAACTTGCGGATCACCGAGGGCGTCGCAACGGAGGAGAGCCGGACGTTCCATTCGAGCCCATCGAGGAGGGCGGCTTTGGAGAGGTTCGAACTGCCGACGTACGCCGTGTCGAAACCACTGTCGCGGCGGAAGAGCCACGCCTTGGCGTGAAGGCGGGTCGAGCGAAGCTCGTAGTTGACCTTCACCTCGGCGCCGAAGTCTCGCACTAGCCGGTCCAGCGCGCGGCGCTCGGTAGCGCCGATGTAGGTCGTCGTGAGTACGCGGATGGGAATGCCGCGCTCGCGCGCCGACGACAGAGACTTCTCCAAGACGCGGAGTCCGTGCCACTTTACGAACGCGCAGAGGAGGTCGACTCGGTCGGCGGTGGCCAACTCGGAGCGCAGTTCGAAGCCGAGACTGGGGTCTTCGGGAGAGTTCGTGATGAGAGCCGTCTCGGACAGCGGGGTCGCTGGGCGTATGGCGTACACACCCGGCGCTTCCTGCTCCGCGACGGCCAACAGCTGACGCGGCCCGTCGGTGACGAGGTCGACCCACTCGGTCGCGCCCTCGATCGTATTGAGCGATTCCAGGATGTGATTGGCCGCCATCACCTGCTCGGCAGGGGAGAGGCCTTGGAGCGCCCGGCGCACTGTGGCACCGATATGGCGGGAGAGGACCTGGGGTGCCGACTCTGTGCCGACTGAGGCTTCGATGGAGTGCCAGCCCGCGGAGTCGAGCTGCTTCATCCGCTCGGCGAGCCGATGCGTGATGAGTGATTCATAGAGCCCAGCAACTGGCGCTTCAACCGGAAAGTCGTTGGGCATGCCCCGAGTCCCCCTCATTTGGCTGCGTACTGCATATGCAGTTGTATCAAGGAGGTCTGACAGCCGGGCCGTATGGCTGGCGAAAAGCAGCAGGGGCCGCCGCCCGGGAAGTCGTGGGCGGCGGCCCCTGCCAGGGGGGTACACCAGGGGCCTCAGCCCCCGTGGCACCCCCCGTAAGCCTCCCCCGACCCGCACCAGCAGGCGGCCGTGCGCGACGGGGGCCACGGGATGGCGCGGCCTCGGGCGGCGAGGGTGGTGGCGTACTGGGGGAGGAGGCCCGGGTCGGACGGGGACGCGGCCTCGGAGGCGGCGAACGCCTCGTACGAGGGGACCGTGCCCGTGACGATGCCCAGGTTCGGGGTGCCGGTGGCGTGGAGGTCGCGCAGGGACGCCTCCAGGCGGTTCAGGTGGGTGGCGTGGTCCACGTACTCCTCGGTCAACGCCGGGTACGCGGTGAGCAGTTCGCGCAGTTCGTTCTCCGGCCAGTGCAGCACGGCCACCGGGAACGGGCGGGACAGGGCCGTGCGGTACGTGCCCAGTTCCGCGCGCAGGCGGGCGATCTCGGCCTTCAGCTCCACCGGGTCCGAGGAGCCCAGCGACCACAGGCGCTTCGGGTCGTGCAGCTCGTCCAGGGGCACCGCGGCCGTGTGCAGCTCGCCCGCCAGCTCGTCCCAGGCGTCGTGCTCCAGGCCCATCAGCCGGCGCACCCGGTGGCGGCCGGTCAGCAGGGACTGCGTGGTGTACGGCACCTCCTCGCCGGGGGCCAGCAGCAGGGTCAGCGCGGTCGAGAAGAAGTCGTGCGCCGACTCCAGCTCGTCGTGCGCCTCCAGGGTCTCCGCGGCCACCTGCCACGGCGCGGCGTTCAGCGGGCCCGCCGTGCGGATCCCGTCGATGATCGCCCGGGCCTCGGCCTCGTGCCCGTACTCCCAGAGGTTGGCCGCTTTCAGGGCCTTGATCAGGTGCGGGTTGTCGACGGTGGACTCGGGGGCGGCGAGCAGGTCGTCGTAGAGCGTGCTCGCGCGGGCGCGGTCGCCCGCGAGTTCCAGGTGGGCCGCGGCCTGGAGGATCAGCGGTTCGTGGTCCTCGGGGTACTGCGCCGCGGTGCGGAGCAGACGCTCGGCTTCGGTCGTGTGATCGGCAGGAGTGTCGGGGCGCATGGACCACACGGTACTGCCGGACGGTGACGGCGTGGAGGAGAGGGCGGAGGAGGAGAGGCGGGAGAAGCCTGGAGAGTTGCGGCCTTTGCCCTTACCGTGCGCTCCGGCGGGAGGTGACGCGCGGGCGGGTCTGCCGTGGGCTCCGGCGGGAGGTGGTGTGCGGGTGGTCTTGTCGTGCGCTCCGGCGGGCGATGACGCGCAGGTGGTCTTGGCGTGCGCTGTGGCGGGAAGCGGTGTGCGGGCGGGTTCGTCGTGCGCTCCGGTGGGAGGTGGTGTGCGGTCGTCTGGGCCGTGCGCCCTTGCGGGAGGGATACGTCCATGCTGAGGCGGCGAGCCGGAGCCGCCCCTGGCGTCCTACCGGCCCGGGTACGGAGGTCCGGCCGCTCCGGCCGTCTGCGCCGCGGCGCGCCACGGTTCCTCGCCCGAGGGCTCTGGGTGTCCGCCGAAGCCGTCGTGACCCTCGGTGTCGTCCTGCTCCTCCTCGTCGCCCATCAGCTCTGGTGGACCAACCACGAGGCCCGCGCCGACGCCGGGCGCACCGTCCGGAGCCTTCAGCGGGAGTGGGCGGCCGACGCGCCGGCGAACCCGGCGGAGGCGGACGGCGGTGACGGGCCTCCTGCGGGGGAGGCGACGGCCCGGCCCTCGGAGCGCCCCGGACCGGAAGCGGGCGGTGACCAGCGCCCCGTCCCCGCCGCGCGCCCGAGCGCCCCCGCCCCCCGCTGGGACCAGGCGTACGCCGTCCTGCGCATCCCCCGGATCGGGCTCACCGCCCCCGTCGCCGAGGGCACCAGCAAGGGCGGGGTGCTCGACCGGGGGTACGTCGGGCACTACACCCGTACCGCGCAGGCCGGGCAGGCCGGGAACTTCGCGCTCGCCGGGCACCGCAACACCCACGGCGAACCCTTCCGGCGCATCGACCGGCTGCGCGGTGGCGACCGGATCACCGTCGAGACCCGCGACGCGGTCTACACGTACACCGTCGGCAAACGCCTCGACCGGACCGCGCCCTCCGACAGCGGGGTCATCGCACCCGTGCCGCGCAGCAACATCCACACCTCCGTCGGCTACAGCGAGCCCGGCTACTACCTCACCCTCACCACCTGCACCCCCGAATTCAGCTCCCGCCACCGGCTCGTCGTCTGGGGGCAGCTCACCGCGATGCGCCCCCGCTGAACGGAGATCCCGCAACCGTCCGGCGAACCCGGAGGGCGCTCGGATCATCGTGTATAACGAAAGAGTGCCGTTCACTCCGATGGGCGGCACCTCGCGGGGACGGTTCGAGGAACCGCGGATCAGTACGAGGAACCGCGGGCCGGCACCAGGGACCGCGGAACGGCACGAGGGACCGCGGAACGGTTCGAGGAACGGGAGGTGCGCATCGTGCGGGACGCCAACACCCTGCGCCGCGCCTTCGCCCGGCTGCTCCGGCCCGCCGGGCTCCTCCTTCTCTTCCTCACCGAGGTCCTCCTCGCCGAGGGCGGCAGCCTCTCCGCCGCCGTCGCGTTCGCCGCCACCGCCGCGGCCGGGTCCGCCCTCCTCGCCTGCGCCGTCATCAGCGCCCGCTGCGCGCCCCCGGTGCCCCGCACCCGGGTCCGCACCGCCATCAGGGACCGGGAGCGGCGCACCGCGTTCCTCCCGCAACGCGACCCCGACGCCCGGGGGCGCACCAGGCCCAGGGCACCCGGGCACGCCCTCCTGACGGCCGCCGCGTAGGCAGTTCCCGCCCACCCGCACGTCTTCTCGTCCCGTACGCGCGACCCTGCGTACGCGTCGGGAGCCCGTGACGGGCACCTCTCCCGCGCCGGTCGTCCTGCCGCCGAGCAACCCCACCTCGTACCTCGCCGCCTTCTGCGCAGGTACCTCCCGGCACGACGAGACCCCCGGAGGGCTCACCCATGTCCGCCTTCATGTCCGCTTTCGCGAGCCTGGTCGGCTCCCTCGCCGACCTGCTCCAGCCGCTCTTCCAGACCGCGTCCACCGCCGCCGCGATCATCCTGTTCACCGCGCTCGTCCGGCTCGCCGTCCACCCGCTCTCCCGGGCCGCCGCACGCGGGCAGAAGGCCCGCAGCCGGCTCCAGCCGCAGATCGCCGAGCTCCGCAGGAAGCACGGCAAGAACCCCGAGCGGATGCAGAAGGCGATCATGGAGCTGCACGCCGCCGAGAAGGTGTCGCCGCTCTCCGGCTGCCTGCCGAGCCTGCTCCAGATGCCCGCGTTCTTCCTGCTCTACCACCTGTTCTCCAGCCGTTCGATCGGCGGCGAGCCCAACGCGCTGCTCAGCCACGACCTGCTCGGCGCGCCGCTCGGCGGGCGCTGGCACGACGCGCTCGCCCACGGCGGCCCGTTCGGCGGGCAGGGGCTGGTCTACCTGGGCCTCTTCGCGCTTGTCGCCGCCGTCGCCACGTTCACCTACGGACGGACCAAGCGGCAGATGGCCGCCAACCCGATGACGCCCGCCGCCGGCCCCGACGGACAGCCCGTGCCCGGTATGGGCGCGATGACCAGGCTCATGCCGCTGCTGTCCTTCTTCACCCTGATCACCGTGGCCGTCGTCCCGCTGGCCGCCGCGCTCTACGTCGTCACTACGACCACCTGGACCGCGGCCGAGCGGGCCTGGCTCTACCGCGACCTGCCGGTGGGCGGCGGCGCCATGGCCACCGCGGCGTAATCGGCGCGGCCGATGTGCCGGTCCAGTGTGTGAACGCGGTCTTGCGGAGTGATCCGATCTCTTGGACGATCAGCCAAGCCCCTCGGCGGCCGCACCCCGCCGACGGGCTCTCCACCTCGATCAAGAGGAGTTGGACCGTTGAAGCTGCTTCGAGTCGGTACGGCGGGCGCCGAGCGCCCCGCACTTCTCGACCGCGACGGGACTCTGCGTGATCTGTCCGGAATCGTCCGCGACATCGACGGCGAACTGCTCGCCGACGCCTCCGAGCTCGCCCGCGTACGGGCGGCCGCCGGGACCCCCGGTGTGCTGCCCGCCCTGGACGCGACGGGGCTGCGGATCGGCCCGCCGCTGGGGCGCATCGGCAAGATCGTGTGCATCGGGCTGAACTACCACGACCACGCGGCGGAGACGGGTGCGGAGATTCCGGCCGAGCCGATCCTGTTCTTCAAGGCGCCCGACACCGTCGTCGGGCCCGACGACACGGTCCTCGTACCGCGCGGCAGCCGGAAGACGGACTGGGAGGTCGAGCTCGCCGTCGTCATCGGCCGCACCGCCCGCTACCTGGGCTCCGCCGAGGAGGGGCTCGCCCATGTCGCCGGGTACGCCGTCGCCCACGACGTCTCCGAGCGCGAGTTCCAGATCGAGCGCGGCGGCACCTGGGACAAGGGCAAGAACTGCGAGACGTTCAACCCGCTGGGCCCCTGGCTCGTCACCGCCGACGAGGTGGCCGACCCGCAGGCCCTGCCGCTGCGCCTGTGGGTCAACGGCGAGCTGAAGCAGAACGGCACCACGGCCGACCAGATCTTCCCGGTCGGCGAGGTCGTCCGCTACCTCAGCCATTTCATGACGCTCTACCCGGGCGACGTCATCAACACCGGTACGCCCGCCGGGGTCGCCATGGGGCAGCCCGAGCCCAAGCCGTATATGAAGGCGGGCGATGTGGTGGAGCTGGAGGTGGAGGGGCTCGGCCGGCAGCGGCAGGAGCTGAAGGACGCGTAGCCCGGGGGAGGAGGGGCGGGGGCGCCGTGGCGTTCCGACGCGTGGACGTACGTGACGGCGCCCCGTCCCCGTACCCGCGCCGCCCGCCCCCGTACCCGCGCCACCCGCCCCCGTACCCGCGCCACCCGCCCCGTACCCGCGCTCAGGCCCCCGTGCCCCCGCCCCCGTACCCGTGCTCAGGCCCCCGTAGCCCCGCTCCCGTACCCGCGCTCAGGCCCCCGGCGTCGCCGCGAACCGCTCCAGCGCCTCGACCACCATCGCGTGGTCCTCGGCCTGCGGCAGGCCGGAGACCGTGACCGACCCGATCACGCCCGCGCCCTTCACCGCGATCGGGAACGAACCGCCGTGCGCCGCGTACGTGTCCGGGTCCAGGCGCGAGGACTCCTCGAACGTCGTGCCCCTGGCCCGGAACCGGGTGCCGACCAGGTACGAGCTCTCGCCGTACCGCTCGACCACCTTGCGCTTGCGGTCGATCCACGCGTCGTTGTCCGCACTCGAACCCGGCAGCGCCGCGTGGAAGAGCTGCTGCGCGCCGCGCCGGATGTCGATCGCGACCGGCGCGTGCCGCTCCCGGGCCAGCTCGACCAGCAGGCTGCCGAGCGCGAAGGCGTCGTCGTGGGAGAAGCGCGGGAGGGTGAGCCGGCGCTCCTGGGCGATCAACTCGGAGAGGGTGGGGGAGGGGGTGGTCATGCGTGCCGCTCCTCTGCGTCGTGGTGCGGTGCGTCGTGCCCGGGGCGGTCGTGGTGCGAGGTGTCGTGCCGGGGCGCCTCGTGGTGCGGTCCCTCGTGGCGCGGTCCGTCGTGCCGGGGTCCGTCGTGGCGGGGGAGAAGGGTGACCGAGACGCCTTCGCGCGCCGAGCGGCGGGCGGCTTCCAGGACGTCCAGCGCCGCGGCCGCCTGGAGCGCGGTGACCGGGTTGTCGCCGGTGCCGCGAAGCGCCGCGGCGACGGCGGCGTAGTACGCGGGGTAGTCGCCGGGCAGCGTGCGGACCGGGGTGCCGCCGCCGGTCAGCGGGGACTCGCCGGAGCCGAGGCGGCCCCACAGCTCCTCCGCCTCCTCGCCCCACGGCAGGCCGGCCGCCGGGCGCAGCCCCTCGCGCAGGGCCGCCTCCTGCGGGTCCAGGCCGTACTTCACATAGCCCGCCGCCGAGCCGAGCACCCGGAAGCGCGGGCCGAGCTGGGCCGTGGTGGCGCTGACGTACAGATGGGAGCGGACCCCGTTCGCGTGCGTGATCGCGATGAACGTGTCGTCGTCCGCCGCCGCACCGGGACGCCGTACGTCGGACTCGGCGTACACCTGGACGGCCGGGCCGAACAGCACCAGCGCCTGATCGACGACATGGCTGCCCAGGTCGTACAGCAGACCCCCGATCTCGTCCGGGTCGCCCGACTCGCGCCAGCCGCCCTTCAGCTGCGGCCGCCAGCGCTCGAACCGGGACTCGAAGCGCTGCACCTCGCCCAGCTCGCCGTCGGCGATCAGCGCGGCCAGGGTGCGGAAGTCGTTGTCCCAGCGGCGGTTCTGGAAGACCGAGAGCAGCAGCCCGCGCTCCTCGGCGAGGGCCGCGAGCTCACGCGCCTCGGCGGCGGTCCCGGCGATCGGCTTGTCCACGACGACGGGGAGGCCGGCCTTCAGCGCGGCGGTCGCCAGCGGGACGTGCGTCTTGTTCGGGGACGCGATCACGACCAGGTCCAACGCGTCCGCGCGCCCCCACAGCTCGTCCGGCGACGCGGCGAACCGGACGTCGCCGAACGCGGCACGGGCCTGGGCCCGCCGCTCCTCGTCCGACGTGACGACCGTGTCGAGGACCAGGCCGTCGGTCGCGGAGACCAGCGGAGCGTGGAAGACGGAGCCGGCCAGGCCGTAGCCGACGAGAGCGACGCGGAGAGGGGCGCCGGAGACGGTGGGGGTCATACGGCCACTTAAGCAACGCTGTTGCCGAAGTGCAAGCGAGCGGCACAATAGGGCGGTGAAGAGGAGTGAGCCGTGAACCGGAACCGGACCAGGACCCAGGCCGGGGTCAACCTGCCGGCCCTGCGTCACCACAACGCCGCGCTGGTGCTGGACCTGCTGCGGGCGGCCGGGGCGGAGGGCATCAGCCGGCTGGAGCTCGCCGAGGGCACCGGCCTCACCCCGCAGGCCGTCAGCAAGATCACCGCCCGGCTGCGCGAGGACGGGCTGGCCGTCGGCGCGGGCCTGCGCCCCTCCACGGGCGGCAAGCCGCGCACGGTGCTGCGGCTGGTGCCCGACGCCCGGTTCGCCGTCGGTCTGCACCTGGACCGCGACGGCCTCACCGCCGTCCTGGTCGACCTCGCGGGCCGGCCCGTCGCGGTCACCACCGCGCCCCTCGACCTGGGCGCCCCGGCGGAACGGGTCCTCGCGGACGCGTCCGACGCCGTACGGGACCTGAGCGCGGCCGAACCGCACAAGCCGGTGCTGGGCGTGGGCGTCGCGGTGCCCGGCCCGCTCGACCACCGGGGCGGTGTGCTGCACCGGGTCACCGGATTCCCCCGGTGGGACGGCTATCCGCTGCGCGCCGCACTGGCCGAGCGGACCGGGCTGCCGGTCACCCTGGACAAGGACACCAACGCCGCCGCCCTCGCCCTCGCCCTCAACGGCACGGGCGGCGACGGGGACTTCGCCTATCTCCACCTCGGTACGGGGCTGGGGGCGGGCCTGGTCCTCGGCGGTGAGGTGCACCGGGGGGCGCGGACGGGGGCCGGCGAGTTCGGGCACCAGACCCTCCAGATGGACGGCCCGCTGTGCGGATGCGGCGGGCGCGGCTGCATCGAGGCCCTGTGCCTGGCGGCCGAGGCACGCGGCGACCGGGACGAGGCGGCCCGGGTGCTGGGCACGGGCGCGGCGAACCTGGTCGGCCTGCTCGACATCGACCGGGTGGTCCTGGGCGGCCGGACGGTGGCCGCCGACGAGCGCGCGTACGTACGGGGCGTCCGGGCGGTGATCGAGGAGCGGGCGGCCCGGGGCGGGGCGGGCGCGGGCGCGGGCGTGACCGTCACGGTCGCCGGAGGCGGGGACCGGCCGGTCGCGGAGGGCGCGGCCCAGCTGGTGCTCGCGCCGGTGTTCGGTCGGGTGGGGGAGGAGAAGGAGGAGCAAGAGGAGAAGGGGGAGCGAGAGGGGTGAGAGGAAGGGGAGGGGCGAGGGCGGGGAGCGGGCCGCCGCCGAGCCGGGCGAAGAGGCCCGGGTGAAGCGCAGTCGGGTGATCGTATGAATGATGTCGGCATGTCGACTCTCCCTGTCCGCGCGCGCGTGATTCCGTCGGAGGCCATCACCGGTGGCCCCGCCGGGGGCACCGGTCGTCCGCGAGCAGCGAAGGGTGTCCTCCATGCCCCCCACCTCCTCCGCGCGGCTGCGCGACGCCCGTGCACTGGCCGCCGCCGGGCTGGCCGCCGGGATCACGGTCCCCGCCGCGCTCCTGGGCGGTCCGCAGGCCGCCGCCCTGCCCGCACCGGTGGCCTCCGCGTCCTTAGCCCGCGCCGCCGCCACGGACGCACGCGCCACGGCCGGACGCGCTGCGGGCCCGGACGACGAACTGCCGGTGTGCGGCGACCCGAAGGCCAAGGACTTCCCCATCGAGACCCGGATCCAGGGCGCCCCGGACCGGTACGCCTCCGGCGGCGGATACGGCACCTGGTTCCTCGACCTCACCAACACCACCGACGCGTCCTGCCAGGCCCTGCACCCGGTGCTCGTGCTCGCCGACCGCGACCGCAGGCTGACGTCGGACCAGATCCAGCTGGAGTTCTCCGAATCCGGCAGCCCCGAGAAGGAGCACCGGGTCACCTGGGAGAGCACCGATCGCGACGAGCAGATCGGCGTCTTCGGCGACCCGTTCCCCGGATTCACCGTTCCCGCCGGAGCGACCGTCTCCGTACGCGTCCGGATGGCCTTCACCTCCGACACCGCACCCGGCCCGGTCACCGCGCACGCGGCCGTCGTCCAGCGCCACCACCAGGGCAGGGGCAAGGGCGGCGGGCGCGAGGACGGTGAGTGGGTGGGGGAGTCGCGGGACTACCCCTTCGTGATCGTCGACGGCGCCACGGGCGGCATCCGCGAGCCGGACGGCCCCCGGACCGAACGCCCCGATCCGGAGCACACCGCTCCCGGCACCCGCACCGAACGGCCCGAGCGCCCCCGTACGGACCCCGGCACGGGCCGCGACCCGGCCCCGGACGGTTCCTCCAGCCCTCGCCCGGACACCGGGCAGCGGAGCGACGGCGAGGACGGCCACGGCGATCGCGGCGAGGTCGGCCCCGGGCTGCCGGCCCGCGACGGACTCGGCCGCCCGCTCCCCGAACTCGCCCGCACCGGAACGGCGTCGACGGCCTGGACCGGGGCCGCCGCCGGGGCGCTCCTGCTGACCGGGGCTGCCCTGCTGCGGTACGCCCGCCGGGCCCGCCGCACCGAGGGCTGAGCCGGAGAGCGGCGGGGTCGCGGCCTGCCACGCGGGGGCCGGGTCGGAGGGCCCCGGGGAGGCGGACCGCCGCACCGGAGGACTGAGCCGGAGGGCCCGGCGCGGCAGGCGGCCGCACGGGGACTGGGCCGGCGGGCCCCGGGGAGGCGGAACGTCACAACGGGGAGGCTGAACCGGAGGGCCCGGCGCGGCAGGTGGCCACGCGGGGCCGGGCCGAAGAGCCCCGAGGGAGGCGGGCCACCGCAACGAGGAGGCTGAGCCGGAGGGCCCCCGGGACGGCGGACCGCCGCAACGCCCGACGGTGCACGCGGGCGCGGGCCCGTTCCGGTCCGTTCACCCGCGTCTGCCACCATCGGGCGGTGGACTACCCGAACGACCAGGCACCTGGCGCACCGATCCGCTCCGGCATCCCCGAGCACGGCCGCATCCCGAAGTACTACGCGGTCAAGGCCCGCATCGCGGTCCTGCTGGACGAGTTGGGCGAGGGCGGACTCCTGCCCACCGAGCGGGAACTCGCCCACCTGCACGAGGTCTCGCGCGAGACCGTCCGCCAGGCCCTGCGCGAACTCCTCCTGGAGGGGCGGCTGCGCCGCCAGGGGCGCGGCACCGTCGTCGCCGGGCCCAAGCTGGAGCAGCCGCTCTCGCTCGCCAGCTACACCGAGGGCGTCCGCCGCCAGGGCCGGCGGCCCGGACGCAACCTCATCGGCCTGGACCGCTTCCCCTGCCCCGAGGCGCTCGCCGCCGAGGTCGGCGTCGAGCGGGGCGAGCCCGTCTGGCACCTGGAGCGGGTACTGCTCGCCGACGACGAGCGCGTCGGCCTGGAGAGCACGTTCGTCGGCGTCGCCCGCGTCCCGGACCTGGACACCGGGTTCGACCCGGACTCCTCCTTCTACGCCTACCTCCGCGACGCCCTCCGGATCACCTTCGGCGATGCCGACGAACGGATCGAGACCGTCCTCGCGACCCCCCGCGAGGCCCTGCTCATCGGGACCCCGCCGGCCCTGCCGATGCTCCTGATCCACCGCCTCTCCCGGGACACGGACGGCCGGCCGCTGGAGCGCGTGCGGACGCTGTTCCGGGGCGACCGGTTCTCCTTCTCGGCGCATCTGCGGGGCGGGGCGCAGGGCTGAGAGGGACCCTCACCCCCTCTCGCTCTCCCTTCCGTGCGACCCCTCCCTTTGGTCACGGAAACGTAACGGGTCTGGTCCAAACTTGCGGGGTCGTTCACCGTTCCGTCGACGACCGGACGCGTCCGGGACACCCGCCCCCAGGAGCGTGGCCGGCGTGAGAGTCATCGTCGTAGGAGCCGGCGTGGTGGGAACCATGCACGCCTGGCACGCAGTCAGCCGCGGCCACGAGGTCGTACAGATCGAGCGCGAGAGCGAGGCGCGCGGGGCGTCGCTCCGCAACTTCGGACAGATATGGATCAGTGGGCGGGCCGGTGGTGAGGAGCTGGAAACCGCCCTGCGCGCCCGTGAGTTGTGGGAGCGCATCGGCGAGCGGGTGCCCGGGCTCGGCTTCCGTGCCTGCGGTTCGCTCACTCCGCTGCGTACCGCACGCGAGGTCGCCGTCGCCGAGGCGGCCGTCGCCCGGAGCGACGCGGCGGCGCGCGGCTACAAGCTGCTCACCGCCGGTGAAGCGCGGGCGGTCAACCCGGCCCTGCGCGGCGCGTTCGACGCCGCCCTGTGGTGCGAACGGGACGCGGCCGTCGAGCCCCGCACCGCCCAACTCGCCCTCAAGCAGGAGCTGCTGGCCTCCGGGCGGTACACCTACCTCGGCGGCCGCGAGGTCCGGGAGGTCGTCGGCACCGCGTCGGTGCGCGACGACCACGGGGACGTCCACACCGGCGACGCGGTCATCCTCGCCACCGGCGCCTGGCTCGGCGGGCTCGTCCGTGAACTCGCCGGTCCCGCGCTGCCCGTGCGCCGCGTCCGCCTCCAGATGATGCAGACCGACCCGCTCGGCGAACCCCTCCCCACCTCCGTCGCCGACGCCGACAGCTTCCGCTACTACCCCGCCTACCGGGGCGAGGCCCTCGACGCCCTCAACGCCGGACAGGCCCAGGACCCCGTCGCCGCCGAGCACCGCATGCAACTCCTCATGGTCCAGCGCCGCGACGGAGGGCTGACCATCGGCGACACCCACGCGTACGAGCACCCCTTCGCCTTCGACACCGTCGAGGAGCCGTACGAGCACCTCACCCGGGTCGTCGAGGCCTTCCTCGGCCGCCCGCTGCCGCGCATCCGCCACCGCTGGGCGGGCGTCTACGCCCAGTGCACCGACACCGCACGCGTCGTCCACCGGCAGCAGGTGCGCGACGGGGTCTGGCTCGTCACCGGACCCGGCGGGCGCGGCATGACGTGCTCGCCCGCCATCGCCGAAACGACCGCCGACCAACTGGGCTGGTGAACCACATGACGTCAACGACCACCACGCACGCCAACCCCTTCGGCCTCGTCGTGCTCGACATGGCCGGGACCACCGTCGCCGACGGCGGCCTCGTCGAGCAGGCCTTCTCCGCCGCCGCCCAACGCCTCGGCGTGCGCCCCGGAACCGACGAGCACGCTCGTCAACTCAGCTACGTACGCGCCACCATGGGCGAGTCCAAGATCTCCGTCTTCCGGCATCTGTTCGGTGACGAGGACCGGGCGCGGTACGCCAGTGAAGCCTTCGAGGAGGCGTACGGGGAACTCGTCGACGGCGGCCGCGTCGCCCCGCTCCCCGGCGCCCGCGAGGCCGTCGAACGTCTCGCAGCCGAAGGCCGTACCGTCGTCCTGACCACCGGCTTCGCCCGCACCACCCAGGACGCCATCCTCGCCGCCCTCGGCTGGCAGGACCTCGTCCCGCTCACCCTGTGCCCCGCCGACGCGGGCGGCCGGGGCCGGCCCTTCCCGGACATGGTGCTGGCCGCCTTCCTGCGCACCGGGGCCGTGGACGACGTCCGCCGGACCGTGGTGGCGGGCGACACCGCCTACGACATGCTCAGCGGTGTACGGTCCGGCGCCGGGATCGTCGCCGGGGTCCTCACCGGCGCCCACGGCAAGGACCAGCTGGTCCGGCACGGCGCGACCCACGTCCTCGGGTCCGTCGCCGAACTGCCCGACCTGATCGCGCGGTCCGAGGCCGCCGGGCTGCCCGACGTGATCGCGAGGGCCGAGGCGTGAGCGCCCCGGCCCCCGGCGCGACCTCCGCGGGTGCCGTCTCCGGCGTGGCCCCGGCCCCCGGCGCGACCCCGCCGGTGCCGCGCCCGGCGCGCGCCCCGCCGCCGACCGGTCCGCCCCCAGCGGCATCCGCTTCGACGGCGTCACCGTCGCGTACGGCGGGACCGTCGTCCTGGACCGCCTCGACCTCACCGTCGAACCCGGCGAGGTGATGGCCCTCCTCGGGCCCTCCGGCTCCGGCAAGACCACCGCCCTGCGCGCCGTCGCCGGGTTCGTCCGGCCCGCCGCCGGGCGGGTCCTCCTCGGCGGCCGGGACGTCACCGCCCTGCCCCCGCACCGGCGCGGCATCGGCATGGTCGTCCAGAGTTACGCCCTCTTCCCGCACCTCAAGGTCAAGGACAACGTGGCCTTCGGGCTCAAGGCCCACCGCACCCCGAAGGCCGAGATCCCGGGCCGGGTGACCGAGGTGCTGGAACTCGTCGGCATGGCCGGGTACGCGGAGCGCCACCCCCGCGAACTCTCCGGCGGCCAGCAGCAGCGCGTCGCCATCGCCCGCGCGCTGGCCATCCGGCCCGGTGTGCTGCTCCTGGACGAACCGCTCTCCGCCCTCGACGCCCGCCTCCGTTCCGGAATGCTCGCCGAACTGGCCCGGCTGCACCGCGAGTTGCCGGACGTCTCCATTCTGTACGTCACCCATGACCAGATCGAGGCGCTGACGCTGGCCGACCGGATCGCCGTCATGGACCGCTCCCGGCTCCAGGACTGCGGCACTCCCGAGGAGCTCTACCGCCGGCCCCGTACGGAGTTCACCGCCTCGTTCGTCGGCAACGCCAACCTCCTCCCGGTCACCGTCACGGGCGAGGGCGCCGTGGACCTCGGCGCCCGCCCGCTCGGCGTCCCCACCGGCACCGCCGCCCCCGGCGCCACCGCCACCCTCTGCGTCCGGCCGCACCTGGTCGGCCTCGGCGGCGGGCCCAACGTGCTCACCGGCCGGGTCGCCGAGGTCCAGTGGCGCGGCTCCACCCACCGCGTCCACGCCGACGTCGACGGCCACCGCGTCATGGCCGACCTCCGCGAACTGCGCGAGCCCCCGGCCGTCGGCGACCCCGTCACCCTGCACTTCGCGACCGAGGACGCGGTCCTGCTCCCGGCGGGGGCGGGAGAGACGGCGGGGACGGGCGGCTCGTCGAGGACGGGCGGCTCGGCGGGGGTCGGCCCATGACCGCCACCGCTCCTGCCACCGGCGCCACCGCCACCGCCCCCGGCGCCACCGCCCCCGCCCCCGGCGCCACCACCGCCGTGCCCCGTACCCCCGGCGAACCGGCCCCCGCAGCACCCGGCCCCGCCCGCTCCCGTACCGCCCCCGCCTGGGTCTGGGCGCTGCCGCCCGTCGCCGTCCTCGCCCTCGCGTTCCTCTACCCGCTGGCCCTCGTCGGCCGGCAGTCCGTCACCCCGGACGGCGGCGGCGGTCCCTCCCCCGCCCCGTACGCCGACGTCTTCGCCTCCGAGGTCTTCCGCGACGCGCTCACCACCACCGTGTGGCTCGCCGTCGGATCGACCGCGGGCTGTCTGGTCCTGGGCCTCGTCCTCGCGCTGGTCATCGCGTTCGTCCCGTTCCCCGGCGGGAAGGCGGTCGCCCGGTTCGTCGACGTCTTCCTCTCCTTCCCGTCCTTCCTCATCACGCTCGCCCTGCTGTTCATCTACGGCTCGGCAGGCATGGCCAACGGGGTCTGGACCGGCGTCACCGGGGCGGCCGACGGGCCCTTCCACTTCCTGACCACCCCCTGGGGCGTACTGCTCGCCGAGATCACCTACTTCACCCCGTTCGTGATGCGCCCGCTGCTCGCCGCCTTCTCCCAACTCGACACCGGACAGCTCGAAGTGGCCTCGTCGCTCGGCGCCGGTCCGGTCCGGATCGTCCGGCAGGTGATCCTCCCCGAGGCGTTCCCGGCTCTCGCGGCGGGCGGCAGCCTGGTGCTGGTGATGTGCCTCAACGAGTTCGGGATCGTCCTGTTCACCGGGGCGAAGGACGTCACCACGCTGCCGATGCTCGTCTACAGCAAGGCGATCCTGGAGGCGGACTACCCGGCCGCCTGCGTCGTCGCCGTCGTCAACATCGTGATCTCCGTGGGCCTGTACGGCCTCTACCGGGTGGTGAGCCGTCGTGCTGGTGCATAGCCGGGCCGGGAAGTGGGCCACCTGGGCCGTCTTCCTGCTCCTCTTCGTCCCGCTGTTCGCGGTGCCGCTCCTCGTCGTCCTCGCCGCGTCCCTCGCCACGAACTGGTCCGGGGCCTTCCCCTCCGGGCCCACCGTCGAGCGCTACGCCGCCGCGACGAGCGGCGACGCGCTCCAGGCGCTCACCACCAGCCTGGCCACGGCCCTCGCGGCGAGCGTGCTCGCCCTCACCCTCGGTGGCTGGGCCGCGCTCGCCGCCGCCTCCCTCCGCACGCGCGGAAAGCGGCTTCTGGACGCCCTGTTCGTCCTGCCGGTCGCCGTGCCCCCGGTGGTCGTCGGACTCGCGGTGCTGGTGGCCTACAGCCGGCCGCCCGTGCTGCTCAACGGGACGCCGTGGATCGTGATCCTCGCCCACACCGTCCTCGTCACCGCCTTCGCCCACCAGTCGGTCGCCGCCGCCGTACGCCGTCTGGACCCGGTGTACGCACAGGTCGCCGCCGGCCTCGGCGCGAGCCCCGCACGCGTGCTGTGGCGGGTGAAGCTGCCTCTGCTGCTGCCCTCGCTCACCTCGGCGGCCGGGCTCTGCTTCGCCCTGTCCATGGGGGAGCTGAGCGCCACGATGATGCTCTATCCGCCGGACTGGACCCCGCTGCCGGTGCGGATCTTCGCCGCCACCGACCGGGGCTCGCTCTTCACCGGCGCCGCCCTCGCCGTGGTCCTGATGACGTCGACGCTCCTCGTCCTGGCCGTCGTCTCCCGCATCCGGACCCGCGCCTCCTACCGCTGATCCCCACCACGACCCTTCGGAGACACTCCATGCGCATCCCCGCCCGCACCCTCGCCCTCCCTCTGGCCGCCCTCACCGCCCTCACCCTCACCGCCTGCGGCGGTTCCTCCGCCGCGTCCGACGCGAAGTCCGTCACCGTCTACAGCGCCGACGGCCTCAAGGGTGAGAACGGTGACGGCTGGTACGACAAGGTCTTCGAGGACTTCGAGAAGCAGACCGGCATCGAGGTGAAGTACGTCGAGGGCGGCTCCGGCGAGATGGTGCAGCGCGCCGCCCGCGAGAAGTCCAACACCCAGGCCGACGTCCTCGTCACCCTCCCGCCCTTCATCCAGCAGGCCGACGAGAAGGGGCTGCTGACCGCGTACGAGCCCGAGGGCGCCGACCAGGTCGACGGGGCCGGCCGATCGCCCGACGGGACGTGGACCTCCGTCGTGAACAACTACTTCGGCTTCATCCACAACAAGAAGAAGTTGGCGAGCCCGCCCCGCACCTGGGAAGAGCTGCTCGACCCCGCGTACCAGGAGAAGATCCAGTACTCGACCCCCGGCGTCGCGGGCGACGGCACCGCCGTCCTCATCAAGGCCATGCACGACTTCGGCGGCAAGGAGCCGGCCATGGCGTACCTGAAGAAGCTCCAGACCAACAACGTCGGCCCGTCCGCCTCCACCGGCAAGCTCGCCCCCAAGGTCGACAAGGGTGAACTCCTCGTCGCCAACGGGGACGTCCAGATGAACTTCGCCCAGTCCAGGGACATGCCCAACCTCGCCATCTGGTTCCCCGCCCGGGGCGACGGGAAGCCCACCAGCTTCGCCCTGCCGTACGCGGCCGGGCTCGTCGCGAAGGCCCCGCACAGCGAGAACGGCAAGAAGCTGCTCGACTTCATGCTCTCCGAGCAGGCCCAGCGCGACGTCAGCGCCGTCGGCGGGGGCTTCGCCGCCCGCAAGGACATCAAGGCCACCGACGCCAACGCCGTCGAACTGGCCCGGCTGATGGACGGCGTGGAGATCTTCGAGCCCGACTGGGCGGACATCGGCGCCCACCTGGACACGTACATCGACGCCTGGAAGTCGGCCACCGGAAGCTGACCGGCCACCTCTCGGCCACGGATTCCTGCGAAGGTCTGGACCCGGCCCGGATATCTCGTCATGGTAACGGGTCTGGTCCGGACAGCAGTTCACGCCCACCCACCCCCGCTCGACCCGCCCTCTCCCTGGAGGATCACGTGTCCCGGTCCCTGTCGTCGCCGCCCCCGTCCTCGCCCGTCTCCCGGCGCTCCGTGCTCGCCACCACCGCCGCCGCGGCCACGGCCGCCGTCGTCGCCCCGCTCGCCACCGCCGCCCCGTCCCACGCCGCCGCGGCCGCGCCCACGCTCCCGGACGGCACCAGCAAGGACAAGGTGCTCGTCGTCGGCATGGACGGACTGCGCCACGACGTCATCGCCACCGCGAACGCCCCGCACCTCACGTCGATGATGGCGAACGGGACGTACGGCACCTCGCTGCTGTACGCCAACCCGATGGCCGCCACCTCCTCGGGCCCCGGCTGGTCGACCATCTCCACCGGGGTCTGGCCCGACAAGCACGGCGTCCGGGAGAACTCCTTCGCCGGGAAGAACTACGGGCGGTACCCCGGCTTCCTCGCCCGCCTCGCGCAGGTCCGCCCCCAGCTCTCCACCTACGCCGCCGTCGACTGGAAGCCCCTGGACACCCAGGGCACGGTCACCCCGGGCGCCGACGCCAAGCTGGTGCTCGACGGCGACCGCGACGGCTACACCGGCCACGACGCCACCATCGCCGCCGAGACCGAGTCCATCCTCCGGAACCAGAACCCGGACGTCCTCTTCGTCTACTTCGGCCAGACCGACATCGCCGGGCACAACTCCGGTGCCGCCAGCGCCGCCTACCGCCGCGCCATCGAGGTCCAGGACGGCCATCTCGGCCGCCTGCTCGCCGCGATCCGGGCCCGTCCCTCGTACGCCGCCGAACGCTGGACCGTCATCGTCGCCACCGACCACGGCCACACCGACTCCGGCGGCCACGGCGGCAGCGCGATCGAGGAACGGCGCACCTTCGTCCTCGCCCAGGGCCCGGGTATCGCGGCCGGCGCCCGCCCCGCCGACACCCGCCTCGTGGACGTCGCCGCCACCGTCTTCCGGCAGCTCGGCATCGTCCCCGACCCGGCCTGGGGCCTGGACGGCAAGCCGATCCAGGAGCGCTCCACCGACCCGTTCGAAGCCCTCCACCCCGTCCTGGCCGGCCGCGCCGACGAGACCGGCATCCCGGCGGGCGTCCTCGGCTGGACGCACACCGCGCCCAGCGGCTGGTCCGTGGTGAACTCCGCGATGGGCACCGGGGGCGTCGCCGAGTGGCGCGGCTGGGCCTTCGCCACCGACGAGTTCTGGAGCCGCACCCAGCGCGACCAGCACCGCGAACTGAACGTCCGCTCGCGCGGCGTCTTCGCGGTCGCCGACTCCGACGAGTGGGACGACAGGGCGTCCTCCGGACCGTACGACTCCACGCTGGTGACCCCGGCGTACGCCGTCGCGGGCAAGTCCACCGTGACGCTCGGCCTCACCACCCTCTACCGGCAGGAGGGCAGCCAGAGCGCCCGCATCCTCGCCTCCTGGAACGGCGGGACGCCCGTCGAGGTGAAGCGCTACACCTCCGACGTCGTCTCGCAGCCCCAGTCGCTGACCCTGAACGTCCCCTCCGGGGCCGCCAACGTGAGCTTCCGGTTCCACTACACCGGCAGCAACAACTGGTACTGGGTGATCGACGGGGTCAAGGTCACGACCGGCTAATTATGCTGGGGGTGCCGGGACGGCGTGGTCCGGGCACCCCCAGCACGCAGTGCGTACGGCAGGAGTCCCGACACATGGCAGAGCGCAAGCCCATCACTTCCTGGCTCACCGACATGGACGGCGTCCTCATCCACGAGGGCACCCCCATCCCCGGGGCCGATGCCTTCATCAAGCGGCTGCGGGATTCCGGGCTGCCCTTCCTCGTCCTCACCAACAACTCCATCTACACCGCGCGCGACCTGCACGCCCGGCTCAAGCGCATGGGCCTGGACGTGCCCGTGGAGAACATCTGGACCTCCGCGCTCGCCACCGCGCAGTTCCTGGACGACCAGCGTCCGGGCGGTACGGCGTACGTCATCGGCGAGGCCGGACTCACCACCGCCCTGCACGACATCGGGTACGTCCTCACCGACCACGACCCCGACTACGTGGTGCTCGGCGAGACCCGGACCTACAGCTTCGAGGCGCTGACCAAGGCGATCCGGCTGATCAACGCGGGGGCCCGGTTCATCTGCACCAACCCCGACGAGACCGGCCCGTCCGCCGAGGGCCCGCTGCCCGCCACCGGCTCCGTCGCCGCCCTCATCACCAAGGCCACCGGCAAGGACCCGTACTTCGCGGGCAAGCCCAACCCCCTGATGATGCGGACCGGACTGAACGCCATCGGCGCGCACTCCGAGACCAGCGCCATGATCGGCGACCGGATGGACACCGACGTCCTGGCGGGCCTGGAAGCGGGCATGCAGACGTTCCTGGTGCTCACCGGGCTCACCACCGTCGCCGACATCGACCGCTACCCCTTCGGCCCGTCCCACGTCGTCGAGTCCATCGCCGACCTGGTCGACCTCATCGACCTGCCGGACCAGGCCGACCAGGCGGACCAGCCCGCCCCGGCGGAGCGCGGCTGACCCCGGCCGACCGCCGCTGACCCGCGCGGCCCGCATCCGCGGCACTCCGGGCGCCCCTCGGCGTCGCCCGAACGGAGGACTGCGGATGCGGGCCGTCACCGCAGCCGCGAACCTTCCCGTAGGAGGTTCACGATGCGTTCCATATCCCTCACGTTCTGTGCGGCGGCCGCGGTGGCGCTCATCGCCGCGCCCGCCGCGCTCGCGTCCCCGGCCGCCCCGGCCGGGAGAGACGACCGGCGCACCGGCACCGTCTCGATCACCCCGTCCACGATCGCCCCGGGCGGGCGGGTCGAACTCTGGGTCGACGTCTGCGGCAAGGGCCGCCGGGCCAAGGGCAACTCCGACGCCTTCACCTCGGCCGCCCACTTCCGCCCGGCTGACGCCGCCGGCCTCTTCGCCGAGGCCCGCATCCGGTCCGACGCCGAACCCCGCTCCTACGACGTCTGGGTGACGTGCGAGGACGGCGGCGGCAAGGCCACCGGCACCCTCACCGTCATCCACCACGGCCGGCCCTCGCCCGCCGCACCCGTCAAGGCGGGCGGCGGAGGCACCGCCACCCTCGCCGAACGGTCCGCCGAGGACCAGGGCCCCGGCATCCGGCACGCGGTGACCGGTCTGGTGCTCGCCGCCGTCGCGGCCGTCGCCGTCGCCCTGCGCACCTCGCGCCGGCGCCGCGAAGCGGCCGGCAGCTGACGTGGGAGCCACGGACCGCCCGGCGGGCAACGGGCGACTGCTCACCGGAGTGACCTGGGCCGTGCTGCTGCTCGCCCTGTGGCTCTGGGGCAAGGAGGCCGGCGGCGGGCTCGGCGGCCTGTCGGGACCCACCACCGGTGACGTGGCCGCGGTGGGCCGCCCCTTCGGCGCCGCGCTGCCTCCCGCCCACGACCCCCTCGACGGGGCGGCCCCCGAGCGGGTGGAAGTCCCCTCCGCCGGGATCGACGCCCCCGTCGTCGCACGCGGCCTCGACGGCGACGGGGCCATCGACCCGCCCCCGTACGGGATGCCGAAGACCGCCGGCTGGTACGGCGACGGCACCCGGCCCGGGGCGCAGGGCACGGCCCTGTTCGTCGGCCATGTCGACACCGACACCAGGCCCGCCGTCTTCTACGGGCTCAGCGCGGTGAAGCCGGGCGCCCGCGTCGACGTCACCCGGGCCGACGGCAGCGTCGCGGAGTTCACCGTGGACGACGTCCAGCTCGTCACCCGGACCCGCTTCGACGCGCAGAAGGCCTACGGGCCCCGCGAGGACGGCCGGGCCGAACTGCGGCTGATCACCTGCGGGGGGACGTACGACCAGGAGACCCGCTCCTACACGGCCAACGTCATCGTCTCCGCCTACCTCACCGGCGCGCGGGGCGCGGCGGCCGGGGACGGCGGGGAGCGCGCCCGGACCGCGGCCATCCGGAGCCCCGGCTGACCGCCTGCCGCCGCCCGGGAACCCTCCGGAACCCGTACTGACCGCCTGCCGCCGCCCGGGAACCCTCCGGAGCCAGGACCCGACCGCCTGCCGCCACCCGGCCCGGCGGGCCGCCTCTCACGGGGCGCGCCCGCCGGGCCGGTCCTCGACCGCGTGCGCCCGGCCGCGGGAGTCGCCCGGCGCGGTACGGGAGGTCGGTGCGGGCATCGGCTCCGGTCCTCGCCACCGTAGGGGGAGCGGCCCGGCGGATGACCGGCTTTCGAACAGGATGTCCGGAACCGGTGCCCGGGTGGGCGCGTTGTACGGGTGAAGCGTGGACGCCCCGGCCGCTGTGCCAGGATGGACCGGACCGGCAGCACATCGGTGCAACCCATGACGAACAGTGCAGGCAGTGCACCCAAGGGGGAGTGGATGTACGGCAGTTACACCGGCCTGTCCCGGACGCGCAGGCGCGTGGCGGGCCTGCGGACGTCCGGTACGGCGGCGGCGCTCGGCGCGGCCCTGCTGCTGGCGGGCTGCTCCGGTGACGGGGACGGCGGTGACAAGGAGAGCGCGCCGACCGTCGAACAGCAGCCCAAGGACAAGGACCCGTACTGGGTCAACCCCGACGGCAACGCGGCCCGCCAGGTCGCCGCGTACACCGAGGCCGGCGACGACGAGAAGGCGGCGCTGATCCGGAAGATCGCGCGGCAGCCGGTCGGCGAGTGGGTCACCCCGGACGATCCGGAGTCCCAGGTGCGGGGCATCACCGAGGCCGCCGCCGCGGCCGACCGGGACGCCCTGCTGGTCCTGTACAACATCCCCCACCGCGACTGCGGCCAGTTCTCCAAGGGCGGCGCCGCCGACGGCGCCGCCTACCGCGCCTGGCTGGACGGCGTCGCCCGGGGCATCGGGGACCGCAGCGCGACCGTGGTCCTGGAGCCGGACGCCCTGCTCCACCTGGTCGACGGCTGCACGCCCCAGGAGTTCCACGAGGAGCGCTACGACCTCCTCAAGGGCGCCATCCAGCGGCTGAAGCAGCAGCCCGCCGCCAAGGTCTACCTCGACGCGGGCAACGCCGCCTGGCAGTCGCCCGACGCCCTGTTCCAGCCGCTCCAGCGGGCCGGGATCGCCGAGGCCGACGGCTTCTCGCTGAACGTCTCCAACTTCCAGACCACGGCCGTCTCCACGGAGTTCGGCAAGAAGCTGTCGGAGAAGATCGGCGGCAAGCCCTTCGTCATCGACACCAGCCGCAACGGCAACGGCCCCTACACCGGCGGCGACCCCGCCGAGACCTGGTGCAACCCCCCGGGCCGGGCGCTCGGGGAGGTCCCGACCACGCAGACCGGTGACGAACGGGTCGACGCCTATCTGTGGATCAAGCGCCCCGGCGAGTCCGACGGCGACTGCAAGGGCGGTCCGAAGGCCGGCGACTGGTGGCCGGAGTACGCGTTGGGCCTGGCGGGCGCCACGCGGTAGCGGAAACGGCCGGAGGCCGCGCACCGGGAGCCCCGCTCTCCCGGTGCGCGGCCTCCGGCCGTGCGGGTACGCGCCACGCGCCCCGCCGCACAGCCCCTACTCGGGCACCTCCACCCACATGCCCTCGGACGGGGTGCCCTGGTCGTCGGTGACGAACAGCATGTACCAGCCGGCCGGCACCAGGGCCTGGTTCTCCGGCACCGTGACGGTGATCCCGTCCTTCGACTTCTTCATCTCCAGCGCCACCGTGCGCTGGTCGGTGTCGGTGACATGGGTGACCGCCGAGGGCCGCATCAGCTTCGCCGAGGTGATCCGGTCGGCGTGCCGGGTGGTGAACAGCCCTGTGCCCCCGCGCTCGATCGTCTTCGGCCCGGCCGTCAGCTCCGGCCGGAAGTCCCGGTAGAGGTAGGGCGGGGTGTAGATCTCGATGCGCTGCTCGAAGACGCCGGGCCGGGTGTTGGCCTTGTCGGAGAAGAGCGAGTCCGAGCCGAAGATCATGACCCGGCCGTCCGGCAGCAGCACCGAACCCGAGTGGTAGTTCCGGCCGACCCCCGGGTCCGCGACCCGCCGGTAGGTGTCGGTCTTCGCGTCGTACAGCCGGGCCTGGAGCACGTTGGAGTCGCTGCGCCCCCGGTAGTCGTTGGAGCCGCCGGTGACCAGCAGGGAGTCGTCGGGCAGCAGGGAGGCGCTGGGGTAGCGGGTGCCCTCGGAGAGGGACGCGCCGTCGGTGAACTCCGGGTTCTTCTCCTGGAGGTCGACCAGCCGGGACTTCTCGCTGGACTTCTCCGACTCGCCGACCCCGCCGCCGCCGATCACCATGAACTTCTCGTCCTGGGCCGGGGGCAGCCGCACGGTGGCCGAGGTCTCCAACTGGTCCGGGTCGCTGAGCCCGGGGATCTTCGTGAACTTGTTCGTCGCGAGGTCCCAGACACCCGGGTCGCGGCCCACGTCCGCCGGACCGTATCCCGCGTTGGAGCCGGAGTAGAACAACTTGCCGTCGTTCAGCAGGAAGACCGCCGGGTAGGTGGGGAAGCGCCGTTCGATGCCGGTGTACTCCCACTCCTTGGTCTTCGGGTCGTAGATCTCGTCCTTGCCGGGGACGATCTGCCCGATCTCGTCCAGACCCGACAGGGCGAGGACCTTCCCGTCCTCCAGCGTCGTCAGGGTCGGGTACCAGCGGGCCTCGTTCATCGGGTCGACGGGTATGTACTTCTCCGCGACCGGGTCGAACTCGAAGGCCTCCTTGATCCCCTGGAAGTCCTTCTTGTCCAGGGCCAGCTTCTGCGCGATGCCGTAGACGTTGCGGGTGTCCGAGCCGGAGAGGCCCGCCACCCGGTAGTTGTCCTCGGTGCCGGTCTCGTACTCCTTGCCGGTCTTCTGCGCCTCGACGTAGATCCGGCCGAGCCCGGGGTCGTTGCGCAGGAACGCGCCGGTCTCCTCGTCGAAGACCTTGGTGGCCTTCTCGACCAGGACCGGGTCCTTGGAGACGAACGTCTTGCCGTTCTCCTTGCCGGTGAACCGGGTGCCGGCGGGCAGGGTGATCGGCTTGTCCGGGTTCTCGTTGTGGACGATCATCAGGCCGCCGGCCTTGGTGACATCGCCCTGGAGCTTCTCGTAGCGCTTGGTGCCGCCGGCGATGAGGAGCTTGCCGTCGGGCAGCTGCGTGTGCCCGGCGCAGAACATGTCCTTGGGGGTGGGGATGTCCTTGAAGACGTTGGTCTTCGGGTCCCACAGCACCGAGCGGAAGCTCTTCGCGTCGAAGTTCTTCTGGTTGTTCCCGGAGCCCGCGACGAGCAGCACCTTGCCGGTGTGCAGCAGCGCCGCGTGGATCGTGTTGATCCGGTGCTCGGAGGGCACGTCCAGGAGGTCCCAGTGGCCGTTGGCCGCCTTGTACTCCGGCTGGTTGATCTTGTACTCGTGGTAGCGCTCGGTGCTGAAACGGTACAGCCACGGCCCGTTCGCCCCCGCGAGCGCGAGAACCACCGCCGTACTGATCGCCAGGCGGCGGGTACGGCGGCTCGGACGGTACTTCATTTCTTACGTCCCCCAAGGGCGATCCGGGCGATCTGCATGGTCTGGTCGTTGCCCGCCGCACCGGGCGGGGGCTGGGGCGCCGGCTCGGGGGCCGGCCCGCCGCTGCGGTGCGATCCCCCGCCCGACCGGCGTTTCTTCTTCTCCGTACGGATCGTGTAGCGCCAGCCGATGATCGGCGCCGCGGTGATCAGCAGTGCCAGCGAGGCCCAGGTGACCATCGCGGGGTGGCTGTGCCCGAGGAAGAAGGAGGAGATCATCGAGGCGCCGAAGACGACGATGAAGAACAGGTGGATGCGGAAGGTGCCGAAGAGGGTGTCCGGGCTGGACGAATCGCCCTTGGGGGTCACCACGAACGAGCTCTTGCGGCGCAGTACCGCGTCCATCAGCGAGCGGGCGTAGATCGGCGCGGAGAGCGCGGACATCACCATGCCGGCCAGGCCGCCGGAGCCCTCGGGCTCGTGCGGCGAGACGTTGTGGCGGCGGTTCCAGATGTACAGGCCGATCTGGAGCGCGGAGGCATTGCCGTACAGCATCATCCAGATCGTCGGGTCGATCTGGACGCCGGAGGCGCCCATGCCGAGGAAGAGCGCGCAGCTGAGCGCCGCGAGGATCCAGTTCAGCGCCGACATCGGATAGAAGATGATCATCATCGTGTAGTTGAAGAGCTTGCCGGGCGGCATGGTCCCGAAGCCCTTCCAGAACTGCCCGATGATCGTCTCGTACGTCCCCCTCGACCAGCGCAGCTGCTGGGTGAAGAAGTCCGTCCACGCGGTCGGGCCCTCGCCGACGGCCAGCACGTCCGGGGTGTAGACGGAGCGCCACTTCCTGCCCGTGGAGGGGTTGCGGTGGCGGTGGATCTCGAAGCCGGTGGCCATGTCCTCGGTGATCGAGTCGTACAGGCCGCCGATCTGCTTCAGCGCCGAGATGCGGACCGCGTTGCTCGTGCCGACGAACATGGGGGCGCCGTAGCGGTTGCCCGCGCGCTGGATGAGCGCGTGGAAGAGGAACTGCTGCGACTCGGCGGCCTTGGTGACGAAGGTGTCGTAGTTGCCGTAGACCTGCGGCCCGATGACGAAACCGACGTCCGGGTCGCGGAAGTAGCCGAGCATCCGCTCCAGGTAGTTCGGCAGCGGGATGTGGTCGGTGTCGACCGAGGCGAAGAAGTCGTAGTCGCCGCCGTGTGCGTCCAGCCAGGCGTTGTAGTTGCCGTGCTTGGTCTTGGCGCGGTGCGGGCCCTTGGCCTGGTTCCAGTGGGCGACGCCCTTGCGGGAGAAGTGGTGCACGCCGAGCCGGGCGCAGACCTCCTTGACCGCCGGGTCGTCGCCCTCGTCCAGCAGCCAGACGTGCATCACTCCGCGGTGGCGGATCTTCACGGCCGCCTCCAGGGTCTTCGTCACCATCTCCAGCGGCTCCTTGCCGGGCACGAAGGAGGTGAGGAAGGCGACCCGGGTGCCGCTCTCCGGGACCACGGGGACCGGGTCGCGGGCGACGAGGGTGGCGTGCGCGTTGGAGAGGACGTTCATCGTGCGGAACAGCTCGATCAGGCCGATCGAGACGAGCATGATCACGTCGAGGACGAGCAGGAGGTCGTCGTCGAGGTTCGGATCGCGGTCCGTCCAGTGGCTGGGCTGCATCAGCCAGGCGAAGAGGCCGAGCGAGACGAGGGGAGCCGCCCCGAGCAGGAGCGCCGCGCGCACACGGTGCGGCTCCTGGGATATGAGCGACCGGTACTGGACCTTGTACGGCTTGCCCGCGGGGGGCTGCGTCAGCGGTCCGGCGAGCCGGCTGTAGTGCTCGTAGTCGTAGCGGGGCAGCTCTTTCTCGGCACGCCGCCGTGCCGCGCCCGCCCGCGGCAGTATCCGGAGCTGCGTCGTCCGGGAAGCGTCGTTCTCCTGCCGGTCGCCTGGCGGCGTCGACGTCATGGGTACATCCCCCCGCACGCATGCTGGTGCGTGACTGTTCGGTCTCTCTCGTCGTGCGCGGTCGGCCCGTTCGTCACCGGGCGCGCACCCGGTGGCAGGCCACCGTCCCCACAGACACGGATCGGCAGCCTTCCGGTTGCATGACACCCCCGGTGTCCGCCGAGCGGGCCCCCACCCCGCGCACGGACAACCGGAACGTCACGCTCTGCCGCGCCAGCCGTACGGATGAGCGGCCCCCTTGGGCCGACGGCCCCCAGACAGATTGTCCGACACCGAACACGATCGCAAGGGTGAAATATCCGGTTTACCGACCATATGAACGATTTAGTGCCAGGTTGTGGAGAGGGTGTGACGAAGCACGGATGTGCGCTCGCGCCCCCGCGTGTCACCGGATACCGGACGGGGAATGATCAAAGCCCCCTCACGTTCCGTGAGAGGGCTTTGACTGTGCGTGCGCCGTCAGGGACTCGAACCCCGGACCCGCTGATTAAGAGTCAGCTGCTCTAACCAACTGAGCTAACGGCGCCTGCTGACCTGAAGAACTCTACCCGACGCGCCGGGGTGCTCCGAACCATTTACCGGACGCCACGCCCCGTCAGATAGTCGTTTTTTTCCTTTGTTCCGTCAAAATGCGATATGTCAGGAGAGTTAAGACGCCGACGTCCGTTGCGGCTGCGCCCAAAGATCTTGACGAATGACGAGTGCGGAGGGGAATCGCATGTCTGTTCCGGTCTTCGAGGAGTACGAACCCGCCCTTGACTGCGGATGCGCGGGATGCGCGGTGCGGCGGCGCTCCGCCGCGAGGGCCCTGCCGGTGCGGCGCGGTGGCCATCCCGCCGCGCACGGCGCACGCCGCGCCCTGGTGCTGGCCACGGCCGCCGGGGTGGTGCTCTCCTGCGGGGCCGCGGGTGCGGCCGCCGCCGCGGGGCACAGCCCCTGGGCCCCGCGGGCCGACGGGGGATCCGACCCGCAGCCCGCCCCCCACCCGCAGGGCGTGAAGGGGCCCCTGCAAGGGGCCGGCGCCTCGGGTCCGCCGTCGGACGGAGCGGCGACGCTGCCCAGAACGACCCGGGCCGCGATCATCGACCGGGCGCAGAGGTGGGTGACCGCGAAGGTTCCGTACAGCATGGAGAAGTACTGGTCGGACGGGTACCGCCAGGACTGCTCCGGCTATGTGTCGATGGCCTGGAACCTCGGCACCAACGAGTGGACCGGCAGCCTCGCCGCGTACGGCACCCGGATCGCGCGCGCCGACCTCCAGCCCGGCGACATCCTCCTCTTCCACAACCCCGCCGACCCCGCCAAGGGCTCGCACGTCACGATCTTCGGCGGCTGGACCTCCGGCGCGCGCACCCAGTACGTCGCCTACGAGCAGACGCGCCCCAGGACCCGGAAGCAGTCGACGCCCCTGGCGTACTGGAACAACTCCGACCGCTACGTGGCGTACCGCTACAAGGGGGTCACGAGCGGATCGCCCGGTTCCGGGTCCTCCACGGCCTTCCCCGGGGCCAAGCAGTTCGGCCCCGGCGCCAACAACAAATACGTCACCCAGCTCGGCCGGATGCTGGTGGAGCGGGGCGGCAGGCGGTTCTACGCGGTCGGCCCCGGGCCCGTGTGGGGAACGGCGGACAAGCGTGCGACCCAGGCGTTCCAGCAGGCCCAGGGCTGGAAGGGCAAGGAGGCCGACGGCATCCCCGGCCCGCACACCTGGCGCCTGCTGACCTCCGGCGGCGGCCGGAACATTCCGGCCGCCGGTGCGGGCGGCAGCCCGAATACGGCCGTCCCGTTCCCCGGGCGCGGCTATTTCAAGCCGGGTCAGTCCAACAGCCATGTCGACCGGCTCGGCAGGCAGTTGGTCAAGAAGGGATACGGCAAGCACTACGTGTCGGGCCCCAGTCCGCTCTGGACCGAGGCCGACCGCCGCAACGTCGAGGCGTTCCAGCGGGCCCAGGGCTGGCGCGGCGGTGCGGCCGACGGTTATCCGGGGCCGGAGACCTGGCGCCGGCTCTTCGCGTGACGGACGCGCACGACGTGACGGAAAGGAATCGGGAACCGGTGACCACCGACAACGACCACACCCCCCACTCCCCGGACACCCTGGACGACCAGCTCCCCCCGTCCCTCTTCGCCCCACCCGGCAGGGGAACCCCGCCACCGCTGTTCGGCCCGGTCGCGGAGAAGCCCGCACGACGGGACCCCGAGCCCACGTCGGGGCCCGCGCCCGTGCCCGAAGGGGGAGCGCCTGAGCCCGCGGTCGAACGCCGCGCGGCTGAGCCCACGCCCACGTCCGAAGGACGAGCGCCTGAGCCCGCGCCCGCGCCCGAACGGCGCGCGCCCGAGGCGGTGACCGGGCCCGAGCGTTCGGGGCGGGGCGGCGGGGCCGGTACTCCGCCGCCGTTGTTCCGACCGGTGGCTGACAGGGTCCCGGTGGCTGACGAGGCCCCGCTGCCGGAGGCCGGGCGTGGGCCCGTGGCGCCGCAGCAGGGCAGCGGGAGCCGTACTCCGCCGCCCCTGTTCCGCCCGGTGGGCGGCGAGACCCCGCCGTCGGCTGAGCCGGCCCGGGGGGCCGGGGCCGAGCCTGCGCGCGGGTCGGAGGGCACGCCTGCTCGGGTGCCCGGGGTCGGTCCTGTGCGTGGGCCGGAGGACGGGCCTGCCCGGGTGTCGGGTGTCGGGCCCGTACGGGGGGCGGAGGGCACGCCGGCCCGGGTGTCCGGGATTGGTCCTGTGCGTGGGCCGGAGGACGCGCCGACCCGGGTGTCGGATGCCGGGCCTGTGCGTGGGCCAGAGGGCACGCCTACCCGGGTGTCGGGTGCCGGGCCCGTACGGGGGTCGGAGAGCGAGCCGGCCCGGGTTTCCGGGCGCGACCAGGCTGCGTCCGTTGCGCCCCGGCCGCTTGCCCCGGAGTCCCCGGAGTCCCCGGAGTCCCCGGAGTCCCCGGGCGTGAGCATGCCCGGGGGGCCGGTCCCGGACCGCCTGGCTCCGGACACCGACCGCCCAGCCGCCACCCCCGGGAACACGGCCGCCACCCCCGGGCGCCCGGCCCCCACCCCCGGGCGCACAGCAGCCGCAGCCCCCGCCCCCGGCCGCGCGGCCACCTCGGCGCGCCCCGCCGACGATCGTCGTCCCCTCCCCACCCGTGCCACCGGAGACGGTCCGGCCGCCTCGCCCGCGTCCCCGGCCGCCGCGGGGCCCGCCCCTGACGCGGGCCTTCGACCGCCGACGCCCGGGGCTCCGCCTCTGGTCGCGCCGCCGCTGACCGCCCGGCCGCCACCTCCTCCACCCCCGTCGGCCCCACCCCGTCGGCCCCACCCCGCCGGCCCCGGCGGCGCCGGGCCCGCTCCCGTGTCCGCGCGAACCGGCGCCGACGGGCCCGCCCTCGGCCCCGGCCGGACCGCCGGAGACGACACCGCATCGGCCCGGCCCGCCCCTCTCGACGGGAACCTGTATCTCAAGCCCGTCCGGCGGACGAGGACGGAACCCGCGGCGGAGTGGACCCCGCACCCCTCCTACGGTGCCGAGCCCGAAAGCCCGAAGCGTGAGCCCCGGGGCGCCGCAGGCAAGGGGGCCGTGGACGACACGGGGCCCGACACCGAGCTGGACCTCGTGCTCGACCTGGCCCCCGGCGGCCGGACCGCCTCGGCCACCTTCTCCGTGCCCGCGCCCGCCACCGCGACGGCCTCCGCGAACCCCGGCCGCCGCCACTCCGTCATCGCCAACGAGACCACCGCCTCCATCCCCGTCCACCTCCTCTTCCGGGACGACCGGGAGCCGGCCGAGGCGGCGACGCTGCCCGGACCCGGGGCCGTCGTCCAGCGGCCCGGCGGCGACCGCGCGCCCGCCACCAGGCCCCCGTGCCGCGCTCGCCGCAGACCCGGGTGCGGCCGTCGACCCGGCCCGCCCCGGACGCCGACCCCGCCTCACGGAACGCCCCGGGCCCGCCCTGTCCGGTTACGCCGCCCTCCTCGCGGGTGCGGCGGGGACCGCGGGCGCGCTCGCCGTCCTGTGGTGGCGCGGCGTGCTGCCCGCCGGCTGGCAGAGCGGCGTGGGCCTCACCCCCCGGCCCGACCTCGGCATCGGCGTCGGCGCCGGGGCCGCCCTCGCGCTCCTGTCCACGCTCGTGCTCCTGGCGCTCGGCGGCCTCGGCCGCGGCCGGGTCGGATACGCGTGGGTGCTGACACTCTTCGGCGACTACCGGGGCAGCGTCCGGCGCACCGGCCTCGTCTGGGTCTCGCCCCTCCTGCTGCGCCGCCGTGTCGACGTACGGCTGCGGCACTGGCGCAGCGAACCGCTGCCCGCCGTCGACGCGAACGGCACCGCCCTGCGCGTGGTCGTCCTCGTGGTGTGGCGGATCAAGGACTCCGTCCGGGCCGTCCTCGGCATCGAGGACCACGAGGCGTACCTCAGCGCCCAGGTGGAGGCCGCGATGGCCCGGGTCCTGTCGCAACTGCCCGCCGACGCGTTCCACGAGGACGCCCCGACCCTGCGTGACGCGGAGGCCGTCGGCGACGCGCTGACCCGGATGCTGAAGGCGGACTGCGAACCGGTCGGCGTCGAGGTCTACTCCGCGCAGCCGACCGGCATCGAGTACGCCCCCGAGGTCGCGGCGGCCATGCAGCGGCGGCGGATCGCCGCGATCGACTCGCGGCACCGCGACAGCGTGCTCACCTCCGTGGTGGACGCGGTCGACGACACGGTCAACCGGCTCACCACGCGCGGCATCGTCGAGCTCGACGACTACGAACGCAAGGCGCTCGTCAAGGACTTGACGGTTGCCTTCTACACCGGACGCAGCGGGGGAGGGGACGGGGCCTGAGGGCCCGGGGGAGGTTCCGGGGCGCCCCGGAGAGCCGCCGGAATACGACGCTCATTGGTCTGGACATGTTCACGCCGCGTCAATAATCTAAGACTTGGTCTAGACCGCAGCACCGTGTCACGCACAGCACTCCGTACCAAGCGCGCAGCAGTCGAGCAATGCTCATGGAACCTCCCCCACGTTCTAGAGGAGCGACAGCCCATGCGGAAAAAGGCAAGCGCGGCCGTGATCGGCCTGGCGATAGCGGGCGCTTCGGTGCTCGCGGTCCCCAGCGCCAGCAGCCACGGCTACACGGACTCCCCGATCAGCCGTCAGAAGCTCTGTGCCAACGGCACGGTGACCGGCTGCGGCAACATCCAGTGGGAGCCGCAGAGCGTCGAGGGCCCCAAGGGCTTCCCGGCGGCAGGACCGGCGGACGGCAAGATCTGCTCCGGCGGCAACGGACAGTTCGCCCAGCTCGACGACCCGCGCGGCGGCAACTGGCCCGCCACCCAGGTCACCGGCGGGCAGGGCTACAGCTTCCGCTGGCAGTTCACCGCCCGCCACCGGACCAGCGACTTCCGCTACTACATCACCAAGAACGGCTGGGACCCCACCAAGCCGCTCACCCGGGCCGCGCTCGAATCGCAGCCCTTCATGACCGTGCCCTACGGCAACCAGCAGCCGCCGTCCACCCTGACCCACCAGGGCACGATCCCCACCCTGAAGACCGGCAAGCACATCATCCTCGCCGTGTGGAACGTCGCGGACACCACCAACGCGTTCTACGCCTGCTCCGACGTTAAGTTCTGACGCTTCATCAGTTATCGTGCGGCGCCATGAGGAGTACCGGCACCGTCGCGGAGCTCGTACGACGTCAATGGGGTGACCACCGGCCCGCCCTGAAGCACGGCCCCACCGTGCTCACTCATCACCAGGTGGTCGAGGGCGCCGCCGCACGGGCGGCGCTCCTCGCGGATCTGCTGCCGCGCGGCGGCGAACCGCACCTCGGCGTCCTGCTCGACAACACCCCCGAGTTCCCGCTGTGGCTCAGCGCGGCGGCCCTGGCCGGGGCCGCCGTCGCGGGGATCAACCCGACCCGGCGCGGCCCCGAGCTGGCCCGCGACATCCTGCACACCGAAGCCCCACTCCTGATCACCGAGCGCGCCCACCTGCCGCTCCTCGCGGAGCTGGAGCTCCCGGGCGTACGGGTCCTGGTCACCGGCACCGAGGCGTACGACGCCCTGCTCGCCCCGTACACGGGCGCGCGCCCCGGCGACGCCGTGCTGACCCCGGTCGGCCCCGGCAGCCGCATGCTCCTGTACTTCACCTCCGGCTCCACCGGCGCACCCAAGGCCGCGATCTGCACCCAGGGCCGGCTCGCCGGGGCGGGGGCGTCGCTCGCCGCGCACTTCGGCGTACGGCCCACGGACACCCACTACATCTGCATGCCGATGTTCCACGGCAACGCCGTCCTCGCCGACTGGGCCCCCGCCCTCGCCGCCGGAGCCGCCGTAGCGCTCCGCCCGCGCTTCTCCGCCTCCGCCTTCCTCGACGACGTACGCGGCTACGGTGCGACGTACTTCACCTACGTGGGGCGCGCCGTGCAGTACCTGCTGGCCACCCCCGAACGCCCCGACGACCGGGACCACCCGCTGCGCCTGGGCTTCGGCACCGAGGCCGGGGCGGTGGACGCGGCCCGGTTCCGGGAGCGGTTCGGGGTGCGGCTGGTGGAGGGGTACGGCTCGTCCGAGGGAGGCGCGGCCGTTCAGCACACGCCGGGCACCCCGCCGGGCGCGATCGGACGGGCCGCCCCCGGCGACGATCTCGCCGTCGTCGACCCGGAGAGCGGCCAGGAGCGGCCCCCGGCCCGGTTCGGCCCGGGCGGGCGGCTGCTCAACGGGGACGAGGCCATCGGCGAGCTGGTCAACCGGGGCCCGACGCCCTTCGAGGGCTACTGGCGCAACCCGGCGGCGGACGCGGAACGGGCCCGGCGCGGCTGGTACTGGACCGGGGACCTCTTCTACCGGGACGCCGAGGGCTTCCTCTACTTCGCGGGCCGCGCCGACGACCGGCTCCGCGTCGACAGCGAGAACCTGGCCGCCGCGACGATCGAGAACATCCTGGCCCGCTGGGAGGAGGCAGCGGCCGCCGCCGTCTACGCGGTCCCGGACCCGGTCACGGGCGACCAGGTGATGGCCGCCCTCGTGCTCCGGGCGGGCGCGGCCTTCGACCCGGCGGCCTTCGCCGCGTTCCTGCGGGCCCAGCCGGACCTGGGGACGAAGATGGCGCCCCGGTTCGTCCGGGTCCTCGGCCGGATGCCGGTCACAGCGACCAACAAGATCCACCGGGTGGCCCTGCGCAGGGAGGGCTTTCGCTGCCCGGACCCGGTCTGGTGGGACCGGGCGGGCGAAGGGACGTACGCACCGCTGGAGGCCGCAGGGCTGGCGGCTCTGCTCGCCCGGTACGAGGAGCGGGGGACGGTGCTGTGAGGCCGTCCCCGGTCGGCGTCCACCCCGCGCGTGCTTCCCGGCGAAAGCTCACAGGAAGCGCCTTCCCGGAGGTGCTTCCGGGAAAAGCGCAGTGGCGGCCTCCGCGAAGGAGACCGCCACTGCGTGTCGTGCGCCGTCAGGGACTCGAACCCCGGACCCGCTGATTAAGAGTCAGCTGCTCTAACCAACTGAGCTAACGGCGCCTGCTGACTCGAAAATAATACCTGGTCCCGAGGGGTGCTGATGACCACCGCCGCCGGGGCCCGCGGGGGGCCGCTACAGCGCCGGCGACAGCAGTACCGGCGGTCCTCGCGATCATCAGGCGGAAGCGTGTGTGTGTTCGGCGTGGCAGCACGTGCCGTCTGCCCCCCGTGGCGCAGCCTTCCGGGCGGGCCTTGCCGCAGGTGTTGGTCGAGCGGGATTCGTGGCGACCGTGTCCGGTGGAGGGGGCGGTGTGCCGGACGGCGGCGACGGGCCAGGGCAGGGCGGCGGGCTGGTTGCGCTTGATCATGGCGATGTCGTGGGCGTTCTTGGACCGGGTGGGCTCCGGTGATCGCCCGCCGGCGGGCCAGGGTGGATTCGACGAGCTTGAACACCATGGCCAGGGCCACGGCGGGGCTGCCGGCGCCTCGAGTGACCGACCCGCGCTGCGAACGCGGGCCTCCTCGGAGACCTTCAAGGGATCACCGGGAAGGTATGCCCTCCGCGCTCCTCCCAGCGCCGATCCACAGGTTCCGGGCATTGCTCGTCCACCACCGCCCTGCGGACGCACAGGTGCCTCGGGCATCACGCGAAGGAAAAGCTCCCACAACCTGTCTGGCACCAGTTGCCGCCCCATCCCCATGCCATGTGGCAACGAGGACCCCGGCCAGCCGTCGCCAGGAATGGTGCTCGATGCTGGCTCGAACGACTCCCGGCAAGCATCTTCGAGAGGCATGACCGCCATGACCGACTACCTGCAGGCCGTCTTCGCGATGCTGGGGCCCGGAGAGGAACGCTACGCCGACCCTGCGGCCTGGCTCAGCCTGGAGGAAGAACTCGGCAGGACGCTTCCGGGGGACTACAAACAGATCGTCGACGCGTATGCGCCAGTGCAGATCAACGGCCACCTCACCCTGTCTCACCCTGCGTCAAGCTGGTGGAACCTGGGCGAGGAGATCCGCTCTGCATCAGAAGACTGGGCTGACAGCAATTGGCAGTCCTGCATCACTGGGCCGGACGACGATCCTCGCGTCTTCTGCCAGCTTCCCCAGCTCAGCTTCGGAACCACCGCAGGTCTCATACCCATCGCCGCCACCGATCAAGGAGCTGCGGTCTTCGTAGCCTCGTCGGTCCACGGGTTCTCCGACGGTGTGGTGGTCCAAGGGGCAGAGGGCGACTGGGTCGGACACCCCATGACCTTCGCCGAGTGGTTGTACCGCCACCTCGTCGGTGAGGAGATGACCGGTTGGGACAGCGCGGTCTTCTACCCCGGCCCCGTGAGGCTGGAGTACCCGCCTGCAGGACCAGGCCAGCCCACTCGCGAGGCGTACGGCCCAGACCGCGGAATGTGATCCCGCACCAACTGAGACGACCTCTCAGCCAATGCCTGCAAGGCAGGGAGAGGCCATGGCACGCGAACACGCCGTGGCTGTGACGGCGTTTGCGGAGGAGCCCAACAGGAGCAACGCAGAGGCCCCTGGAAGCAATCGGCTTCCGGAGGCCTCTGCCCTTGAAGCGGGAACACGCGCGTGGTCGAAGCGCGAGGAAAATCCCCGCTCCCTCGGTCCTACTGATCGCGGTGGATACCCGCAGAAATGGCTAGGACCACACCACGCACAGCAATGAGCAGTACACCCAGCACCCAGTAGTCGCTGAAGCTCTTGCCGGAAATCAGCACCCAGGCGGCGAAGACCACACACACCAGTGCCGCGAAGCCTGCGAGTTTCTTGATCGTGTCATTCATGGGCTCGGCTCTCCTGGTCAGCACTTGGTCGTGTTCCACTGCAGCGGGACGGGCGGCGGCAGCGAGTACTTCATCTTCACGCACTTGCCGGACTTGCCGGCATTCTTGAATGTGTTGGTGATGCTGCCCAGCGAGTCGTACACAACCAACGCACAGCCGCCCCCGACAACACCGGGCAAGAAGCCGCAGAGCGCCGCAGCGTACTTCGACTTCGACATGCCCTTGGCCATGCGCTTGGTCTCAGCACGGTTGTACTTGACGTAGATCCCCCAACCCCAGGTGACCTTGGGGTCAGCGACAACGGGGAACGCGGTGCTGTCCTCGTATTCCACAGACTGCACGAGAGTGCCACCGTCAACGCGGTAACTCGTATCGACAGCGCGCCCATTGGCGTCCTTGGCCCACGCCGGATCGATGTGGCCGACCATCGCCTCCACACCCTCCGACACGAAGCCGATGTCGTAGCCGCCGTCCTCCGCGGCGCGCAGACCGAAGCCTTCCGGAAGACCGAGCTCGAAGCGGTGCTCCTGCGGAGCGGAGCCGTCCTTCAGCACCACCAGCGCACGCGCTCCACCGTCAGCCGTCGGCTGGACCGCCACATCGGTGGAACGCCCGGCCCCCGTGTACACGACGGTGCCGCTCGGCGACTTCACACCCGTGACGGATTGCTCGTCCGGCAACCCCAGCCGGAGCGTCTTGCCACCAGGAGCCGTAATCTCCACCGCTTCCGAGGAAGCGGACGGAACAACGACACGGGTCGCGCCCTGCCCGGTCTCCGTCACCGCGACCGAGGCCTTTCCTCCGGCAGCGACAGACAGGGCGATATCTCCCGTACCCGTAGCTGCCTCAATGGCCTGTGCCACTTCCTCCTGCGGCCCGGTCGATTCAGCCGGCGCCGGAGCAGCAGCCGCAAGTAGCACTGTGCTACTCACGGCCGCGACTATCGCACTCGACAATTTCCTACGTTGGTGACGCACTGTCACCCTCCCGTTTTTCTGGCAAAGAATTGTGCAACTGCTGTCTAGGTCAGTTGCGACAGCAATCGGTTGATCATATCGACCGATAGGAGTGCTCAGGACAAGGGGGTTCTGCCAGGGCTTGAGCGAGTTCCGGGGGTGGGCGGTCGGTCGGGCCGCGACCGGTCGGGGTGCAAAGCAGAACAGGCACGGGCTTCGTGGTCATGGGGGTGTCGAAGCTCAACGATCATGAAGTGGCCTGTGCCTGCCGCGGTATCTCTATTCTCATTCCGTCGGTGTTGGTGAGGCTGGGTCCGCTGGACATCGGTCACGTCGCCGACTTGCGGAATTTCCTGGGCCTGGTGTCCGACCCGCGTGCGACGCGGGGCCGCTGGCACTCGCTGACCGCGACCCTCCTCGACTGTGCCTGCGCGTTCGTGCCGGGAGCGAGAAGCTTCGACAAGATCGCCGAGTGGGCGGTGCGGGCCTCGGACACCGTGCTGACGGCCGTCGGGTCCGAAGGTATCCGTGCGGTGGCGCCTCTCTCCCCCGCGGACCACGATCGGCCCTGTGCCGGCGGCCGTCGACGGTGACGCCCTGGACCGGGCCATCGGCGCCTACCTGGCCGACAGGAACTTCGCGAACGGCTTGTGGGCCATGGCAGGTGATCGCCGTCGACGGCAAGTCGCTGAGAGGTTCGGCCCGCCTGTCCGCAGGCCGCAGGCACCTGCTCTCAGCACCCGCGATCTGCGGGTGCTGCAAGGGCTGTGGGCTTCCGGCGCGATGATCTTGCTGGGCGAAGGAGTCTTTCCTGAAGCGCCTGGGCGTCGTGAGGAAAGGGAGTTCGGGAGGCCGGCCTCGGTGCTCCGAGTGTCTGACGTAGCTCCAGCTCTGTCCCGGGTGTGGGCTGCCACGGCTCCAGCCAGGTTCAGAGCGCCAGCGACAGCAGTACCGGCGCCGCCCGGCGGCTCAGTGTCTCGGCCGCCGACCGCAGCCGGTGCGCCTCCTCGATCGGCAGTGACAGGGCGAGGCAGCCCGCGGCGGAGCCGGCCGTCAGCGGCACGGCGGCGCAGACGGTGCCCACCGCGTACTCCTGGAGATCCAGCACCGGGACGGTGGCGGACTGGGCGTCCAGCTGCGAGAAGAGGATCTTCTCGTCGGTGATGGTCCGCGAGGTGAGCCGGGCCGTCCGGTGCCGGGAGATGTGGTCGCGCCGCCCGTCGTGGTCGAGCTGGGCCAGCAGGCACTTGCCGACCGCGCTGGCGTGTGCCGAGGAGCGGAAGTCCACCCACTCGTTGACCGCAGGGGTGAGCGGCCCGTCGGCGACCTGGGTCACGCTGACCTCGCCGTCCACATACCGGCTGAGGTAGACGGCCGCGCCGACGGAGTCGCGCAGCTCGGACAGGGTGAGCTGGAGGCGGTCCTCCAGGGCCCGGCGGCGGACGGCTCCGGAGCCGAGCAGCAGCAGCGAGGCCCCGATGACGTACGCGCCGTCGCTGACCTGCTCCACATACCCCTCGCGGCGCAGTGTGAGCAGGAGGGAGGCGAGGTGGCCGGCCGGCAGCCCCGTCTCGCGGGAGAGCTGGGTATCGGTCACGCCGTCGCCGTGCTCGGAGACCGATTCGAGTACGCGCAGGGCGTACTGCACCGAGTGGAACGGCGCGGTCGGCTCGGGCTTCAACGCCACGGTGTCCCCCTACCAGGTTGTGACCGCAAGCTTTCGCCCCACGATAGCCCCCACAAGGCCCTCGCGGGGCGGCAGTTGACGAGTCAGTAGGGGCGCCCCGGAGCTGTCATCTGGGGCGCACCCGTCTGGCATATGCCACTGTCATGAGCCCTGCGCCAACGGCGAGGTCACAGCACCGCGTTGAGGAACTCGCGCGTACGTTCGTGCGAGGGATCGGAGAAGATTTTTTCCGGAGATCCGGACTCCACGACCCGTCCCGCGTCGAACATCAGAACCTTCTCCGAGACGTCCCGGGCGAAGTTCATCTCGTGGGTCACGCAGAGCATGGTGATGTCGGTGTTCCGGGCGATGTCCTCCAGCAGCTCCAGCACACCCGCGACCAGCTCCGGGTCGAGCGCCGACGTGACCTCGTCCAGCAGCAGGATCTCCGGCTCCATCGCCAGCGCCCGCGCGATCGCCACCCGCTGCTGCTGGCCGCCGGAGAGCTGGGAGGGGTGGGCGTCGACCTTCGCCGAGAGCCCGACCAGGTCCAGCAGCTCCCGGGCCCGGGTCTCCGCTTCCTCGCGGCTCTTGCCGAGGACGCTGACCGGGGCCTCGGTGATGTTCTCGATCACCTTCATGTTCGGGAAGAGGTTGAACTGCTGGAAGACCATCCCGATCTTCTTCCGGGACTCGCGCAGCTGCTTCTCGCCCGCCGGCTTCAGCGAACCGTCCGGGGTGCGTATGTGGGTCAGGGGTGCGCCGTCGACCCAGATCACCCCGCCGCTGACCTTCTCCAGCGTCATCAGCAGCCGCAGGATCGTGGTCTTGCCCGAGCCGCTGGGCCCGATCAGGGTCACGTGCTCGCCGCGGTCGACGGTGAAGTCCAGCTCGTCCAGGACCACGTGGTCGCCGTACTGCTTCACCACCTTGTCGAACCGCACCAGCGGCTCGCCGGTGCGGGAGGACGCGGGGACGGCGTCCTCGGGAGCGTCGGCCGGCCCGGACGTATCCGTCTTCTTCAGGGGGAGGGGTTCAGTGGCCAAGGCGCTTCTCCAGCTTTCTCATCAACAGCGACGTGGGGTAGCTCGCGACCAGGAAGATCAGGCCGGCGAGGGTGAACACCTCGGTGTACGCGAAGTGTGCGGCCCCGTAGAACCGGGCCTCGAAGACCATCTCCTGGACGGTGATCACGGCGAGGAACGGCGTCTCCTTGAACATCGAGATCGCGTAGTTCCCGAGCGCGGGCAGCACGTTGCGCACCGCCTGCGGCAGGATCACGGCCTGCCAGGTGCGCCGCGGTGACAGCGACAGCGCGCGGCACGCCTCCCACTGGCCCTTCGGCACCCCGTCGATCCCGGCCCGGTAGACCTCGGAGGTGTACGCGGCGTAGTGGATGCCGAGCACCGCGATGCCGATGTAGAGCGGCTCGATCGTGTTGAAGAGGGCCGCCGCGCCGACCAGCTGCACCAGCAGCGGGGTGGAGCGGACGAACTCCATGACGAGGCGCACCGGGACCGTGACGAACCTGCTGGGCGCGCGCCCGGCCATCGCGACGGCGAGCCCCAGCACGGCCGCCACCAGGGTGCCGAGCAAGGTCGCGAGCAGGGTGATCTTGAACCCGTTCAGCAGCTCGGGCAGGGACTCCCCGACGGCATTCCAGTTGAAGCCGTTCACCGGGTACCTCCCACAGCGGTCGTGGCCGCGCTACGGCTCTTGAACAGGCCCTTCGCTCCGGTGTCCAGGCCGAGCCGCCGCTTGGCGCTCCGCTCCAGCAGATTCATCAGCATCGTCAGGGCGTACGCCAGCACGAAGTAGGCGGCCAGCAGGGTCAGATAGGCGGTCACCGTCTCGCCGGTGCGGTCGCGCAGCTGCTGCACCACCGTCATCAGGTCGGCCGCCGAGATCAGCCACAGCAGCGGGGTCGCCTTGAGCAGCTGGATCAGCAGGTTGGTGAAGCTGGGGATCATCTGCACCCACGCCTGCGGAAGGATCACCTTCCACAGCCGCCTGGCCGGGCTGAGGTTGAGGGCGATCGCCGCCTCGTACTGTCCACGCGGAACGGAGTTGATGGCTCCCCGCACCACTTCGGCGCCGTACGCACCGAAGTTGAGGCCGAACGCGACCACCCCGCAGATGACCGGGGTCAGTTCGTAGCCGGTCACCAGCGGCATCGCGTAGTAGAGCCAGAACAGCTGGACGTAGAGGGAGGTGCCCCGGAAGAACTCCACGACCACCCGGGAGAACCCGCGGGCCAGGAGCAGTCTGCTGCCCGCCAGCAGCCCGAGCGCGAACGCCAGTGCTCCGGCCAGCAGCGCGCCCAGGACCGTGGCCTGGAGCGTCACCCACAGGCCGGACCGGACGCGGGGGAGCTCCTCGACGAGGAGGGAGAAGAAGTCGTTCATGCGTGCGCGCCCGCCCGCCCCGTCAGCCCTTGCACAGGTCCGCCGTCTTCAGGTCGGCGGGCGGGATCTCCGTCTCCCCGAACCCGTACGGCTCCAGCAGCTGCACATAGCGCGAGCGGTCGGAGACGATCTTCTTCAGCTCGCGGTTGAAGGAGTCCCGCAGGTCCTCGTTGCCCTTGCGGAACACCGCACCGCCGGGGGAGAACTGATCCTTGCCGTCCAGCTTCGGCACGAACGCCTCGGTGACCTCGGTGTCCGGGTTGGTCTTCGCCAGCCAGCGCAGCGAGATGCCGGTGAGGAGGAACGCGTCGATCCGGCCGCCCTTGACCGCGTCGGCCCCGTCCTGCGGCTTCTGGAGCGTCTTGATCCTGCCCTCGGAGATGCCGGCGCCCTTGGCGTAACTGCCCTCGACCGCACCGGACATCACGCCGATGGTGACCCCCGCCTCCTTCGCGGACTCCAGGTCGGTGAGCTTCTTCGGGTTGCCCTTCTTCACCATCAGCGCGGTCGGCGATATGAACTCCGGCTCGGAGAAGATCGCGTTGCCGCAGCGCTCCGGGGTGATGGCCATGCCCGCGCTGACCACGTCGTACTTCCCGGCCTGGAGCCCGGGGATCAGCCCGTCCCACTCGGAGAGCGTCGGCTTCAGCTCGTCCACCCCGAGCGCCTTGAAGATCTCCCGGTGCAGGGTCGGCGCCTCGCCCTTGAGCTCTTCGCCCTCCAGGTAGCCGTACGGGGCCTCGTTGGCGTACGCGACCCGCACGAAGCCCTGCTTGCGGAGCTTGTCCAGGGCGCCCTCGCCGGTCGCGGAGTCGGAGTCGGTCTTGCTGCACGCGGTGAGGAGGCCGGGAACGACGAGGAGGCCCCCCACGGCCGCCGTTCCGTTGAGGAAACCCCGGCGGGACAGGTTCGGGAATTCAGCCATGGTTCGCAATCTCCTGGAGGTCGAACAGTCCGGACAGGGTGAGCGCCTGCCCGATTCCGTACGTCTATGCGGGCAGGCGGAGGCATGTAACCCAACAGTGGCCGGAAGGAGACCTTCCCGTGCCCGGGGGAGGGCGGAGCGCGACCGGGGATGTGCGGCGCGTGTTCCCCGTCGGTGGACGGTTCATGACTCCACGTCCGTCACTTCTGTGATCAGCTGGTGCCATGGTTCCCCTATGGACAAGCGTCGTGGCGGTCGGGGGCACGCTCCTGGGAGCCGTGGTCACGCACCTCTTCCAACGCCTCACCGCCGCGCGCACGGAGAGGTTTGCCCGGTCGGAGGCGCTGCGGCAGGAACGCACCGCCACCTACAGTTCGTTCGCCGCCGCGGCGGAGGAGTACCGGCACGGGCAGGCGGGCCGCTGGTACCGCAAGGAGCGGGGCCGGACGGACGCCGAGTTCGTCGAGGCGCGCGACGAGGCCCACCGCCTGCGCACCGCCACCCGGCAGGTGCTCTACCGGGTCAAACTGCTCACCGACGACCCGGAGGTGGTCGGCGCCGCGGAAGAGGCCTACCGGTGCACGCGGGACGTCTCCACCGCCCGGGAGCAGGCCGAGCACGACGCGTTGGACACCGCGGCCAGGGAGGCCATCGAGGCGTTCGTCGTCCGGGCCGCGCCGCTCACCCGCTGAGCCGGCCGGGCCGGCCGGGGGACTTGCCGGCACCGGGGGACGCGTCGAGGTCGGCGGAGGGGACGTAACCGCGCGCCTTGTCGACCACGTTGGGCAACGGCTCGTTCCGCGCCCAGCGTTCGTACAGCGCGACGAACTGCTCGCCCAGCCGGTCGCGCCACCCCACCGTGTCCCCGCTCAGATGCGGTGAGACCAGCAGCCCCGGTACGTCCCACAACGGGCTGTCCGGGCCCAGCGGTTCGTCCTCGAACACATCGAGCGCCGCGCCCGCGAACCAGCGGCGGTCCAGCGCGTCCACCAGATCGGCCTGGACCACGCTCGCTCCCCGCCCCACGTTGATGAAACGCGCCGAGGGCTGGAGCAGGCCGAAGAAGCGGGAGTCGAACATCCCGCGCGTCGCGCCGGTCAGCGGGACCGCCGCGACCACCCAGTCCGCGCGCGCCGCCAGCCGGTCCAGATCCGCGGCCCCGTGGATGGTGCGCCGGGCGGTCCTCCCCACCAGGGCCACCGTGACCCCCAGGCCGTGCAGCAGCCGGGTGATCTCCCGGCCGATGGGGCCCGCGCCGACGACCACCGCCCGGGAACCGGCCACCTGCTGCCCCTCGCGGTGGTGCCAGCGCCGCTCCCGCTGGAGCGCGAGGGTGCCCGGGAGGTCCTTGGCCATCGCCAGCACCAGCCCCGCCACGTACTCCGCGACCGGCCGCTCGAAGACGCCCCGCGCGTTGGTGACCACGGTGTCGGAGGCGACCAGCTCCGGGCAGAGCAGCCGGTCCACGCCCGTGCTCGCCGTGTGCACCCAGCGCGGCCGCCGCCCCGGCCCCGGCCAGGCCTCCCGTACGGCGTCCGACGCGAAGTCCCACACCAGCAGTACGTCGGCGGCCGGAAGCCGCTCGGCGAGCGTGGTGGCGTCCGCGTACCGCACGTCCGCCCGTCCGGTCAGCCGGCCGAGCCGCGGGGAGGGGGCGGCGTCGAGAACGAGCAGCACGGGATCCGGCATGGGTGGTCGGCCCTCCGCGACGGAACGGACAAGATCGACCGCCCACGCTCGCAGCAGGTCACCGCCGCGTCAACGACGCCCGGCCGCGCGCCCCGGCGGCCGGGCGGGGGAATACTGGGAACAAGTCGGGGCAAGAGTGACCGGTCGCGCGGTCACGGCCACCGGAGCGTCCGGAAGGCCGCGGCGGCCCCGGGGCAGCCCCGTGTCGGGCCGCCCGCCGCGAGCGGGCGAGGGGCCCGCCCGCCGCGCGGCGAGCCGTCGACGCACAGGAAGGGTGGACATGACGACCGTAGGACTTCTCTACCCGGGCCACGCCGCCGAGGACGACTTCCCACGGACCGAGATCCTGCTCGACACCGACATCCGGCTGCCCCTGTTCTCCACCGAGACCGGTGAGGATGTCTACCGCGCCGACGCGCTGCGCGAGCAGGGCGCCCCCGGCCGGATCGCCGAGGGCATCGACGAGCTGCGCCTGGCCGGGGCCGAAGCGCTCGTCTGGGCCTCCAGCGGCGGCAGCTTCGGGCAGGGCTGGGAAGGCGCCCACGAGCAGGTCGCCACGCTCGCCCGGACGGCCGGGCTGCCCGCCTCCAGCACCTCCATCGGCTTCGGCCACGCGGTACGGGAGCTGGGGGCCCGCCGGGTCGCCGTCGCCGGGCCCTACCCGGACGACGTCACCGGGCTCTTCGCCGCGTTCCTGGCGTCGGCGGGTATCGAGGTGGTGGCCGCCGCGTCCGGCGGGGCCGGTTCGTCGGCCGAGGCCGGAGCCTGGGGCCCGGACGAGGTGAAGCGGCTGGTGCGGGAGGCGGACCACCCGGACGCCGAGGTGGTGCTGGTCCCGGACACCTCCCTGCACACCACCGCGTACGTCCCCGAGCTGGAGGAACTGCTCGGCAAGCCGGTGCTCACCGCCAACCAGGTCACGGTCTGGGAGGGGCTGCGCCTCGCCGACCGCCGGACCTGGGCCCCCACGCTCGGCACCCTGTTCGCCAGCCGCGAGCCGGTGCTGCGGCAGCTGGAGCCGAAGGGCATCGAGGTACGGGAGTAGCCCGCCGGACCGGTGCCGGACCCCGGCGGGAATAAAACGGAGCCGCCCTCCTGTTGTTGCTCTCCGATACGCAGACGTACGACAGCAGCACCGGGAGAGGCCGACACGTGGACGACATCCGAGGCGACGAGACCAGCGGCGACGCGAGCGGCCGGGCGGCCGACGGCGACGGGATCCGGGGCACCGCAGCCGGAACCGCCGCCGTTCCGCTGTCCGTTCTCGACCTGGTCACCGTGGGCCAGGGCCGCACCGCGAGCCAGGCCCTGCGCACCAGTGTGGAGATCGCGAAGCTCACCGAGAGCCGCGGCTTCCACCGCTTCTGGGTCGCCGAGCACCACTCGATGCCCGGGGTCGCCTCCTCCTCCCCGGCCGTGATCCTCGCGCACATCGCCGCCCACACCGGGCGCATCCGCCTCGGCTCCGGCGGGGTGATGCTGCCCAACCACGCCCCGCTGGTGATCGCCGAGCAGTTCGGCACCCTGGAGGCGATGGCGCCGGGCCGGATCGACCTCGGCCTCGGCCGGGCCCCCGGCACGGACGGCGCGACGGCGGCGGCGCTGCGGCGCAGCGACCGGCTCGACGAGGGCGCGGATGACTTCCCGCAGCAGCTCATGGAGCTGATCCGCTTCCTGGACGACGACTTCCCCGACGGGCACCCGTACGCCCGCATCCACGCCGTACCGGGTCCGGTCCAGGCGACGTCGCCCGGCGGCGTGCAGTCCGCGCACCGGCCGCCCGTCTGGCTGCTGGGCTCCTCCGGCTTCAGCGCGCAACTGGCCGGGACGCTGGGGCTGCCGTTCGCCTTCGCGCACCACTTCTCGGCGCGGAACACCGTCCCCGCGCTCGACCTGTACCGCGAGTCCTTCCGGCCCTCCGGCGTTCTGGACGCCCCGTACGCCCTGATCGGGGTCTCGGCGCTGGCCGCCGACGACGAGCGCGAGGCCCGCCGCCAGGTGCTCACCGGGGCCCTGTCCATGGTCCGGCTGCGCACCGGCCGCCCCGGGCTGATCCCGAGCCCCCAGGAGGCGGCGGCTTACGACTTCTCCCCGATGGAGCGGGAGTTCGTCGACGGCTGGCTGGCCAACGTCATCCACGGCACCGCCGACGAGGTCCGCACCGGTCTGGACGACCTGGCCAAGCGCACCGGCGCCGACGAGCTGATGATCACCGCCAACGCGCACGGCGGGGACGCGCGGCTTCGCAGCTACGGGCTGATCGCGGACGCGTACGGCCTGCCGAACGCCGCGTAGGACCGGCCGTCGCACGGGCCCCGGGGGCGTCGGCTTGCGGTGGCCGTCCCGGGGGCGTCCCGGGGCGTCGGGGGCACGGGCTTGCGGCGGTGGTCCCGGGGCGCCCTGACGCGCGGGACGGCCCCGGTAGGTCCGAGGCGCGGGACGGCCCCGGGGCGCCCCGATGCGCGGTACGGCCCCGGTAGCCCCGCCGCGCGGGGTGGCACCGGCCGTCCCGGGCCTCAGCCCTCCAGCGGCCGGGACCCGATCAGTCCGGCGATCTGCTCCGGCGCCACGGCCCGCGAGTACAGCCATCCCTGCCCGGTGTCGCAGCCGATCCGCCGCAGCCGCTCCGCCTGCCCGGCCGTCTCCACGCACTCCGCGGTGACGGTCAGGCCCAGGCGGTGCGCCAGCTGCACCATGGCCTCCACAATCGTTTCGTCGGCGGGGCTCGGATGCGTACCGTCCTCGTACCGGAAGCCCTTCACGAACGCCCCGTCCAGCTTCAGTACGGAGACGGGCAGCCGGCTGAGGTAGGCGAGGTTCGAATACCCCGTCCCGAAATCGTCGATGGCGATCCGGACGCCCATGTCGCTCAACGCCTGGAGCGCTCTCAGCGGGCGGCCCCCCGAGCCCATCACCGCCGACTCGGTCAGTTCCAGCTGAAGCAGCCCGGGGGCGAGTCCGGTCTCGGCCAGGATCTGCGCCACGTCGGACACCAGGTCGGAGTCCCAGACCTGCCGTACGGCGACGTTGACGCTGATGAACAGCGGCGGCTCGTCCGGATGGTCCAGCTGCCAGCGGCGGGCCTGCCGGCACGCGGTGCGCAGCACCCACCGGCCGAGCTGGACGATCGAGCCGTCCTCCTCGGCGATCTGGACGAACCGATTCGGCGGCAGCACGCCGAACTGCGGGTGGTTCCAGCGCACCAGCGCCTCGACCCCGCGCAGCACTCCGTCCGCCATGCCGACCAGCGGCTGGTACTCCAACGTGAACTCGCCGCGCTCCACGGCGGGCCGGAGCGTGGAGGACAGCGACTGGCGGGTCATGCGGTGGGCGTTGCGCTCGGGGTCGAACACCGTCCAGCGGGCCCGGCCGTCCGCCTTCGCCCAGTACAGCGTGGTGTCGGCGGCCTGCATCAGACCGGTGGGCGAGGTGCCCGCGGCGGACCGCTCGACCACCCCGATCGACGCGGAGACCGAGAGCCGCTGGCCCGCCAGGTCGAACGGCTGCTGGAGCGCGGCGAGGACCGAGCGCGCCAGATCCGTCAGCTCCCGGGTGCCGGCCGAGTCCTCGACCAGGATCGCGAACTCGTCGCCGCCCAGCCGCGCCACCAGCCGGTTGCCCCCGGCGTTGCGGGAGGCGTCGTTCTCGGCGCAGTCGGTGAGCCGCGCGGCGACGGCGGCCAGCAGCCGGTCCCCGGTGCGGTGGCCCAGGGTGTCGTTGATGGCCTTGAAACCGTCCAGGTCCAGGTAGCACAGGCCGATCCGGGCGCCCTGCCGGGACGGCAGGGAGTCGTCCTGGTACGGCGGGGTCTCCAGGGCCGAGGCGAGGCGCTCGAAGAACAGCGTCCGGTTGGGCAGCCGGGTCACCGGGTCGTGCATCTGGAGATGGCGCAGCCGCTCCTGGAGCTCCCGCCGGTCGCTGATGTCCGTGACCGTCAGGAGCACCCGCGCGGACTCCGCCGCCGAGGCTCCCGTCATCGGTACGACGGTGATCTCGGCCCACAGGAAGCGCCCGTCGGGGTGCTTGAGCCGACGCGTGCAGCGGAACCGGGAACGGCGGCCGAGGAGGACCTCGCGGTAGGCGTGCCAGGTGCGCTCGTCGCCGGCGAGGTCGAGCAGTTCGCACGCCTGCCGCCCGGCGAGGACCGCCGCCGCGGTCCCCAGGAGCCCGCCGAGCGCCTCGTTGGCCCGTACGACATGGCCCCGGCCGTCGACGACGCCCATGGGGAGCGTGGCGGCGTTGAACGCGGCCCGGTAGTCGCGCAGCTCGGCTGCGGTGGAGTCGGGTCCGGCCCCGGCGGGACGGGCCCGGGCGGCGTCGCTCCGGGAGGAATCGGCCCCGGCGGGATCGGCGCCGGCGGGATCGGTCCGGGTGGGGCCGGTCCCGGCCGCGGCCGTCGTATGACGCTCCGTGACCGGCGCGGCGGGCGCGCCCGGGGCCGTGCCTGCCGAGGCCCTCGGCCCTTCGGAGGTTCCGCTCACCGCTCGCTCCCGCTGTGAAGGTCGTTGTGAACTGGTGGGGTCGGACTGGCCGCCGGGTGGTGGTCCCGTGAAGGGGCCCGTTCCACGCGGGAAAGCGTGGTGAAGCATAGAGGGTGCCGCGTCGGCCGTTCCAGCTCACCGTTCGGTCCGGGCCACCGTGCGCGGCCGGAAGTGAGCGGCATCAGTCGTTCCGCTTTGCCCGGTCCTGGTCAATTCTGCGCGGATCTGTTTCATCGGGCGGCTGGACTGACTGACGGTGACGTTCCGTGAAGGTGTGGGTGGCGATTTTGACCGCTGACCCGTGTGGGGCAGCACAACAGGGCGTGGCGTGGTGAAGCGGCACAGGGTGGACGGGATGGAGCGTTTTTCCCCACCCGGAGGTCGATGTGCCGTCCCGTCGCGGGCCCGGGGGAGCGGAACGGCCGCCCCTGCGCAGTCTGGCCGCCGCCGCCACCTCCCTGCTGGCGCTCGCCGCCATGTCCCTCGTCGCCGGCCCCGCCGCGGCCGCCACGGGTGACGCCACCTCCTGCGCCCTGCCCCGGACGGCGGCCCACCACTCGCTCGGGCTGAACACCTGGAACGCGGCCTACCCGCGCCCGGATCAGAGCCTCGACGCGGTCATGATCTTCCTGTCCTTCCCGGACTCCGAACCCGTGCTCACCCCCGAGGTGCTCACCGCCGACCACTTCCCCGCCACCACCCGCTTCTTCGAGCGCGCCAGCTACGGCCGGTTCACCCTGCGCCCGCACCCGCAGCGGAGCTGGACGCGGATGCCGCGCGACTCCACCTGGTACGCCATAAAGCGGGACTGGAACGCCGAGCGGCGCACCGCCTACCTCCGGGACGCCATCGCCGCCGCCGACGACGACGTGGACTTCTCCCGGTACGACGTGGTCTACCTGGTGGCCGACCCGGACGCCCCCGGTGTCGACTCCGACGCCACGAAAGTCGTCAACTTCGACCGGCCGCTGCGCGCCGACGGCCATGACATCCGGCGCGTCGTCACGGTCTTCGAGCAGCACCCGCCCGACCGCAACGTCCTCGCCCACGAGACCGGCCACGTCTTCGACCTGGCCGATCTCTACCACCGGCCCACCGACGGCGAGGGCGACTGGGACACCTACGTCGGCGACTGGGACGTCATGGGGAGCCAGTTCGGCCTCGCCCCCGACCTGTTCGGCTGGCACAAGTGGAAGCTCGGCTGGCTCGGCGGCCGGCAGGTCGTCTGCGTCCAGGGCTCGGCCGACCTCACCCTGGAACCGGTCGCCGCCGCCCCGGTGCCCGGCGGCTCGATCGGGACCCGGCTCGCCGTCGTCCGTACCGGCTCGGACAGCGCCCTGGCCATCGAGGCCCGCAGTGCCACCGGCAACGACCGGGGCACCTGCGCGGAGGGCATCCTGATCTACCGCGTCCGCAGTGAGACGGCCTCCGGTGGCGGACCCGTCGAGGTCGTCGACACGCATCCGGAGACCGGGGCGTGCTGGGACCGATCGGTCTACCCGCCGCTGGCCGACGCCCCGCTCGGGGTCGGCGAGACCTTCACCGTCCCCGGCGACGCGACCCGTGTCGAGGTCGCCGACCGCACCCCGTCGGGCTCCTGGACCGTCCGGATCACCGCCGGGGTCTGAAACCTCCCCGCCGGTCCCGGCGCAACACGAAGAAGCCCCCCGCTGTCGCGGAGGGCTTCTTCTGTCTGTGCGCCGTCAGGGACTCGAACCCCGGACCCGCTGATTAAGAGTCAGCTGCTCTAACCAACTGAGCTAACGGCGCCTGGTGACGTCGTAGACACTAGCACCCTGATCCGCCCGAGGAAAAATCGACGGTGCGGCAGCCCGCGGGGAGGCGGACCGGCTCACCCGCACACAGGCCCAGAGCAGCACATCGGGCCCCGGGAGCCACGGGTTGCGGGTGTCGGGCGCGACCAGCCAGCGCGGCCCGCCCTCCGACGACGCGCAGGTCAGCGGGGGTACGGTCACGGCGTCCCCGGTGCCGTGGCAGAGCAGGGGCGGCACCGGGCCGAGCGCGTCCCCGGAGCCTCCGGCCCCCTCGCGACCGTCGGTTCCCCACTCCTCCCAGGCGAGCAGCGAGGGCAGCCGCTGGGCCGTTCCCGGGGCCGCGAACAGCAGCATCCGCCCCCGGTGCGTGGCGACCGGCCCGGAGCCGGGCCCCTCCGCCCAGAGCCGCTCCAGCATCCGCCGCCCGAACAGCGCCGGCACGTTCACCACGTCGAAGGCGGAACCGCAGGGCAGCACCCCGGGGGCCGTGGGGTGCTCCTCCCACTGGGCGAGCGTGCTGCGCGGGTAGGGGGAGGCCCCGGCCAGCCAGGCGGCACCGGCCGCCGTGACCTGCGCGGCCTGGGAGCCGGACTGGTCGCGCAGCAGGGCGAAGAGGTCGACGCCGTGGTGCGCGACGGCGGCACCGGCCTGCAGGGTCGTTGCGTCTTTCAGCCATGCGCTCATGAAGCAAAGGTCTACCGGGAGTGACGGAACTGATTCCGAGAGTTGCCGGAAACCGGGACAGGTGGGGAGGGGGAGGGGTATCTTGCCCGCCGGAATATGCCACGGGACCTGACCCGGGGCCTGATGGCGCAGCACCCGCCCCGGCCGCCCCACGGACCACCCCTGTCCCAGAGGCCCCGCGGGACCGTCAGGTCCGTCAGGCTCTCGGGGAGTCCAGCAGCGAGCGGCCGAACTCGATCATCTTCTTCGCGTAGTCCTCGGTCCACTCCGCACGCTCCGCGACGTCCGCCGCGGTCAGCCGGTCGAACCGGCGCGGGTCCGCGAGCTGCGCCGCCGCCATCGCCTGGAACTCCACCGACCGGTCCGTCGCCGCCCGGAAGGCCTGCGTCAGCTCGGTCGCCCGGGCCAGCAGCTCACGGGGGTCCTCCATCGACTCCAGGTCGAAGAAGTGCTCCGGGTCCGCCGTGGCCTGAGACGGCTCGAAGAGCAGCGGCGCGGGGCGCAGCCGCTGCCGTTCGTTCCGCTCGGACTCTGTCATGTGCTGTTCCTCCCTCGCACGGCCGGGACGGCCACCCTCCATTGTCCAACCCCGCGCAAGAGGGCCCCGGGCTCCGCTGCGGCCGAACCCCGGGCTCCGCTACGGCCGCCAGCGCACCCGGTGCTCCGCGAGACGGGCCAGCACCGCGTGGTTGGCCTCCCAGCCGTCGGGGAACTTCACCGTGACGCCCAGCTGGACCGGCTCCGTGGACGGGTGCTCGTCCAGCAGGTCCGCCACCCCTTCCCGGCACACCACGACGCACGCGTGCCGGTGCCGGGACGCCAGCACGCACAGGCGGCCCGTCTCCAGGTGGAAGGCTGTGGCGTCGGGACGGCCCGACAGCGGGTGCAGCACCACCGTGACGTCGAACTCGCGGCCCTGGAGCCGGTTCGCCGTGTCGACCGCGACCCCCGTGACGCCCAGCTCCGCGAGCGCCGCCCGCACCGCCGCCGCCTGGTCCCGGTGGGCCGTGCCGACCGCCACCCGGTCCGCCGTCACCGGCACCGGCTGCTCGGCCCGCTCACTGGTGGCGACGCCGCCCCGGTCCAGCAGCCGCCGCACCACCAGGGCCACCGCCCGCACGGCCTCGGGGTCGGTGCGCGGGGTGTGCCGGGCGGGCAGCTCCAGCAGCCCCCACCCGGACTCCGCCGCCTCGTCCAGCACCCGGTCGGGCCCCGACCCGTCCGACGCCACCCCGAAGGAGAGCTTCCGGTCCCCGTGGCCCGTACCGCTGCGGAACGGCGTGTACGGGTAGAACGCGTCCGACACCAGCGGGGCCGCCGACGCCGGCAGCCGCCAGGAGACCGGCAGCCGGTGCTGCGGCAGCTCCGGGTTGTGCGCGAGCAGCGTGGACACCGCGCTCGCGGACGGGTCGTAGCTCAGCCCCGCCCACTGGTCCGCGCCCACGATCGAGAACGGGTCCAGCTGCCCCGGGTCGCCGACGAACAGCGCCCGCTCGAACAGCCCGGCCACCGCCAGCAGCGCGTCCGACCGCATCTGGTACGCCTCGTCGACGATGGCGTGCCCCCACGGCTCCACGTTCTTCACGTGGGCCCACTTGGCGGCCGTCGAGATCACCACGTCGAGCCCGGCCAGATCGGCGGCCTTCGCGGACTTCGTGACGTTGGCGAGGCCGTCCAGCACCTTGTCGTACGGGTCGGAGTCACTGCTGTGGAGCCGCCCCACGGGCAGTTCCGGGTCCTTCTCCGCGAGCCGGACCACCAGGTCGTCGACCTGGGCGTTCGTCTGCGCGATCACCATCAGCGGGTGCCCTGCGGCGGCCAGCTCCAGCGCCGCCCGGACCACCAGCGTCGACTTGCCCGCGCCCGGGGGCGAGTCCACGACGACGCCCCGGCTGGCGCCGTGCAGGGTGTCGTCGAGGATCGCGCCGGTCGCACGGGCCGCCGCCGCGCCCGGGTCGAAGACGGTGCTCACGGAAGGTCCTCCCGACGGGCGATGGTCACAGCAGGTCCTCCGGGGTCACGGGGTCGGGTTGCTCCGCACGCGCCGCGGCGTCCGCGCCCGGCGGCCCGCCGTGGGTCCACGGCGTCTCCTCCGGGTCCGGCAGCTTCGGCCCGCCGCGCTGGTCGTGCTCGAACAGGGTCCAGGCGATCCGCTCCCCGGGCTCGGGCACCGAACCGGGCGCGGGCTCCTTGCCCCGGCCCATCCGGTCCAGGATCCGCAGCACCAGCAGGATCGCGCCGCCCGGCTCCGTCTCCTCCTCGGCCCGCACGAACTCCGCCGTCTGCGGCTTGCCCTCCAGTGAGCGGTAGACCTTCGTCCGCTCGCCCAGATGCGGCCGCTCGTCCGTGCGGACGGTGACCAGCGGGCGCGGTGACGGCCGCTTCGACTCGGTGTACGTCATCGTCACGTCCGTCACCGTGCCGAGGAACGCTTCGCCCGCCAGCCGCCGCCCCGCCAGCACCAGCGGATCGTCGAGTGCCTCCTGCGCCTCCAACTGGGCCTGGGCGGTCTCCCGGGAGGCCAGCTTCTGGGCCGCCGTCACCGCGTCGTCACGCCGCGGCTGCGGCGGCTCGCCCGAGCGGACCCGGTCGCGGTGCCCGGTGAACGACCAGCGGTCCCGGGTCCAGCGGTCCTCGGCCCGGGACCCCTCGGGCAGCTCCCGCAGCAGGTCGAGACCGCGCCAGACCGTGTCCCAGGTCGGCAGCATGACGCGAGCCAGCAGCGAACGGATCTCCCGCTCGGCGGCGCTCAGCTCGCCCAGGCGCGCATCCGCGGCGAGTCCGTCCTCGGCGGACGCGAGCGCCGTGCGCGCCCGGTCGTACCGCTCGACCGCCGGGGCCAGCAGCCGGTTGTCGAAGTCCGGGTCGGTGGCCGGACCGGCCGGCGGGCAGAGCAACTGGCCCTCCCCGTCCCGCGCCAGCTCCGCCCGCAGCGCGGCCTCGGCCCCCGAGGAGCCGGCGGGCGGGTCGATCCAGGACAGCAGCGCGCCCAGGTGCTGGTCCTCCAGACTGCTCTGCCCGGTCGCCCAGTGCCGGTTCAGCAGATCGGTGGCGGCCAGCAGGAGCGAGGAGCCGGGCACCCGGGCCCGCTCCCCGTAGTGCGTCAGCCAGCGGCCGAGCAGCGGCACCCGGGCCGGGGCCGGATACGGGGTGTCCGGATCGTCCTCGGCGGTACGGCGGAACCGCATGGACCGGCCCAGCAGCCGGACGAACTCGACGCCGGCCCGGCTCGGCACGATCAGCTGGCCGGCGTCCGTGCACAGCTCGACCTCGACCCTGGTCTTCCTGCCCGTCGCCGGATCGGTCTCGTTGCGCTCGGCGGGCTCGACGACGTCCGCGTACGCCTCGATGTGCGGAAGGACCGCCTCCGCCAGCTCGGCCAGGAACGCGAACCGCAGGTCCCGGTCGCGCGGCTGCGCGACGGCCAGCAGCCGGGGCGCCTCCCGGTCCGTGCCGACCAGCGCCCCGAGCGGGGCCCCGGCCTCACCGGCGGTGGTCAGCGGCACCAGCACCAGCGGCCGGTCGGTGAGATGGCGGTGGCGGACGGTGGCGAGCGGCTGGGCGCGGCCGGTGTCGACGGCCTCCAGCCGGGCCAGGGTGGTGATCAGCGACACGCGGCCGCCCCTTCCGGGGCCCCGGCGCCCGCGACGGAGGAGGCTTCCCGCGCCCCGGCCCGCAGGACGGCGGCGCTCTCAGGGCCTCGGCCCGCAGCGCGGCGGCGCGGCGCAGCGCCGCGACCGTCGGATCGGCGGGATCACCCTCCTTGCCCGCGGCGGCGGCCAGCACCCCGGCCACCGTGGTCAGCCCGCCCAGCTCGCCGCGCACACCGCGGCCCAGCGCCTCCACCGCCCCCTCGGCCCGGGACTTCGCCCGGCAGTGGAAGGCCAGCTCGCACGCGGCCAGGCACTCCGGGGCGTACGCCGGGGGCACCGCCGCCACGGCCGCGTCCAGCTCCTCGGACGAGCACGCCGGGTCGAACGTCGTCCCCTCCGGCAGCTCCGCCGCGATGTCCTCGATCCGGGTCAGCCGGGTCAGCTGACGGCGGGTCACCGCACGCTGCTTGCGGACGTCCACGACGGAGGCGGTCGGCAGGTTCGAGAAGTCCTTGGGGCAGACCAGCAGCACCCGCTGCGCCACGTGCGCACCCTCCGTCACCGCGGCGACCCGCTCCAGCGCCAGCACGTACACCGCGGCCTGCCGCGCGGCGGCACCGACCTTCGACGCGTCGGCGGAGGCGTCGATCATGGGAAACGACTTGATCTCGACGACGGTCCACCGGCCGTCGGGGTGCACGACCACCGCGTCCGGTTCCAGATAGGCGGGGGAGCCCGCCACCTCCAGGGCCAGCATCGGGTGGTCCAGCAGGGCCCAGCCGCCCGCCGCCGTGGCCTCCCGCAGGGCGAGCGCGGTGCGTGCGGCACGGCCCTCGGGCCCGGCGGCGCTCAGATCGGGCGTGGCGACGTCCGGGCCCGGGGCGAAGGAGCCGCCCAGGCGCTCGTACAGCAGGCGGAGCAGCTCCGCGCCGCCGTCGGCCTTGACCTTCGCCTCGAAGGCGTTGCCCCGCATGAAGGCGAACTGGGACTGCCCGAAGGGCGCGGGGGAGCCGAGCGCGGTGGCCAGCACGCCCTTGTCCACCCCGGCGCCGTCGAGCAGGGCCCGCCGCTTGCAGCCCGGGTTGGCGGCGAGGGCGGCCAGGGCTCTGGCGTCCAGCGGGTGCGGTGCGACGGACGGGCCGCGCAGCTCAGAGAGCCGCTGCCGGAGCGTCGTCGCTCGCGTCCGCGTCGGCGGCGGTTCCGACTGCCGGGCCGCCGACTGCCGTGCCGGGGGGATCTGCGGAGGTGGTCCGCTGGCCGGGGATGCGCTCACCCGTGGAAGTCTTGCACCCGGTACTGACATCCGGGGACACGGTTGCCGGAATCGACGCGGCGACGGTGCTCGCGCCGCCCCGCTTCCGGCCGCCGGGGAGGCGGCCCGGCAGGACGCCGGCCAGCCGTGCCTTGACCCCGTCGGCGAACCGGACGACGGGCTTCACCAGCAGGGCCCCGAGACCCATCACGGCCGCGCCCGCGACGGCGTCCAGGAAGTAGTGGTTGGCGGTGCCCATCACGACGATCGTGGTGATCAGCGGATAGGCGATCCCCGCCGCCCGTATCAGGGGGTGGCGGCCGTGCCGCCACAGCAGGATGCCGCACCACAGCGACCAGCCGACGTGCAGGCTCGGCATCGCCGCGTACTGGTTGGTCATCCCGCTCAGGCCGCGCGGCGCGCTCGCCCCCTCGCCCCACCAGCCGTAGGCGCTGTACTGCGCCATCGTGTCGACGAAGCCGTGGCTCGCGTCCAGCAGCCGGGGCGGGCAGGTCGGCATCAGCGTGAAGCCGACGAGCCCCAGCAGCGTGGAGTTCATCAGCCAGACCCGGGCCGCCCGGTACGCCGCCGACCTGCGCCGGAACATCCAGACGAGGACGGCCGGGGTGACCAGGTAGTGCAGGGACGCGTAGGCGAAGTCGGCGGGTATGCCGAGGGACGGGGTGCTCGTGAAGAGACGGTTCAGCGGCTCCTCGGCGTTGAGGTACAGCGCCTGTTCGAGCCGGAGGATCGCCAGTCCGTGGTCGACCGCCGTCGACACGTCGCCGCGCACCAGGAGGCGGCCCGCGGAGTACAGCGCGTACACCACCGCGATCAGTGGCAGCTCCGTCCACCAGCGGGGCCGGTGGCCGGTCGCGGGCGGCGCGGTGGCGTGCGGCATCCGGTAGCTCTCCCCTTGTTCATGCGGCCGACGACGAACGTTCAACCGTACGGCGGCGCCGTGCCGCCGCATCCCCCGGGGGTCCTCTTCCGGACGTCCCGTACGCAGCGGTCCCGCCGTGGTCCGATTCCGTGGCCGGGACTGCGCAGGAGGGGACGCCCGCCGGGGCCGGGAGGTTGCCTGGCGGCCCGGTGCGGGATGATGGAGGAACCCAGCACCAGCGTTCCAGGGAGAGCCTTCATGGCACCGCGCATCCTGCTCGCCCGGCACGGCCAGACCCAGTGGTCGGTCCGGGGCAACCACACCGGCAGGACGGACATCCCGCTGCTGGACGGCGGGCGCGAGGGCGCGAAGCTGCTCGGCGAGCGGCTGCACCGGGCGCCCTGGGCGGGGCTGCCCGGCGTCGAGGTCCGCACCAGCCCGCTGGTCCGGGCCGCCGAGACCTGCGAACTCGCCGGGTTCGGGGAGCGGGCGGAGCCGTGGGACGCCCTGATGGAGTGGGACTACGGGGCGTACGAGGGGCTGACCCCGGCCGAGATCAAGGCGGACCGGCCCGACTGGCTGATCTGGCGCGACGGGGTGCCGGGCGGGGAGTCCGTCGCCGCCGTCACCGCCCGCGCGGACGAGATCGTCGCCTGGGCGCGGTCGGCGGACCGGGACGTGCTGGTCTTCGCCCACGGCCACATCCTCCGGGCGCTGGGGGCGCGGTGGCTGGGGGAGGACCTGTCCTTCGGTGCGCGCATCCGCCTGGAGCCGACGTCGTTGTCGGTCCTGGGCTGGGCGTACGGCCTGCCGGCCGTGGAGCGCTGGAACGACACGGGCCACCTGGACCGCTGACCACCCCGGCCCGTCCGGCGTCCGAGGACGCAGCCGTCCGGCCGGCGGGCGTCGGCCGGACGGTTCCCCGCGCCGCATCCATCCCGTCCGGCACTCGGGGAATCCCCGGGCACGTTGCAGCCCGTCCGGCACTCGGAAGATCGCCGGGCGGTCTCCCAGCCGTCCGGCGCTCACGGACTCCCGGGCCCACCGGGCCGGGCGGTCGCCGCCGGACGGGCTGAAGGAGGGGGCGCCCCCCTACGCGCCGGAAGCGCCGGCCGCGTGGCGGGTCAGGAAGGACGACACCTCCGTCGCCCCCGTCCGGGGGCCCAGCACCCGGGCCGCGCCCGCCAGCATCCCCCGGATCCGCGACGACTGCACCCGGGTCAGCAGATCCAGCACCTGGTGCCCCGTCACCGCCGCCTCGTCCGCCCGGCCCGCGCGGGCCAGGTCACCCGTGAGCTGGGCCCGGTACAGCGCGAGGTTGCGGGTGAAGTGCGCGTCCTGGAGCACGACCGCCCGCCGTCCGTGCCGCGCCGCCCGGGACCAGTCGCCCAGCGCCGACCAGCACTGCGCCTCCAGCAGTTCCAGCTCCGCCTCCCGGAAGAAGCTCATCCACTCCGGATCGCCCGCCGCGGGCCCCCGCTCGAACGCCGCCCGCGCCCGCCCGATCGCCCGGTCGCACCCCGTACGGTCGCCGAGCCCCGCCCGGCCGCCCGCCTCCCGGAGTGCCAGCAGCGCCAGCAGCCGGGGCGACCCCAGCGTGCGGGCGGCCCGCAGACCGGCCTCCGCCGCCCGGACCGCCTCGCGCGGCCGTCCCGCGTCCCGGGCCAGGAACGACGTGTTGCAGAACGCGTGCGCCTCCAGGCCCGCGTCCCCCGCCAGCCGCGCCGTGGCCAGCGCCTCCGCGTAGTGCGAGCGGGCGTCGTCGAAGCGGCCGGAGTCATGGGCCAGCCATCCCACCGAGATGGCCAGCTCGCCCGCGCCGGTGTGCAGCCGGTCCGAGGTGGATCGCCGTGCGGTGCTCCCGGCGTCCAGCAGCTCGTACGCCGCGCGCAGCGGCTGCGCGGCCCGCCGGTAGAGGCCGTCGGCGCCGTGCCGGTCGTCCAGCAGCCGGATCTGCCGCACCGCCTTCTCGACGGCGCTCACCTCCGCCTCGCCGACCCGGCGCTGCGTGGGCAGGGAGACCCGGGCGGCGGAGGCGGGCGCCCCGCCGAGACCCAGGGAAGCGGCCGCCACCGTGGCGGTTCCGCTCGTCATGAACACGCGACGCAGCACGTCGCTCTCCTCGGGGATGTCGTCGGTATCGGTGTCGCGGTGCGAGGGGGCGGGCCCCGGTGGGACGGCCCGGGACGCGTCCGTGGGCGGGGGCTCGGACACGACCCGGGCGCCCCGCCCCCGTACGCTCTCGCGGGCCGAGAACCCCAGGTCGGTCAGGGAAGCCCCGGGGAACATGTGCCGGAAGACGCGCTCGTAGGCGTAGTTGGGGCAGCGGATCTCCCCGGACTCCACGCGCCCGATGTACCGGGCGTCGCACGCGACCTGCTCGCCGATCTCCCGGGCCGCCCTGCGGACGGCCGCCGCGAACTCCCCGGCGGAGCGCTGTCCGCGCAGCTGACGGAAGGCGAGGTTGGGAACTGCCCCTGTCGACGCCATGCCGGCCCCTCTCTGGTGCAGCCGGGGCTCGTGCCACCCGGCGTCCCCCGGGCCTCCCCGGTCGCCCCGGAGTTCCGGTGTCCCGGCGGAGCAAGAACGTACCTGCTGTGACGGCACGCACACACAGCGTTTCGTTGCGAAAGGGGGCATACCGACCGCGATCCGCCATGAACTGCCACCCTTTGCGGCGGTGTGGGGCCGTAGCCCTTGACGCGCCCCCGGCGTTGGTCCACGTGGAGACGGAGCGTGGCTCCGTTCGGCGATGAGAGGAGGGGTTCCCTTGTTGCACCTCGGCAGGGAGACCGGCTCAGGGACGACCACGACGACCCCCGCCCCGGCGGACCCGCCCCTGGACCTCGTCACGGTCCCGGCGCGGCAGGGCCTGGAAGCCGTGGACATCCTCCGCCGCGGCGGCGACCAGGAGGCCGTCGGCCCGGTCCTGCACGACGGGGCCTGCGACACCCTCGGCTTCCTCGTGCCGCCGGGCACCGCCGACGGCTGGGACGTACCCGGCAGCGCCTGCACGCGGACCGACGGCCGCGGACTGCGCATCCCCGCCGAGCCGCCGGTCTCCGGATCCGGCTGGCTGCTCCCGCCGGCCGAGGACGCCCCGGTCACCGACCCGGCCGTGCTCCGCGCCGCCCTCGACCAGGCGGCCCGGCTGATCGAGGCGGCCGACAGCTGCTGCTGAGCCCATAATGGCCGGACGGGCGGAACCTTTCCGCACAGCTCCGTCAGACCGGCGAACCCGGGCCCCCAGCAGCAAGGACCAGCGAACGTGGCACGTCGAGGAACGCCGGGCCGAGGCAAGGGGAAGGGCGCGGACAAGGCCGCCGCAAAAGGTGCCGCGCCGCAGGGCCGCCAGGGCTCCGGGCGCGGCGGCCGGGCCGAGCGCGAAGCCGTCTCCCGGCCGGTCGGCGGCGGCGTGGCCGAGCTCATACCCGACCGCGAGCGCCCGCACGGCTGGACGCTGCTGATCGACGACGCCCCGCAGTCCCACGTGGACCTCGACGACCCCACGCACCTCGCGTTCGCCTACCAGCGCCGCCTCGGCCACATCATCGACCTCGCCGCACCCCCGCTCCAGCCGCTGCACGTCCTGCACCTGGGCGGCGGCGCCTTCACCCTCGCCCGGTACACCGCCGCGACCCGCCCCCGTTCCACCCAGCAGATCGTCGAGCTCGACGCGCCCCTCGTGCAGTTCGTCCGCGACCACCTCCCGCTGGACCCCCAGGCCCGTGTCCGGGTCCGGGCGGCCGACGCCCGCGAAGGGCTCGGCAGATTCCCCGACGGCTGGGCGGACCTGGTCATCGCCGACGTGTTCGGCGGAGCCCGTACCCCCGCCCACCTCACCTCCGCCGAATTCCTCGGCGAGGTACGCCGGGTGCTGAAGCCCGGGGGGCGCTACGCCGCCAACCTCGCCGACGGGCCCCCGCTCGCCCATCTGCGCGGCCAGGTCGCCACGGCCGCCGCCGTCTTCCCCGAACTGGCGCTGGCCGCCGACCCGGTGGTGTGGCGGGGCCGCCGCTTCGGCAACGCGGTGCTGCTCGCCTCGGCCCTGCCGCTCCCGGTCGCGGAGTTCACCCGGCGGGTGGCGGGCGATCCGCACCCCGGCCGCGTCGAACACGGCCGTGCGCTCACCGACTTCACCGGCGGTGCGGCCGTCGTCACCGACGCGGCGGCCAAGCCGTCGCCCGCGCCCCCGCCGTCGGTCTTCGAGAACCCGTGACCGGGCCCCGAGGCCGGAGGGCCCGACCGGAGCGTGGCCGGGACGCCTGACCGGAACCCCTGATCAGGAGGCCGCCGCAGCCTACGGTTCGACGATCTGCACCATCGGCGGCGTCCCGTTCCAGGTGCAGAACACCGAGAACGTCGTGCCGTCCTGTCCGCCCCCGTCGCTGAAGTCCACCCGGATCCAGGCGTCGTTCTTCCACACCTGCATCGACCAGCCCGGCTCGGGCGTCGCCGAGACGAGCTTCGCCGAGTCGGCGCCCAGCTCGAACACCACCCGGCCACCGTCGGTCCGATAGCTCTTCACCTGCCCGGAAGCCTTCGCCGGAGCCGACCGTGCGGGCGGTTTCTCCGGGGTCGCCGACGGCGTACGCGAGGGGCGCGGCGCCGACGCCGACGGGCGCGCGTCACCGGTGTCCGACGAGGCGGAGGGGGAGGGCGATGTCCGGTGCGTCGAGGAGACGAGCGGCGCCTCGGTGCTCTGCCCGATGCGCTGGGGAGCCCCCGCGCCCACCGAGATCGGTACGGCCCGGGGCGGGGCGTACGCGGTCCCCGTCATGACCGTGTGCACACCCCACCACGAGAGCGTGACCGCCGCGCCGGTGGCGAGCGTCCACGCCAGCGCGTGTACGAGTCCTCGTTGCATCGGGCACATCCTGCCCCATGCGGCCCGCTCCCGCCCCGCCCCGGGTCCCTCGGCCCACGCGGCCCGTTCCCGCCCCGCCCGCCCGCCCGGCCGGCTCCCGCCCCGCCCCGACCCGCCGGCTCCCGCCCCGCCCCGGGCCGCCTCCCGTTCCGCCCGGCCCGGCCGGGCCAACGCCCTTCTCCGGCCTTTGCGGAGGATTCCGACGGGGCCGGGACCGGGCCCGCCGCCATGGCGTACGGTGCCGCCCATGGCAAGTGTGCTCGTGGTCGAGGACGACCAGTTCGTACGTTCCGCCCTCATCCGGCACCTCAGTGAGGCCTCCCACACGGTACGGAGCGTGGGCACCGCGCTCGAAGCGCTGCGCGAGGTCGCGCATTTCCGCTTCGACGTGGTCATCCTCGACCTCGGACTGCCCGATCTGGACGGCGCGGAGGCGCTGAAGATGCTGCGGTCCATCACCGACGTGCCCGTCATCATCGCCACCGCCCGGGACGACGAGAGCGAGATCGTCCGGCTGCTCAACGACGGCGCCGACGACTACCTGACGAAACCGTTCTCCGTCGAGCACCTCTCCGCCCGGATGGCCGCCGTCCTCCGCCGCTCGCGGGCCGCCGGGAGCGAGGCGCCCCCGCCCCGGGTCATCCGCGTCGGTGGGCTCTCCATCGACCCGCTGCGGCGCAGCGCCGAGCTGGACGGGGCCGGACTCGACCTCACCCGGCGCGAGTTCGACCTGCTCGCCTTCCTGGCCGGGCGGCCCGGGGTGGTCGTCGCCCGCAGGGAGCTGCTGGCCGAGGTCTGGCAGCAGTCCTACGGCGACGACCAGACCATCGACGTCCATCTGTCCTGGCTGCGCCGCAAGCTGGGCGAGACCGCCGCCCGCCCGCGCTACCTGCACACCCTGCGCGGCGTCGGTGTGAAGCTCCAACCGCCCGCCGACGCGCCCGCGGTGGAGCCGCCCGCATGAGATGGGCCCTGGTCAAGGTCTGCCTGGCGGTCACCGCGATGGTCGTCATCGCCTTCGCCGTACCGCTCGGACTCGTCATCCGGGAGATGGCCAGCGACCGGGCCTTCTCCGACGCCGAACGCCAGGCCGGCACCATCGCCCCGACCCTCTCCATCACCACCGACCGCGAGGAGCTCACCCGCGCCGTCCTGTCCACCGAACCGGGCGACCGGGGCCACCTCGCCGTCCACGTCCCGGCCCCCGACCGGGCCCGGTCCGAGGACACCGACGCGGAAGGGGCCGCCGACGGGCCCCTGGACATCGGCACCCGGCGCGCCGCACCCGAGGACGTGGAGACCGTGCGCAAGGCCGGGCGGGCCTCGATCACCGAGGTCACCGGCGGGTTCGCGCTGCTCCAGCCGACCGCGCTGAGCACCGGGGAGATCGCCGTCGTCGAGGTGTTCGTCCCCGAGGGAGAGGTGTCCAACGGGGTCGCCACCGCCTGGCTGATGCTGGCGGGCGTCGGCCTCGCCCTGATCGTGGGCTCGGTCGCGGTCGCCGACCGGCTCGGCGTACGGATGGTGCAGCCCGCCCAGCGCCTCGCCGGGGCCGCCCAGGACCTGGGGGAGGGGCGCCTCGGTACCCGGGTCCCCGAGGAGGGGCCCACCGAACTGCGTTCCGCCGCCGTCGCGTTCAACTCCATGGCCGATCAGGTCGTCCAGCTGCTGGCCCACGAACGCGAGCTGGCCGCCGACCTCTCGCACCGGCTGCGCACCCCGCTCACCGTGCTCCGGCTGAACGCCGCGTCCCTCGGCGAGGGCCCGGCGGCCGAGCAGACCCGGGCTGCGGTCGAGCAGTTGGAGCACGAGGTCGACACGATCATCCGCACGGCCCGCGAACAGGCGCAGACCCAGGGCGGACAGGCGGAGGCGGGCTGCGACGTGTCCGAGGTGATCCGCGAACGCATGGGCTTCTGGTCGGCGCTCGCCGAGGACGAGGGCCGCGAAGTGCGCCTCGCGGGAGTCGACCGTACGGCCCGCATCCCCGTTGCCCGGCCCGAACTGGCGGCCGCGCTCGACGCGTTGCTCGGCAACGTCTTCCGCCACACCCCCGAGGGAACGGCCTTCGCCGTCGACGTCCACCACAGCGGTGACGCGGTCATCGTGCTCGTCTCCGACGCCGGCCCGGGGATCGACGACCCCGAGGCGGCCCTCGCCCGGGGCGCCAGCGGGCGTGCCGGGGCGCGGGGCTCCGTCGGCTCCACCGGCCTCGGCCTGGACATCGTGCGCCGGGTCGCCGAGTCCACCGGCGGTGACCTGCGCATCGGCCGGTCCGTCCTCGGCGGCACCGAGGTTCGGATCTGGATCGGGCTGCACGGCGACCGCCCCGAGCGCGGCCGGCGCGGCCACGGCCGCCGGGTGGGCCGCCGCGTCGGCCGGCAGCGGCGCGAGCAGAACCGGGCCGCCGCCGAGTCGCCGCATTAACCCGCTCCGATGCGTTCCTTAAGCGGAACCTAAGAACACCGCCCGCTGTCCGGATCGCCCCTTTCGCCGGTTGTGCGGCCGATAGCGTGCTCGTGAAGCAACCCGGGGACGTCGTCGAACCCCCACCTCCCCCGGGGCCCCCACGTCGGCCCCCGCCGCCACCGTTCGCCCCGGTGGCGGCGGGGACACCGGCTCCCGACCTCCGTGCGGCACAGGCGCCCCCCACCGCCGTGCCGGCCGCGCACCGTCCCCCAGCCGCGCGTCCCGGCCGGACCCCACCCCACCTCCGGCCGGGGCGCGTTCCGCCCCGCGCCCGAAGGACGTCCTCAGACTCCGGACGGGCCGGCAGCGCCACCCGCCCGCCACTCCTCGGCGTACGCGTCGAAGATCGCCCGCAGATGGTGGCCGATCTTCAGGTAGTCCAGGTCGTCCAGGTTGGCCAGCGACACCCGGACCGACCACTGGGGGCCGTCGAAGCCACCGCCGTTGAGCAGGACCACCGAGGTCTGCTCGGCCAGCCGGAACAGCGGGTCGACCGGCTCGTAGTTCTGCTCCAGGAAGTCGGCGAACGGCTTTCCGTGGGTCCGCTCCGCCTCGGCCAGCAGGTCCAGTTCGATGTAGTACGCCGCCCGCTTCGGATCCTCCGAGATCTTCATGTGCGCGCCCTCCAGCAGGAGGTCGAGCCGCTGCCGGACGATCGCCCGGATCCGGTGCTTGTACGCCTGCCCCTCGTCCAGCATGTCGAACAGCGAGAACAGCGCCATCATCACCTGCTGCGGCAGCGAGAGCCCCGCCGTGTGGTTCAGCGCCACCTGCCGGGAGTCCGCCACCAGCCGGTCGATGAACCGCATCTTCTCCGGCTCCAGCGACAGCGATCCGTAACGCCTGCCGAGCCGGTCCTTCTGCGCCCGGTCCTGCTCCGCCAGCATCGCGTCGATCACGTTGTCGTCGTGCAGCGCGATCACCCCGAGCCGCCAGCCGGTCGCCCCGTAGTGCTTGGAGTAGGAGTAGACGAGGAGCGTGTTGCGCGGCAGGTCGGCCGCGAGCGAGCGGAAGCCCTCCACGAACGTCCCGTACACGTCGTCCGTGACGATGATCAGGTTCGGGTTCCGCTCGCCGACGACGGACACGATCTGCTCGCAGACCCGCGGGGAGAGCGCCAGCGAGGGCGGGTTGCTCGGGTTGACGCAGCAGACCAGCTTGATCGAGGGGTCCGCGAGCTTGGCGATCTCCTCCTCCGGGTAGCGCCACTGCCGCACCCCGGTCTCGGTGAACAGGCTCGCCTCCACGTGCACCACGTCGAAGTCGTACGTGTCCAGCTCGGGGATCTCCAGGTACGGGGTGAACACCGGCACCATCAGGGCGATCCGGTCGCCCTTGGCCAGGATCCCGTTCTTCATCAGCGAGTCGAAGATGTAGCACATCGCCGCCGTGCCGCCCTCGGTGGCGAACAGGCTCAGCGTCTGTCCCTCCGGCGGCCGGTGGTCGAACATCTCGTCGGCGACGTAGCCGCGCACGATCTCCTCGGTGTGGCGCAGGATCCGGTCCGGCACCGGGTAGTTGTCCCCGATCGAGGAGTCCGTCAGCTCGTGCAGGAACGCCTCCCGGTCGAAGCCGAACCGCTTCACCGCCAGGTCCACGCACGCCTTCAGCAGCTCGATCCCCGGCAGTTCCGGGTGCGTTCGGACGAAGTGGTCGAAGCGCTCCGCGCACCCGGCCTCCTCCGGCATGCCGCCCAGGTTGTCGGCCGTCCACACCCGCCGGGACTCCGAGATCGCGAAGTAGCCGAGCGCGTGGTACGCCTCGCGGGGGCCGGTGGCGACCCAGTTCGGGTTGCCACGACCGGCGTTGAGCATGGCCCGGGTCGTCTTCCCCTTCTGGCCCGGCCGGCCGCTCTGCGCGTCCGTCGCGATGCGGATGAAGGTGTCCTTCAGCTCGAAGGGGGAGAGCTGGGCGTAGGACCGGATCTCTTCACGGCTGAGGCTGGTCTTCGGCATGGCGGTGTCCGTTCCGTAACAGGTCAGTGGTTGAGCAGGACGATCACGGCGCCCCACACCGTCAGCAGCACGTTGCCGACGGCGTACGGGATGGTGTAACCGAGCGTGGGGATCTGGGACTTCGAGGTCTCGTTGACGGCGCCGATGGCCGCCGTGGTGGTCTGGCCGCCCGCCAGGACGCCCATCAGGACCGGGAACCGGATCTTCTGCACGTGGTGGCCGACCAGGAAGCCCACGACCAGCGGAACGACGGTGGCGACGGCCCCCAGGAGCAGCAGACCCCAGCCGGCCGACGACAGACCGCTGGTGAAGCCCGGCCCGGCGTTGATCCCGACGACCGCGACGAAGAGGCACAGCCCGAGGGTGTCCATGAACCACTGGGCGCCCGGCGGCACATTCCCGTACGTCGGGTACTTGCCGCGGATCCAGCCGAAGACCAGGCCCATGATCAGTCCGCCGCCGGAGGTCGACAGCGAGATCGGCACCCCGCCCGCCGTCAGCGCCGGGATGCCGATGCAGCCGCCGAGGAAGATGCCGAGACCGACCCAGATCATGTCCGTCGCGAAGCTCGTCGGAACGGGCGTGCCCAGGGCCTTCCCCGCCGGACCGACCAGCCGCTCGGGACCGGTCAGGACCAGCGTGTCGCCCCGCTCCAGCTTCGTGGACAGCCGGTACGGGAAGAGGGCCCCGGCCCGGTAGAGCTTGTCGACATACACCCCGACCATGAACGGCTCCCGCCGCACCTCCTCGATGGTCCGGCCGATCTGCGCCTTCTCCGCGACGACCACGTGCAGGGTCTCGGTACGGTAGCCCAGCAGCGCGACGTCGTCGGCCTCCGCCCCGATGCGGGTACGGGCGTCGAAGGCCACCAGGTCGCCCCGGACGGCGCTGACCGCGACGGTGTCGCCGAGCTGGAGGGTGCGGGACTGGTCGTGCTCCAGCACCGTGCCGTCGCGGCGGATCCCGGTGAGGTAGACCCGGCGGCCCAGCGCCTTCTGCTGGTCCTCGAAGTCCGCCACCGAGCGCCCCACCAGATCCGGCCGCTGGACGGTGTACGCGCGCAGGACCACCTCGTAGTAGCCCTCGCCCTCGTCCGGGCTCTCGTCCGGCGCGTCCAGCTCCGCCGCGAGCTCCGCGCTCTCCCGCGCCAGATCACGGCGGTAGAGCCGGGGCAGCACGTTGGCCAGGAGCAACGCGCACAGGATCGTGCCCAGCGGATACGTCACCGCGTAGCCGACGGCGACCAGGTTCTCCTCGGTCTTCACCTGGTCGCCGGACAGCCCCGGCAGCGTGCCGATCGCGTCCTGGGCGACCCCGATCGCCGCCGACTGGGTCAGCGCCCCGCTCATCAGTCCGGCGCCGAGACCGGGCCCGTAGCCGAGCAGCCGGGCGAAGAGCCAGGAGACCAGCAGCCCGGTCACACAGACGACCACCGCGTTGACGACCTGCGGCAGACCGTCCTTCTTGAGCCCCCGGAAGAACTGCGGGCCCACCCGGTAGCCGAGGGCGAACAGGAACATGATGAAGAACAGGTTCTTCACCGTGTCGTCGATCTGGACCTTGAACTGGGCCCCGAGCAGGAGCCCCGCCACCAGACAGCCCGTCACCGCGCCCAGCGCGATCGCCCGGTAGCGGATCCTGCCCAGCAGGAAGCCGAACGCGACCACGAGGAAGACGAGCAGCTCGGGATGGGGCTGGAAGATGTTCCGGTTCAGGAAGTCGACCACGTCAGGCCCCCAGGACGCCGACCAGGACGGGTCCGGTCAGCGGTAGCAGGAAGTTGGACAGCGTGTACGTGATCGTGTAGCCGAGAAGCGGGACGGAGCTCTGGGCCACCTGGGTGATGGAGGTGATCGCCGGGGTCGAGCACTGCTGGCCGGCGATCGCGCCGATCAGGAGCGGCTTCTCGATCTTCAGCAGCCTGCGGCCGACGATCAGCGAGATCGTCGCCGGGACCAGCACCATGGCGATGCCCGCGAACGGCAGCAGCGCCCCGTACTCCTTCAGCAGCGGCCAGGCCTGCGGGCCCGCCGCCAGTCCCGTACAGGCGATGAAGACGGCCAGGCCCATGTCCTTGAGCGTGGTCGCGGCCTGCGGCGGGAACGCTCCGAAGGTCTGGCTGCGGGAGCGGAACCAGCCGAAGACCAGCCCCGAGATCAGACAGCCGCCGCCGGTGCCGAGCGACATCGGGACGTCCCCGAGCTCGACCACGATCTGGCCGAGCAGGGAGCCCGCCACGATGCCGAAGCCCAGGTAGACGAAGTCGGTGGCGTCGTTCTTCACCACCGCGCCGAGCTTGGCGACGAGCCGGGTCAGCCCGCCCCGGGCGCCGACCAGGGTCAGGACGTCGCCGCGCGCGAGGACCGTCTCCCCGCTGGCCGGCAGATGCTGGTCGTTGCGCAGCACATCGGTGATGTACACCCCGTCCTTGCGGAACTCCGGGTGCCGCTTCTCCAGCCGGTCGATGCTCGCGCCGATCGTCTCCTTCTCGGTGACGGCGACCTGGCTGGTGGCCAGCGGGGTGTCCAGCCCCGGCACGGCCGGTGTCTCCGGGCCGATCTCCCGGCCCGCCTCGATGATCGCCGCCCGCTCCCCGACCACCTGGACCAGGTCGCCGAGCGTCAGCTCCAGACCGGGGGAGGGCGTCAGCAGCCTGCTGCCGCGCTTGACCGCCTCGACGGTGATCCGCCCGCCCATGGCGCTCTGGAGACCAGCGACGGTCCGGCCGTCGGCACGCGTCACCAGATACGTGCGGCCGACCGTGCCGGGCAGCGCCTCACGCTCGTCGGACTCCAGCCCGGCCTGCCCGCCGCGCATCCTCTCCCACAGTTCGCGCGAGGCGTCCGCCAGATTGATGCGCAGCAGCATCGGCATGATCTGGCTGGTGAACAGCACGATGGTGATCAGGCCGAACAGATAGCAGACCGTGTAGGCGGTGGCCACGTGCCCCTGGTACTGGGTGATCTGCTCGGGGGTCAGGTCGCCGAGCTTCCCGATCGCCTCGGTGGCGGTGCCCACGACGGCGGACTCGGTGGCGGCCCCGGCCAGGATCCCGGAGGCCGTGCCCACGTCCAGGTCGAAGGCCTTGGCCAGTCCGAAGGCGATCCCGAGGACACAGACCAGTTCGATCAGGCAGAGCGTGAAGAAGCGCAGGCTCCCGCGGTTGAGGTTGGCGAAGAACTGCGGCCCGGCCAGGTAGCCGAGCGAGAAGATGAACAGCGCGAAGAAGACCGTCTTGACGTCGTCGTCGACGCTCACCTGCCGGGTCCCGATCAGCAGCGACACGATCAGGGTGCCGCAGATGCCGCCGAGCGTGATCGGGCCGACGCGGAGCTTGCCGACGAGGTAGCCGGCCGCGATGCAGAAGAAGAGGGCCAGTTCGGGATGGTCGCGCAGAACGCCCATCCCGCCTCACTCACCGGGACGGGTGTCGGCGAACAGGGTGATCAAAAGGTGCATAAGGGAGAAATTAACAGGGGTGGTGTGTACCGGCACCTCACCCGGCCCGGGGTGCCTCCCGTTCACCTTCCGACGGGAGAGGCGCCCCGAACCCCTCCGTGACGCGCCGGACATCCCTCGGCAACGGAATCGTCTTCAACTCTTGACACCTGCCCCCTTGAGGCAGGAACCTTCCGGCATCGGCGCATGGGAGCGCTCCCACAGGGATGGGAGGAGATCTCGCGCGCTTCCTTCCTGTCTTTCCGTCCTGCCTTCCCCAGGACTCCCCGGAACAAGGAGCAGTGGAATGCGCATCACCCGCAGCGTCGCCCGCCGACGCCCGAGAACCGCCGCCACGGCCACCACGGGCCTCACGCTCGCCGCCCTCCTCCTCACCGGATGCGGCGGCTCGTCCGACTCGGACAAGGGGGCCGACGCGGACGGCGCCATCACCCTGACCGTCGCGGACTTCGGGCAGTTCGGCTACAAGGAGGCCGGGCTCTTCGAGAAGTACCACGAGCTGAACCCGAAGATCACGGTCAAGGAGGACACCACCGCCGAGGAGAAGAACTACTACCCCAAGCTCCTCCAGCAGCTGAACTCCGGCAGCGGTCTCGCCGACGTCCAGGGCATCGAGGTCGGCCGGATCAAGGAGATCGTCGACACGAAGGCGGACTCCTTCGCCGACCTCTCCGAGGTCATCGCCGTGGACGAGTGGGTGTCGTGGAAGGCGAAGCAGGCCACCGCCCCCAGCGGCGCGGTCATCGGCGCGGGCACCGACATCGGCCCCATGTCCCTCTGCTACAACCGCGAACTCTTCGAGAAGGCCGGGCTGCCCACCGAACGGGACGAGGTGGCGAAGCTGACCGAGGGCGGCTGGGATGCCTACCTCGCCCTCGGCGAGCAGTACAAGAAGAAGGCCCCCTCCGGCACGTACTTCATGGACTCCGCGAGCGCCATGTTCAACGCCGTGGTCAGCTCCAGCCCCGAGCAGTACTACGACGCGAGCGGCAAGCCGGTCTACCGGGAGAGCGCCGGTGTCGAGAAGGGCTGGCAGCTCGCCGCCCGGGCCGCGGACAGGAAGCTGACGCAGGGCCTGGCCCAGTTCGAGGACCAGTGGCAGGCGGCCCTGCGCAAGAGCACGGTGGCCACCGTCGTCTGTCCCGCCTGGATGGCCGGCCAGATCTCCACGTACGCCGGTGACGCCAACAAGGGCACGTGGGACATCACCAGCGCCCCCGGCAACACCTCCGCCAACTGGGGCGGTTCCTTCCTCGCCGTCCCCAAGTCCGGCCGGCACGTCGACGAGGCCGCCAAGCTCGTCAAGTGGCTGACCGCCCCCGAGCAGCAGGCCGCCGTCTTCAAGGCGATCGGCGTCTTCCCGTCCAACCAGGGCGCCTACGAGCTGCCCGACGTGAAGAACGCGACCCTGCCGTACTTCAACGACGCCCCCATCGGCCAGATCTACGCCGACGGCGCGAAGTCCATCCCCGAGGCGGTCCTCGGCCCGAAGGACGGCGTGATCAAGGACTCCATCTCCACCCAGATCAACAACATGGAACAGCGCGGCACCAGCCCCGACGACGCCTGGGACGCGGCCGTCCGGACGATCGACAAGGCCATCGGCTGACCTCGGTCCGCCCCCGGGGCGGGCGGCCGACCCGTCCGCCCGCCCCGGCCCGCCCGACTCCCCAGCCGCACCCAGGGAAGGACTCCCCGCCCGTGGCAACCTCTGCCCCCACCCGGGACGCGGACGCGAAGGCGCCCCGCGCACCGAAGAAGGAACCGACCGACGAGCGACGGCAGTGGTGGCGCAGCCGGCTGTGGCGGTTCGACGACCAGGCGTCCCCGTACGCCTACATCGCCCCGTTCTTCCTCGTCTTCGGGGCCTTCGGCCTCTACCCGCTGCTCTACACCGGCTGGATCGCCCTGCACCGGGTGGAGATGACCGGCCTGGACTCGGCGGAGTGGGTGGGCTGGGACAACTTCGACACGATCCTGCACGACCCCGAGTTCTGGACCTCCGTCAGCAACACCTTCCTCATCGGCGTCATCTCGACCGTCCCGCAGCTCCTGATGGCCCTGGGCATCGCCCATCTCCTCAACTACCGCCTGCGAGCCAGCACGTTCTGGCGCACGGTCATCCTCACCCCGTACGCCACCTCCGTGGCCTCCGCCGCCCTCGTCTTCGCCCTGGTGTTCCGGGCCGACGGCGGACTGCTCAACTGGACGCTCGGCCTCGTCGGCTTCGATCCGGTCAACTGGGCCAACGGGCACTGGACGTCGAAGCTCGCCATCTCGGTCATCGTCATCTGGCGGTGGACCGGCTACAACGCGCTGATCTACCTCGCGGCGATGCAGGCCGTCCCCGCCGACCTCTACGAAGCGGCCTCGCTGGACGGCGCCTCGCGCTGGCAGCAGTTCCGCAAGGTCACCATCCCCTCGCTGCGGCCCACGATCCTCTTCACGATCGTCATCTCCACCATCGGCTCCCTCCAGCTCTTCGGCGAACCGCTGCTGCTGGAGGGCGGTGCGCTGGGCGCCACCGGCGGCAACGAGAACCAGTACGAGACGCTCAGCATCTACCTCTACAACTACGGCTGGAACCTCGGGCATCTCGGCCCGGCCGCCGCCGTCGCCTGGGCGATGCTCGCCCTCCTGCTGCTCATCGCCGCGGCCAACTGGATCGTCGGCCGATTCGCCCGCACGTCCGCGGTCCGACCGGGAGCGCCTTCATGACCCTGACCAGCCCCACTCCCACCGCCCCCGTCAAGCTCGCGCCGCCCCCGCCGGGCGACGGCCCCGCGCGCCGCAGGCGCTTCCGGATGGGCGCCGGGCAACAGCTGAAGGGCGGCCCCTTCGCCTACGCGGCGCTCGCCGTCGTCGGCCTCGGCTCGCTGCTGCCGCTCTACTGGACCCTGGTCGCGGCCTCCCGCACCCAGGACGAAGTCCTCGACTCCACCCCGCCGTTCCTCCCCGGCGGAAAGCTGATCGAGAACGTCCAGAGCGCCTGGGAACAGGCGAACCTCGGCAAGGCGATCGTCAACAGCGTCATCGTCTCGTCCTCGATCACCCTCGCCACCCTCTTCTTCTGCACGCTCGCCGGCTACGCGTTCGCCAAGATGCGTTTCCGGGGCCGCGGCTGGCTGATGACCGCGGTCATCGCGACCCTCACCATCCCGCCGCAGCTCAGCGTCGTCCCCCTGTTCATGATGATGTCCGGCCTCGGCTGGGGCGGCCGGCTCGAATCGGTGATCTTCCCGACCCTGGTGAGCGCCTTCGGGGTGTTCTTCATGCGCCAGTACCTCATCGAGGCCCTGCCGTACGAGCTGATCGAGGCGGCCAAGATCGACGGGGCGAACAACTTCCGCATCGTGCGCAGCGTGGTGCTGCCGGTGGCGCGCCCCGCGATGATGGTGCTCGGGATGCTCACCTTCGTCCAGGCGTGGAACGACTTCTTCTGGCCCTACCTGGCCCTCAACCAGCAGAACCCGACCCTTCAGGTGGCGCTCGGCCAGCTCAGCGCCTCGTACACCCCCGACCAGTCCATCGTGATGGCGGGCGCGCTGATCAGCACGCTTCCGCTGCTGGTGGTGTTCGTCCTCTTCGGCAAGCGGATCGTCGGCGGCATCATGTCCGGCGCCGTCAAGGGGTGAGCGCCCCGCCCCGTCGAGGGCGGTCCGCCCGGCGTGGTCGAGGGGGCCGCCCCGGCCGGTCACGCCGACCGCCCTCCACCGCCGAGGCCGGTCACCCTCCACGGCCGGGGCTGACGACCCTCCACGGTAGACCGACCGCCTCCACGGCCGGGGCTGACCGCCCTCCACGGCCGGTGCTGACGACCCTCCACGGCCGAGGCCGGCCACCGACTCTTCTTCCTCACGTGTCACCCCTCACCCCTCACGTCCTCCAAGGGAGCGCTTCCGCATGACAGCCGTCCGACCCGACACGGTCCCTCAGCAGGCACCCGCAGCCCAGGCCCCCTTCCCGGCCGGCTTCCTGTGGGGCGCGGCCACCGCCGCGTACCAGGTGGAGGGCGCGGCCTCCGAGCAGGGCCGCACCCCCTCCATCTGGGACACCTTCAGCCACACCCCCGGCAAGGTCCTGGGCGGCGACACCGGGGACGTCGCCGCCGACCACTTCCACCGCTTCCGCGACGACGTCGCCCTGATGAAGCGCCTCGGCCTCCAGGCGTACCGCTTCTCCGTCTCCTGGTCACGGGTCCAGCCCACCGGCCGCGGCCCCGCGATCGAACGCGGCCTGGACTTCTACCGCTCCCTCGTCGACGAACTGCTCGCGGCCGGCATCCAGCCCGTCGCCACCCTCTACCACTGGGACCTGCCGCAGGAGCTGGAGGACGCGGGCGGCTGGCCCGAGCGGGCGACGGCCGAACGGTTCGCCGACTACGCGGCGATCATGGCCCGCGCGCTCGGCGACCGGGTCTCGACGTGGACGACGCTGAACGAGCCCTGGTGTTCGGCCTTCCTCGGATACGGCTCCGGGGTCCACGCCCCCGGCCGCACCGAACCGGCCGCCGCGCTGCGGGCCGCCCACCACCTGAACCTCGCCCACGGCCGGGCGACCGAGGCGCTGCGCGCGAACCTCCCCGCCGCCGCGCAGACCTCGGTCACCCTCAACCTCCACCAGGTGCGCCCGCTGACCGGCAGCGCGCAGGACGCGGACGCGGCCCGCCGGATCGACGCGGTGGGCAACCGGATCTTCACCGGTCCGATGCTGAGGGGCGCGTACCCGGAAGACCTGCTGGCCGATACCGAACGCATCGTGAACTGGGCGGAGTTGATCCACGAGGGAGACCTCGCCGCCATCGCCGCCCCGATCGACGTCCTCGGCGTCAACTACTACACGCCCACCATCGTCTCGACCCCCGCCGACGGTGCCGGGGACACCCGCAACGACGGCCACGGCAGCAGCGACCACTCCCCGTGGCCCGGCTCCGAGCACGTGGCCTTCCACCTGGCGGAGGGCAAGCCGCGCACCGCCATGAACTGGTCGGTCGACCCGGACGGTCTGCACGCCCTCCTCATGGACGTCGCGCGCGAGCACCCCGGCCTGCCGCTGATGGTCACCGAGAACGGGGCCGCCTTCGAGGACGCCCCGGACGCGGACGGCCGGGTCCACGACCCCGAGCGGATCGCCTATCTGCACGGCCACCTGGAGGCGGTACGCCGGGCGGTGGCCGACGGCGCCGACGTACGGGGCTACTTCCTCTGGTCCCTGATGGACAACTTCGAATGGGGCTACGGCTATGCGAAGCGCTTCGGCGCGGTGTACGTCGACTACGCGACCCAGCGCCGCACGCCGAAGTCCAGCGCCCACTGGTACGGCGACGTGATCGCCCGTCACGCGCTGCCCCCGGAGGCCTGACGGACCGGCCGTCCCGCGCCGCCTCCCCCCGTGGGCCTGACCTCGCGGAAGCGGTGGGCCCGGCTGCCCCGGCCGGGCCCACCGCCGTTGCGTCACCTCTTCTGGGAGCGCTCCCATTAGGCTGTCCGTACGCTCGTCGAGGTGATCGATCCAGGACTTGGATTGACGTAACGGCTGTGAGAAATTGACCGGGAACGGGGAGGCGGCCATGGCGGCAGCGCGAGTACGGAGCGGCGGGCGGCCCACGCTCGAAGAGGTGGCGGCACGGGCCGGTGTCGGCCGGGGCACCGCCTCGCGGGTCATCAACGGCTCGCCCCGGGTCAGCGAAGCGACCCGGCAGGCGGTGGAGGCGGCCGTGGCCGAGCTGGGATACGTCCCCAACCGTGCCGCCCGGGCCCTGGCGGGCAACCGCACCGACGCCATCGCCCTGGTGGTGCCCGAGCCGGAGACCCGCTTCTTCGCCGAGCCGTACTTCTCCGCCATAGTGCGCGGCGTCGGGGCGGCCCTCGCCGACACCGAGATGCAGCTGCTCCTCACCCTCGTCGGCAACGACCGCGAGCGCCGCCGCCTCGCCCAGTACCTCACCGCCCACCGCGTCGACGGGGTCCTGCTGGTCGCCGTGCACGCGGACGACCCGCTGCCGGAGCTGCTGGAGCAGCTCGGCATGCCGTGTGTGATCAGCGGCGCCCGGCACGCGGCCGAGACGCTGCCCTCGGTCGACTCCGACAACTTCGAGGGCGCGCGGGCCGCCGTCGAGCACCTCGTCTCCCGGGGCCGCCGCCGGATCGCCACGATCACCGGCCGTCTGGAGGTGTACGGCGCCCAGCGCCGCCTGGACGGCTACCGCGCCGCGGTCTCCGCCGCCGGGCTGGCCCCCGACGAGCGCCTCATCGCCCCCGCCGACTTCACCGAGGAGGGCGGCGCGGCGGCCATGCGCGACCTCCTGGCCCGCCGCCCCGGCCTGGACGCGGTCTTCGTCGCCTCCGACGTGATGGCCGCCGGGGCCCGCCAGGTCCTGCGCGAGGCGGACCGCCGGATCCCCGAGGACGTGGCCCTGGTCGGCTTCGACGACTCGGTCGTCGCCCGCCACATGCACCCGCCCCTCACCAGCGTCCGCCAGCCCATAGAGGAGATGGGCCGCCGTATGGCGCGCCTCCTCCTGGACGAGATCGCGGGCCGGGTCCCGGGCGGCGAGCGCCCCTCGCTGGTCCTCCCCACGGAACTGGTCGTCCGCGACTCGTCGTGAGACGGCCCGGGGGCTCGTCGTCGCACGGCCGCCTGCCGCACAGGGCCGGCCAGGCGGCCGGGAGAGAACCGGAAGCGCCCGGAGAAACAGCAAGGGCCCCGGTCCGAAGACCGGGGCCCTTGCTTCAGGGTGAGTAACGGGACTTGAACCCGCGACATCCTGGACCACAACCAGGTGCTCTACCATCTGAGCTATACCCACCATGTCGTCCGGTCGTTTCCGACCGGCCGAGAAAAAGTGTACAGGGTCCGGGAGGGTGCTCGCGCCCACGTTTCCGGGCGCCGGTCCGCGGGCGCTCTCGCGCCCGTGAACAGCGGGTTCCTACGGTGCGGCCGGGGCCGCCAGGCGCGCCGCGATCTCCTTGGCGCGCTCCGAGTCCGGGCCGGGCTGCGGGACGAAGACCGCCTCCCGGTAGTAGCGGAGCTCCGTGATCGAGTCACGGATGTCCGCCAGTGCCCGGTGGTTGCCGTTCTTGTCCGGGCTGTTGAAGTACGCCCGGGGGAACCAGCGCCGGGCCAGCTCCTTGACCGAGGACACGTCCACGATCCGGTAGTGCAGGTAGCTCTCCAGATCCCGCATGTCCCGCGCCAGGAAGCCGCGGTCGGTACCGACCGAGTTTCCGCAGAGCGGGGCCTTGCCGGGCTCCTTCACATGCTCGCGGACGTAGGCCAGGACCTGTTCCTCGGCGTCCGCCAGGGTGGTGCCCCCGGCCAGCTCGTCGAGGAGGCCCGAGGCGGTGTGCATCTGCCGCACCACCTCGGGCATGGTCTCCAGGGCCGCGTCCGGCGGGCGGATCACGATGTCCACCCCTTCGCCGAGCACGTTCAGCTCCGAGTCGGTGACCAGGGCGGCCACCTCGATGAGTGCGTCGTCCGTCAACGAGAGCCCGGTCATCTCGCAGTCGATCCACACCATGCGGTCGTTCATGGGCCCCACCCTACGGGGCACTCCGCTGTCCCGGCAGGGCCGGGCGTCCGGGAACGAACGCGTCGGGGCCGGGCAGGGAGTGCTCCCCGGGCCCCGTCGAAGCCGCCACGACGACCGGTGCGGAGGGCATCGGGGAGCCCCGGCGTCCGGACGGCGGCCCCTGGCTGGGCACCATCGTCTCGACCACCGTCGCGGCGGTCTCCGCCACCCCCTGCGGACGGCGGGCCCGGTAGGCGGCCCGGTACGCGGCGGGGGAGGAGCCGAGCTGGCGGCGGAAGTGCCCGCGCAGCGCGACCGGGGAGCGGAAGCCGCAGCGGCCCGCGACCTCGTCGACCGAGTAGTCGGAGGTCTCCAGCAGCCGCTGCGCCTGCAGCACCCGCTGGGTGATCAGCCACTGGAGCGGAGCGCTGCCGGTGAGCGAGCGGAACCTGCGGTCGAAGGTCCGCCTGCTCATGTAGGCACGCGCCGCGAGCGTCTCCACGTCGAACTGCTCGTGCAGATGCTCCAGGGCCCAGGCCACGACCTCGGCGAGCGGGTCGGACCCGATCTCCTCCGGTAAAGACCTGTCCAGGTAGCGCTCCTGCCCGCCACTGCGCCGCGGCGGCACGACGAGCCGGCGGGCGAGTGCCCCGGCCGCCTCCGTGCCGTGGTCGGTGCGGACGATGTGGAGGCAGAGATCGATACCCGCCGCCGTACCGGCGGAGGTGAGCACGTCCCCGTCGTCCACGAACAGCTCGCGCGGATCGACGTGCACCGACGGATAGCGCTTGGCCAGCGTCGGCGCGTACATCCAGTGTGTGGTGGCCGGCCGCCCGTCCAGCAGGCCGGCGGCCGCGAGCACGAAGGCTCCCGTGCACAGACCGACGATGCGGGCGCCCTCCTCGTGGGCGCGCCGCAGCGCGTCCAGTGCCTCGGCGGGCGGCGGCGAGGTGATCGACCGCCAGGCGGGCACCACCACGGTGCCGGCCCTGCTGATCGCCTCCAGGCCGTACGGTGCGGTGAGTTCGAGCCCACCTGTGGTGCGCAGCGGTCCTTCCTCGCCCCCGCAGACCAGCAGGCGGTAGCGGGGAACTCCCGCGTCCTGCCGGTCGATTCCGAAGACGGAGAGCGGGATGGAGCTCTCGAAGATAGGGCCGCCGCTGAACAGCAGCACGGCAACGACTTCCCGGCGTCGCCGCCCGGTCAGCTTGCGTGCGGCCTCCGTCGCGGTGGCGGAGTCCTGGCTCATGACGCTAAGCCCCCCTCGGTGTTCGCGTCTCCCTGGTCCTTACGGGCCTGCCGCTCCTGCACGTTTCCCCTCGGTTTCGCACGGTTCCCCAGCCCCCGATTTTTCAAGATCGAATCTACTGCGTCGCGTGGTTACGCCGTGACACCTTCCCCCACCAGCTCAATGTCGATAAGGAAACGTGGCGTGAAGCGTTCGATCACGAAGCGTTCCACCCGCGAAGCGCACAGGGAAGTGCCCTTCGCCAACGTGGCCCGTCCGCGTCGGGTGAAAGCGTACCGCGCGGTCCGTTCCTGCCTGGTGGGCGGTGGGTTGTCCGGCCATCCCGGGAAGGGTCCGACCCCTGGGTGAAGTTGGCTGAAAATCATCGGTTGTGTGTGCTGGATCCGGTCACGCCGGGCGCACAACCGCCGTGAGACCGCCGCGCCGATGCGCTCCCTCGCGGCGGTGGGCGTGTGGCGTGCTCGGGTCAGGAAGGACGGTGACGGCAGGCGTTGCGGCGCGGACGGGGCCAGGGCTCCCCGGCGCGGCGTCACCGGCCGCCGCGCCGGGGAACGTGCGAGCGACGGGCTGTGGGCGGCGTTCCGGTGCGTGGCCAACAGGGACCGGGTGCGGCTCCACTCGCCGCCCCTGGCGGGGTGTCGCGAAGCCGCGCGAAAAACAGGACGCCCGACGGTGTTCACCCCCGCGAAGTCCCGTGTACAACACAACCGGCATTGCCATACCGGACGGGCTCGTGCATGCTCCCTCCAGCGTCACGCACGCTTTTGCGGGGGTCTGGGCGATGGAGGAGTGACGCCGTACCCTTGGGGGTATGGGGTTGGGAAGATGATTCCCGGACAGAGCTTCACCACCAGCTGACGCACCCGACGCACATCGAAACCGTTCCCTCCTCACGAGGACTCTCTTCGCCGAGACACCGATGGCCGGTCACGAAATCCCTGAACCCAAGGACCGCAAGCCGCTCGCCGACCCCGGGTCGGAGCCGCGGACGGTCGAAGAATCACGCCACGCGTGCGATCCCGCGTTCCGGCACGGAGTCGTGGTCGGTTTCGACGGCTCCACATCCAGTGAGCGGGCCCTCGCCTACGCCATCGGCATGGCCGGCAGGTCGGGTTCCGGCCTGATCATCGTCCATGTCGCCAACCGGCTGCCGACCACCGTCTGGGCCGGCTGCGAGCCCCCCGTCTTCGTCGACGTCCCCGACCACCGCACCGAGGTCCTCGGTCTGGAGCTGGCCTGCGCCGACTACCTCTCCGAGGTGCCCTGGGTGCTCGTCGAGCGCGGTGGCGACATCTGCCACGAGCTGGAGGAGGTCGGCCGGGAGTACGCCGCCGACGCCATCGTCGTCGGCTCCACGCACGGCATCGTCGGCCGGATCTTCGGCTCGGTGGCCGGCCGCCTGGCCCGCCGCGCGCAACGCCCCGTCGTCGTCATTCCCTGAGAGGCCGCCAGAAGGTCGCACAGCAGCACGCGTTGGGCCCCGCACCGCGTCGTCGCGGTGCGGGGCCCAACGTCCGTCTCCGGCGCCTGTGCGGCCGTCCGTCTCGCTACTCGACCGTCACGGACTTCGCCAGGTTGCGCGGCTTGTCGATGTCCCGGCCCATCGCGAGGGCCGTGTGGTACGCGAACAGCTGGAGCGGGATGCCCATGAGGATCGGGTCCAGCTCGTTCTCGTTCTTCGGCACGACGATCGTGTGGTCGGCCTTCTCCTGCATCTGGTGGGCCACCGCGAGGATGCGGCCGCTGCGGGCCTTGATCTCCTCCATCGCGGCGCGGTTCTTCTCCAGCAGGTCGTCGTCCGGCACGATCGCCACGGTCGGCATCGCGGGCTCGATCAGCGCGAGCGGGCCGTGCTTCAGCTCGGAGGCCGGGTAGGCCTCGGCGTGGATGTACGAGACCTCCTTCAGCTTCAGCGAGGCCTCGCGGGCCACCGGGTAGCCGCGCACCCGGCCGATGAACATCATCGACCTGGCGTCCGCGTACTCCGCCGCGAGCCGCTTGATCTCGTCCTCGCCCGCCAGGATCTCGCTGATCTGCTCGGGAAGCCGGCGCAGCCCGTCGATGATCCGCTTGCCGTCCGCGACCGACAGGTCGCGGATGCGGCCCAGGTGCAGCGCGAGCAGCGCGAAGGCGACCACCGTGTTGGTGAAGCACTTGGTGGAGACGACGCAGACCTCCGGGCCCGCGTGGACGTACGTACCGCCGTCGGCCTCCCGGGCGATGGCGGAGCCGACCACGTTGACCACGCCGAGGACCCGGGCGCCCTTGCGCTTCAGCTCCTGGACGGCGGCCAGCACGTCGTACGTCTCGCCCGACTGGGAGACCGCGACGTACAGGGTGTCGGGGTCCACGACCGGGTTGCGGTAGCGGAACTCGGAGGCCGGCTCGGCGTCGGCGGGGATGCGCGCCAGCTCCTCGATCAGCTGGGCGCCGATCTGGCCCGCGTGGTAGGAGGTGCCGCAGCCGAGGATCTTGATCCGGCGCACCCCGCGTGCCTCGCGGGCGTCCAGGTTGAGGCCGCCCAGGTGCACGGTGGAGAACCGGTCGTCGATCCGGCCGCGCAGCACCCGGTCCACGGCGTCGGCCTGCTCGGAGATCTCCTTGTGCATGTACGTGTCGTGGCCGCCCATGTCGTACGACTCGGCCTCCCACTCCACGGTGGTCGGCGTGGCCGTCGTGGTCGAGCCCTCCGTGGTGTACGTACGGAAGTCGTCGGCCTTCAGCGTGGCCATCTCGCCGTCGTCGAGGGTGACGACCTGGCGGGTGTGGGCGACCAGGGCGGCGACGTCGGAGGCGACGAACATCTCCTTCTCGCCGATGCCGAGGACGACCGGCGAGCCGTTGCGGGCGACCACGATGCGGTCGTTGAAGTCGGCGTGCAGCACGGCGATGCCGTACGTGCCCTCGACGTGGCGCAGCGCCTCGCGGACCTTCTCCTCCAGGGTGTCGGCCTGGGCGCGGGCGATCAGGTGGGTCAGCACCTCGGTGTCGGTCTCCGAGAGGAAGACGACGCCGTCCGCGGTGAGCCGGGTGCGCAGCTCGGCCGCGTTGTCGATGATCCCGTTGTGGACGACGGCGACCTTGCTCTCCGCGTCCAGGTGCGGGTGGGCGTTCTCGTCGCTCGGGGCGCCGTGGGTGGCCCAGCGGGTGTGGGCGATGCCGGTGGTGCCCGCGAACCGCTTGGGGACCTTGGCCTCCAGCTCCCGGACCCGGCCCTTGGCCTTGACCATCTTCAGCGTGCCCGGCCTGCCCGCCGCCGCCTTGCCGGTGATGACGATGCCCGCGGAGTCGTACCCCCGGTACTCCAGCCGCTGCAGGCCCTCCAGCAGCAGCGGAGCGACGTCACGCTTCCCGATGTATCCGACGATCCCGCACATGAGTTCTCTGCCCCTCCATCGACGTACACGTACACATGCGTGACGGCGCCCCGCGCACGGGCGCCCGGCCCGCTCAGCCGTAGACGATGCGGCGCAGCTGGCGGAGCGAGAGCTCCGGCGGCGCCACGGCGCGGTGCGGCAGCTCGGCCGCGATCCGCTCGAAGATCTCCGTGTTGACCAGGCCGCCGGACTGCAGTTCGCGGTGGCGGCGCCGGACGAAGTCGTCGGTGCTCTCGTCGAAGTACGCCAGCACGTCGAGGATCACCCGGGCCGCCTCGCCGCGCTGGAGCGCGGTGGAGCGTACGAGGTGATCGATGAGGTCGTCGTGCGACGAGCGGCGTTCAAGCACCCGTAGATAGTGCGTGCCGGGACGTGCTTACGCAAGAAATCTGCCCGATATCGGGCAGGGAGTGTGGGGAACGTCGCCCGATCGCGTCACATGCTGCGCAGAACGGCCTGCTTCGCGGTGCTGAACTCCTCATCGGTGAGGACCCCCGCCCGGTGCAGCTCGCCCAGCTCCCGCAGCCGCCGCAGCAGCGCGTCGTGGTCGCCCGCGGGCGCCGCGGCGGGCTCGGCCGCCTCGGTCGGGGCCGCCGGGGGCGCCTGCGGGGCGTCCAGGGCCGCACGGGCCCCGGGCAGCCGCGTCAGCACCGCCGCCGCGACCAGGACCGCGGTGTGCTCCTTCTTGGACATCCCCCACAGGTCCAGGGCGTACGGGTCGTACTTCGGCGGCGCGGAGACGGGCCCCTCCACCGGCTCGAAGCGCAGGTAGCCGTTCTCCAGGCCGATCGCCGGCAGCCACCGCACCCCCGCGATCCGCGACAGCGGGAAGGTGGACGCGCCCCCGGCGGTCTTGGACTCCTCGGCCTTCCAGTTCCAGGTCAGCCGGACGCTCTCGCCGTCGAAGGACGCCGTGCCGTCGCCGCCGCCGCCGGAGACCGGCAGGGCCGGCCCCGGCAGCAGGAACCGGTCCACCGGGGTGTCCGGCACCTGCTCGATCAGCAGCGCGTTGCGGACCTCGTCGACGAAGTACTCCGCGACCCCCGTACGGTCCTTCTCCACGGTCAGCACATAGGGGTCGGCGCCGTCCTTGAGCCGTCCGTCGGCGGCCCGCAGCACCGGGCAGGCGCCCCCGCGCAGCCGCAGCCGCAGCCGCCCGCCCCTGCGGTCCGGTTCGAACGAGACACCCGCCACCGCCTCCAGCGGGACGGCGACCTCACCCAGCTCCTGCCGGACCGGATGCGCCTTTCCACCCGGCACGATGCGCACAGTGTCGCCGTCGAACGTCCACGTTCCGTCCCGCTGGATGATGTCCGCCATGGCCCCGATTCTGCCAGCCGCCCGCCCCGGGGAAGGGGTGAGCGCCCGAGGGACCGTCCTCGGGCGCTCACCGTCCGGCGGCCGCCGCGCGGCCGGGCTCAGAATCCGGCGATCGGGTTCCGCAGGCTGCCCACCAACTGCAACGCTCCGGCAGGGTCGTTGAGGTCGACCATCTGCTGGTTGTTGCGCAGCTGGAGGCGGTTGAGGCAGGAGAGCGCGAACTCCGGCTCGAACAGGTCGTACTGCGCGAACTTCTCCGCGAGATACGGGACCGATCCCTGGTAGTCGCGCACACAGGCGGCGACCGTCCGCCAGAAGTCGTCCTCGTCCAGCAGCCCTTCGGTGGCCAGGCCCGCCGCCAGGAAGCGGAAGAAGCAGTCGAAGACGTCGGTGAAGACCGACAGCAGCTTCATGTCCTCGGGCACCTCGGCCCGGATCCGCTCGACCTGCGGCGGCAGCACCGCCTCCGCGTCCATCACCGCGATCTCCTCGGCGATGTCCTTGAAGATCGTGCGGGTGACGACCCCGTCCTCCAGCACCAGGATCACGTTCTCGCCGTGCGGCATGTAGACCAGGTCGTACGCGTAGAAGCTGTGCAGCACCGGCACCAGGTAGGCGTCCAGGTAGCGCCGCAGCCACACCTGCGGGTCCAGGCCCGATTCGGCGATCAGCACCCCGGCCACCGAGCCGCCCTCGTGGTCGGTGTGGAGCAGCGAGGCCATCGTCGCGACCCGCTCGCCCGGCTGGAGGCCCGGCACCGGGCTCTCGCGCCACAGGGCGGCGAGCATCTTCCGGTACGGGGAGCCCTTGGCGGTGGCGGCCTCGTAACCGCGGTGGTGGTAGCCGATGGCGGCCCGCTCGCGGATGATCGAGAACCGGGCCCCGCGCAGCAGGTCGTCGCGCTCGACGAGACCGGCCAGCCAGTCGTTGATCGCGGGTGTGGCCTCCATGTACGCGGCGGAGAGCCCGCGCATGAAGCCCATGTTGAGGACCGACAGCGCCGTTTTGACGTAGTGCTTCTCGGGGTGGTCGGTGTTGAAGAAGGTGCGGATCGACTGCTGGGCGAGATAGCCGTCCTCGCCCTCCCCGAGCACCACCAGGTGGCGCTGGGCCAGCTCGCCGGCGAAGGTGACCGCGAGCTTGTTCCACCACTGCCAGGGGTGGACGGGCAGCAGGAAGTAGTCGTCCGGGTCGAGGCCGAGCCCGCGCAGCGCGTCGGCGAACCGGCCCCGGGTCGCCTCGCTCAGCTCCTCCTTGATCAGTGCCTCGTAGTCGAGCCCGGCGCCCGAGGTGAAGGTGGCCCGCTCCCGGCGGGCGGCCAGCCACACCAGCCGGATCGGGGAGGCGGCCTCGGGGGCGTACGCCCGGTACTCGTCCACGCCGAAGCCGAGCCGCCCGTTGTTGGCGACGAAGCAGGGGTGGCCCTCGGTCATCCCGGTCTCGATGGCCTGGAAACCGGCGGCGACGAGCCGGCCCGAGGTGGCCGGTTCCTTGGTGAGTTTGTAGGCGGTTCCGGCCAGCGTGGAGGAGATCTCCTCCAGGTACACCGGCAGGATCTCCTCGGAGAGCCCCAGTGTGTGCCGCAGCTCGGTGAGGAACTCCATCGCGTCCAGAGGGAGTTCGGATCCGTGCCGGTGCCGGGTGATGCTGTCCGCCTCGACCTGCCAGTGGTCCAGGGCGAAGGTGCGCGCGGTGAAACGGTACTCGGTGGAGGCGTCGTCGCTGCGGACGGTGTAGCGGTCGTCGCCGACCGGCGTGGGGGTCAGCAGCCGCTCATGGCTGAATTCCGCCAGTGCTTTGCGGACCAGCAGTCGGTTTGCGGTGGCCCAGCGCCCCGGGGACAGGTGGGCGACGCTGTCGGTGAGGACGGTCGTCATCGGTCGTTACCTCCGGTTGCTGCTTCGAACTGCTCACGGGTGCAGGCGCTGAGCAGAGCGTCCTTCTCCGGTTTGGCGATCTCGCGGAGCACCTCGAACCCGACGGCCTTGTTGAGGGCCTGGACGGCGCTGTTGGTCACGTCGGGCTCGACGACGACCCGGCGCACCGTGGGGTCGGCGAACAGGAAGTCCATCACGGCGGTGATCACGGCCCGGGTGAAGCCGTGGACCGGGGTGTCGGTGGGGGCGACCAGGAAGTGCATCCCGACATCGCCGGGCTCCGCCTCGTACAGCCCCTTCAGCTCGACCTCGGTGGGGTCGTACCGCTCGATCAGGAAGGCGGGTTCGCCGTCGTGCAGCCCGATGAACGCCTCGTGGTGCGGGTGGGCGGCGATGGACCGGTACTCCCGCTCCACGTCGGCGAGTGAGGCGTCGCCCATCAGCCAGAACGCGGCCTTGGGGTGGGTCACCCAGCCGTGCACCAGCTCGACGTCGGAGACGGGGCCTCCCCTGCTCGACCGGAGCTGAGAGCTCGGGGAGGGATCGAGCGGCCGGACGGTGAACGTGCCGATGGTGGCGGGGCGCGGTGTGTCGGGGCGGCTCATACGGCGAACTCCTGGAAGGCGATGGACTTCTCGACCGGGTAGACCTCACGGCCGAGCAGCTCGCCGATGATGTACGCGTTGCGGTAGGCGCCCATGCCGAGGTCGGGCGAGGTGATCGAGTGGGTGTGCACCGAGGCGTTCTGGAGGAAGACCCCGCGCCCGGTGGTGTCGATGCTGTAGTTGCGGGCCACGTCGAAGCGCCCCCGGCTGTCGTGGCGCAGCCGGTGCTGGACCGGGTCCAGGAAGGCGGGAGCCTCGTACCGGTACCCGGTGGCGAGGATCAGCCCCTCGGTGGTCAGCTCGTAGTCCTTGCCCTGTTCCTCCTGGCGCAGCCCCAGGCGGTACGCGCCGCCCTCCTCGTCGTAACGCGCGCTGACGAGGGCGGAGTTGGTGAGGAGTCTGGTCGGCACGGGGCCCGGCAGGTTCTTCTGGTAGAGCAGGTCGAAGATCGCGTCGATCAGCTCCCCGTCGATGCCCTTGAACAGCCCCTTCTGCCCCGACTCCAGCCGGTAGCGGGTCTCCTCGGGCAGCGCGTGGAAGTAGTCGACGTACTCCGGGGAGGTCATCTCCAGCGTCAGCTTCGTGTACTCCAGCGGGAAGAACCGCGGGGAGCGCGTCACCCAGTTCAGCCGGTAACCGTGGGTGTCGATCTCGGAGAGCAGGTCGTAGTAGATCTCCGCCGCGCTCTGCCCGCTGCCGACCAGGGTGATCGACTTCTTCTTCTGGAGTTCGGCTTTCGTCTCCAGGTAGCGGGAGTTGTGGATGAAGTCCCCGCCGAGCCCCTGGCAGGCCTCGGGGATGTGCGGCGGCGTGCCGGTGCCGAGGACGAGATGCCGGGACCGGAACGACTCGCCGGAGACGGTGGTCACGGTGTAGAGCTCGGTGCCCTCGTCGTACGTCACCGTCGCCACGGTCTCGCCGAACCGGATGCTGCTCAGCTTCCCGGCGGCCCAGCGGCAGTAGTCGTTGTACTCGGTCCGCAGCGGGTAGAAGTTCTCCCGGATGTAGAACGAGTAGAGCCTGCCGCGCTCTTTGAGGTAGTTGAGGAAGGAGTACGGCGAGGTCGGGTCTGCCATGGTGACCAGGTCCGACATGAACGGCGTCTGGAGATGCGCCCCTTCGAGGAACATCCCGGCGTGCCACTCGAAGTCCGGCTTGGACTCCAGGAAGACGCCGTTCAGTTCGTCGACCGGCTCGGTGAGGCAGGCGAGGCCGAGATTGAACGGGCCGAGGCCGATCCCGATGAAGTCGTGGGGTTCAGGAAGCGCGGTCAAGGGAGTCTCCCAGGTACTTCTCGGCGTGGCCGGAGATCAGGTCGAGGACCGTGGCGATGTCGTGCGCGGTCGTTTCGGGGTTGAGCAGGGTGAACTTCAGGTACTGGCGGTCGCCCACCTTGGTGCCGGCGACGATCGCCTCGCCGGAGGCGAACAGCGCCTTGCGGGCGTGCAGGTTGGCGCGGTCGATCTCGTCCGGGGCGGTGACCCCGGCCGGGACGTAGCGGAAGACGAGCGTGGAGAGCTGCGGCTGGACCACCACGTCGAAGCGCGGGTCGGCGGCGAGCAGCTTCCAGCCCTCGGCGGCCAGGTCGCAGACCTCGTCGAACAACTCGCCGATGCCGTCGGCGCCCATGACGCGCAGCGTCATCCAGAGCTTGAGCGCGTCGAACCGGCGGGTCGTCTGGAGGGACTTGTCGACCTGGTTGGGGATCCGCTCCTCGGCCATCCGGCGCGGGTTCAGATACTCCGCGTGGTAGGTGGCATGGCGCAGGGTGGCCCGGTCGCGGACCAGGACGGCCGACGAACTCACGGGCTGGAAGAAGGACTTGTGGTAGTCCACGGTCACGGAGTCGGCCTTCTCGATGCCTTCGAGCAGCCCGCGCCGCTTCCGGGAGGCCAGCAGCCCGCAGCCGTACGCGGCGTCCACGTGCATCCAGACGGCGAACTGCTCGCAGAGCGCGGCGATCTCGGGCAACGGGTCGATGGAGCCGAAGTCCGTCGTGCCGGAGGTCGCGACGACGGCCATCGGGACGGCTCCTTCGGCGACGCAGCTCTCCAGCGCGTGGGCGAGCGCCACGGTCTGCATGCGCTTATTGCGGTCCACCGGGACGGAGACGACGGCGTCCGGGCCGAGGCCGAGCAGTTTGGCGGACTTCTGCACGCTGAAGTGGCTGCACTCGGAGGTGAAGATCCGCAGCCGGGTGAAGTGCTCCGGCCGGACCTTCGCCTCCTCGCGCGCCAGCAGCAGGGCCTGGAGGTTGGACTGCGTCCCCCCGCTGGTGAAGATCCCGTCGGCTGCCGGGCCGAGTCCGATCCGTCCGGTGGTCCAGTCGATCAGCCGGCGCTCGATGAGCGTGCCGCCCGCGCTCTGGTCCCAGGTGTCCAGGGAGGAGTTGATCGCGGAGAGCACGGCTTCGCCGAGCACCGCGGGTATGACCACCGGGCAGTTGAGGTGGCCCAGATAGCGGGGGTGGTGGAAGTAGACGGCGTCGCGGAGGTAGACCTCGCCGAGCTCGTCGAGGGCGGCGGCGGCGTCGCCCAGCGGCCGGTCGAGGTCGATCGCGTCGACGACGGGGGAGAGTTCGTCGACCCCGACCCCGCTGAAGGGGCGCTCGGTGGTGGCGAGAGTGGCCGCGACCCGTTCCACGCCTGCGGAGACGGTGCTCCTGTAGTGCTCCGCAGTCGTGTTGTTGAGCAGGTGCGCACGCATGAAGGGGTCCTCCCGGTGAGGGGACGTCATCGCGTCCCTCCGGGCAGGAAGAGGGGACGAGGGGCGCGATCTAGAAGTAAGGTGAGCCTAACCTAAACGGGATTCGCTCATCCCTTCCACCCCTGGCGGCTGTGCGGGTTGTCCGCTTTGCCGCCCTTATCGAGTCACTTGAGGTACCTGGTCATCTTTACGGTGATCCCTTCAGCCGTTTCTGGCGGTTATGTCCCCCTGCTTCCGCCTGTCGCGCCTCCCGCTCGCCCGGTCCGCGCGTCCGACACGTGGTGGAGATCACGTGCTGCGGGGCGCATCGCGCTCGTGGGCGGCGCTCGCCGGGGCGGCCGGGAGGCACCGCCGCTGCCGGGCGCGTGTTCAGGACCCCGTCCTCGGTGGCCAGTCCGTCCGGCCCGGAGAAGAACGGGAATGCCACAAACCGGAGGGCGAGAAGTCACACGCGGCCTCGCCGGCGGCGGACGCTCTGACGGAGTGGAGGCTGGGGCGCAGGGCGCAGGGCGCAGGGGGCGGGTGCACGGTGCGGGACCTCGGCCGTGGGCCGTGGGCCGCGGTGCGTATCCGACGCGATCCGGTCGCCGTGGAAGGGCTCCACGGCGACCGGTCGGCGGTCGAAGCGTCGGCCGGCTCAGCCCGGCAGCCCCAGCTCCCGGGCGATCAGCATCCGCTGGACCTCGCTCGTGCCCTCGCCGATCTCCAGGATCTTGGAGTCGCGCCACATCCGGGCCACCGGGTACTCGTTCATGAAGCCGTAGCCGCCGTGGATCTGTGTGGCGTCCCGGGCGTTGTCCACCGCGACCGTCGAGGAGTACAGCTTCGCGATCGCGGCCTCCTTCTTGAACGGTTCGCCCGCGACCAGGCGGGAGGCCGCGTCGCGCCAGCCGATGCGGGCCATGTGGGCGCGCATCTCCATGTCGGCGATCTTGAACTGTATGGCCTGGTTCGCGCCGATCGGCTTGCCGAAGGCGTGGCGCTCGGCGGCGTACTTCACCGACTCGTCCACACAGCCCTGGGCCAGGCCGGTCGCCAGGGCCGAGATCGCGATCCGGCCCTCGTCCAGGATGCGGAGGAACTGGGCGTAGCCCCGGCCCTGTTCGCCCAGGAGGTTCGCGGCCGGGACGCGGACGTCCGTGAAGGACAGCTCGCGGGTGTCCGAGGCGTTCCAGCCGACCTTGGAGTACGGGGCGGCCACCGTGAAGCCGGGGGTGCCCGACGGGACGATGATCGCCGAGATCAGCGGGCGGCCGTCCTCCTTGCGGCCGGTCACCGCGGTGACGGTCACCAACTCCGTGATGTCCGTGCCCGAGTTGGTGATGAAGCACTTCGAGCCGTTGATCACCCACTCGTTCGTCGCCTCGTCGAGCACGGCCGTCGTCCGGGTGCCGCCCGCGTCCGAGCCGCCGTCCGGCTCGGTCAGGCCGAACGCGCCCAGCGCCTCGCCCGCGCACAGCTTCGGCAGCCACCGGCGCTTCTGCTCCTCGGTGCCGAACAGGTGCAGCGGCATCGCGCCCAGCGAGACCCCGGCCTCCAGGGTGATCGCCACCGAGGAGTCGACCCGGGCCAGCTCCTCCAGGGCGATCCCGAGCGCCAGGTAGTCGCCGCCCATCCCGCCGTACTCCTCCGGGAACGGCAGCCCGAACAGGCCCATGCGGCCCATCTCCCGCACGATCTCGTAGGGGAACTCATGGCGCTCGTAGAGGTCGCCGATCTTCGGCGCGATCACGTCGTGCGCGAACTCCTCGACCGTGCGGCGCAGTTCCTCGTGCTCGGCGGTCAGCCGGTGGTCCAGGGACATGGGGTCACTCACTCCTTGTGGGAGGCGGGAGAAGGGGGAGGGGTCAGGGCGCGGACCGTCCGGGACGGGCTCGGCCGGCCCAGGTGTCCGGCCAGCCAGACGCTGGTGGCGGTCAGTTCGGCCAGGTCGACGCCCGTCTCGATGCCCAGTCCTTCGAGCATCCAGACCAGGTCCTCGGTGGCGAGGTTCCCCGTGGCGCTCTTCGCGTACGGGCAGCCGCCCAGGCCGCCCGCCGAGGCGTCGACGGTGGTCACCCCGTGCTGGAGAGCCGCCAGGGTGTTCGACAGCGCCTGGCCGTAGGTGTCGTGGAAGTGGACGCCGATCGCGGGTGTCGGCACGCCCGCTGCGTTCAGGGCCGACAGCAGCGCCGTGACATGGCCCGGCGTCGCCACCCCGATCGTGTCGCCCAGGGAGAGCTCGTCGCAGCCCAGGTCCAGCAGGGCCCTGGCCACCCGCACCACCTGGGCGACCGGGACCGCGCCCTCCCACGGGTCGCCGAAGCACATCGACAGATACCCGCGCACCCGGACCCCGTCCGTCTTCGCGCGGGCCACCACCGGCTCGAACATCGCCAGCGACGCGTCGACCGTACGGTTCAGGTTGCGCGCGGCGAACGTCTCCGTCGCCGAGCCGAACACCGCGATCGACCGCGCCCCGAGCGCCAGCGCCCGGTCCAGGCCCCGTTCGTTCGGCACGAGGACCGGAAGGGCCACGTCGCCCACGTCCGCGATGTCACCGAGGAGCGGGAACAGCTCCTCGGCGTCGGCCAGTTGGGGCACCCACTTCGGGTGCACGAAGCTCGTCGCCTCAATGGTGGTCAGGCCCGCCACCGCCAGGCGGCGGATGAACTCCGCCTTCACCTCGGTCGGGACGGTCTCCTTCTCGTTCTGCAGGCCGTCCCGCGCGCCCACCTCGTGGATGCGGACCCGGGAGGGCAGACCCGGCGCCGGGACCGTCATGGGGAGTCCTCGCGCGCTCATGCGTCCTCCCCGTCCGTCGCCGCCGGGACCACGACCGCCAGGACCTGGTCCATCGCCACCGTCGCGCCGGCCGCGACGTCCAGCTCCGTCACGGTCCCCGCGTGCGGGGCGGAGATCACGTGCTCCATCTTCATCGCCTCCACCACGAGCAGGCTCTGACCCGCCAGGACCTCGTCCCCGACGGCCACCTTCACCACCGTGACCGTGCCCGGCATCGGGGCCGCCAGCGTGTCCGCCCCGCTCCGGCCCGCCCCGCTCAGGGACGCCTCCACCGGGTCGTGGTCCTGGACGTGCCAGGTGTCGCCGTCCCGGCCGAGCCAGTCGCCCGAGCGGTGGAAGTGGTGGGCCACACCGTCGAGCTCGACCGTGACCCGGTCGGGTGCGACCGTCGCGGAACCCGGGGCGCTCTGCTGGACGGGTTCACGTCCCGCCACCCGCAGCGGGAAGACCAGCGGCGCCCGCACACCCCCCGTACGCCACCCGTTCGGCACGGAGAACGGGTCCGTCCAGCCGCCCGCGTCCGGCCGGGGCTCCAGCGCCTCCCGGCGGACCGCCGCGCCCGCCGCGTACACCTCGTCCGGGACGCCGTCCGGCACCAGGCCCTCCGCCTCGCGCTCCACGAGACCGGTGTCCAGGTCGCCCGCGACCACGTCCGGGTGCGCCAGCAGCCGGCGCAGGAAACCCGCGTTGGTCGGCACGCCCAGGATGACCGTGTCCGCCAGGGCCGCCCGCAGCTTGCGCAGGGCCGTCGCGCGGTCGGGGCCGTAGGCGATGACCTTCGACAGCATCGGGTCGTACAGGCTGCCCACCGGCACGCCCTCGCTGAGCCCCGAGTCGGTCCGCACCCCGCCGCCCTGCGGTTCGCGCAGCGCCAGCACCGTACCCCCGGAGGGCAGGAAGCCGCGGGACGGGTCCTCGGCGCAGACACGGGCCTCGATCGCCCAGCCGGTGAGCGTGATGTCCTGCTGCGTGAAGGGGAGCCGCTCGCCCGACGCCACCCGCACCTGCCACTCCACCAGGTCCAGGCCGGTGATCAGCTCGGTCACCGGGTGCTCGACCTGGAGGCGGGTGTTCATCTCCATGAAGTAGTACGAGGACGGGTCGTTGCCCGGGACGATGAACTCCACCGTCCCCGCCCCGACATAGCCGCAGCTGCGGGCCGCCTGCGCGGCCGCCTCGCCCATCGCCGCCCGGGTCTGCGCGTCGAGCAGGACGCTCGGCGCCTCCTCGATGATCTTCTGGTGGCGGCGCTGGAGCGAGCACTCGCGCTCGCCCAGGTGGAGCACGGTGCCGTGGGCGTCGGCCAGCACCTGGATCTCGATGTGGCGCGGCCGGTCGATCCACCGCTCGACGAGCAGCGTGTCGTCGCCGAAGGAGGCGCGGGCCTCGCGCCGCGCCGCGGCGATCTCCTCGCCCAGCACCGCCGCGTCGCGGACCAGGCGCATGCCCTTGCCGCCGCCGCCCGCCGAGGGCTTGAGCAGGACCGGGGTGCCGATCTCCCGGGCGGCTTCCTCCAGTTGGGCGTCGGTGAGGCCGCTGCCGGAGGAGCCCGGCACGACCGGGACGCCGTAGGCCGCGACCGTCTCCTTGGCCCGGATCTTGTCGCCCATGAGCGCGATGGCGGCGGCGGGCGGGCCGATGAAGACCAGCCCGGCGTCCGCGCACGCCTGCGCGAACTCCGCGTTCTCCGCCAGGAATCCGTACCCGGGGTGGACCGCCTGGGCTCCCGTGCGGCGGGCCGCCTCCAGCAGCGCCGGCACGTTCAGATAGCTCTCGGTGGCCGGCGGCGGGCCGATCCGTACCGCCGTGTCCGCCTCCCGGACATGCCGGGCGTCCGCGTCCGCGTCGCTGAAGACCGCGACCGAGCGCACGCCCTGTTCCCGCAGGGTCCGGATCACCCGGACCGCGATCTCGCCGCGGTTGGCGACCAGAACGGTGTCGAACATCGTCGTCATCTGTTCCTCACATCCGGAAGACGCCGAAGCCGGGCCCGGCCGGGTCCTTCTGGGGCAGCGGGGCGTTGGCGCAGGCGGTCAGGGCGAGGCCGAGGACCTGCCGGGTGTCCACGGGGTCGATCACGCCGTCGTCCCAGAGCCGGGCGCTGGCGTAGTACGCGTTGCCCTGGGTCTCGTACTGGGCGCGGATCGGGGCCTTGAACGCTTCCTCGTCCTCGGCGCTCCAGTCGTCGCCCAGCTGGTCGCGCTTGACGGTGGCGAGGACCGAGGCGGCCTGCTCGCCGCCCATCACGGAGATCTTGGCGTTCGGCCACATCCACAGGAATCGCGGGCTGTAGGCCCGGCCGCACATGGAGTAGTTGCCCGCGCCGTACGAACCGCCGACGACGACCGTCAGCTTCGGCACCCGGGTGCACGCCACCGCCGTGACCATCTTCGCGCCGTGCTTGGCGATGCCGCCCGCCTCGTAGTCCCGGCCGACCATGAAGCCGGAGATGTTCTGGAGGAAGACGAGCGGGATGCCGCGCTGGTCGCACAGCTCGATGAAGTGCGCGCCCTTCTGGGCCGACTCGGAGAACAGGATGCCGTTGTTCGCGACGATCCCGACCGGATGGCCGTGGATCCGGGCGAAGCCGGTGATCAGGGTCTGCCCGTACTCCGCCTTGAACTCCTGGAAGCGGGAGCCGTCCACCACGCGCGCGATCACCTCGCGCACGTCGTAGGGGGTGCGGGAGTCCACCGGGACCGCCCCGTACAGCCCGGCCGGGTCCACCTTCGGCTCCTCGGCCGGCTCCACCGACCACGGGAGCGGGGACCGGTCCGGGAGGGTCGCGACGATGGTGCGGACGATCCGCAGCGCGTGCGCGTCGTCCTCCGCGAGATGGTCGGTGACCCCCGACGTACGGGAGTGGACCTCGCCGCCGCCCAGCTCCTCCGCCGTGACGACCTCGCCGGTCGCGGCCTTCACCAGGGGCGGGCCGCCGAGGAAGATCGTGCCCTGGTTGCGGACGATGACGGCCTCGTCGCTCATCGCCGGGACGTACGCCCCGCCCGCCGTGCAGGAGCCCAGCACCGCCGCGATCTGCGGGATGCCCGCCCCCGACATCCGGGCCTGGTTGTAGAAGATCCGCCCGAAGTGGTCCCGGTCGGGGAAGACCTCGTCCTGCATCGGCAGGAACGCGCCCCCCGAGTCGACCAGGTAGAGGCAGGGGAGACGGTTCTCCAGGGCCACTTCCTGGGCGCGCAGGTGCTTCTTGACGGTCATCGGGTAGTACGTGCCGCCCTTGACGGTCGCGTCATTGGCGACGATCACGCACTCCCGGCCGGAGACCCGCCCGATGCCCGCGATGACGCCCGCGGCCGGGGCCTGGTCGCCGTACATCCCGTTCGCCGCCAGGGGGGCCAGCTCCAGGAAGGGCGAGCCCGGGTCGAGCAGGGTGTCCACCCGGTCCCGGGGGAGCAGCTTGCCGCGCGCCTCATGGCGGGCCCGTGCCTTCTCACCTCCGCCCAGCCGTGCCGTGGCGAGGCGTTCCGCCAGCTCGTCGGAGAGCGCGCGATGCGCCGCCTCGTTGGCCTGCCAGGCCTCCGAGGCGGGATCGGCCGCGCTCGCCAGGACCGGTGCCTGCTGCATCGTGTCGAGCCCCCTTGCCCGTACCGCAGTGGTGAAAGCGTTGACGTGTTGTTAATGAGCGTTAACGCGTTTCCCTCAGGTTAACGACCGCTAACGACCCTGTCTAGAATGAATCCTCATGAGCACCCATGCCGCCGCCCGCGTGCCGGCCCCCACTCGCCGCGAGCAGATCCTGCGGGAGGCCGCCCGCCTCTTCGCCGAGCGCGGTTTCCACGGAGTCGGCGTCGACGAGATAGGCGCCGCCGTCGGGATCAGCGGACCCGGCCTCTACCGCCACTTCCCCGGCAAGGACGCGATGCTCGCCGAACTGCTGGTGGGCATCAGCGAGCGTCTGCTGGAGGGCGGGCGGCTGCGGGTGGCGGAGGACGCGGCCCGGGGCGGCGGCTCCCCGGAGGCGCTCCTGGACGCGCTCATCGAGGGCCACATCGACTTCGCCCTCGACGACCGTCCCCTGATCACTCTCCACGACCGGGAGCTGGACCGTCTGCGCGACACGGACCGCAAGCGGGTGCGCCGGCTCCAGCGCGAGTACGTCGAGGTCTGGGTCGGCGTCGTCCGCGCCCTCTACCCGTCGCTGGCCGAGAACCGGGCCCGCGTCACCGTGCACGCCGTCTTCGGCCTGCTGAACTCCACCCCGCACCTGGCCCGCCCCGACGCCCTGCCCGGCCGCGCGGCGACCGCCGCCCTGCTGCACCGGCTGGCCCGGGGCGCCTTCGCGGCGGCGGAGCCCTCCTGAGCCGTTGCCCGCCGTGAGGTGACCGGCTCGTCGCGGCCAGGGACGAGCGGGCCCGTCTCCGGTGCGATACCCGGCCGGTCGGTCACACCCCGCCGGCGGGCGCCGCCAGCGGCCCGCGGACCTCTATCAGGAGGAGCGCGGAGTCGTCGTCGGGCGCCTTGCCGGTGAACACGGCGACGTCCGCGCGGAGCCGGGTGAGCGCGTCTTCGGGTCGGCCGTCCCGCAGCAGGGGTGCCGCCCGGTGGAGCACGGGGTAGAAGGCTCCCTCCGTGTCGCGGGCCTCGCTCAGGCCGTCGGTGTAGAAGAGGATGCGGTCCCCGACGCCCAGAGGGATGCGGGTGACACTGTCGTGCAGGTCGGTGGGGCCGGTCAGCGCCGTGAGCCCGAAGGGGGGAACCTGATCGTCGGACTCGACGAAGGCGGCCGTGCCGTCGTGGCCGAGCAGGAGGGGCGGGGGGTGGCCGTGGTTGAACGCCAGGAGGCTGCCGTCCCGGGTGATCTGCGCGAGGATACCGGTCACGAACCGCTGACCGTCCGTCTTGCGCTCCAGAGCCGCTTCGATGCGGCGGCCCACGTCGGCCAGCTCCCCGGCATCCGGGGCGGCCTCCCTGAAGGCCGTGAGGACCACGGAGGCGCACTGGACCGTTTCGAGCCCTTTGCCCTGGACGTCCGCGATGACCAGGCGTACGCCGACGGGGCACGGCTCGACCTCGTAGAGATCTCCTCCCACGCGGGTGGCACGGCTCGCGGACACGTAGGAGGCGCCGATGCGGACGGGGCCGATGGCCGGCGGGACGGGAGTGAAGAGGACGTCCTCCAGGGTGCGGGCGACGTCCCGGACGTCGACGAGGCGGCGCTCGACCTTCCGGCGTGACCGGGCCGCGTAGGCCGCGGCCAGGGTGACGTAGCAGATGGCGGTCAAGGCCACCGTCATGCGCAGTTCGCCGAAGCGGTCGGCCTTCCACGCGAAGAGGAGGCAGAGGGCGACGGCGACGGCTCCCACCGCGAAGACGTTCCGCACCGATCCCCGTGCGGAGGCGATCGCGGGGCCGGCCGCGTAGACCGGGAGCAGGTTGTACTCCGATCCCGTCGACACGTCCACGAGCGCGATGCCCAGCATGGTGGCCAGCGGCGGCGTGTTCGGCGAATCCGCGACGGCCCTGACCCAGCGACGTCCCATGGCCGCACCTCCGACCTCGCCGGTTCGGGAAGCTCTCGATCCAGATCAGGATGGCACAAACAGTGCGAAAGGTTCCGGGTGGGACGGCGCCCCGGCGATGCGCCGTCCCGCGCCCGTCATCGGTCGGCGCCGGTCCGGCCTTCGGCCGTCCCCCTCGGCGCCCGGCCGAACCAGCACGACCGATGCGGCACGTTCCCCACCCGGAACACCGGTCAGAGCCTCACGACCTCGGTCGCCATGGGGCCCCTGCTGCCCTCCTCGATCCCGAAGCTCACCCGCTGCCCTTCGGTGAGGTCCCTGAACTGATCGCCGGTGATCGCGTTGAAGTGGACGAAGACATCGCTTCCGCCGTCGTCCGGCTCGATGTATCCGAAGCCCTTCTCGGTGTTGAACCACTTCACCGTGCCTGTAGCCATCCGTGCCTCTCCTCGCTTCCGTCCGTCGTACGGTGCCGCGCCCCGGTCGCCGGGGCGGATGACGCTCCAGCGCTCGTACTGTCCCCCGGTACGCGCCCCCGAAGTCCCCATCTGGCCGAAAGGCGAGGGCAAGGCGGAGATCCTGGCGGAAACCGCCATGCTGCCGGGCGGGCTCCCGCGTGTCCCTCAGCGGGCGGAGGCGCCGTGAGCCGCGCCCGGCGGTGACAGCGCGCCCGACTCCGTCAGCAGCCGCTCCAGCCTCGGGGCCAGGACGACGGCCGCCACGTTCGTCAGGTGGGTGTCGTCCCGGTACAGCAGGATCCGGTCCCGCACGGCGGGGCACGTCGCGCCGTCGTCCGGGCACAGCGCCGCGTTGACGCCGACGGACCGCACGCCCGGCACCGCGCCCGCCGCGATCCGCCGCGCCAGCGGGTCCGGGGGAAGCGCGTCCTTCCGGTCGAACGCGCAGGCCGCCGTCTTGTCCGGAGCGCCGGAGACACACGCCGGGATGTCCGTCCCCGGTACGGGCGTGCCCTCGACGTACACGATCGGCGCGCCGGTCGCCCGCAGCCGCTTCAGCGTCTTCTCCCACGCGGCGAGGAGGAGTTCGCGGTCGGCGGTGTACCGGTTGAGCGAGGCGACCACGATGAGCCGAGGCTTCGGCCCCGTACGCAGGCGGTCCAGGGTGTCGTCCCGCCAGGTGTCGCACTCCCGGTAGGTACGGCCCAACTGGGGGCTCTTCACCGTCAGTTCCGGAAGCGGGCAGCCCTGCTTCACCAGCTCCTGGAGTGCCCAGCCGCGCCGGGAGGCCAGGGCGAGCAGCGGGGAGAACCACTGGCCGGCGTGGGAGTCGCCGAGCAGCACCACACGGTCCGGGCTGTCCACCGCCCCGAAGAGGCACGGCGGGCTGCTCGTCACCGCCGGGGCCACCTGGCAGCCGCCGTCCGGCGGGAAGTCCTCGCGGGCCTGGGCCGGCCCCGGCACCACGGGCCCGTCCGCGAGCGCGGAGCCGTCTGCGCGGGCCAGCAGCGACGGCCCGGCGGCCGCGCCCGTCGGGAGGCTGCGGACGTCGACGGGGGTGGCCGGGCCGAGCAGCTGAAGGGTCGTGGTGCCGACGACCAGCGCCAGCACGACGGGCAGGACCACGGCGGATATCCCCACCGCAAGCCCCCGGCGCGGGAGTTCGGAGACCGTACGGCTGCGGCGCAGCGGCCGCTCGACCCAGCGCATCGTGGCGAAGGCGGGCAGCACCGCCGCCAGCGTCAGCGCGGTCTTCGCGGGCCAGCCGAGCGCCCCGAGCCGGGCCTCGGCGAGAACGAGCACCGGCCAGTGCCACAGATAGAGGGTGTAGGAGAGCCGCCCCAGGGCCCGGGGCGCCCCGGCGGCGAGCAACCGGCCGACTCCGTAAGCGCCTTGGACGTTCCGCTCGCCCCGCCCGGGTATCGCCGCCAGGATCACCGCGGCCGTGCCGAGGGTCGGGACGAGCGCCGCGTAACCGGGGTACGGGGTCGACGCGTCGTACGCCGTGACGCACCAGACGATCGCCGCGGCCCCCGCCCATCCGCACACCAGCCGCAGCGGACGCGGCCCGCGCAGCAGATGCCAGGGCAGCAGGGCGAGCAGCGCGCCGGCCGCGAACTGCCAGATGCGCGACGGCGTTCCGAGGTACGCGAGCGAGACCGAGTCCCGCGTCCAGTGCAGGGACAGCGCGAACGAGGCGACGGCCACGCCCGCGGTGAGCAGCGCCACGACCGTGCGCACGGCCCGGCCCCGGCGGACCGCGCGGGCGGCGGCCAGGACGATCACCGCCAGCAGCGGGGCCCACACCAGATAGAACTGCTCCTCGACGGCGAGCGACCAGAAGTGCAGCAGCGGACTCTGGTCGTGTCCGGCGGCCAGGTAGTCGGTCTGCTGGGAGACGAACCGCCAGTTGGCGACGGAGAGCGCGGCGGCGAGGACGTCGCGCTCCAGGTCGGCGCGGAGCAGCGGTACGGTCAGCCACGCCCCGGCGACGGCGACCGCCGCGAGGACGACGGCGGCGGAGGGCAGCAGGCGTCGGGCCCGCCGGGAGAAGAACGCGCCGAGCCGGATGCGGCCGGTGGTGATCGCCTCCCGGACCAGCAGCCCGGTGATCAGGTAGCCGGAGATGACGAAGAAGACGTCCACGCCGACGAAGCCGCCCGCCGCCCCCGGTATCCCGGCGTGGAAGGCGAGGACCGCGAGGACGGCGACCGCGCGCAGCCCCTCGATGTCGGGGCGGAACGCGGCCCGGTGCGGGCTGGGCCCGGACTCGCCGGCCGGGCGGCTCGGCGGGGCGGGCGGGGAGGCGGACCGCTTGCGGCGGGGGCCGGGTGCGAGGAGGAAGGACATGTGGTGGCGCCTTTCGGGACGGCTCAGCTCAGCCACGGCAGCATCGGGTCGACCCACCCGGAGGCGAGCAGGCCGGTGAGCAGGAGGACGGCGGAAGCGGCGAGGGCCTCGGGCCAGCGGCGGGGCAGCACGCCCGCCCCGGTCCGCTGACGGAGACCGGCGAGCCGCTTCCCGGCCCGGACCCCGGCACCGCCCCCGGCTCCGGCGGCTGTGCGCCCGGACGGACGCAGCTCGACCAGAAGGTCCCGGATCAGGGGGACGTTGATGTGCAGCTGGACCAGCAGGTAGAGGCCGAGCCCCCAGGCGGGCTGCCAGCCGTTGCGGGCCACGGTCAGCGCGAGCCCGCCGGCGGCTGCCCCGTTGGACAGGACCAGCCAGACCAGCGAGACGCCGACGACCCGGCGGGCCATCGAGCCGGAACTCCCGTTGCTCCGCGCCCCCGTGGGCACCCAGGCGGCGCTGCGGCCGCGCAGGGTGTGCCAGAACGCGGTGGCGGCGGCCACGCTGGTGAGGACGTTCGCGCGGATCACCTCGACACGCCACCGGGTCCGGCTGATCCGGGGCATCAGCACGTGCCACAGCCACAGCGGGGCGAGCAGCGGCAGGACGTGCCAGGGGCGGACGTCGTCCGGATACCCGAACATCATCACCAGCGGCGGCAGGGGTGCGGCGAAGGTGTTGACGGCCGTGGTCAGGTAGCCGACGACGCCCTCGTAGAAGCACAGCCGCATCCGCCAGGGCGCGCCCATCCGCTGCAGGACCGGGGTGCCCAGGAGGTGCAGATTGCCCATCGCCCACCGGTACTGCTGGTTGACGAACGAGGTGACGGTGTCGGGCGAGGTGCCCTTGGCGACGAGGACGGGGACGTACTGCGTGCGGAACCCCCGCTCGTGCAGGGCGAGTCCGGTGTACAGGTCCTCGCTGTGGTCGAGCCGCGCGAAGCCGCCCGCCAGGTCGATCGCGGAGCGCCGGTAGAGGGCGTTGGAGCCGCAGCAGATCGCGGCGTCGGCGGCGTCCCGGGAAGGCTGGATCCAGCGGAAGAACCACTCCTGCGCGGCCCCGGCGGCACGCTGGATCCAGTCCATGCCCGCGTCGGTGTCGAAGCACTGCGGGCTCTGCACGATGCCGACCGCGGGGTCCGCGAGGTAGGGGACCAGATGGCGCAGGAAGTCCGGCCGGGGCGCGAAGTCCGCGTCCAGGATCGCGATGAACTCGGCTTCGGACAGGGTGAGGGCGTGGTTGAGGTTCCCCGCCTTCTTCAGGCGGCCCCGGTCGGGCCGCACGACGTACCGGTAGCCGTGCTCCGCCGCCAGGGCCGCCACCTCGGCCCGGTCGGCGTCGTCCAGCACCCAGACGGTGAGCGTGTCGGGCCAGTCGAGGGCGGCGACGGCACGGTAGGCGTTGGCGAGGACGGGCAGGGGTTCGCCGCAGGTCGGCAGGTAGAGGTCGATGGTCGGCAGCGCGGCCGGCCGCCAGGCGCGGACCAGCACGTCGTGCGAGGCCCGGGTCAGCCGCCGCTGGCGCAGGCTGTTCAGCGAGGACAGCAGCAACGCCACCACGTTCAGCCCGAGCACCGCGAGGAACGCCCAGAGCGCCGGGGTCCGTAAGGCGAAGGTGAGCATCGTCGCCGCCGTGAAGACGAAGGCCAGGGAGCTGCTCACCAGCACCCATCGGCGCTGCGGCCCGAAGTACCAGTACAGCTCGTCGTCGGACGGAGGTTGCGGAAGGTGATGCACGGTCATAAAGCCCCCCACGGCTGTGTATCTGCCCGTTTTTCGGTTCCCGTTTCCGGTGACCCACCCTAGTGCCAAAGGTATAGACCACTTGTCCTGGAGTGCGGCGACGAAGGGAATCGGACAGTGGATTGGCGCGACTCGATTGGTCCAGACCTCTGGGTGGTTCCATTCGAGCCCGGCGCCCGCCCGGCGAAGGAAGGGCCAGGTCACGCGGGGGTGAACAGTCCCGGAAGACTTACGGGGGCTGCCCCGGGCCGACCGTCGGAGGAGGGCTTCGCGCCGAAGGGCGCCCCTGCGCCGGGCGTTCCGCCGGATCCGCCGGCCGGACCGTCCGCCCGGTGGGTCCCGTCCGTTGATCAGGACACCGGGCACACCCCGCACACCGGGCGGCACAATGGGTCCATGCCGATACCCAGCCGCGCCGCCCTCGTCGACCACCTCGTCCGTACGCGTATCGCGGGGGACGTCGCCACGCCACGCGACAACAACCTCTCCCACTACCGCAAGCTCGCCAACGGCGACCGCCACTACTGGCTCGGCCTGGAGCTCGGCGACCGCTGGACCGACGAGCAGGACGTCCTCGCCGTGATGGCCGAGCGCTGCGGGGTGATCGACGATCCCGCACACCGGCAGGGCCAGGACACCATCGACCCCGAGCTGACGGTGGACGCCCTGGAGCGGATGGCGGCCCGCCTGCGCAAGGCCGCCGACGGCCGTGAGCGGGTCCTGTTCGCCACCGGGCACCCGGGCGGCCTGCTGGACGTGCACCGGCAGACGGCGGACGCGCTGCGCCGGGCCGGCTGCGAGATCGTCCGCATCCCGTCCGGGCTGATCGCGGACGAGGGCATGGTCTTCCAGTTCGCCGACGTCGCGATGCTGGAACGCGGCGCGACCCTCTGGCACACCCACTCCCCGGCCCCGATGGCCGCCATCCTCGACGCCATGGCCGATCTGGGCCGACCGCTGCCCGACCTGGTCGTCGCCGACCACGGCTGGGCGGGCTGCGCGGGGCAGCGGGGGCTGGACGCGATCGGTTACGCCGACTGCAACGACCCGGCCCTCTTCCTCGCCGAGTCGGAGGGCACCCTCCAGGTCACGGTCCCGCTGGACGACCATGTCACCGACCCGCGCTTCTACGACCCGATGACGGACTACCTGCTGCACGCGGCGGGGCTGCTGGAGGACGACGGCGCGCCGGTGCGGGAGCCCGAGCCGACGGCGTAGGGGGTGCCCGGGGGCCGGGCGGTCAGGGCGCGGGAGGCCGCCGCCGCGCCCGCCCCGGCGTCGGGTCCAGATACACCCGCCGGACGGACGGGAACCGCGCGCGCAACCGGTCCTCCGCCTCCTCGCAGGCCCCCTCGACCTCGGCCGCGGTGGCCGTGTCCCGGAAGTCGACCTTCGCGGCGATCAGGATCTCGTCCGGCCCCTGGATCAGCGTGGTCAGCTCCAGGACGTCCACGACGTGCGGCACCGACAGCAGCTCCTCGCGCACCCCGGACCGCAGCGCCGGAGGCAGCGGCCGCCCGATCAGCAGCTGGGCGTTGGACCGGCCGAGCACCCAGGCGACGTACACGAGCAGCAGGCCGATCAGACAGGACGCGATGCCGTCCCAGACGCCCGAGCCGGAGAGCTGCCCGCCCAGCAGGCCCCCCGCCGCCAGCAGCAGCCCGATCAGGGCCGCCGAATCCTCCATCACGACGGCCTTCACGGCCGTGTCGGGGGTGTGGCGCAGGTAGTACGCGTCCGGCACCCGCAGCCGGGACGCCTCGCGCCGCACCTGCTTGGCCCCGGTGCGCAGCGACCAGCCCTCCAGCAGGAAGGCGACGGCCAGGACGATGTAGGAGAGGAGCGGGTCGCCCAGCTCCTCGCCCGCGACCAGGGTGTGCACCCCGTCGTAGACCGAGAAGACGGCCCCGCCGACGAAGGTGGCGATCGAGGCGAGCATCGCCCCGATGTAGCGCTCGGGGCCGTATCCGAGGGGGTGGTCCTCGTCGGCCGGCTTCCCGCTCCGCTTGAGGGCGGTGAGGAGCATGAGCTCCGTGACGGTGTCGGCCACCGAGTGCGCCGCCTCGGAGAGCATCGCGCTGGAGCCGCTGACCAGACCGGAGACGGTCTTGGCCACGGCGATGCCGAGGTTGGCGAGGGCCGCCACGATCACGGTGAAGGCGGACTCCCCGCCGCCGGATTCCCCGCCCGTCTCCCCGCTCGCCTGCGCGTCGCTCATGGTGGGGAGTATGTCGGAATCATGGCTTCGGAGGCTGTTCATCCCCGCGGGATGCGCGTCATCCGGGCGGGATGCGCGTCATCCCCGCGAGGTGCCCATCCCCGCGAGGTGTGCGTCATCCCCGCGGGATACGGACGACGCCCTCCTGGATGACCGTGATCGCGAGGCTGCCGTCGGCGGTGTAGATGCGGGCCTGGCCCAGCCCCCGGCCGCCGGAGGCCGACGGCGACTCCTGGTCGTACAGCAGCCACTCGTCCGCCCGGAACGGCCGGTGGAACCACATCGCGTGGTCCAGGCTGGCCCCCACCACGTCCCCGACCGCCCAGCCGCCCCGCCCGTGGGCGAGGAGCACCGAGTCGAGCAGGGTCATGTCCGAGACGTACGTCGCCATGCAGACGTGCAGCAGCGGATCGTCGGCCAGCTTGCCGTTGGTCCGGAACCACACCTGGGAACGGGGCTCGCGCTGCTCGCCCACCGTGCCGAACGGCGGCGCGTCCGCATACCGCAGGTCCACCGCCTGCCGCGCCTCGATCAGCCGGTCCACGACACGGGGATCGCTGAAGCGGTCCGCGTAGCGGGGCAGCATCTCGGCGGCCGTCGGCAGCGTCTCCGGGTCCGGCGCCGCAGGCATGGGGGCCTGGTGCTCCATGCCCTCCTCGTGCGTCTGGAAGGACGCGGAGAGGTGGAAGATCGGCTGCCCGTGCTGGACGGCGACGACACGGCGGGTGGTGAAGGACCTCCCGTCGCGGATGCGGTCGACGGTGTAGACGATGGGCGCGCCCGGGTCGCCGGCCCGCAGGAAGTAGGAGTGCAGGGAGTGGGCTCCCCGGTCGGCGGGGACGGTGCGGCCCGCGGCGACGAGCGCCTGGGCCGCGACCTGGCCGCCGAACACCCGGGGGACGAGGGCGCTGCGGCTCTCGCCCCGGAAGATGTCCCGCTCGATCTGCTCCAGGTCGAGCAGGTGGAGCAGATCGAGCAGGGGATCGGGACTCTCGTTCATGGAGGGAAGGTAATCCCTTACAGGCCCATGGACTTGGCGATGATCGACTTCATGACCTCGCTGGTGCCGCCGTAGATGCGGTTGACGCGGTTGTCCGCGTACAGGCGGGCGATCGGGTACTCGTTCATGAAGCCGTAGCCGCCGTGCAGCTGGAGGCAGCGGTCGATGACGCGGTGCGCGACCTCGGTGCAGAACAGCTTCGCGGAGGCGGCCTCCGCCGCCGTGAGCTCACCGGCGTCCAGGGCCTCCAGCGCACGGTCGGCGACGGCCTGGGCCGCGTCCACCTCGGCCTGGCAGGCGGCCAGCTCGAACTTGGTGTTCTGGAACGAGGCGACGGTCTTGCCGAACACCGTGCGGTCCTGGACGTACTCCTTGGCGAACCGGACGGCCGCCGCGGCCTGGGCGTACGCGCCGAAGGCGATGCCCCAGCGCTCGGAGGCCAGGTTGGTGCCGAGGTAGCCGAAGCCCTTGTTCTCCTCGCCCATGAGGTCCTCGACCGGGACCTTGACGTCGACGAACGCCAGCTCGGCGGTGTCGGAGACCTTCAGGCCGAGCTTGTCGAGCTTGCGGCCGACCGAGTAGCCCTCGGACTTCGTGTCGACGGCGAAGAGGGAGATGCCGAAGCGGCGGTCGTCCTCGCGGGGGGCGGCGGTGCGGGCGCAGACGATGACGCGGTCGGCGTGGACACCGCCGGTGATGAAGGTCTTCGCGCCGTTGAGGACGTAGTGCGTGCCGTCCTCGGAGAGCTTCGCGGTGGTCTTCATGCCCGCGACGTCGGAGCCGGTGCCCGGCTCGGTCATCGCGAGGGCCCACATCTCCTCGCCGGTCGCGAACTTCGGCAGCCAGCGCTTCTTCTGCTCGTCGGTGGCGAGCATCTTGATGTAGGGGAGGCCGAGCAGGGTGTGCACGCCGGAGCCGCCGAAGGAGACGCCCGCGCGAGCGGTCTCCTCGTAGATGACGGCCTCGTACTTGTGCGAGTCGATGCCCGCGCCGCCGTACTCCTCGTCGACCTCGATGCCGAAGACGCCCAGCTCACCGAGCTTGAGGTAGAAGTCGCGCGGAGCCTGGCCCGCGGCGAACCACTCGTCGTAGACCGGCACGACCTCGGCCGCGATGAAGGCGCGGATGGTCTCCCGGAACGCCTCGTGGTCCTCGTTGAATACCGTACGGCGCACGGGATGCCTCCTAGGTCGGCAGTTGGTTCGCGGAAACTCGCGGAACATGGCTAAGCGCTTGCTCAGACTTCCTTCGAAGTTACCCGCCGGTTGCGGCCGCTGTCCAGGGTGACGCTCGGCACGCGACGGACCGGGCGGCGGCCCTCATGTCGGTGGCGTGGGGCAGTATCGGAGGGAGACCGAGGCACCGAGGCGGTGACGGGGAGGATGGTGGGAGTGAGGCTGGAGGACCTGGCCCGGCTGCGGCGGGCCCGTGACCGCATGGACCGGGAGTACGCCGAACCGCTCGACGTCCCCTCGCTGGCCCGCGACGCCCTGATGTCGGCCGGCCACTTCTCCCGCAGCTTCCGTGCCGCCTTCGGCGAGACCCCGTACAGCTATCTCATGACCCGCCGCATCGAGCGGGCCAAAGCACTGCTGCGCCGGGGCGACCTGTCGGTCACGGACGTCTGCTTCGCCGTCGGCTGTACGTCGCTGGGCTCGTTCAGCTCGCGTTTCACGGAGCTGGTCGGGGAGAGCCCCAGCGCCTACCGGGCCCGCCCCCACGAAGCCGGCGAGGCCATTCCCGCGTGCGTCGCCAAGATGCTGACGCGACCTGTCAGGAATGGAGAAGCGGATCGAAAGCCCCGCCCGTAGCGTGAGTCCCATGGATATCAAGCTCTCGCAGTGCTTCATCGCCGTCGACGACCACGACAAGGCGCTCGCCTTCTACCGCGACGCCCTGGGAATGGAGGTGCGCAACGACGTCGGGTTCGAAGGCATGCGCTGGGTGACCGTCGCGTCTCCCGCACAGCCGGACGTGGAGATCGTCCTGGAGCCCCCGCTCGCCGACCCGAACGCCCCGGCCGCCGACCGGCAGACCATGGCCGAGCTGCTCGCCAAGGGCATGCTGCGCGGCGTCATCCTCTCCTCCGAGGACGTGGACGCGGCCTTCGAACAGGTCCGCGCCGCAGGCGGCGAAGTCCTCCAGGAGCCGATCGACCAGCCGTACGGGGTCCGCGACTGCGCCTTCCGTGACCCCTCCGGCAACATGCTGCGCATCACCCAGGCCAAGAAGTAGCACCCGCCGTCGGACTCCGGGGCCGGAGCCAGGCATTCCGGCCCCGGCCCCGGCGCACGGACCGTAGGCTCCGCACCAGTGATCCAGTAGTCCCGTGCGCACCAGCAATCCGGTAATGGAGAGACGACGAGCATGGCTCCGAGAACGAAGACCCCGCAGCCGCCCGCGCCGCACGCTGCCGACAGCCACGACCTGATCCGCGTGCACGGCGCGCGGGAGAACAACCTCAAGGACGTCAGCATCGAGCTGCCGAAGCGCAGGCTGACGGTGTTCACCGGGGTCTCCGGTTCGGGCAAGAGCTCGCTGGTCTTCGCCACCATCGCCGCCGAGTCCCAGCGGCTGATCAACGAGACCTACCCCGCCTTCGTCCAGGGCTTCATGCCCACCCAGGCACGCCCCGACGTCGACGTGCTCGACGGACTGACGACCGCGATCATCGTCGACCAGCAGCGCATGGGCAGCGACCCCCGTTCCACGGTCGGTACCGCCACCGACGCCAACGCCATGCTGCGCATCCTCTTCAGCCGGCTCGGCAAGCCGCACATCGGCCCGCCCGGCGCGTTCGCCTTCAACGTCCCCTCGGTGACCGCCAGCGGCGCGATCACCGTCCAACGCGGCAACAAGAAGACGGAGAAGGCGACCTTCAGCCGCACGGGCGGCATGTGCCCCCGCTGCGAGGGCCGGGGCTCGGTCTCCGACATCGACCTCACCCAGCTCTACGACGACTCCAAGTCGATCTCCGAGGGCGCGTTCACCATCCCCGGCTGGAAGTCGGACAGCTGGTGGACCGTCCGGATCTACGCCGAGTCCGGCTTCCTCGACCCGAAGAAGCCGATCGCCAAGTTCACCAAGCGGGAGATGCAGGACTTCCTCTACAAGGAGCCGACCAAGGTGAAGGTCGAGGGCTCCACCCTCACCTTCGAGGGTCTGATCCCCAAGATCCAGAAGTCGTTCCTGTCCAAGGACCGCGAGGCGATGCAGCCCCACATCCGGGAGTTCGTCGACCGCGCGGTCACCTTCGCCACCTGCCCCGAGTGCGAGGGCACCCGGCTCACCGAGGGCGCCCGTTCCTCGAAGATCAACAAGATCTCCATCGCCGACGCCTGCGCGATGGAGATCCGCGACCTCGCGGAGTGGGTCCGCGGCCTGGACGAACCCTCGGTCGCCCCGCTCCTCGAAGCCCTCCAGCAGACCCTGGACTCCTTCGTGGAGATCGGCCTCGGCTACCTCGCCCTGGACCGGCCTGCCGGCACCCTGTCCGGCGGCGAGGCCCAGCGCGTCAAGATGATCCGCCACCTCGGCTCCTCGCTCACCGACGTCACGTACGTCTTCGACGAGCCGACCATCGGCCTCCACCCGCACGACATCCAGCGCATGAACGACCTGCTGCTGCGCCTGCGGGACAAGGGCAACACGGTCCTGGTCGTCGAGCACAAGCCGGAGACCATCGCGATCGCGGACCACGTGGTCGACCTCGGCCCCGGGGCCGGTACGGCGGGCGGCACCGTCTGCTTCGAAGGCACCCTGGAAGGGCTCCGCGCCTCCGACACCGTCACCGGCCGCCACCTCGACGACCGGGCGGCCCTCAAGGACGAGGTCCGCGAGCCCGCCGGCGCGCTGGAGATCCGGGGTGCGACGGCGCACAACCTCCAGGACGTCGACGTCGACATCCCGCTCGGCGTCCTCACCGTCATCACCGGCGTCGCCGGCTCCGGAAAGAGCTCGCTGGTCCACGGCTCGATCCCGGCGGGCGAGAACGTCATCTCCGTCGACCAGAGCCCCATCAAGGGGTCCCGCCGCAGCAACCCGGCCACGTACACCGGCCTCCTGGAGCCGATCCGCAAGGCCTTCGCCAAGGCCAACGGCGTGAAGCCCGCCCTGTTCAGCGCCAACTCCGAGGGCGCCTGCCCCACCTGCAACGGCGCGGGCGTCATCTTCACCGACCTCGGCGTCATGGCGAGTGTCTCCAGCCCCTGCGAGGACTGCGAGGGCAAGCGGTTCCAGCCCTCGGTCCTGGACTACCACCTCGGCGGCCGCGACATCAGCGAGGTCCTGGCGATGTCGGTCACGGAGGCCGAGGAGTTCTTCGGCTCCTCCGGCGAGGCGGCCCTCCCGGCCGCGCACAAGATCCTCGACCGCCTCGTGGACGTCGGCCTCGGCTACCTGAGCCTCGGCCAGCCGCTCACCACCCTGTCCGGCGGCGAACGCCAGCGCCTGAAGCTGGCCACGCACATGACCGACAAGGGCGGCGTCTACGTCCTCGACGAGCCGACCACCGGCCTGCACCTCGCGGACGTGGAGCAGCTCCTCGGCCTGCTGGACCGCCTGGTCGACTCCGGAAAGTCGGTGATCGTCATCGAGCACCACCAGGCGGTCATGGCCCACGCCGACTGGATCATCGACCTCGGCCCCGGCGCGGGCCACGACGGCGGCAAGGTCGTCTTCGAGGGCACCCCGGCCGACCTGGTCGCCGCCCGCCCGACCCTGACGGGCGAGCACCTGGCGGAGTACGTGGGGGAGTGAGGCCCGCGCCCTCTCCGCCTGCTCTCGCGGGTCAGGCGGAGAGGGCCCCGCGCTTGACCGCGTCCACGAAGGAGGTCCACCCTGCGGCGGGGATGAGCAGGGCGGGCCCGCCGGGGACCTTGGAGTCGCGGACGGGGATGGCGGTGGGGTGGTGGTCCTGGACTTCGAGGCAGCTGCCCGACTCGCTACCGCTGTAGGAGGACTTGCGCCAGCGGGTGGGCGAGAAGTCGGTCGGGGTGTTCCGCCTGGCCATGTTCTCTGTAGCCCTTCGCTGTTGCCTTCACCACTGCCAAAGAGTCGTCTCGTGACAGGGAGTCGCTCAGGGCAAGAGCGTAACGGCTCTGAAGTGCCTCGACTACGGCTGGCGAGTCGTGCAACTTCCCTACCCGCACTCCTTCGCTGTAGGCGACCGGCGGCTGGTCATCGAACCACAACAACGTCAGCATGCTTTCCAGCAACGAGTGGAACCCGGTCGACATGGGAAGCACGTGCGTGCGGATGAGCTTCGCTTCGGTGAGCTCGACGATGTGCTCCAGCTGCTCCGCCATGACCTTCGGTCCACCGATCGGACGTCGGAGCGATGCTTCGTCCAGGATCGCCCAGACCACAGGTGGCTTGGCGCCTTGGAAGATCTTCGCGCGATTCAGCCGTGCGACGACGGCCTTGTCACACTCCGTCGGGCTCAACGGTGGGAACGCCATGCCGAGGACGGTGCGTGCGTACGCCTCGGTCTGGAGGATGCCCGGGAGAAATGACAGGGCGAATTCGCGGATCATCGTCGCCTGTTGTTCGAGATGCCGCGCCGCGCCGAAGTAGTCCGCGAGGACGCCGTCGTCCTCCGCTCCCGGCCGGAAACTCGTGAGCACATTGCCCGTGCCCAGTACCAAATCCAACCGCCGGGCATCCTCCTCGCTCGGCATGCGACGCCCCGCCTCGATGTGCGAGATGTGCGACCGCGTCATCAACGCCAGCTCCGCGAGCTGCTGCTGGGTCAGGCCCGCCGCTTCCCGCTGCGCCTTCAACCATTTGCCATAGGTATTACTCACAGCTAACTCCCGTGCGACGAACGCGATGTCACCACAAACCCTCTGGCGAGCCTAGCCACGCTGCTCGCACGCTGTGAGTGGATCGCTACGCAGCGAAGAATTCACCCCCACTGCTCACGGAGTTGACGCCCCCATGAAAGAACAGCCGATGAACACCGTCCGCCTGCTCCCCTGGGCCGGCACGGCCGGCAGGCCCTGTTACGTCGTCGGCAACGGCGACGGCAAGGTCTCGCGTGAGGCCGACAAGGTCGAGGCCATGCAGCTCGGCATGGCGTACGACCTCCTCGACCACGCCGACGACCTGGTCGCGGACGACGGGTCCACGGCCGTCCAGCTCCGCCATGTAGCCGCCGCCCTCGCGCACTCGCTGCGGGACGTGCACCGGGTAGCCCGGAGCCGTGGCCTGCGGCTGGGGATTCCCGACGCCTTCGAGCCGGACCATCCGTCGGGCCCGGGGCTGGTCCGGCTGCGGCTGTAGAACTGCTGGTTGGCGGCAGAGTTGGCAGAGAGGCCACAGGACACGGACCCCCGGACCTCGGCCGCGCACAACACGCACTCCGCCCCATGCGGCAGCGGGTCCAGCACCCGGTGGCGTGCGCGCGAGGCCGTCGCGGCGTCCTCCGGGCCGGGCGTGACCTTGACGTACGGGTTCATCCGCAGGCGATCATGAGGTCATGGCCCGTACGTTGTCGACGCCACCCACCCTGGCCTCCGGCTGCCTCGCCGGAGCCCCGCAACCCGTGATCCCGGTAGCCGGTGACGGGCTTCTGCTGCGTCCGTGGGAGCGGGCCGACGCGCGGGCGTTCCTCTCCGCGTACGAGGAGACTCGCCGCTGGCACACGCACCGCCCCACGACGGTGGCCCAGGTGGAGGAGTGGTTCGACGGGTATCGCCAGGACTGGGAGCGGGAGAAGGGCTGCCACTGGGCTGTCGCGCGCGACAGCGGAGAGGTGCTCGGCCGGATGGCCTTGCGTCGCGTGGACCTCGCCGACGGCGCCGCGAACGCGGCGTACTGGGTGCTCCCGGCCGCACGCGGGGCCGGGGTCGCCTCCCGTGCCCTGGCGGCGGTCAGCGCGTGGGCGCTGGACGGCATCGGCTTCCAGCGGCTGGAGTTGGACCACTCGACGCGCAACGACGCCTCCTGCCGGGTCGCGACCAGGGCCGGTTTCCGGCTGGAGGGCACCAAGCGCAACGCGGCCGTGCACGACGACGGACGGCACGACATGCATCTGCACGCCCGCGTCAGGGGCGACCGTTGATGCGTCCGCTCAGCCGAACCGCTCGCTCAGCCAGGAGTTGATCCCGTCGAGCGCGGTCGCGGCCAGTGCGGTGGGATGGCCGGTGAAGCCGTGGGGGGAGGCGGGGTAGACGCGCAGCTCGACGTCGTTACCGGCCGCCGACAGCCGCCCCGCCATGGTCAGGTTGTCCTCCAGCAGGATGTCCTCGCTGCCGACGACCAGGAGTGCCGGAGGAAGGCCGCTCAGGTCGGCGTAGAGAGGTGAGATGTCGGGACGGGTGCGGTCGTGGTCAGGCACGTGGCCGACGTACGCCTGGATGAAGTACTCGTCCGCGATGAGGCGCCCGCTCGGGGTCCGCGCGCTCAGGTCCCAGGTGCCGAAGCGCAGCGCGGCCCCGGCGAACCGGTCGGCGACACCCCGGTCCCGCAGCCGGACGAGGGTCGCGAGGGCGAGGGTGGCTCCGGCGGAGCTCCCGCCGATCGTGAGCCGCGCGGTCCCGAAGCGGGCCTCGGCCTGCTCGACGAGCCGGAGCGCCACCGCTTCGCAGTCGTCGGGGGCGGCCGGCCAGGGGCGTTCGGGCGCGAGCCGGTAGTCGACGGCGACGACGGCGGAGTGCAGGGCCTCGGAGAGAGCCCGGTTGCGTACGTCGCTGTGCGCGGCGGAGTCCATGAAGAAGCCGCCGCCGTGGAGGTCCAGGTGGACACCCCGGGGTGGACCGCCGGACGGCAGGAAGATGCGGACCGGGACGCTTACTCCGGCGGCCTCGACCGTCTCTTCGAGGGGCGGCGGAACGACGGAACGGGGCGCGGGCTTCTTCGCCCGTGCCTCCTCCAGCTCCGCGAAGTCGGCGGGCCCCCGGCCCGGCGCCCGCGACCGGTAGAAGTCCCGGGCCGCGGCGATCTGTTCGGCGGGCACGTCCGCCACCAGTGCTTCCAGGGCGAATCGCATGGGCCGCTCCTCATCCGCTCGGGTCTCCGCCGGATGCTATCGGTGCCGCCGACCGGGCAGGCGCTCGGACGATCAAGCGCGGGGCGTGGGCGCGGCGTTCGCGGGTGTTCGCGGCGAGCCGGCGGTTCCCCACCGGGACGGAGGCGCCGTTCGCTGTGACGCGGATGCTGACCGGTGGATCACGCGCTCCCCGGATCGGTCGGGCCGGAAGATCGTCTCGTGGTGCTCGTCGGTGAGGGCCCGGTCCACCGTGAGGTGCGGCCCGGGGTGGTCGGGGTCCCGTGCGTGTGGTCGCCCCCGTCCTATGGCTCCCGTCCCGTCGGGCCGCGCCGACTCCTCCCGCCGTTCCCGGGGCATGCGCAGAGCAACGGCCCCATCCCGTGGATCTGGTCAGCGCGTTCGGATGTCCCAGGCCGGCCGTTGGAGTTCGTCGTTGTTGACGACGATGTCTGCGCGGTCTGTTGGGCCGGCCGTTGCGAAGTAGAGCTGCTGGGACGGGATGTAACGCTGGTGCCAGGCACGCTCGATCTCGGACGCGTCGGCCGCGGATCCGGCCAGCGCCTCACCTCGGGTCCGGGCGCGGTCCAGCGTCCGCTCGAACGCGGCAGACACGAAGACGCTGAGGTCCCAGCGGTCAACCAGCTCGGGGCGCAGGAGAAAGACGCCGTCGAAGAGCAGCACGGCGTCCGCGGGTGCTTCGGTCACGGGGAGGCGCAGCGGGGTGTCGGTCCCCCGGTCGTAGACCGACGGCTGGAACCTTCGGTCACCGGTTGGGCCCAGTGGGTCGAGCAGGACCCGGCACATCGTGTCGTGGTCGTGGCTGTCGAAGTAGCAGCCCTCGGGCGAGTACTTGCCGCGCTGATAGCGCTGCGCCTGGGGGAACAGGAAGCCCTCGATCGTCGCGCGGATGACGTCGCGGCCCCGTGCGCGCAGGACAACGGCCAGTTCGTCGGCCAGTGTCGTCTTGCCGGCGGCAGGCGGCCCGTCGATGGCGACGCGCACCGGGTGCGCGACCGGGACGGCCTCGATCGACTCGGCCAGGCGGCTGAGGAGTTCACTGCGCGGGCCGTTGTCCATGACTCCACCGTTCCTGTCCCGTGATGTGAGAACACACTACGGCCGGTCACGTGTGTCAGCCTGCGGCGGCCTCCTCACGCTCCATCAGGAAGCCCGTTCTCCGCACCTTTCCGCACCTGGCACCGGCGCGGACGAGGGCGACGAAGTGGGCTCTGGCGATCGCGCGCCGGTGTTCCTGAGCGGACTCGGCCAACGTGAACACCGTCGCGAGGGCCACGATGGGGTTGCCGACGCCGCGGGTGCCCCCTGTCCGCAGTCCGACCGTGGAGCATGCCGGCTCGACCGGGTTCGTTGTCCGCAGCTGCACCCGGCGCCGCGGGTGCCGGGCAGCCGGGGAGATCTCGGCGGCCCGCCTCCTCACGCCTTCGGACCGTCCTCGACGGGGCGGGCCATCCAGGTCCGGCGCACGGACCGTACGACGAGGTCGTCGCGGTGGCGTACGTCCTCGGGCCCGCCGCCGATGAGCCGGTCGAGCGCGGCCAGGTCATCGGCGCCGACGCGCCCGTCGAGCGAGCCGCGGATCCGCTCGAAGACCAGGAAGGCGTACCGGCCCGCCCCTTCGGGCAGCGGGGCGCGCAGCTCCCACGGCTCGGCCCGCTCCTGCTCGACGCAGAAGCCGGCGGCCGTCAGCAGGGAGCCCCAGTCGGCGCCCCGGTGCGGCAACCGCTCGGCGTGCAGGCCGTCGAGCGCGGCGCGGCAGCGGGTCTCCAGCCTGCCCGGTTCCCCGTCCTCGGGCAGGAAGGACGGCATCCCGTCCACCTCCGCGACGGCCAGCAGCCCTCCGGGGCGCAGTGCGGCGCGGATGCCGGCCAGGGCGGTCCCGGGGTCGTCCAGATGGTGCAGGGAGGCCGACGCCCAGACGAGGTCGGCGCCGACCACTCCCGGCAGGCCGGCACCGGCGTCGGCCTCCAGCGTGCGCACACGGTCGCCCAGCCCCCGGTCGCGGGCCGCCGAGGCGAGCCGCTCCAGCATCGCGGGGGAGCTGTCGACGGCGGTCACGCGGGCGGTCGGGAACTGCTCCAGCAGGGCGAACGTGCCCGTCCCGGTACCCGAGCCGAGGTCGACGATGTGCCGGACGTCGTCACCGGCCAGACAGGCGATGCGCCCGGTGAGCGCGGTCAGGTGAGGCGCGAAGAGGGCGGCGTCGAGGTCGAGGATCTCGGGAAGGCCGTTCGGGGTGGTGTCGGAGGCGTGGGTGTGGTCGTGGGCATGCGCGGAAGGCTTTCCGTGCTGGTGCTGGTGCTGGTGCTGGTGCTGGTGCTGGTGTGCGTGAGCCATGCGATCGAGCGTACGGCCTCCTGCGTTTGGCGCATTCTTTCTTGCCGATAACGCAAGAAGATGGCGCTGGAGCCGACCGCGCAGGCAATGCGCGGCCGACTCGCAGCCGGCCTCCGGGCAACCGGCGGGCCGCCTCGTGCGCATCCGGGGGACGGCCCTTGCGCACCTCTTGATTCCGTACCGCTCCGGCGGCTTCGTCCCGCTCGCCCTCACGGCGACCGCCGCACCGGTCTCTCCGGTACGGCGGTCCCGGCCGGGGCTCGTCCTGGAGATGCGCTCCCGGACGGCCCGCGCGTACGGACTCCTTGTTCCTGGCCCCGACCTCGCTGAGGAAGCAGGTCAGACGCCGGCAGCCGGTCGGGCCTGGCGTGCCCGGTCAAGGAGGATGAGCGGCACGGCGGCCGCACCGAGGGCGGCCCCGATCAGGCACACCGAGTTGAGAGCCGCGCCCTGGGTGAGGGAGACGGCGGCCAGGGCGGGCGTGATGCTGATGCCCAGCTGGAACGCCGACACGGTAGCGGCGCCGGCCAGGGTCGGTGCGTCGGCCGCGACGGTGAAGACGCGCCCGTAGATGGCCGGGTTCACCACGAACGCGGCGATGCCGATCAGAACGACCGTGGGAACCACCGCCCAGACGTGCTCGATCGCGACGGCCATGACGGCCGAGAGGATCACGATCGCCGACGCCCCGGTCAGAAGTGCGAGGTGAGGGCGCTGGTCGGAGATGCGGCCGCCGATGGACAGGCCGATGAAGGCGCCGATCCCGAAGAGAGCGAGGATCGCCGGGATCCAGACCTCGGGCAGGGCGGTGATCTCTTCCAGCATGGCGGCCAGGTAGTTGAAGGTGATCATGTAGGCCGCGGTGGTCAGGATGGTGACCGCGAACATGCCCCAGAGCATCGGTCTCCGCAGGATGGAGAGCTCCCGCGACAGGTTCGGTCCGGTGAGCCGGGCGTGGCCCGACTCGGCCGCGGGCAGGTGGAGGAGACACCCGAGGATCCCGGCGAGCGTCAGGGCCACGACCACCCAGAAGCCCACCTGCCATTGGGTCAAGTGGCTGATCAGCGTCCCTGCGGGACCACCGGCGACCATGGCCGCACTGAGCCCGCTGACCACGACTCCCGAAGCCCGGGCGTTCCGGTCCGGTGTCACCAGACTGATCGCCGTCACCGTCGCGACGGCGAAGAAGCCCGCATAGGCGATGCCGGCAACCACTCTGCTCATCAGCAGGACCTGGTAGTCGCCCAGGAGTCCCACGACGATGCTGGCTGCGAAGACACCCTGGGTCACCATCAGCGTGGTGCGGCGGGGCCAGTGCAGACTGGCCATGGCGAAGAGCGGACCGCCGATCACGACCCCCAGCGCGAACGCTGTGATCAGGAAGCCGGCCGAGGAGAGCGTGACGTCCAGATCGGACGCCACCTCCGGCAGGATGCCGGCCAGCAGGAACTCGGCGGTGCCCATGGCGAAGAGGCTGAAGCCGAGCACGTACACACCGGCGGGCAGGCCGTCGGACGTCGGCTTTCGGGATGTCACCGCGGTGCCACTGGTCATCGGTGCACCCCTCCGGCGTCACGGTGCTGGTCCGGGACGGCGGCGGACAGCTCTTGTTCGAGAAGCCAGCCGGCCATGCCGATGCCGGCGGTCGATCCCGCGCCCGCAGCGGCGACGACCTGGGCTCGCGGATGGACGACGTTCCCCGCCGCCCACACCCCGGGTACATCCGTGGCACCTTGCTGGTCGACGGCAACCAGTCCGTTCTCGGGATTCTCGCCCGCGCCCACCATCTTCAGGACCGCGTCGTGCGGGACCGGGCGTGGTGCGACGAAGACGGCCCCGCACGACAACGCCTCGCCGCCGTCGAACTCGATCGTCATCGGTTCCCCGCCCGTGGGGTCGGCGGCGGACGACACCCGCGTGACGGGTGTGTCGACCAGTCGCACGCCGTACGCGGTGAGGCGTCGCCGTGCGGCGTCGCTGATCTCGGAGCCGTTCACGCAGAACGTCACCGACGAGCTGTGCCGGCGCATCAGCGCCGCGTGGTGAGCGGAGACGGCTCCCGCCGCACCGCCGATCACCGCGACGGCGCGACCCCGAAGCTCCCAGCCGTGGCAATGGGGGCAGTGGAGCACCTGCGAGGCCCACCGTTCGGCAAGGCCCGGGATGGCAGGCAGGTCGTCGGTCAGCCCGGTCGCCACGAGTACCGATCTGGTACGCAAGGTGCGGCCGTCGTCCAGGCGCAGGCGGAACGTGCCGTCCGGGATCCGGTGTGCTTCGGCCACCGAGGCCGGCAGGATCGTCCCGCCGTAACGAGCCAACTCCTTCCTGCCCTGTGTCACGAACTCCCCGGGCGCCATGCCGTCCCGGGTCAGGTACCCGTGCATGTGGTCGGCCAGGCGGTTTCTCGGTTCGCCACGGTCAACGACCACCGTGGCGAACCGCGCCCTCGCCAGCACGACTGCTGCCGTCAGGCCCGCGGCCCCACCGCCGATGACGACGGCGTCCCACAGGCCCTCCGGCGCCGATCCGCTTCCCGGCTGCGTTGTTGTGTCCATTCGGATCACCTCCATCGCCAGGATCGGAACGGATTGTCGGTTTCGACAAATACTTTTGCCGATTCCGGGACGCATGGGCAGGCTGCCTCCCATGGGCCGTCAACCGAGTGTCGATGCGGCGATCGAGCAGATCGCCCCCCGCCTGCGCAGCGCGCGCGACAGGAAGGGCGTCAGCCTGGCCGACCTCGCACGCGCCACGGGCATCTCGACCAGCACCCTGTCCCGGCTGGAGTCGGCGCAGCGCAAGCCGAGCCTCGAGCTTCTTCTGCCGGTCGTCGCGGCGCTCGGCATCCCCCTCGACGAGATCGTCGCCGCACCCCGCATCCATGACCCCCGTGTGCCGCAGCGCCCCACCACGAGAGACGGCCGGCAACTGATTCCGTTGTCGCGCCATCAGGGAGAGCCGCGCGCCTACAAGATGGTCATCCCCGCACACGACGAAGAGCCGCACCTGCGGGTCCACGCAGGGTACGAGTGGCTGTACGTGCTGCGCGGGCGACTTCGTGTGAAGCTGGGCGACCGCGACTTCGTCATGGGCGAGGGCGAAGCCGCCGAGTTCGACTGTCAGCTGCCGCACTGGTTCGGTGCCGCCGGACGCGGCAGCGTGGACGTGCTCAGCCTTTTCGGAAAGCAGGGCGAACGCATTCACCTCCGCACGCCCCGGCGCTGACGCAGGAGCACGTGGGCGCCGTGATCCGAGGCGGCGGGCGGCGCGGGGCAGCCTCGCCGAGGAGTTGCTTTCCGGTCCGGCAGGGGCAGGGGGCGACGCTCACCCCGGCAGCCGGCGCGTCGAAGTCACGTGCGTCGGGTTCGGGGAACCGGCTGCCGCCGGTGTCCTGAGACGGGATGTCGGGTCACTGCGGCAGACCGGGGGCCCTGGGGCACGCGCCGGGTTGCTCCTCCGCCGCTCACCCCCGCCGCAGCGCGAACCACAGCTCCGCCCGTACGTCCATGTCGTCCAGGTCGGCGTCGAGCAACTTCCCGCACCGCCCGACGCGTTGGCGCACGGTGTTGCGGTGGATGCCGAGCGCCACCGCCGTACGGTCCCAGTTGCCGTGCAGGGAGAGCCAGCAGCGCAGGGTGTCGGCCAGCGGCTCGGTGAGGGGGGCGAGGAGGGCGCGGGCGTGCGCGGCCGCCTGTTCGGGCGGGACCAGGGCGGCGAGGCCGCGCACGGGGGCGTCCACCGCCAGGGGGGCGCGGGTCGCCTGTGCGTGGGTCAGGGCGCGGGCGGCCAGGGCGTCGGCGGCGTCGAGCGCGGTGACGGGGGTAGGGGCGGACACGCCGAGCGTCCAGCCGGGCTGCGGGGTGATCCCGCCCGCCTCCGGCAGGGGCCGGACCGCCTCGCCCTGCGCCCCCGTGCCCGGCAGGAGCAGCCGTACGGCCTCGGGGCCCCCGCGTCCCGCGTCGACCAGGGCCGTGCCCAGCGACGCGCCCAGGGCGCCGGCCGTCAACGCGTCCGCCGGGGTGCCGTCCGTGCGGCGGGCGTGGACCACCCTCCAGGGGCCGGCCGCTCCGAGGAGCGGGGCCACTGCGGCGGGGTCGGCGCCCAGCAGCATGCGGACCAGGGCCGCCGAACGGCCCGCCGCGTCCGCGCCCTGGTGCGGGGCGGCCAGCAGCGACAGCAGGACCACCGCGATGCCCGCCACGGTGTGGTCGCCCGACTCCCGCTGCCCGGCCGCCAGAGCCAGGACCAGGCCCTCTCCGCCGCCCAGCGCGTACGCCGACAGATGCGTGCCGCCGTGGGTGTCGGTGGCCGACGCGGGGGAGCCGGGGCGTTCGCGCGCCACCACACGGGTCAGGCGGGACAGGGCTACCGCCGTCTCCGGGGGCAGGGGACGGCCCGCCGCGTGGACCTCCTCGCCCCGTGCCGTCAGCAGGACCGCCCGGCCGCCGAGCTGCGCCGCGAGCTGGTGCAGGACCGCCGGTACGGGGTCGGGGCGGGCCGCCGCCGTCGCCAGGGCCTGCTGGGCGCGGGTCACCCGGCGCAGCTCGCGGTGGCGCGCCTCGGCCATCAGCCGCCACACCGCCCGCGCGATCGCCGTGAACGGGGTCTCCGGCGGCACCTCCAGCAGCGGCAGGCCCTGCCGGTCGCACGCCTCCGTCAGTGCCCCGGGCACCGTCTCGTGCACCGGGCGCACCCCGAATCCCAGCGCCGCGGCCCCCGCCTCCACCAGTCGGCCGACGTAGTGGTCCGGGTCCGTCAGCAGCACCCCGGCGCTCAGCAGCAGCTCGCCACCGAGAAGGTACGGATACGGGTCCGCCATCTCCGAGGTGTGCACCCAGAGCAGCTCGGCCTCGGCCGGGCCCGCGATCCGGCGCAGCCCCAGGTCCTTGATCGCCAGCAGCTCCGCCAGGGGGATGGGCGGAGTCGGCGGGCCGGGGGGCGGGGACGGCGTCCCCGGGGCCGGGGGCAGTGGGGGAGTGGTGCCTGCGGGCGGGATCGGCATGGACGGTTCATCCATTCGGTGTGACGAGAATGGAGGAAACGTACACTTCAGCGTCGGCTTTCGGCCACCTACCGTCTTCCTCGCACGCACATCTGTTTGCCCGAGACGGAGGAAAGCCCATGGCTGTCGACTACGCCGTGATCGTCGTCTACCTGGCCGGCATGCTCGCCATGGGCTGGTGGGGCATGCGCCGCGCCAAGTCCAAGAGCGAGTTCCTGGTCGCCGGACGCCGCCTCGGGCCCGCCATGTACTCCGGCACCATCGCGGCCATCGTCCTCGGCGGCGCCTCCACCATCGGCGGCGTCGGCCTGGGCTACCAGTACGGGCTCTCCGGCGCGTGGATGGTCTTCACCATCGGCCTGGGGCTCCTGGCGCTGTCCGTCTTCTTCTCGGCGCGGATCGCCCGGCTGAAGGTCTACACCGTCTCGGAGATGCTCGACCTCCGCTACGGCGGACGGGCCGGAATCATCTCCGGCGTCGTGATGTGGGCGTACACCCTGATGCTCGCGGTCACCTCGACCATCGCGTACGCCACCATCTTCGACGTCCTGTTCGACGTGAACCGCACCGTCGCCATCGTCCTCGGCGGCGCCATCGTCGTCGCGTACTCGACGCTCGGCGGCATGTGGTCGATCACCCTGACCGACATGGTCCAGTTCGTCGTCAAGACCATCGGACTGCTGCTGCTCCTGCTGCCCATCGCGGTGGTCAAGGCGGGCGGCTTCAGCGAGATGAAGGCCCAGCTGCCGACCGAGTACTTCGACCCGCTCGGCATCGGCGGCGAGACGATCTTCACCTACGTGCTGATCTACACCTTCGGCATGCTCATCGGGCAGGACATCTGGCAGCGCGTCTTCACCGCGCGCAGCGACTCGACGGCGCGGTGGGGCGGGACGGTCGCCGGTACGTACTGCCTCGTCTACGCCATCGCCGGGGCCGTCATCGGCACCGCCGCCAAGGTGATGTACCCGAACCTCGCGAGCGCGGACACCGCCTTCGCGACGATCGTCAAGGACCAGCTGCCGATGGGGGTGCGCGGGCTCGTGCTGGCCGCCGCGCTGGCCGCCGTGATGTCGACCTCCTCCGGCGCGCTGATCGCCTGCGCCACGGTCGCCAACAACGACATCTGGTCCCGGCTGCGGGGCGTCGTCGGCCGGGGCGAGAGCGGCGGCGACGAGCCGCACGACGAGGTCAGGGGGAACCGGGCGTTCATCCTCATCATGGGCCTCGCCGTCATCGTCATCGCCATCGCGCTCAACGACGTGGTCGAGGCCCTGACCGTGGCCTACAACCTGCTGGTAGGCGGGCTGCTCGTGCCGATCATCGGCGGACTCCTGTGGCGGCGCGGCACCGCGGCCGGGGCGCTGTCGGCGGTGTGCGTGGGAGGTGTCGCGGTGATCGGGCTGATGTGGCACTACGGCATCCTCGCCAACCAGCCGATCTACTACGGGCTGCTGGCGTCGCTGGCCGTGTACGTCGTCGTCTCGCTGGCGACGCCGCCGACGGACGCGGCCGTGCTGGCCGAGTGGCGCGAGCGGCTGGCGGGCCGCGGCGAGCCCGCCCCGGAGACCCCGGACCAGGACCCGGCCCACCCCAGCCCGGCGAGGGCGTGAGGACGGAACCCTCGGGCCGGTCCCGGCCGGCCTCCAGGACGTCCTCCAACGCCGGACGGGCCGAGACCGGCCGCACGGGCCGAACGTCGCCGGGCAGGCCGAAGTGCCCGCACACTTGACACCGTACGAAACCGAAGGAAAGGCAAACCCCCCTCATGAGCAGCACCGATACGCCGCGCGGCCCCATCGACTCCTCCCGCGTCCCCCGGTACGCCGGGCCCGCGACGTTCGCCCGGCTGCCCCGCCTCGACGAGGTCGGGCGCACCGACGTCGCCGTGGTCGGCGTGCCCTTCGACACCGGGGTCTCCTACCGGCCCGGCGCCCGCTTCGGCGGCAACGCCATCCGGGAGGCCTCCCGGCTGCTGCGCCCGTACAACCCGGCCCAGGACGCCTCCCCGTTCGCCCTCGCCCAGGTCGCCGACGCCGGCGACATCGCGGCGAACCCGTTCAACATCAACGAGGCCGTCGAGACCGTCGAGGGCGCGGCCGACGACCTGCTGGGCACCGGCGCCCGCCTGATGACCCTCGGCGGCGACCACACCATCGCCCTGCCCCTCCTGCGCTCCGTCGCCAAGAAGCACGGACCCGTCGCCCTGCTCCACTTCGACGCGCACCTGGACACCTGGGACACCTACTTCGGCGCCGAGTACACCCACGGCACCCCGTTCCGGCGGGCCGTCGAGGAGGGCATCCTCGACACCTCCGCCCTCTCCCACGTCGGCACCCGCGGCCCCCTCTACGGCAAGCAGGACCTGACCGACGACGAGAAGATGGGCTTCGGCATCGTCACCTCCGCCGACGTCATGCGGCGCGGCGTCGACGAGGTCGCCGACCAGCTCCGTCAGCGCATCGGCGACCGGCCGCTGTACATCTCCATCGACATCGACGTCCTCGACCCCGCGCACGCCCCGGGCACCGGCACCCCCGAGGCCGGCGGTCTCACCTCCCGCGAACTGCTGGAGATCCTGCGCGGGCTCTCCTCCTGCCACCTGGTCTCCGCCGACCTGGTCGAGGTCGCCCCCGCGTACGACCACGCCGAGATCACCTCCGTGGCCGCCTCCCACGCCGCGTACGAGCTGACGACGATCATGTCCCGCCAGATCGCGGCCTCCAGGAGCTCCGAGAGCGCCGGGGACGCCCAGTGAGCCACGACCACGACGACCGGCCGCAGCTCGCCGCCGCCCAGGCCGCCGCCGTGCTGAACCCGCCGGCCGGCCGCAACGGCGGTGACCTCGTCGTCGAGTCCCTCCAGGGGCTCGGCGCGACCACCGTCTTCGGCCTGCCCGGTCAGCACGCGCTCGGCATGTTCGACGCGCTGCGCCGCTCCTCGCTCCGGTACGTCGGGCTCCGCGTCGAGAACAACGCCGGGTTCGCCGCCGACGCGTACGGCCGGATCACGGGCGAGGTCGCCCCGCTGCTGCTGTCGACCGGGCCCGGCGCGCTCACCTCGCTCGCCGCGCTCCAGGAGGCGGCCGCCGCCTCCGCGCCGGTCCTCGCGATCTCCAGCCAGATCCCGACGGCGGGGCTCGGCGGCGGGCGGCACGGCTATCTGCACGAGCTGCGCGACCAGCAGGCCTCCGTCCGGGACATCGTGAAATCCGTGCACACCGTGCGGACCGCGTCGCAGATCCCGTCCGCGATCGCCGCCGCCTGGGAGTCCGCGCTGACCGCCCCGCACGGGCCGGTCTGGGTGGAGATCCCGCAGGACGTGCTGCTGGCCGGGACGACGCTCCCCGTCGTCAGCGCCATGGACGCCACCCCGCGCGAGCTGTACCCGCGGCCCGAGCTGACAATCGCCGCCGCGCACCTGCTGTCCGAAGCCGAGCGGCCCGTGATCATCGCGGGCGGCGGCGTCGTGCGCTCCGACGCGTCGGGCAAGCTGCGGGCGCTGGCCGAGAAGATCGACGCGCCGGTCGTCACCACCTTCGGCGGCAAGGGCGCGTTCCCCTGGGACCACCCGCTGTCCCTGCGCTCCTGGCTGGAGGACCGGCACACCACCGACTTCCTGGAGGACGCGGACGTCCTGCTCGTCGTCGGCTCCGGCCTCGGCGAGCTCTCCTCGAACTACCACACCTTCCGCCCGCGCGGCCGGGTGATCCAGATCGAGGCGGACGCCGGGAAGCTGGAGTCCAACCACCCCGCCCTCGGCATCCACTCCGACGCCCGCGAGGCGCTGGCCGACCTCCTGGAGGCCGTCGAGCGCCGCGAGGACCCGGGCGCCGCCGAGCGCGTGCGTACGGTGCTGGAGAAGGTACGGGTCCGGATCGAGGCCCAGGACCTCACCCTGGAGCAGCAGGTCCTCGCGGCCGTCCGCGAGGCGCTGCCCGACGCCGCGCCCAGCTTCTGGGACATGACGATCCTGGCGTACTGGGCCTGGTCCGCGTTCGACGCCCGCCGCCCCAACACCATGCACTCCGCCCAGGGCGCCGGCGGCCTCGGCTACGGCTTCCCGGCCGCCATCGGAGCCGCCGCCGCCGACCCGACGAAGCCCGTGCTCGCGGTCTCCGGCGACGGGGGTGCGATGTACTCCATCGCGGAGCTGGCCACCGCGCGCCAGTACGATCTGCCGCTGACCTGGCTGATCGTCGACGACGGCGGCTACGGCATCCTCCGCGAGTACATGACGGGAGCCTTCGGCGAGTCCACGGGCACCGAGCTGGCCCGCCCGGACTTCGTCGCCCTGGCCGAGTCCTTCGGCGTCCCCGCGGTCCGGACCGGCCCGGACTCGCTCGCCGCCGACCTGTCGAAGGCCCTGGCGACCCCGGGGCCGTCGGTCGTCGTGCTTCCCGCGCTGCTGCGGATGTTCGAGCCGACGCATCTGTAGGCCGGGGCCTGGTGGTTCAGCCGGTGGCCGCCGTCCTCTCCGGGCCCGGGCCCGAGCCTGGGGCCGATGCCGGGTCCCGGTCCGCGCCCGTCGTCGCTTCGGCGGCGGGCGCGGACGCCCGTTCCGTGGCGGGCGGTTCCGGGCCGGCCCGGTCCGCGAGACGCCGGGAGCGGTCCGCCGGTCTCACCCGAAGGGGTGCTCTCCTTTCGGCGGTTGCCGTGTTCCCGAAGTGCCCCCCTGTGCTGCGGCGGGATGAAATCCGCCCCCCAGCGCGTTGGAGCCTTCCGGAAGATCGATCGGGACGGGAACGACCGGGACGGGGAGGCAACGCGTGACGGGCGCAGAGCGACAGGGGTGGGGCCGGCGGCTGACCGGGTACGCGTGGCGGTACCGGCGGAACGTCGTGCTCGCCCTCGGCTCGTCGCTCGGCGGCATGGCCGTCATGGCCCTCGTGCCGCTCATCACCAAGGTGATCATCGACGACGTGGTCACCGATCACACCCGCTCCCTGGCCGTCTGGACCGGGCTGCTCATCGGCGCCGCCGTCCTCGTCTACATCGCCACCTACATCCGCCGCTACTACGGCGGCCGACTGGCCCTGGACGTCCAGCACGACCTGCGTACGGACATGTACGCGACGATCACCCGGCTCGACGGGAGACGCCAGGACGAGCTGTCCACCGGGCAGGTCGTCGGCCGGGCCACCAGTGACCTCCAGCTGATCCAGGGGCTGCTGTTCATGCTCCCGATGACCATCGGGAACGTGCTGCTCTTCCTCATCTCCCTGGTGATCATGGCGTGGCTCTCCCTCCCGCTCACCCTCGTCGCCCTCGCCGTGGCCCCCGCGCTCTGGTTCATCGCCCGCCGCTCCAGGACCCGGCTCTTCCCGGCCACCTGGTACGCCCAGAGCCAGGCCGCCGCCGTCGCCGGAGTCGTCGACGGGGCCGTCTCCGGCGTCCGGGTCGTCAAGGGGTTCGGGCAGGAGGACCAGGAGACCGGGAAGCTCCGCGAGGTCAGCAGGCGGCTCTTCGCCGGGCGGCTGCGCACCATCCGGATGAACTCCCGCTACACCCCCGCCCTCCAGGCCGTGCCCGCCCTCGGCCAGGTCGCCATGCTCGCGCTCGGCGGCTGGCTGGCCACCCGGGGCGAGATCACCCTCGGCACGTTCGTCGCCTTCTCCACCTACCTCGCCCAGCTCGTCGGGCCCGTCCGGATGCTCGCCATGGTCCTCACCGTCGGCCAGCAGGCCCGCGCCGGTGTGGAGCGCGTCCTGGAGCTGATCGACACCGAACCCTCCCTGCGGGACGGCACCAAGGAACTGCCCGCCGACGCCCCGGCCGGGATCGAGTTCGACGACGTACGGTTCGGATACGGCCCGCTCCGCTCGGACGCGGACGCGGATCGCGGCAGCGGCGCCGCGGACCGCCCGGTGCTCGACGGGTTCTCGCTCACCGTCGAACCCGGCGAGACCGTCGCCCTCGTCGGCGCCTCCGGCAGCGGCAAGTCCACCGTCTCGCTCCTGCTGCCCCGCTTCTACGACGTCTCCCACGGGGCCGTCCTCATCGGCGGCCACGACGTCCGCGAGCTGACCCAGGCCTCCCTGCGCGCCGCCATCGGGCTCGTCCCCGAGGACAGCTTCCTCTTCTCCGACACCGTCCGCGCCAACATCGCCTACGGCCTCCCCGACGCCACCCAGGAGCAGATCGAGACGGCCGCCCGCGCCGCCCAGGCCCACGGGTTCATCTCCGACCTGCCGAACGGCTACGACACCACCGTCGGCGAGCACGGGCTCACCCTCTCCGGCGGCCAGCGCCAGCGCGTCGCCCTCGCCCGCGCCATCCTCACCGACCCCCGGCTCCTCCTCCTCGACGACGCGACCTCCGCCGTCGACGCCCGGGTCGAGCACGAGATCCACGAGGCGCTCAAGCAGGTCATGGCGGGGCGGACCACCCTCCTCATCGCCCACCGCCGCTCCACCCTCCAGCTCGCCGACCGCATCGCCGTCCTCGACGGCGGGAAGGTCGCCGCGGTCGGCACCCACGCGGAGCTGGAGCGCACCTCCGCCCTCTACCGCCGCCTCCTCACCGACCCCGACGAGCTGGGCGCCACCTCGCCCGGCCACCGGCCGCCGAGCCCCGAGGCCGCCCCCGAGGACGACCGCGCACTCCTGGAGGAGCTGGACGCCGAGTTCGACGCGGAGCGCGGCATCACCCCCGAGCTGTGGATCCGCCGGGAGGAGGAGCGGGACACCACCGTGGCCGGCACGCCCGCCACCCCCGAACTCCTCGCCCAGGTGGAGGCGCTGCCACCCGCCACCGACACCCCCGAGATCGACGAGACCGCCGCCGCGCGGCCGGAGGAGTCCTACGGGCTGCGCCGGCTGCTGCGCGGCTTCGGAGCGGTCCTGCTCCTCAGCTTCGGGCTCGTCGCCGTCGACGCCGGGATGGGCCTGCTGCTCCCGGTCCTCATCCGGCACGGCATCGACGAGGGCGTCAGCCGGATCTCCATCGGCGCGGTGTGGGCCGCCTCCGCCCTCGCGCTGGTCGTCGTCCTCGTCCAGTGGGCCGCCCAGATCGGCGAGACCCGGATGACGGGCCGGACCGGTGAGCGGATGCTCTACTCGCTCCGGCTGAAGATCTTCGCCCAGCTCCAGCGCCTGGGCCTGGACTACTACGAGCGCGAGCTGACCGGCCGGATCATGACCCGGATGACGACGGACGTGGACGCCCTCTCCACGTTCCTCCAGACCGGTCTCGTCACCGCGTTCGTCTCCGTGGTCACCTTCTTCGGGATCATGGTCGCGCTGCTCGTCCTGGACATCCAGCTCGCCCTGGTCGTCTTCGCCACCCTGCCCGTGCTGATCATCGGCACCGTCTTCTTCCGGCGCAGCAGCGTCAAGGCGTACGAACTGGCCCGGACCCGCATCAGCGCCGTCAACGCCGACCTCCAGGAGTCCGTCGCCGGTCTCAGGATCGTCCAGGCCTTCGGCCGCGAGCACGACGGGGCCGCCCGCTACGCCGAGCGCAGCGACAGCTACCGGCAGGCCCGGGTACGCGGCCAGTGGCTGATCTCCGTCTACTTCCCCTTCGTCCAGCTGCTGGCCTCCGTCGCCGCCGCCGCGGTGATGATCGTGGGCGCGGGCCGGATCGACGACGGCACGCTGACCGTCGGCGCGCTGGTCGCCTACCTCCTCTACATCGACCTGTTCTTCGCCCCCGTCCAGCAGCTCTCCCAGGTCTTCGACGGCTACCAGCAGGCCACCGTCTCCCTCGGCCGCATCCAGGAGCTGCTGCGCGAGCCCACCTCGACCGCCGATCCGGACGAGCCGCTCGACGTGCTCTCGCTGCGCGGCGAGATCGCGTTCGAGGACGTCTCCTTCGCGTACGGGGGCGAGGAGGAGGCCCTCACCGGGATCGACCTGCACATCCCGGCCGGGCAGACCGTCGCCTTCGTCGGGGAGACGGGGGCCGGGAAGTCGACGCTGGTCAAGCTGGTCGCCCGGTTCTACGACCCGACCGACGGCCGGGTCACCGCCGACGGCACCGACCTCCGCGAGCTCGGCCTGACCGCCTACCGGCACCGCCTCGGCGTCGTCCCGCAGGAGGCGTACCTCTTCGCCGGGACGGTCCGCGACGCCATCGCCTACGGGCTGCCCGACGCCACCGACGCCTCGGTGGAGGCCGCGGCCCGCGCGGTGGGCGCGCACGAGATGATCGCCACGCTGGAGGGCGGCTACCTCCACGAGGTCGCCGAGCGCGGCCGCAACCTCTCCGCCGGTCAGCGCCAGCTGATCGCCCTGGCCCGCGCCGAGCTGGTCGACCCGGACGTCCTGCTCCTGGACGAGGCCACCGCCGCTCTCGACCTCGCCACCGAGGCGCTCGTGAACCAGGCGACCGACCGGCTCACCGGCCGCCGGACCACGCTGGTGGTCGCCCACCGGCTGACGACGGCCGCCCGCGCCGACCGGGTCGTGGTGATGGACCACGGGCGCGTCGCCGAGGACGGGACGCACGACGAGCTGCTCGCCCTGGACGGGCTGTACGCCCGGCTGTGGCGCACGTTCATAGGCGAGGGCATAGGGGAGGACGAGCCGGCGGCCGTCTGAGGGCCCGCTCCGGGCGACCCGGGGCTGGCTGTCCCCAGGCCCGGCCCCGGGTGGCCTGTGGCCGCGGCCTGACGCGCCCGTGCAACCCCGCGGGCGCCTGCTGCGTCGTAGCCAGGGACGCAGGGCGTACAGAGGTCAGGTGGGGGCGAACGTGTTCGACAGGACTGCGGGGCCGGACGGGGCCGGGCGAGCGGCCGGAGAGGCGATACGGACGCGGCGCCGGCGGCTGCCGCTCGTCGGCCTCCTCGTCCTGCCCCTGCTGGGCGGGCTCGTCCCGCTCCTCGCCGCCCCCGGCACCGCCCAGGCCGCCTCCGGCTGCTCCGGCCGCCCGGCGAAGACGGTCGCGTTCTCCACGGGAGAACTGCGCGTCTACAAGACCCGCGCCCACGCCTGTGCGGTGACCGTCGCCAAGAAGCCCGGCAAGCGGCGGACGATGAGCGTCACGCTCCAGGCGCGCGGCGGGCGCGCGGTCTCCGACAAGGGCTCGTACACGAGGATGGCGGGCCCGGTCACGGTCAACGCGCTGAACCGCTGCGTCCGGGCCACGGGCGCGATCGGCGGGAAGTCCGTCTCCACCGGATGGATCCTCTGCTGACATCCCGTGCTGACACGCACAACCGGGTCTGGCGTGGCGTGTGTTGCCCCCGATAAGTTCACGGCGACTGTCGTGAATCAAGGGGAGCGTGCATGCGCAAGTCACTCACAGGGGTTCTCTCGCTCGCCGTGCTCATAGGCACGGTCGGAGCCACGGGGGCCTCGGCCGGTGCGGCCACCGCCGCTGAGCCGGCCGCGACGCGGAGCAGCGGAACTGCCGTCGGCGGCGAAGCGAGCACCGAGGACATCAGGAACCGCATCCTGGCGATCCCGGGCATGAGCCTGATCGAGGAGAAGCCGTACGCGGGGTACCGCTACTTCGTCCTCAACTACACCCAGCCGGTCGACCACCGGCGCCCGTCCAAGGGCACGTTCCAGCAGCGCCTGACCCTGCTGCACAAGGACGTGAGCCGCCCGACGGTCTTCTTCACCAGCGGCTACAACGTCTCGACCAACCCCAGCCGCAGCGAGCCGACGCAGATCGTCGACGGCAACCAGGTCTCCCTGGAGTACCGCTTCTTCACCCCGTCCCGCCCCGCCCCGGCCGACTGGTCCAAGCTGGACATCTGGCAGGCCGCCAGCGACCAGCACCGGGTGTTCACCGCGCTGAAGAAGATCTACGACAGGAAGTGGCTGGCCACCGGCGGGTCCAAGGGCGGCATGACCGCCACCTACTTCGAGCGCTTCTACCCGAAGGACATGGACGGCGTCGTCGCCTACGTCGCGCCCAACGACGTCAAGGACAAGGAGGACTCGGCGTACGACCGGTTCTTCCGCACCGTCGGCACCGAGGAGTGCCGCGACAAGCTGGCCGGGGTGCAGCGCGAGGCGCTCATCCGGCGGGCCCCGCTCCAGAAGAAGTACAAGGAGCAGGCCGCCGCCAACGGCTGGACCTTCAACACCGTCGGCTCCCTGGACCGCGCCTACGAGGCCACGGTCATGGACTACGTGTGGGCGTTCTGGCAGTACAGCCTGGTCGCCGACTGCGTGGACATCCCGGCCGACGCCAAGAAGGCCACGGACGACGACATCTGGAACTCCGTCGACGCCATCTCCGGCTTCTCCGCCTACGTCGACCAGGGCCTGGAGCGGTACACCCCGTACTACTACCAGGCGGGCACCCAGCTCGGTTCGCCGGACATCAAGCAGCCCTGGCTCGGCAAGCTGAGCCGCTACGGCTACCAGCCCCCGCGCACCTTCGTGCCCCGCTCCATCCCGATGACCTTCGACCGGGGCGCCATGCGGGACATCGACCGCTGGGTCAAGCGCAACGCCCGGCGGATGATGTACGTCAACGGCGAGAACGACCCGTGGAGCGCGGAGCCGTTCCGCCTCGGCCGGGGTGCCAGGGACAGCGCGGTCTACACCGTCCCCGGCGGCAACCACGGCGCCAAGGTCTCCGGTCTCCCCGAGGCCCAGAGGGCGAAGGCCACCGCCGACATCCTGCGCTGGGCCGGCGTCGCCCCGGCGGCCGTCGAGGACGACCCGGCGAAGGCGAAGCCGCTGGCGAAGTTCGACACCCGGCTGGACCAGCGCAACGGCGAGGTCGGGCGCGACGGGGCCACGCTGCGCCCGTAGCCGCCCGCCCGTAGCCGCACACGGCCGTCCGGGCCGGGCTGCGTCCGTCGGCCACCGTCACCAGCCGGTGGACCGCCGGGCGCAGCCCACCGGGCGCTCCCCGCGCAGGGAGACGAACAGGTCCGTGTCGTCCGGGCACTGGGCCCGCCGCCGCACCGCCGACTCCACCCGGTAGCGCGGGGCGCGGCCCCCCGCGTCGGCACAGGCGGTCTCGGTGACCTCGCCCGCGCGGGAGGCGGTGACGCAGTCGCCGACGACGGTCAGCGGCCCGCCGCCCTGCCCCGGGTCGCCCGGGTGCGGGGGCTCCAGGTTGCGCATGCAGGCGTAGCCGGTGGTGAGGCGGGAGCGGGCCCCGGTGCCCGTCTCGGAGATGTGCAGGACGAAGTCGGTGGCGTCCGGGCACGGCGGGCCCGACGACGGGGTGCCCAGATGCCGGGTGAGGACGGTGGCCGCGGCCTTCTCGCTGCGGCAGAACACCTCCCGGATCACCGGGCCCCGCGAACTGCAGTCCCCGGGGCCGAGGAACACCACTCCGTACGGGGACGGGCCGGGCGGGGCGGGGACGGGCCCCCGGTCGTCGGTGACCGCACGGCCCGGGGCCTCACAGGCCGTCAGCACGAGCGCGACCACGACGGCGGCGACGGCCAGGAGCACCCGGGCCGCGGGGACCGCGCGGACCGGCGGGGCGGGGCGGGCCGGCGGGGCGGGGCGGGCCGGAGGGACCGCACGGGCCGTCGGAGCGGCGCGGGCCGGCACGGCGGACGGGACCGGGTCCGCGACGCGGGCCGGTAACGGGGCGGGCCGCCTGGTCCGGGCCCCCGAGGACGTGCGTTCATCCATGAAACCCCCCAATACGTCACCGAAGACGTACACCCGGCGTGGCCCTCCGGAGCGGGGGCCACGCCAGGTGCGGGGGTGCTTTGCGCCGATGACCGGAGGCCGGGGCCGTCCGGCCGCCGTAGGGCTAGTACGACAGTCCGTGTCCCACCGGGTACAGCACCCGCGTCGGGTCGTCCGCCCGCTGCACCGGGACCGGCAGGGTGCCCTCCGGCTCCGCGTGGCCCGCGATCACCCGGGCCGCGGCGCGCAGTTCGACATCGGTCCAGGAGTACGCGGCCAGACTCGCCGCGACACCGGTCCCGGTGAGGTGCGCCACGTCGTACGGGTTGCGGATCGCGACGGTGACGACGGGGACCCCGGTCGCCACGAGCGCGGCCACCAGCGTGCGTTGCGAGCTGCTCGCCGTCACGTTGTACGTCGCCACGACCACCGCGTCCATGCCCTCGGCGGCGGCGACGGCTTCGTCGATCTTCGCCCGGCTCGGAGCCGTTCCCGTGGACAACGCCTGTGCGGTGAAGCCGAGTTCCCCGAAGGTGTCGGCCAGGGTGCCGGTCGGCGGGCCCGTCGTCCCGGAGGGGGAGGCCGGATCGGCCCCCACCACCAGCAGATTCCGGTGGCTGCGCCGGGAGAGCGGCAGCAGCGAGCCCGGGTCGGCCAGCAGGGTCGTCGTGCGCTCGGCGATCCGGTCGGCGGTGGCCCGGTGGGCGCGGCTGCCCACCGTGCGCTCGACGCCCCGGTGGCTCACGAACGGTTCCTGGAACAGGCCGAGCCGGCTCTTCAGCCGCAGGATCCGCAGGACCGATTCCTCGATGCGCGCCTCGCCGATCTCGCCGCCGCGGACCGCCTCCAGGACGGCGTTCCAGGCGACGGAGAGGTTCGGCGGGTTGAGCAGCTGGTCCACGCCCGCCAGCAGTGCGAGGACCGGAACGCGGTCGTCGCCGTACTTCGTGCGCACCCCCTCCATGCCGAGCGAGTCGGTGACCACCACCCCGTCGTAGCCCAGCTCCTCGCGGAGGATGCCGGTGAGGATCGGCCGGGAGAGCGTGGCCGGGTCCTCGGACGGGTCGAGTGCGGGGACCACGATGTGCGCGGTCATGACCGAGTGGATCCCGGCCCGGATCGCGGCGCGGAACGGCGGGGCGTCCAGCTCCTCCCACTGGGCACGGGTGTGGTGGATGACGGGCAGCCCGGTGTGGCTGTCGGTGTTCGTGTCGCCGTGGCCCGGGAAGTGCTTGGCGGTCGACGCGACGCCCGCGCCCTGGTAGCCCTTCACCTGCGCCGCGACCAGGCCGGCCACCGCGTCGGGGTCGGAGCCGAAGGACCGTACGCCGATGACCGGGTTGGCCGGGTTGACGTTGACGTCGGCGTCCGGCGCGTAGTTCTGGTTGATGCCGAGCGCGGCCAGCTCCGTGCCCGCGATCCAGGCCGCCCGCCGGGTGTCGGAGCGCGAGCCGCCCGCGCCGAGGGCCATCGCGCCCGGCAGCAGCGTGGCGGGTTCGCCGACCCGGCAGACGATGCCGTGCTCCTGGTCGGTGGAGACGAGCAGCGGCACCCGGGGGCGCCCGGCGAGCGCGGCGCGCTGGATGCCGTTGGAGAGGTCGGCGATCTGGTGCGGGTCGCGGGTGTTGTGCGCCCAGGTGAAGTAGATGATGCCGCCGACGTGGTACGTGGAGATCAGCTCGGCCGCCGTACGGACCCCGATCTCCCTGAGGTTCGCGTCGACGTCGGCCTGGTCGGGGTCGGTGGCGGAGTGCCCGTAGACCCGCATCACGAAGAGCTGGCCGACCTTCTCCTCCAGGCTCATTCCGGCGATGATCCGCCGCAGCCGGCGGTCGGTGGCGGCGTCGTGGCGGCCGGCCGCGGGGTGGCGTCCGGAAGCGGCTTGTGCGGAGGCGGGGCCTGCGGAGGCCAGGGCACCGGTGGCCGCGGCCACCGTGGCGGCGGCGGTGACGGTGAGGAGGGTGCGTCGTGAGATGGGGTGGGGCACGTGTTAGCTCCTTCCTTGACTGAAAGAAACTTCCAAGATGATACGGATATAGGGGAAGTAACTTTCGGTCAAGGGGTGGGGAGAGAACCGGGTGCGACACGCGCGCGAAGGAGTGGCCTCCCCCCGGCCCGTGTCAGACGGCTGTGAACGCCAGCACCGTGTTGTGCCCGCCGAAGCCGAGCGAGTGGCTGAGCGCGAGCCGCACGCGCTGCGGCCGGGCGGCCCCGTGGACGAGATCGATGCCCGCCGTGGCCTCGTCCGGGGCAGTGAACCCGGCGGTGGGCGGTACGGTCCCGTGGACGACGGTCAGCACGGTGAGCGCCGCCTCGATCGCCCCGGCCGCGCCCATGGTGTGCCCGAGGACCCCTTTGGCCGAGGTGATCGAGGGGCCTTCGGGGGCGGGGCCGGGGCCGTCGCCGCCTGTTTCGTACAGCTCGCGGATCGCCGTGGCCTCCACGGCGTCGTTGAGCGCGGTGGAGGTGCCGTGCGCGTTGATGTGGTCGACCTCGCCCGGCGTGCGGCCCGCCCCGGCCAGCGCCAGGGCCGTCGCCGCCCGCAGGCCGGCGCCTTTCGGGTGCGGGGCGGTGGCGTGGTGGGCGTCGCCGGTGGCCCCGAAGCCGGCCAGGAACGCCAGGGGCCGGTCCGTACGGCCGGTACGTTCCAGGACGAGCACCCCGCACCCCTCGCTCAGGACGAACCCGTCCCGGTCCCGGTCGAACGGGCGCGAGGCGCCACCCGGATCGTCCTCCCGCCGCGACAGCGCGCCCAGCTTGGCGAAGGCCGAGGCGCACAGGGGCGTGGCCATGGCATCCGTACCACCCGCCACGGCGACATCGCACACCCCGGCCCGTAACAGCAGCGCCGCCGTGATGATCGCCGTCGCCCCGGAGGCGCAGGCCGTGGAGGTCTGCAACGCGGACCCGGTGGCGCCGAGTTCGAGGGCGAGCTGACCGGCGGCCATGTTCGGCAGGAAGGCCGGGAGCGTCATGGGGGAGAGCGCGCGGGGGCCGGAGGCGAGCAGCTTGCGGTGCTGCGCCTCCAGCGTGGCGACCCCGCCCGCCGCCGTCCCCACGACCACCGCGACCCGCGCGGGGTCCCACCGCCCCGGCTCCAGCCCGGCGGAGGCGAGGGCCTCGCGGGCGGCGGTGAGCAGGAACCGTGTGGCGGGGTCGAACCGCCACAGCCGCCCCCGTACCCCTTCCTCCGCCGGAGGCGCCACTCGGCAGGCGAGCCGCACCGGCGCACCCGATTCCGTGAGCACGGGATCGACACGCGCGGTCGCCCGCCCGGCGCACACCGTCTCCCAGGTGGCCTCGGTGCCGGTGCCGCCGGGTGTCACCAGCCCGATGCCGGTGACGGCGATGTCGTCGCTCACGGTGTGCCGTTCGCCGTGCTCGTGGTGGTGCTCGCGGCTGTGGCCGAATCGAGCAGAGCCGTCACCGAACGGGCCACCTCGTCCACGGTCAGCTCGGCGGAGGCCTCGGAGTCGCCGAGCGGGACGTCCCACTCCTCCTGGAGGGTGACGTACAGCTCCACCACGGCCAGGGAGTCCAGCTCCAGGTCGCCGAGGGTGGCGTCGGGGCGTATGAGATCGGCGGCGACCTCGAACTTGTCGGTGAGCAGGGTCACGAGGTGGGTGTAGACGTGTTCCATCGGGGGCTCCTCACAGGGGTGATGACGGTACGAACGCGGGGGAAGCGGCAGGGGCGGATGCGGAGGCAGGGGCGGCGTCCGGTTCCTCGGCCAGCGGCGTGACGTCGGGCCAGGTCAGGGCGGTGGACGCCCAGGTGAAGCCGCCGCCGAACGCGGTGAGCAGGGTGCGCTTGCCGGGCACCACCGCCCGGTGCACGGCCGGGTCGGCCAGCACCAGGGGGACGGAGGCGGCAGCGGTGTTGCCCAGCTCGCGGATGTTGCCGTACCGGTGGGCGGGCGCGATGCCCAGCCGGTCGCCGACCGAGTCCAGGATCCGCTGGTTGGCCTGGTGGCCGATGAACGCCCGTACGGAAGGGGCCGCCCAGCCCGCCCGCCGCAGCACGGCCTCGGAGGACCGGGTCATCCGGCGTACGGCGTGGGCGTAGACGGCACGGCCCTCCATACGGAAGAAGTGTGCGTCCGGGCCGGGCGGCGGCAGCCGGCGTGGGTGTCGGGCGCCGCCGCCCGGGATCGTGATCGCGCCCCGCCCGGTGCCGTCCGAGCCGAGGTCGGTGGCGAGGACGGCCCCGGGCTCGTCCCGCCCGCCGGGCCGCAGGAGCACGGCCCCGGCCCCGTCGCCGAAGATCGGGGCGGTGGTCCGGTCTGCGGGGTCGACGATCGCGGTGTAGGTCTCGGCCGCGATGACCAGGGGCGCACCGCAGACCCCGCCCCGTACGAGCCCCGCCGCGACGGCCAGGGCGTACAGGAACCCCGAGCAGACCGCCGACACGTCGAACGCGCCCACCGTCCCGAGCCCGAGCCGGTGGGCCACCTCCGGGGCGGTGGCCGGACACGGGTGGTCGGGGGTGGAGGTTGCGAGCAGGACGAGGTCCGGGCGGACGCCGCCTCCGGACGCGAGCGCCGCCCGGCCCGCGCCGACCGCCAGGTCGCCGGTGCTGGTGCCGTGGGAGACGTGGCGGCGGCGCTCGATGCCGGTACGGGCCCGGATCCAGCCGGGGTCGGTGAGCAGCGCGCCGCGCGCGATGACGGCGTCGTTGTCGACCACGCGCGGCGGGAGGCAGGAGCCGATGCCGGAGATGACGGCAGTGGTGTCGTCGGGCGGCATCTTCAGACCGCTGCCGCGAAGGGGGAGGGCGGCTTCGGGTGCCCGGCCAGCCCACCGTCGGGTACGGCAAGGCCACCGTCGACGACCAGCGCGTGCCCGGTGACGAACGAGGAGGCGGGGGAGGCGAGGAAGAGCGTCGCCCCGACCACCTCGTCCACCGTGGCCCAACGTCCCAGCGGCACATGGCTGGTGAGCCACTCCGACAGGGCGTCGGCCTCGCTGGCGAACGCGGTCATGTCCGTACGTGTCCACCCTGGGCAGAGCGCGTTGACCCGCACCCCGCTCCGGGCCCAGCCGACCGCCAGACTCCGCGCCAGCGACAACTGGGCCGCCTTCGTCGCCGCGTACGCCTCCATCATCGGGGTGCCGACGATTCCGGCGATCGACGACATCAGCACCAGGCTGGCCCGCTCCGACTCCACCAGATACGGGTGGGCGGCCCGGCAGACGGCGGCCGTGGCGTTGAGGTTGACCGAGACGACGGTCTCCCAGTCCCGCTGCTCGGCGTGCTGGAGCGGCACCAGCAGCGGGCTGCCGTCCCCGGCTGTGGGCAGGGTCCCCGCGTTGTGCACGACGACGTCGAGTCCGCCGAGCGCGGCGGCGGCCCGGTCGACGAGCGTCGCCGCCACCCCCGGCTCCGCCAGGTCCCCGTCGAGCGCCACGGCCTTGCGCCCCCGCTCCGCCACCGCCCGCACGGTGGCGTCCAGCGCGGGCAGGGTGCGGGCGGTCACGGCCAGGTCGCACCCGGCGTCGGCGAGCGCTTCGGCGACGGCCCGGCCGATGCCCCGGGAGCCGCCGGTGACCAGGGCGCGGGCACCGTCGAGGCGGAAGAGGTCGAGAGCGTTCATGACAGGTTCCTTTCCGGCGTACGGGGTCGGGGTGCGGATCGGTCGGAGGCGGCGGCAGGTACGGGCATCAGGGCGTCGGCCCCGCTCCAGGTGAGGAGCGCGCTGCCCCAGGTCATCCCGGCGCCGAAGACGGTCAGCAGCACCCGGTCCCCGGGGCGCAGCCCGTGCCGGGCGGCAGCGGCGGCGAGCGCGTAGGCGGCGCTGGCGGCCCCGATGTTGCCGACCTCGTCACCGACGACGACCAGCCGCTCCGGCGGGATGCCGAGTTCGCCGCCGAGCCGCCGCAGCAGTACGGGGTTGGGTTGGTGGCAGACGAAGGACGCGATGTCCTCAACGCCGAGCCCGGCCCGGTCCAGGGCCTCGGTGATCAGCCGGGGCAGCACGTCGGTGATGAACCGGCTGACGCTCCGCCCGTCCATGTGGATGCGGTGGCTCCCGGCGGCGAGTGTGGCCGGGGCGGCGGGCAGCCGGCTGCCGCCGCCGGGGATCAGGACGAGCCCGGCCTGCGTCCCGTCGGAGCCGAGCCGGAAGTCCGCGAACCCGTGCTCCTCGGCCACCGGCCCCAGGACGGTGGCCGCCGCCCCGTCGGCGAAGAGGACGGAGGTGCCCCGGTCGGTGGGGTCGAGGAACTTGGAATACGCCTCCACGCCGACGACCACCGCGCAGCCGTCCCGCTCGGACCCGCGCAGCCAGTCGTAGGCCACCTTGGCGGCGAAGAGCCAGCCCGAGCAGGCCGCGCCGACGTCCAGCGCGACGGCCCGGTGGGCGCCCACGAGGGCCTGGACCCGGCAGGCGGTGGAGGGTCCCAGCTCGTCGGGGGTGGAGGTGGCGCAGACCAGCAGCCCGACGTCCGCGATGTCGACGCCCGCCGCCGTGACCGCCGAGCGGACGGCGTGGGCGGCGAGATCGGAAGCCGCCTCGTCGGGGCCGGCGACATGGCGGGTCAGGACGCCGGTACGCTCCCCGATCCACTGGGCGGTCACCCCGGTGTCGCGGGCCACCTCCTCGTTGCCCCGGACGCCGGCCGGGAGGTGGGTGCCGAGGCCGAGGACTCCGATGCGGCGGACGGCGGTCATGAGGCGGCCCCGCGCGTCCAGGTGAGCGTGGCGCCTTGGACACGGTGGTCCTCCGGATCCCCGAACAGTTCAAGCAGCAGCGGCAGTTGCTCCAGCACCGCATCGCACAGCCGGTCGACGGCAGCGGACAGAGTCGCGGACTCCGCTGCCTCCAAGGGGCCGAGGGTGAGCAGCGAACCGGCCCAGCGGCGGGCGGAGAGCGCGCCGTGCAGGGCGGCCAGCGGAGTCAGAGCCCGTTCGAGACCGGGGTCGCGGAGCCCGTCCAGGACCCGGACGACGTCATCGGCCATGAGCAGCGTGGCGTGCGCCTCGCCCAGCAGCCCGGCCCGCTCCAGCAGCGGGTTCCACCGCTCGAACGGGTCCCGGGACGCGTCGGCCCCGCCGAGCCACAGCAACTCCCTCACGAGAGCCGCCTTATGGCGTCGAAGAAGGGCGGGCCACCAGTACGGGGAGGTGGGCTCCAGGGGCTCCCGCAGCTCCGGCTCCCGGCCGAGCCCCTCCTCCACGAGGGAGCGGCCTATGTCGTAGAAGATCAGCTGGCTGTCGCCGCCCGCCGTGTCGAAGGCGTGGTGGAAGTCCCGGTATCCGGCAAGGCGGTTGGAGGTCAACTGGCCGGAGAAGCCGCACCGGTGCTGGCACTCGGCGGTGAGCCGGGCGGCCATCCGGACGGTCACGGCCTTGTAGGCGGCGAGCGGCCGGCTGACGGCCGCCCAGGGCGTGAACCCCATGGCCTCCTCGCGCTCCGGGCCGGCCGGTACGGCGGCCCGGACCCCGGTCCGTAGGGCCAGGGCGCCGTCGGCTGCGCACGTCAGGGCGAAGGCGTCGGCCAGCGCGCCGAGCACCACGGTCTGCTGGCTCCGGTAGGCGAGCAGCGGCACCCCGGGGGCGAGCCTGCTCTGCGTACGCCGCGTCCGGGCGTAGTGGACGGCCTGGACGGCGGTGTGCCGGGAGGTGGCGGCGGCGACGGCGGGCATGGCCGCCCACAGCCCCTGGCCCACGCGCAGGGTGCGCTGGAGGCGCTGCTCCGGGGACCCGGCGGGGTCGTGGAACATCGCCGCCGTGCCACTGCTTTCACCGCCGGGGGCGATCCGGGCCCCGTCGGAGAGCCAGTGGGCGGCTGCCACCCGGACGCGGTGGAACCGCACCTGCACGTAGTCCAGCGGCAGGGCGTCCAGCGCGATCGGGTCCGACAACTCGACTCCGGGAAGCGGCCCTTGCTCGTCGGTCAGGCCGACCATGAAGGCGAAGACCCCGCGGTCGGCCCCGCCCACGAAGAGCCGGGCCAGGACCACGCCCGTCTGCTCGACGCCTCGCGTACCGGCGCTCCCGAACTTGGCGGCGCCCGGCCCGGGGGTGTGCAGGACGAACGAGCCGTCGGCCGGGTCGAAGTCGGCGCGGGTGCCGGTGTCGAGGTGGCTGTTGGCCTGCCCGACCTCGGTGATCAGGTAGACGCCCTTGGCCCGGCCTTCCCGCAGGGCCGACAGCCGGGGCTCCAGCCCGTTCTGATCGTCCGAGAGTTCGGTGAGGGAGCCCAGGCAGAGCAGATGGTGGACGAGCCCCGCCAGGCAGAGGGACGGGTCGGCGGCGGCGGCATGTGCGTGGACGGCGGCGAGCCGTGCCGGGTCGTCGAGTATTCCGTCCCCGGGCGGCAACGCGTCGGCCAGCGACCGCAGTCGGCCCAGCAGAGCGACCCCTCGGCCGGGGCCGTGGACCGGCCCGGAGTCACCGTCCGCGAGGGCCTCGCGGAGCGAGGCGAGGGCGGCGAGGGCGGCAGGGTCGCAGGGGCCGTGGAGGAGCCGGAGCATCTCGGCACGGGCGTTCCCGGAGAGGGTGGGGGCGAGGGTCGTCATACGTTCTCCTTGTGGAGGAGGGGTTGGTGGATGGCTCGCGAAAGGGGGGGCAGGCGAGTCGCGGAGGAAGGCGCCGGCAGGCGCCGGTTCACCACGGGAACGCGGTGTCCGCGAGCGGAGCGTGGACGGGAGGCGCCGGGTCGATGTCGGCGGCGAGCACGGTGCGGGCACTGGAGGCCAGGGCGCTTCCCGTACCGGCCTCGAAGAGCACCCCTGGCCGGTACGCCAGCACCTGACGCAGCACGGGCGGCACCGAGGCCGGCCGCACCAGGCAGTCGGCCAGCCGGGCGGCCAGGTCGTCGGCGGGCCCGTACCGGCGGCCCGCCACGGCCGAGTGGACCGGGAACCGGGCGGCGGCGCGCGGATAGGCGCGTACGGCGGTGGCGAACTCCCGGGCCGCGTGGCCCAGGGCCGGGTGGTGGGAAGAGAACGGCAGCCTGAGCCGTACCGCCGCCACCCGCCGGTCCGCTGCCGCCTTCTCGACCAGGGCCAGCGCCGCCACCGGCCCGGAGACCACCACGGACCGCTCGTCGTTGACCACGGCCACGACGGTGTCCGCCGCTCCCGTCCCCGCCACCCCCGCCTCCTCCAGCAGTGCGTGCGCCGACCGCTCCGGGCAGGCGAGCGCGGTCAGTGCGCCGGGGCAGAAGGTGAGCGCCAGGGCGAGATCGTGCGCGGCGCGTGCGCCGTCCGCCACGGTGAAGACTCCGGCGGCCGTGAGCGCGGCGAGTTCGCCGAAGCTCACCCCGACGGCTGCCGCGGGCACCCCGTACGCCTCGCTCAGCGCCCGGTGCACGGCGGTCGACGCCCCGAACAGGGCCAGTTGGGTGGTCCCGGTGGTGGCGCTCGCGAGGGCGCGCCCGCTGGGCGGCTCGGGCCCCAGCAGCCAGGGCCCGAGCCGGGGCAGCCCGCGTTCGGCGGTCACGGTGTCGACCTGCTCGAAGACCTCACGGACGGCCTTGCGCAGGCCGGGGTGGGTGTGGGCCGAGGCGACCAGGGTGCTGACGGAGAAGTCGCCCTGGCCGGGGAAGAGATGGACGGGCCGCCGCCAGAGGAACAGCGGACGCGCGGAGCTTTCGAGGACTACAGGGCTTTCGGGGGCTGCCGGAGGGACGAGGTCTCCGGGGGCTGCGGGAGCCGCCGGGGTGACGGTGTCTCCGGGGGCTGCGGGACTTCCGGGACCGGGCGGGGGGACAGAACCGGGGCACATGATGTTCCTCAGTCGGGGGGGAGCGCGGGGGCGCAGGCCATGCGGGGGGCGCGCTACGCCGTGCGCACTGTGGGAGCCCGGGGGAGGGCCTTCACTCTGAGTCTGTGCGGGATGCGGGCCGGTACCGCCGTGGGCCGGTTCCAGACATGTTGAACACGCAAGCATGTTGAACGGCGGCGCGAACCAGAGGGAGAAGGGGGAACGGAGTGGACCGAGGGGGAGAGGGAGAAACGGGGGAGAGGGTGATGGGAAGGAGAGCGGGCCGTACGGGAGCCGGCCGGGCCCGCCGTACCCCGAACCAGGCCCTGCGGCTCCTCCTGACGGAGGCGGGGTGGAGCGGTGCGCGCCTGGCCCGCGAGGTCAACGCCCTGGGCGCGGCGCAGGGGACGCCCCTGTCCTACGACCGCACGGCGGTGGCGCACTGGCTGGCCGGCAGCCGCCCCCGCCGCCCCGCACCCGCCCTGGTCGCGGAGGCCCTCTCGCGCGGTCTGGGCCGCCCGGTGCGGGAGAGGGACGCCGGGTTCGGCCCCGGGCGCGGCACGGCGCAGGGCGAACGGGACGCGGTGGAGAGCCTGGACGAGGCGCTGCGGACGACCGGCCGACGCCGGGTCACCCTGGCCGGCGCCTACTCGCTGGCCGCGCTGACGCTCCCGTGCGGACCGCTGACGCAGCCGTACGGGCCGCAGGCGAAGCCGCACGCGTCGCGGCCAGGAGTGTCCGGGGCGCCGGCGGGGGCGCACGGCCCGCCGTTCCCGAGGAACGCCCCACCCGTGCTTACGACGCACACCACACACCCCTCCCTTCCGTCCGGGCGGGTGAACGCTGCCCATGTGGCGTCCGCGCAGGAACTGCTGGCGCTCTTCTCCCGCGAGGACGCGGTCCTGGGGGGCGGGCCGGTGTACGAGCCCCTGCGGCAGTATCTGGCCGCCACGGTCCTCCCCTGGCTGAAGCACGACATGAGACCGGCCGTCCGGCGCGAACTGCTCACGGTCGCCTCCCGCCTCACCTATCTCTGCGCCTTCACCCACTTCGACATGAACCGGCACGCCGCCGCCCAGCGCCTCTACCTCACCAGCGCCGAGCTGGCGGGGGAGGCGGGGGACCGGGTCGGCCGCGGCCTGGCCCTGCGCGGCCTGAGCGTGCAGGCCCACGCGCTGGGGCACTTCGCCGAGGCGCTCCGCCTGGCGGAACAGGCGGCGAGCGCTGCGCTGCGCCATGTTCCGCCTCACCAAAGGGCTTTCTTCCACGGCCAGTTGGCCGTGACACTGGCGGGCCGAGGCGACGCCGGGCACGCCCGCCACCTCTCGCTGGCGGACCGCTGCCTGGAGCGGTCGTCGTCGGGCGGGAGCACCCCGGTGGGCGCCTTCCACCCCGGCTCGCTCGCCCTCCAGCGCGCGGCCGTCGCGGTGAGCCTGGGTGACCGGCACGCCGCCGCCCGGGCCCTGGACCTCTCCCTGCGCCACCGCCCCGCCGACGAGCGCCGATCCCGGGCCCTGTCACTGGCGGAACTCGCGGAGACCCAGCTGGCCATGGGACACCTGGAACAGGCCTGCCGCACCTGGCACGAGTTCCTCGACGGGCACCCGGTGGTCGACAGCGCCCGCGCCGACGACCGGCTGCGCCTGCTGATCGCCAGGACCCGCCCGTACAGCGGGAATCCTGCGGTGAACGCGCTGCTCGGCCGCGTACACGAGACGCACCGGCGACACCCGCCGACGTCCCGGGGCCCCCGGGCCTGATCCGCCGGGGGCGGAGCGTCAGGCGGCCCCGATATTCTGGGCATTGGGCCATCGGAGTGAGGAGCGGAGGGGGCCGGAAGAACGGCACAGGCCACAGGGTTGTACGCCCTGCCACGGGGACTTCCGGTCCCCGTCCCCGTCTCCACCCCTTCGTTGGACCCACCGGCAGGAACGAATGAACCGCAGTAAACGCTCCGACCTGTTCCTCTCCACATCCCTCCCCGTCCCACCCGGCACGGTCGCGGTCGCCACCCGGTGGTGGCACCCCCTGCGCGGGCCGATGGACTGCCCCGCCCACCCCCTGCTCACCGCCCACGCCCGGCAGGCCGGCTTCACCGTCGACGTCCGCCCGTGGGAGGAGTCCGCGGTGAACGGCGACGACCGGGGGCCGGGGGGCACGACCGTCGTCGCGGTCTCGTACGAACGCCCGGAGGGCGGACACCGAGGCATCGCGCTGGCGGCCCACAGCGAGGACAGCGCGGCGATGGCGTTCGCCCACCGGCAGATCGAGTCCTGGCAGGCGGTGTTACGGACGCGGCGGGTGCTGTACGTGAGCGAGGAGACGTCCCTGCCGGGAGCCCCGCCCGACGGCCCGTCGCGTGCAGGCCACGCCCCGGCCCCCCACGCACAGGGCCCGTGGGCCCCCACAACGTGGGCCCCGGGGGGCCTGCACACGTCGGCCCCCCACCTCCCCACCCCTGAGACTTCACACCACACCACACCGTCACCGTCCCACCCCCGCTCCTCCGCGGTACCGCCCCAGGGAACGGGAGCACGGGGGGCGGCCTGGCTGCCCTGCGGTTGTCCGGGCGCCTCCGCCTGCCCGTCCGCCGCAGCGGCGGAACGCTCGCTGCACCGGTCGCTGGCCCGGGGTGACGAGGTCGTGATCGTGGGCGCGCCGATGGCAGGGACGGGCGGCGGATGGCTGCGGCGGAGACCGGCCGGAGCGGTGAAGCGGGCGGCGAGCGAGGCGGAGGCCAAGAAGATCGCGGTCCTGGACCCGGAGCGCCTCTCCTTCGTGGTCACCCCCGGGGCCGCGGTCTCCGAGGCGACCGCGGTCCTCCGCGTGCTCCGCCGCCGCTTCCCGCGCCTGCGCGGCCAGCATCCCTGGGAGTGGTGCTATACGACGGACGACCTGGACACGGCGGTCGGCTCCGTCCTCGGCCAGTCCGATGCCCTCCTGGTCACGGGGAACGGCGACAGCCCCCTGGTGCGCACCGCCCTGGCCCGGGCGGCCCGTTCCGGGCTCCGGGTCCGCAAGGTCACGAGCCTGGACCGGCTCCGTCCCCAGGACGTCGACGGGGCGACGATCACCGTACTGCACACCCCGGCCCCCGACCGCAGCGAGGGCGCGCCCGACGACGGCCCCGGCCACCGGGAGGAGGGCGCCGGCGGGGACGTGTCGCGGGTCCTGGACGGCCTGGGCCCCACGGGCCACGTCTGCCGCACGGTCCGCTCGGCATCTCTGCCCTCCGAACTCAAGGGCCCACCACTCGTCAGCAACGCTTGAGCGCACCCTGAAGACAGGTGCTGGCGCTACGCGGTCCTTCTGATCGACGCTCTCTGCATACGTCCTCTCCACACGGCCCTGACGGTGCTGATCGTCGCGGTCCGGGGTGTGAACTTCGTCGCGAGCGAGGTCGGGCTCGGACACTTCCCCCTGCTGCTCTTCTCCGCCCTGCGCTTTCCGGCCGCCGCCCTGCCCGCCGTGTTCCTGGTGGGGCGGCCGGCCGTGGACGAGGGAGCGGGCGGCCCGGTCCTCGCGTTCGTCCTCGTCGTCGGTGCGGCGGCCTGCTGGGGCGCCTCCAACGTGCTCACCCGCCGGGCCGTGCCGAGGGACGCCCTGACCTTCATGGTCTGGGTCTCGGCCGTTCCCGTGCTGCCGCTGCTGGGCGGGGTGGCGCTGGCCTCGGGCGTCGGGATGCGGACCGGGGCGTCCCGGCCGGAGGCGGCCGCCGCGGCGCCCGTCGCGACCGGCGCCGGGGAACCCGCGACGGCCCCCGCGCCCGCTACTGCTTCGGGGCCGCCAGTCGCAGCAGGTGCTCGCGTCCGGCGCCGAGCAGACCCGGCAGCTCCGCCGCCCCCGGGTGCCAGCGCTTCTCGTACTCCCAGCACACCCAGGTGTCCGGACCCAGCCCGTCCAGGCACTCCGCCAGCGGCAGCGCCCCGGAGCCCAGCGGCAGCGGAGTGAGGTCGTCCGCGGAGGCGACGTCCTTCACCTGGACGTAGCCCAGGTGCGGGGCGAGCACCGCGCGGCCGGCCGTCGGCTCCTCACCGGCGCGCCAGGTGTGCAGCACGTCCCAGATCGCGCCGACCCGGGGGTGGCCGACGGTGGCGACGACCCGGGCGACGTCGAGGCCCGCGGGGTGCGAGTCGTGCGTCTCCAGCAGGATGCTCACGCCCATGTCGGCGGCGGCCGGGGCCGCCGCGCCGAGCCGCCGGGCGGCCGTCGCGTCCGCCTCCGCCTGCTCCTGGTCGCCGCCGCCGGGGAAGACCCGGACGAAGGGCGCGCCCAGGTCCCGGGCGAGCTTCACCAGCTCGGACAGCTCCGCCAGGACCGGCTCGTCGTCCCCTTCGGCGGCCACCTTGACGTACCCGGCGAGGGCCGCGATCTCCACCCCGCCCGCCTTGAACGCCTCGACCACGTCCGCCCGCTCCAGCGACGAGAGCCCCAGGTGCACGGGCTCCTCGGGGTGGACCCGCAGCTCCACCCCCTGGTAGCCGTTCCCGGCGGCGAGCCGGACGACCTCGGCGACCGGCGTCCCCGGCACCCCGAGAGTGGAGAAAGCGAGCTTCATGTGCGTGTCCTTCCCTTGCGCTTCGTGCCCTGCGCCCTGCCTGCTGTGCCCGGTGCCCTGTCCCTGCGATCGACGTCCCGCGCCTGGTGTTCCGTGCCGATGTGCCGTCGCCCCGCTCCTGCCCGCCGGGCCGGTGGCTACTCCCGTGCGGGGGCCGGTCGGCTCCTGCACGGGCCGGTACCGCGGAGCCTCAGCCGACGCCTCGCAGCAGTCGCTCCAGGCTACCCAGCAGACGCAGCGCGTCCTCGCGTTCCGCGCCCGCCAGTGTCTGCCCGGCCAGGGCCGCGCGATCCTCGGCCTCCCGCACCCGCTCCGGGGTGATCACCCGCAGCGCGGCGGCCGCCTGCCGGGCGAACATCGCGAGCAGGTCCAGCTCCCGTACCCCCGAACGGGCCTGCGGGGAGGGGTCCAGCACCTCCAGGACGCCCAGGACCCGGGCGTCGCTGATGAGCGGGGCCGCCATCAGGGCGTTCGGCACGTACGCGGTCGACTCCGCCAGCGAGCGGTCGAAGGACGGATCGGAGCTCAGGTCGTCGACCACCATCGGCTCGCCGGAGGTCGCCACCCACCCGGCGATCCCGCGCCCGGCCGGGAAGCGGCGGCCCACGAGGAACTCCTCGCCCTGCCCGGACACGGCCTGGAAGACCAGCTCGTCCGCCTCCTCGTCGAGCAGGAACACCGAGCTGGCCTCGGCCCCGAAGATGGCGCGGGCCACGTCGACGACCGACTGGAGCAGTTCGCTGCGCGGCGCGTCGGCGACCGTGGCGGTGGCGGAGAAGGCGGCGGCGGAATCAGTTCTCGGAGTCATCACGGGTATCTCCTGCCGGAAGGGAAGAAGGACGCGGCGCGTGACGGACGTTGGCCGCGGACAGATAGAGGGCGTTCTTGAGCTGGAAGGCCGTCATCCGTGGATGCGCGGACAGCACCCGGGCGCAGAGCCCGGCGACGTACGGCGTGGCGAAGCTGTTGCCCGTGGTGCGGATCGTCCGGCCGCCCAGCCAGGGCACGGTCACGTTCTGGCCCGGTCCGAAGAACTCCACCGGGGGATCGGGGTTGTACAGGTGCAGTTCGGGGTCGTCCTCCTGGTGGCTCCCCACCGAGATCACGGAGGCGAACCGCCACGGGAAGCTCTCCACCGGGGTGTTGTGCGCCGAGGCGACGATCACCGTACGGGCGAAGTAGGCGCTGTCCGCCAGGCTGTGCAGTTCCTGCGCGAACCGCGTACGGGTTGTCGACAGGCTGAGGTTGACCACGTCGAACCGCTGCTCCACCGCCCAGCGCAGCCCGGCCATCAGGATGTCGCCGGTGCCGGAGAACCGCTCCCCGAGCACCCGCACGCTGTGGATCTCGCACTCCGGGGCGGTCCGGCGGATGATGCCCGCACACGCGGTGCCGTGGCCGCAGGTGTCCCCGGTCGTGGTCGGCTCGACGGTGATCCTGCCGGTCTCCTCGTCCTTGACGGCCACCCAGGACCCGGCCGGCGGGCCGACCAGCGGATGGTCCCGCTCGACCCCCGAGTCCACGACGCACACGCGGACGCCGCGCCCCGTGGCGGGCCCGGCCGGCCGGCCGAGCGGCGGCCCCGCGTCCGCCAGCACCGGTACGTCGTCGGGGCCGCGCCCGCGCAGACTCCAGGTCAGCCCCTGACCCGGGGCCGTACGCGCCCGGGGCCGCACCGAATCCGCCGGCGCCTGTGCCGGTTCCGTGGTCGTCATCGGTCAGCTCCTCTCCCTCGTCGTGGCCATCGGCAGGGGCGGGTGCGCGAGGAACCCGGAGACCCGGCGGAATCCCGGCAGATGTCCCTTGCCGGTGAAGTGCACTGCGGCCGCCCCGGCCGACGCCGTGGCCTCCGGAAGCCGGCCCAGGGCGGCGAGCGTGTGCGCCCGGTCCAGCTCGGCCGTCGCCTGCACCAGCGGGGAATCGGTGAGCAGCGACGCCCGCACGGCCTGCTCCGCGTATCCGGCCGCCTCCTCGGGCCGGTCCCGTGCCGTCAGGCGGGCCCGCAGCCCCGCCAGGTCCACCGCGTCCGCCCGGCTCAGCCCCGGCGCGTCACCGACGCCCGCCAGCCGTTCGGCCGCCCGGTCCTCCCGGCCCTCGTCCAGCTCCAGACGGGCCGCGTCCAGCGCCACTGCCGTCCGCATCCCGGCCGCCCCCGTACGCCGGGCCGCCGCGTCCGCCCGACCGAGCAGGTCCAGCGCTGCGGCACTCCGGCCGGACAGCGCCTCCACCGTCGCCCGGAACATCGGCAGGAAGACCTCCGCCTCGGCGAACCCCAGCCTCCGGGCCAGCCGCTCCGCCTCGGCCAGGCAGCCGTACGCGTCCTCGGTCGCGTCCTGGAGCGCGTACAGCACCGCCAGGGGGCAGTTGAGGGTGACCCGGACCGTGGGGCGGCCCGCGCCGTGCGTCGCCAGCAGGGTCCGGCAGCGGATCACCGCCGCGGGCACCGGGACCGGCCCGCGCCACAGGGAGATGCCGATCGCGCCGAGCGCCCCGGCCCGTTCCGGCTCCGCGCCGGCCAGTACGGCGTGCTCCAGGGCCCGCGCCTGGTCCCGCTCCGCCTCCTCGTGCCGTCCGGACCGCTGGAACTGCTGGGCGAGCCGCAGATGGGCCCGCGCCCGGCCGACCGAGTCCCCGGCCGCCTCGAACACCGGGAGCACGGTCCGGGCCACGGCGGCGGGGCCGGGTCCGGGCCCGTCCGGGTTCAGCACCGCGAGCGCGAGGCGGGCGTGCGCGGCCTCCACCGGGTCGTCGGCCGTGTCCCGTACCTGGAGGAGCAGTTCGGCGCCCTCGGCGGCGCGGCCGAGCGCCACCCGCAGTTCGCCCAGCCGCCGGGTCGCCGCCGGGTCACCGGGGCGCAGGTCCACCGCCCGCTCCAGCAGGCCGTGCGCCCAGTGCAGGTCGGACCGGGAGGCGGCCTGCGCCCCGGCCCGGCCCAGTGCCGCGGCGGCCCGGTCGCGCAGCCGCCGGGCCCGGTCGTCCAGCAGGCCCAGCTCCGCACGATAGCGGTAGGCCCGCTCCAGGTGGCCGCCGACCGCACCGTCACCGCTGCGCAGCACGCTCGGCAACTCGGCCGCCCAGGCGTGGCGTTCGGCCTTGGCCCGTTTGGAGAGCGAGGCGTACGCGACTTCGTGCACGAGTCCGCTGCTGAAGCGGTGCGCCGCTGCCGCCCCTTGTCCCGACGGGCCCGACTCGACCAGCCGGCGGCGGGCCAGGGCCGCCAACGCCTCGGTGACGCGCCGCTGCTGGTCGGGGGCCGGCGCCTCCGGGCCGCCCGCGTGCGTGCCGGTGCGGGCGGCCGGGTGTGTTCCGGCGGGCGCTGCGCTCCCGTGGCCCTCCGTGCCCCGTACGGACGACTGGAGCCGGATCAGTTCCGATGCGGTGAACTCCCGGCCGATCACGGCGGCCAGGTCCACCACCTCGCGCTCCGCGCGGGCCAGCGCGCCGATCCGCGCGCCCAGGAGGGCCTGGAGCGTGGGCGGCAGATCCTCGCCGGCCACTCCGCCCCCGGGCTCCGCCCGGCCGCCGACCAGGAGCTGCTCCAGGTAGAGCGGGTTGCCCCCGGCCCGCGCCAGGAGCACGTCGTCGCCGGGCGGCAGGTGCCCACCGGGCCGAGCGTGGGTGTCGCCGGGCTGAGCCGGAGCGTCGCCGGGGGAGCGGGCGTCGCCGTGGGAGCGGGCGTCGCCGTGGGGCGGGACGTCGTCGCCGGAGCGCACGGCGCTGCCGGGCCGGGCGTGAGCGTCCACAGGCGCGTGGTCGCCGGGCAGAGCATGAGCGTCCGCAGGGGTGGGGTGGCCGGGCCGGGCGTGAGCGTCCGTCGGAGCGTGGTCGCCCGACCGGCCGCCGCCGTCCGACCGGCCGCCGCCGTCCGACCGGAAGCCGTCGTCCGACGGGTCGCCGTCGTCCGACGGGTCGCCGTCGTCGGGGTGTGCGGCAGCGCCCTGCGCCGTGAGCCGGTCGCCGGACGGGGGCGGCCCGCCGCCAGGACCGGCGAGAAGCGAGGCGAGCCGGGCCGCCTCCTCGTACGGCAGCCCGGTGAGCTGGAGCAGCGGCCCCGCACCGGCGGGCGGGTCGCCGTCCTCGCCCGGCCCGTCCGGCCGCCCGGCGCAGAGCACCAGCACGCCCCCGCACCCCGAGCCGTCCGTCAGCCGGTGCACCGTGCGGACCAGCAGGGGGGCCGCCGCGTGCCAGTCGTCCAGCACCAGGACGGCCGGGCGGGCGCGGGCCACCCGCTCCAGGACCGTCGCCAGCGCCGCGCACATGTCCTCGAAGGGAGCGTTCGGCGTACCGTCACTCAGCAGACCCCCGGACAGCAAGGCCATCGCGTCGTCGACCGCCAGCCCCTCGGCCGCCTCCCGCGTGCCCTCGGCGCCTGTCCCGGCGGGGTCCGTCGCGGCCAGCAGGGAACGCACCGCGTCGGCCAGCGGCGCGAGGGTGCCGTGGTCCCCGTAACTGCGGCACCGCCCCGCGCCGTACGCGAGCCCGCCGGACGCCGAACGCCCCGCGAGCCACTCCCGTACCAGCCGGGTCTTGCCGATCCCCGCCTCCCCGGTGACCCGCAGCAGTTCGGCCGCGTCCCGGCGCACCGCCCGTGCCAGTGCGGCGTCCAGCGCCCGCCGCTCGGCGTCCCGCCCGACGAAGGGGACGTCGAAGCGGCGCAGCAGTTCGGGGTCGTCCGCGCCCAGCGCGAGCAGCCGGTGGGCCTCGACGCTGTCCCGCTTGCCCTTCAGCCGCAGCGGCCCGGTCGGCTCGGCCTTCACCGTCGGACCGGCGGCGAGCAGGGTCCCGGGACCGATCAGGATCTCGCCCCGGCCGGCGTTCTGCTCCAGCCGGGCGGCGATGTTCACGGTCTCCCCGGAGACCAGCGCCTGCCGGGCGGTCCGGTCCGAACCGGCCACCACCTGACCGGTGTTGACTCCGATCCGGATGGCCAGCTCGATACCGAGGGTGGCGGCCAGCTCCTCGTTCAGCCGGGCCAGCGCCCGGCGCATCCCGAGCGCCGCCGCCAGCGCCCGGCGGGCGTCGTCGTCCCGCACCACCGGGACGCCGAACACCGCCATCACCGCGTCCCCGATGAACTTCTCCGGGGTGCCGCCCCGTGCCACGATCTCCGCGCTCATCGCCTCGAAGTACCGCAGGGTCACCGTGCGCAGCGTCTCCGGGTCCAGCACGCCGGACAGGGCGGTGGACCCGACGAGATCGCAGAACAGCACGGTCACCGGCTTGCGTTCGTCACCGGGCGGGGGAGCGTCGGCGCCCGGCCCGGCCGCGGCGGCGGGGCCGGCCGCCGCCTCCTGGGCGGTCGCGCACGGCGTCCCGCAGGACGAGCAGAACCGGGCCGTCGGCGGCAGGTCCTGCTGGCACGAGAGGCAGTTCATGACGGGTCCTTCTCTCCGGGATGCCGGGCTCCGGGACGTTGGGCTCTCCGGGAGGTCGGGCTCTTGGCGATGTCGGGCGGGTGCGGGCCCGGCGGCGGTGATCGCCGCGCCGGGCCCGCACCGCAGACCGGTCGGAACCGGGTCGGTCCGGGGTCAGAACAGCGCGCCCCCGGCGATCTCGCCGTGCGCCTGCACCTCCGGCCCCACGGCGTCCAGCCGGCTTTTCACATCGAGCAGCAGCGCCAGTTCCTCCTCGGTCAGCCCGCTCAGCACCTCGCGCTGCTCCTCGGTGAGCAGGTCGACGGGGAAGCCCGCCTCGTACAACGCGTCGGGCAGCGAAGGCCGTTCGCCGTACTCGGGTGGTCCGGTCATGATGTGACTCCCATCGGTGAGACGAGTCCGGCTCCCCGCGGCGACGGCGCCGGCGCGGAGCGCCCGAGCCGGACGAACAGCCGGGTGAGCGCGTCGAGGGAGTGCAGGGCGCTGACCGCCACGGCCGCTTCCCGGTCCCGGCCGAGCGGCAGCCGGTCCAGCAGCGCGTACAACTCGTCCAGGTGCTCCGTGTCGAGCGCGGCGTGCTCCCGTACGGTCCGCAGCGCCGCGGCGGGCAGCCCGGTGCGCCGGGCGATGCGGTCGGTCAGGCCGGGGGCGGGCGCGTAGCCCTCCAGTACGGCGATGTAGCCCAGCAGGGCGACCGGGTGGTGGTGCTCGATCCAGTAGTACTGGGACCCGACGAGCGAGGCGACCAGCGGAGAGGGAAACGGCCCGAGCGCGTCCCCGGGCGTGCCGCCCGCCGCCCGGAGGTCCTCCAGCAGCCAGGCGTCGTGCCCCTCCTCCTCCCGGATGTGCTCCGCCAGATACGCGGCGACCGGCGCCGCGAGCGGATCACCGGCAGCGGCCCGGGGCCGGAGGCGGTCGAGAGCCAGCTCCATGAGCGGGACGGAGGCCCGGATGACGGCGTGCATGGTGCACAGATACGTCCGGTAGCGCGGCAACAGCCCCTCGGCACGCCACATCTGGTGCGTCGCGCCCCGGAACTCCGGCTCCAGCAGGAGGAGTTTGGTCCGCAGCCGGGCAGAGGTCCCGGCGCTCACCGGATGTCCCGTTCGCCGGCCTCCGGCAGGGCCGGCCCGCCCGCGACGACCAACGGCGCGTACGCCGCGCAGCCGTGGCGGCGCACGACGCCCTGCGCCCCCTCCCGGGAACCGCGCATCGCGGCCGTCAGGTCCAGCAGCTCCCCGGCCGCGCCGCCCGCGACCGCCTGCGCCCCGGCCGCCACCGCCGCGTCACCGCCCAGCGCCCGGCACCCGTCGCAGTAGGAGCCCGGCCGGGGGCCGGAGCCGAACCGGGCGGCCAGATGAGCCGGCCCGACCGTGCGGAGCATGCGCAGCACCGGGGATTCCAGCGCCCGGCGGCGCACGGTCGCCCAGTCGTCCTCCGCGATGTGGCCGAGGTCCAGATGGGCCGGAGCGGGGCGGCGGTCCACGGCGTCCTGGTTGCAGCAGGCCAGCACCCGGCCGTCGAAGGCGACCACCGGCCAGGCCGCCATCGCGCACGGGGACGCCGCCTCGGGGTCGGGGCCGGTGCGGGCCGCCCGCGCCCAGGAAGCGGCCCGGCCGAACGGCCGCACCTCGTTGACCAGGCACGGCACCCGGCCGCCGAACTCCTTCTCCACCGCCCGTGTCAGATCGGCGAGATACGGGTCCGACCCGCCCGTCCCGGTGAGGTGGAGGCTCACGGCCACCCCCTCCTCCCGGACGAGGTGCAGGGCACGGAACACGTCGGCCCGCGACACCTCGCGTTCGTGGTGGACGTCGAGGGAGGCCGAGAAGTGGTCGACGGAGCGGATGGCGCGCAGGACGGCGGGCGGAATCGCTCCACGGCGTCCGCCCCGGCCGCCGCGCACACCCCCGCTCCGGCCGCCGCGTGCACCCCCGCTCCGGCCGCCCCCGCTTCGGGCGAAGAACATGCCGCTGAGCAGTGCCGTACGCGATCCGGCGCCCCGTGCCAGGGTGCTCAGCCGTTCGGCGAGCGCGGGCCGCAGCAGCGGCTCCCCGCCGGTGAGCATGACCACGTCCGGCCGGTTCTCCGTCGTGAACGAGCCCACGAAGCGCTCCAGATGACCGGCGTCCGGCTCCTCGCGGGTGAACAGGTCCGACCCGGTCGAGCAGTGCGCGCAGCTCAGCGGGCACCGCCGGGTGAGACCGAGCAGCAGACCTGCGGCGGGGAAGGGCCGCCGTGCGACGAGTTCGGCGAGTTCCATGCGGGCCGCCTCCTTCGGGGCCGGGGCGCGTCGGGCGCGTACCCAGGCTGCGGGCGGCCGGTTCGAGGACGGTCCGAAGGCGCTTCGACAGCGGTATGGGCCCAGGTCGCAGCAGGTTCCGGGGGGCCGGCCGATCCCGCCGGGGGCGTGCGGGCCGCCGCGAGCCGGGGCGATACCGATGTCATACCGGCGGCGAAGCGATGGCCAGGCCCGGCTTCCTAACGTTCTCGGCAACGGCAGGCACCGGCCCGTCGCACCGGACACCGGAGGCAATCCCCCGGGCGTTCCGGTCCCGCAGTGACACGTGGATGGAGACCACCATGTCCGAGAACACCAAGCCGGCCGACGACGGGACCAACGAGGACGCCGAGGTCGAGGCGCACTCCGTGCTGGACCTCCAGGAGACGGCCAACAACCACGACATCGTCGAGCCCCCCGGGAACTGCGTCAGCACCGTGTCCCTCGTCCTGGGCTGACCGGACGGACCACGCGGTCGGATCCGGCTCGGGCGGGCGTGCCCGGCCGTGACGCCGGCCGAAGCCGGGGCGGCCTCCGCGCACCACGGAGGCCGCCCCGTCCCACGTACTCGACGAGCACGCCACGACAGGAGCCCCGATGGCCGAGCCGCTCCGTTCCAACCGGGATTTCCGGCTGCTCTGGCTGAGCGGCCTCTTCGCCGCCCTGGGCGGCCAGATGACCGCCGTCGCGCTGCCCCTGCTGATCCTCAAGGAGACCGGCTCCGCCGTGCGGGCCGGGGCGGTGGGAACGGTGGCCGTCTGCGCCGTGCTCATCACGATGCTGCCGGGCGGGGTCATGGCCGACCGGGTCGAACGCCGCCGGCTCATGCGGCTGTGCGACGCGGGCAGCCTGGCGGCCGTCACCGCTCTGGCCGTCGCCGTGTGGAACGGGCACGCCCCGATGGCCCTCGTCCTGCTCGTCGCGACCTCCGGCGCCGTCCTCAACAGCGTCTACGCCCCCGCGGCGTTCGGCCTGATGCGCGCGGTCGTGCCGCCGGACCAGATGAGCACGGCGACCGCCCGGCTCCAGGCGCGCACCGCCACCGCCCGGCTGGTCGGCCCGCTCGTCGGCGGCGCGTTGTTCGGCGTGCACCCGGCCCTGCCCTTCACCGCCCAGTTCCTCGGACTGTTCCTCTCCACCCTCTGCGTGGCGCTCGTGCGCACCCGCTCGCAGGCCAGGTCCCGGGCGGGTTCCGTGTTCAGCCGCCGGGAACTCACCGCGGGGCTCTCCTTCCTGTGGCGGCTTCCCTACCTGCGCACCGTGCTGCTCGTGTTCGGGTTGGGCATGAATTTCTCGTTCGGCGCCCTCACCTTCACGGCCCTCGCCGTCTTCTCCGACAGCGGGCGCTCCGGCCTGGGCGGCGGCTTCGTCATCACCTGCGTCTCGGCGGGCGCCCTCGTCGGCGCGCTGATCGCACCCCGGTTCGCGGCGGAGCGCCACGTCCGCGCGCTCGTGGTCACCACCTGCTGGAGCTGCGTGGGGACGGCCGCCGTACTGGCCTGGCTCAGCAGCCCGGTGATCGCCGGACTGCTCTGCGCGCTCTGCATGTGCCTCTCGACGGTCGCCAGCATCGGCTTCCTCGCCACCCTGCTGGTCGTCACTCCCGAGGATCGGATCGGCCGGGTGCAGAGTGCCGCCGGCTTCCTCTCCTCGATCGTCCAGCCCTTCGGACCGCTCGCCGGCGGACTCCTGCTGACCACGCTGGGCGGCAGCGCCGCCTTCGGCGTGATCGGCTGCGTGCTGGGCGTCTCGGCCGCCGTGGTGACGCTCGCCCCCTCCGTCCGCGCCGGGGCGGGCGCGTCGCGGGAGAAGCCGCAGGCGGCGGCCGGGGAGCCGAAGGGGACCGGAGCACCGGAGGCGGCGCAGGAGACGGTGGCGCCGCAGCCGCCCGAAGGCTCGGACCCGGAGCCGGCCGCAACCGCACGCACCCGCCCGGCAGCCGATCCGGGCCGGGCCACGGCCGGGCCGGGCTCCGGCGCCGCGGGTCCCGGCACCCCCTGAGGAGGAACCCGTGCCCGGTCTTCAGCAGACCCAGCTCTACTGCCTCGCCGACCGTACGTACTACGACACCCCCGCCCGGCTCCAGGACGCCGGTACCCGCTACCCGCTGGACTCCGAACCGCCCGGCGACGGCTGGCGGCGGGTCGCCGGCGGCCTGTGGACCTCCCTGCTGCCCGAGGGCCGCGAACCGGCCGGGCAGGGCTGGAAGATCCACGTCTCCACCGTCCCGGAGGAGGCCGAGGAGACCCTTCGCGACACCGCCCGGATCTGCCGGGCCCACGGCGTGCCGTTCAAGTTCCTCCGCAGCGAGCGGGCGCTCCTGCTGATGTCCGGCAAGTACATGGCCCGTTCCGGCGCCGGGAAGTTCATCACGGTCTACCCGCCCAACGAGAGCGTCTTCCTGCGGGTGCTGGACGAGCTGACCCGCGCCCTCGCCGGCCGCCGCGGCCCCTACATCCTCAGCGACCTGCGGATCGGCGACGCCCCGGTGTACGTCCGGTACGGGGCGTTCGTCTCCCTCTGGTGCACCGACGAGAACGGCGAACGGGTGCTGGCCCTGCGCGATTCCTCCGGCGAACTGGTGCCCGACGAGCGCGGGGTGGTGTTCCGGGTCCCGCCGTGGGTCACCGTGCCCGACGCGCTGCGTCCGCACCTGGCGGCCCGCGCCGCCGCCGGGGACGCCGCCTTCCCCTACGAGGTGACCGAGTCCCTGCAGTTCTCCAACGCGGGCGGCATCTACCTGGCCCGGCACCGGGAGACCGGCCGGCAGGTGGTGCTCCGCGAGGCCCGGCCGCACAGCGGGCTGGACGAGGCGGGCGACGACGCGGTGACGCGGCTGCACCGCGAGCACCGGGCCCTGACCGCGCTGGCCGGGCTGGACTGCGTTCCCGAGGTGTACGGAGTACGGACGGTCTGGGAGCACCACTTCCTGATCGAGGAGCACATCGAGGGGGTCACCCTCCTGGAGGAGATCGTCGGCCGCTTCGCCCTGCTCCACAGCACCGGCACGAAAGCCGAACTCGCCGCGTACACCGCCTGGGTGGAGTCGGTGACCGAGCGGCTCACGCAGGCGCTGGACGCCGTCCACGGGCGCGGACTGCGCTTCGGCGACCTCCACCCCTCCAACATCATCATCCGTCCGGACGGCCGCGTGGCCCTGATCGACTTCGAGTACGCCACCGCCCTCGACGACCCGGACACCCCGGTGGCGGGAGCCCCGGGACTCCAGGCGCCCGCCGGGACCATCGGCATGGAGGCCGACGCCTACGCGCTCTGGGCCACCTGGCTCTACATGCTGATGCCCATCATGGAGATGGCCGGCCACGACCGGGCCAAGGCGCTCACCCTGGAACGGTGGGCCCGACGGCGGTACGGCCTCGACGCCGCGGCGGGACCGCGCCGGCCCGCGGCGCTGCGGGCCGCGGAAGACGCCGCCGGCCACGAGGAGGAGACCGCCGCGCTGCTCGAAGGCCCCGAGCCGGACTGGGCCGGGCTGCGGGGGCGGCTGCTGCGGGGCATCCACGCGGGGGCGACGCCCGAGCGTGCCGACCGGCTCTTCCCCGGGGACCCCGAGGTCTTCACGACCGGCGGGAGCGACGTCGCGCACGGGGCGGCCGGGGTGCTCCACGCCCTGCACCGCACCGGGGCCCCGGTGCCGGCCGGCTGGATCGACTGGCTCGCCGACGCCGCCCGCCGACGGGACCCCGCGGCGCCGGGCGGCCTCTACGACGGGCTGCCGGGCACCGCGGTGGTGCTGTCCGCGCTGGGCCGCCGGGAGGAGGGCCGGGAACTCTACGAACGGTCCGCCGCCGCGCCCCCGTCCGCCTCGGCCGACCTGCTGAACGGCCGGGCGGGCGTCGCGCTCGCCGCGCTGCGCCTGGCCCGGACGGACCGCGCGGGGGACGCGTGCGGCGACGCCAAGATCGACCACGACCTCGTCGACGCCGCAGCCCGAACCGCCCACGACCTGGACCGGCTGGCGCGGGGCGAGTCCGTGCCGGGGCTGCGCGCGCCCGCGTCGGCGGGGCTGCTGCGCGGGCTGAGCGGCGCGGCGCTGCTCCACCTCGAACTGCACGCCCTGACCGGCGACGAGCAGTTCCTGGCGGCCGCGGGCCGGGCCCTGGCGGCGGAGGCGGCCCGCTGCGTGACCATGCCGGACGGCACCGTCCAGGTGAAGGACGGCCGGCGGCACCTGCTCTACCTCGACCAGGGGAGCGGGGGGTTCGCCCTGGTGGCCCGGACGTACCTGGCCCGCCGCGACTCCCCGGAGCTGGCCGCCCTGCTGCCCGGAGTCGCCCGCGGCTGCGCGTTCGAGTTCGTCCGCGAACCGGGCCTGTTCACCGGCCGGGCCGGGCTGATGGCCGCCGCCGGGGCCCTGCTGCCGCAGGGCCGCACGGCTCCCGGAGTCCTCGCCTCCGTACGCAACCTGTCCTGGCACCTGGTCGCCGACGAGGACCGGCTGCTCGTGCCGGGGGCGAGGCTGCTGCGCTGCTCCGCCGACCTGGCCACCGGAGCGGCGGGACTGCTGATGTCCCTGCACTTCCTGTCCGGCGCGGAGGCCGGCGGACCCTCCCGCGGGACTCCCGCCGGCGACGGACCGCACGACCTGCTGGAACTGCTCACGCTGGGCTGAGGCCGGGGCTGCTCGTTCCGGGCGCGGGTACGGCTCACCCCGGGGCGAGGCCGGTACGGCTCACCCCGGGCGGAGGCCGGTGGCGTCGCCCCGGGGCGACGCCGGAGCTGCGAACGCCGGACTGACGCCGGCGGCGCTCACCCCGGGCGGGGCGGGGCGGGGCGAGGCCGGCACGGCTCAACCGGTGCCGCTCACCCTGGTCGCGGTGCCGCTCACTCTGGTTGCGGTGCTGCTCACTCCGGGCGGAGGCCGGTGCTGCTCACCCCGGTCGCGGTGCCGCTCACCCCGGTCGCGGTGCCGCTCATTCCGGGCGGAGGCAGCTACCGCTCCCCCGGGCGGAGGCAGCTACCGCTCCCCCCCCGGGCGGAGGCCGGTACCGCTCACCCCGCGCTGAGGACGGACACCTGGACCCCCGGGTGGCGGTGGATCTCCCGCCCGGTCGGTTCGGCCGGGTGTGCGGGAACCTCCCGCTCGCGGGCGTACAGGCCGAGCAGCCTCGGCACCTCGTACAGCGCGGCGTGGGCGGTGACCTCCCCGGCGGGTGAGGTCACCGCACCGGCGTCGATCAGCGACTCGACGGCCCGGATCGCCGCCCGCTCACCGCACCCCAGCGCGGCCGTGGCCCGGTCCAGGGTGAAGCACCCGTCCTCGGCGAGCCCGGCCAGCCGCCCCAGCACCCACCGGTCGCGGTCCGTCAGGTCCTGCCAGCCGGACGCGATCCGGTGCCGTACGGAGACGTCCCCGGCCACCAGTTCGTCGAGCGCGGACGACGGGTCGTCGAGCCGGTCCGCGTACTCCGCCAGCGGCAGATGCCGCAGGACCGCCAGCCGCATCCCGCTCACCTCCACGGCCAGCGGCAGCCCCCCGCAGGCCCGGACGATCCGCAGCGCCGCCCCCGGGTCCGTCCGCAGCCGCCCGGCCCCGATCAGCTTCCCGAGCAGCTCCAGCGCCTCGCCGTCCGCCAGGGCGGGCAGCGCGATCCGGTGCACCGGGGCGAGTCCGGGCAACTGCCCCCGGGCGGTGACCAGTACGGCGCACTTCCCCGACCGGGGCAGCAGCCCCCGCACGGACGCCTCGTCCGGCACGTCGTCCAGGACCACCAGCGCCCGGTGCCGGGCCTGCCACTCCTGCCAGGCCTCCGCGAGGACCGCGAGGCCCCGGGCCGTCCCGGGGACCTCCGCACCCGCCGCCGAGGAGACGTCCGGGCGCGCCTGGGCCACCCCGCACCACCGGCCCAGCTCGGTGAGGATCTCCGCCCGGCTGCGCGCCGTGCCGTCCTCCCCGCGCACCCGGACGTGCAAGCGGCCGTCGGGGAACGGGTCGGCGAGCAGCTGCGCCGCCCGGACCGCCAGCGCCGACTTCCCCGACCCGCCCGGACCCGACACGACGACCACGCGCTCCTCGCCGCCGCCCAGGACGTCGAGCAGGTCCCGCAGCTCTTCGCGGCGGCCGGTGAACGCCCCCGTACCGGCGGGCAGCGCCACCGGGCCCGCCGCCTCCCGGGGGGCGGCGGGCCGCCGCGCCTCACGCCCCCGGCCGAGCATCGACCGGTACAGCGCCGTCATCGCCGGACTCGGCTCCAGGCCCAGTTCCCGGGCCATCAGCTGCCGGTAGTCGTCGTACACCGCCAGCGCCTCGGCCTGCCGGCCCGACTGGTGCAGGGCGTTCATCCAGGCGGCCCGCAGCCGCTCCCGCAGCGGATGGCGCTCCACCAGATCCCGCAGCCCGTCCACCGCGACGGCGGCCCGGCCCAACTCGATCTCGGCCTCCGTCCAGTCCTCGAACACCGTCAGACAGCGCGCCTCCAGCCGGTCCGCCTCCTCGGCGACCCCGGCCGAGTCCCGCAGATCGTGCAGCGGCGGCCCCTCCCACAGGTCGAGGGCCTCGCGCAGCAGCCGGGCCGCGCCGGGCAGATCGCCCCGCCCGACCGCCGCCCGCCCGGCGCGTGCCAGCGACCCGAAGCGCAGGGTGTCCAGCTCGCCCTCGGCGATGCGCAGGAGGTAGCCCCCGCAGCCGTGCACCACCCGGTCCGCCCCGTCGCTTCCGGCGGGGCCCAGGAGGGAGCGGGCGGCACTGATGTACACCTGGAGGTTCTTACGGGCGGTGCGCGGCGGGTCGTCCGGCCACACCGCGTCGGTCAGCACGTCCACCGGGACGGGGGTGTTGGGCCGGGCCAGCAGGGTGGCGAGGACCAGGCGCTGTTTGCGCGGACCGAGCGGGAGTTCGCGGCCGTCCCGCCGCGCGGTCAGCGGGCCGAGCAGCGAGAAGTGCACGGCACCGGCGGTGCCGGTACGGACGGGAGGTCGGGTCATCAGCGGGCCTCCGGGAGGGGGACGGGCGGCGGACTGGACCGTGCGCAGTTCTGATCCTGCTGCCGTCCCGGCCCCCGCACATCGGGGCCCCGCCCGCATTTTCCGCCCGGACACCCGACCGAAACAGCCCCGCACCCCCATGTTGCCCGCCCCGGCCCCCATACGCCCTGCCCCGCCCGCCCACGACCCGCCACGTCCTGCCGACCCGCCACGCGCCACGCCCCGCCCGCCCACGGCGCGATCCGGGTACGGCGGTAGGTCCTGCCCGCCACGGCGCGATCCGGGTACGCGGCACGCCCTGCCCACCCACCACGCGGTACGCGCCACGCCCCGCCCGCCCACGGCGCGATCCGGGTACGGCGGCAGGTCCTCCCCGCCACGGCGCGATCCGGGTACGCGGTACGTCCCGCCCGCCGTCCCTCAGACCGGCTCGGCTGCGCACTCGGCGGCGAACTCGCACAGCGCCGCCCGGTCCGCGCGACCGGTCTTGTTCAGCAGGCTGGCCATGTGCTTCTCCACCGTGCGCGGCGAGATCGACAGCCGACGGGCGATCTGCTGGTTCCCCGGACGCTCGGGCAGCAGCACGAACACCTCGTACTCACGCGGCGTCACCCCGCTGGTCCGCAGCGGCGACGGAATCCGGTCCCAGCCGCCCCGGTGCTGGCCCACGCTCGCCCCGGCCTGCCGCAGCGCCGCCCGGCACGCGGCGGAGACCGGTTGCACCCCGGCCCCGTAGAAGAACTCCTCGGCGGTCCGCAGCCACGCCACCGGCTCGCCCCACCCGTCCGTCCGGGCCGCGTCCGCGACCAGCCGCAGCCCCAGGTGGTGGGCGACCGGGAACGGGGCGGAGCACCGCGCGAAGGACGCCACCAGCCGGGCGGCCCCGGCCGGGTCCCCCGTGCGGCCCAGCAGCACCGCGTCGGCCAGCTCCAGGAACTGCCGGTTCCAGGCGAGGCAGCCCCCGGGAGCCGCCCGCGCCTCCTCCAGCTCGGCCCGGTCCGCCTGCCCCGCCAGCACCCGCAGCAGCGGGCGCAGCCCGTACCGCCCGCTCAGGTAGTAGTAGCTCGGGTGGTCCAGCTCCCAGGCCAGCGCCTCGTCCAGCTCGGCCGTCGCCCGTTCCCGGTCCTCCTCCAGCAGCGCCCCGAACGCCCGGCAGAGCCCCGACCGCAGCGGTACCAGCAGCGACTGCTCACCCCCGGCCCGCCGGAACGCGGCCAGTGCCCGGTCCATGTCCCGCCGCCGCCCCCGGTGCGCGGCCATCGTCGCCCCGGCCAGCAGCAGATAGCGGTGGGCGGACAGGTCGCCGACCCGGGCACTGGCATCGGCCGATCGGTCGATGATCTCCTGCGCCTCCTCCCACCGGGCGCACAGCACCGCGTTCATCGCGAGCAGCCCGTCGACCGTACGGGTCAGCAGCAGCGCCCCCAGGTCGGTGGCCGCCGACCGGGCGGAGAGCAGCCGGGACGCGTCCCCGGTCCGCATGAACGCGTTCGCGCCCAGCCGCACCAGCGCCTCCACCCGCCAGACCGGCAGGGCGTGTTCGGTGGAGAGCGACAGCATGCGCTCCAGTGCGGCGTCCGCCGCGTCGAACCCCTCCTCACGCCGCAGCAGCGCCAGCAACTGCCAGGCCTGGCAGGCGACCACGGGCAGCCCCTCAGCCTCGGCGGTCTCGGCGGCCTTCTGGACGGCCTGCTCGGTCTCCACCGGATCCCGGTACGGCCGCCTGTTCCCGGGCGCTTCGGGCAGCAGCGCCAGATACCCGTCGACCACCACGAGCGCCGCCCGGCGGCCCGGGGGCGGCGCGGGGCCGAGGAGCGCGCGGGCCGCCTCGACCTGGAGCACGGCATCGGCGGTGCGCTCCGCCATCACCGCCGCCCAGGCCAGGTCGATGTGGAACTGTCCGCGCCGGGCCGCGGCTTCGGAACGCGCCGGAACCGGCGGCAGCGCGTCCGCCAGCGCCAGCCCGCCGTCGAGATCGCCGCCCTCGGCCCGTGCGACCGCCAGCGACTCGGCCACGGCGGCCCGGTCGGACTCGGCGGCCAGGGGGTGCGCCCGCTCCAGCAGCACCACGGCGGAACCGTGCGCTCCCGAAGCGAGCATCCGTCTTCCGGCCTCCGCGAACTGGCGCGCCGCGCCCGCCCGGTCGCCCGCCGCCAGCCGCAGCGAGGCCACGAGCTGCCGCCCGTCCTCGTCCAGCGGCTCCCCGGAGTGCTCGATGGCCGCGGCGGCCCGGCGGGCCAGGGAGGCGCGCTCGGCCGGGACGAGCGAGGAGATCAGGGCCTCGGCGGTGAGCGAGTGGCGGAAGGCGTAGCGGTCGGGGGCCGCGCCGTCGGGAGCGATGACCCCGGCCTCCACCGCCGAGCGCAGATGCGTGAACAGGGCCCGGTCCTCGAAACCGGTGACGGTCTGGAGCACGGTGACCGAGAACTGGCTGCCCAGCGTGGCCGAGGCCAGGAGCAGGTCCCGTACCGGCTCGTCGAGGCGTTCCAGCCTCCGGGCCCAACTGCGCACGATGTCCGAGGGGATGGACCCGCCCGGCTGCTCGACCGCCTCCCAGCCCCCGTCGGCCTGCCGGAGCCTGCCGGTGTCGAGGAGGTCGGCCAGGAGCACTTCCAGCAGGTACGGGTTGCCCGCGGCGCGCTCGGCCAGCCGCCGGTGCACCGCCTCCGGTATCTCCTGCGGCCCCGCGTCCAGGCAGGCGCTCGTGAGTGCCCGCACCTGGTCGTCGTGGAGCGGCCGCAGCTCGCGGACCGCGGCCACGTGCCGGCGCTCCGCGGAGCGTACGAGGTCCAGGGCGGCGCCCGGCTCGGGGCGCAGGGTGCCGAGGAACAGGATGGGGAGATCGGCGAGGTTGTCGATGACGTACTCGACGACCGCGACGGTCTCCGTGTCGCAGTCGTGCAGGTCCTCCAGCAGGATCGTGCAGCCCGCCTCCCTGCCCAGCACGGACAGCAGCCGCAGCAGCGCCTCGGCCAGCTCCACGACCGTCTCCGGATACCCGGGCGACCCGGCCCTGCGCCACTCCGGGACCAGCCGGGCCAGTGCCGGATGGTAGGGGGCGAGCTCCGGGTCGGTGGGGGTGCCGGCCGCCCGGAACCGGGAGGCCAGCGCCTCGGCCAGCGGGCGGAACGGCACGACGAGGCCGGTCGAGGTGGCCCGGCCGCGCAGCACCGGCATGCCGAGCCCGTAGGCCCGGTAGGCGCACTCGCCCACCAGCCGGGACTTTCCGATCCCGGCTTCCCCGAGGAGGAACAGCGCGCGCCCCGAACGCCGTTGCACGGCGTCCAGGGCGCTGCTCAGCAGTCCGATTTCCTCGTCCCGCCCGACGATGACCGGCGAAGTGGCTCGCATGGCCGCAGATTACTTGAGTGGCAACTGCCGAGGCAGTGTGCCAATTCGGCTCATTTCTCGTCGAGTTGGCCGAATCTGGTTACCAGGGGGCGGTCATGGTGGTCCAGGGCAGATCGTGGCTGAAGCCGCTCTCGCCCTCCGAGGCGCTGAGAAGTCTGCTGCGGGCACCGAGTCCTCCGGTGGACCCGAGGGAGATCTGCCCGGCCGGGTGCTCCGGGGCGCCCTCGTGAGCGATGTCGCCGGAAACCTGCAGGGCCGATTCGCCGAACTGCTTCATCTCTGCTTCATCCTCTGCTGATCGGTGATGGGAGCGGGGTACTGCGTTGTTGGTGCCTTGGTGCCTTGGTGCCTTGGTGCCTTCGTGCCTTCGTGCTTTGGTGCTGGTACTCGGCACTGGGTGCTGGTACGGGCGTGGGGAGCGGGGGACGGGTGCCGGGTGGCGGATGCCGGAAGGCAGGTGATCAGGGGGCGCGGGAAGGGTCCAGGAGCAGGGCGGAGCCGATCCGGTCGGGGAACCCCGCCCGCAGCAGACCGTGCCCGATGCCCGCGAGCCCGGTGAGCAGCCCCGGGTGCGGTACGCCACCGGGCGTCCCGCACTGCGGCCCGGCCCGGTCCGCGGAGGCCAGGAGCGTCCCGGCCCGGCGTACCCACGTGGCCCGGATGTCGGGCAGGAGGGCGGGCAGGGCGCTGTGGGCGAGGAGTTCGAGCAGCCCGGACTCCCCGTGGCACAGGCTGTCGTCGGCGAGCGGCCCGGTGCCGGCCAGCTCGCCGGAGCGCGCCGTCAGCCAGCCGGACAGCTCCGGGTCCTCCCGCGCGGCGGGGCTGTCCGCGATCGCCAGCGCCACTCCGGCCGCCCCTTCGCACCAGGCGGGTCCGTGGGCGGTCGTGGAGTCCGTCAGCACGGTCGCCCGGCGCAGGGCCGCCAGTCCGGCGCTCCGGTGGCGGGCGTCGCCCCCGGCCGCGACGAGGCGCAGCAACGCCCAGCCGATCCCGGCCGCCCCGTCGGCGAAGCCCCCGGTGTCGGGGACCGGGGCGTCGGCGAGCCGGTCGGCGCAGCGCACTGCGCCCCACCAGGCCTGCGGGCGGCCGGTGGCGTGGTAGACCGCGAGCAGCGCGACCAGCCCGCCCGCCGCTCCGCCGCGCACCCCGTACCCGTCCTCGGCCGCGTTCGCCGCGCAGCTCAGCCGGACGGCCGGACCGGCCAGGTCCAGCACCTCCGGGTCGCCCAGCAGCGTGCCGACCTCGGTCAACGTGTACGCGATGCCGCCGAGGCCCGCGTAGGCGCCGGAGCCCAGGGCCCCGAGCTCGTCGGCCCGCCCGTGCAGGGCGTCCAGCAGTCCCGGGACGGGGGCGAGTGCCTCACGGGCCGCTTCGGCGTACCGGGACACGCCGGTGAGCGCCGCCAGTTGGGCCAGGAAGAGCGCGGGACCGGTGTATCCGCCCGCGAGATCCGCCGCCATCGGGGTGAGCCGCCAGTAGCGCTCGCCGAGCAGTTCGAGCCCGATCCAGTTGGTCCGGCCCGCGTGCCGGTAGGCGAGGGAGACGAGCTGGTCGCCCACCGACCGTGCTGCGGAGAGCAGTTGCTCCGGCTCCGGTGCGGTCGCCGCACTCTGCCTGCCGCCCGGACCGGGCCGGTGCGGCAGCCGGGGAGACGTGCTCACCATGGCGGTCCGGATGATCCGTTCCTGGTCCTGGCGGTCGACGGTGTCCATCGCGCGCACCTTCGCCTCGACGCGTGCGAGACCGGAGGGGGCGTCCGCCCCGGGCGCGGCTCCGTCGGGGGCCGGCCCCGCGACCGCACGGCCGGTGCCGCTCCACAGCTCCGTGGAGCCGGGCCGGGTGGCGAACACCGGCACGTCGCCGCACCACAGCTCCGCGATCTCCTCGTCCTCCACGCCGGACAGCGCGGGCACGCCCAGGAGCGGGGTGCGCAGCAGCGACAGGACCTGGTGCCGTTCGGCGGCGTCCCGCATCAGGTCGGGGTGGGTCGACTCGTCCAGCAGGGTCGTGTAGGTCCAGGTGGGGCGGGGGACGACGCGCACCTCGTCCTCGGCGAATCGCCGCAACGGCCCCTCTGCGGAAAGGAGTTCGTTGCGGTGGTCGTGGATCACGGTGTAACCGGCGCGGAACCCGTCGCAGAGGTCCTCGGTGTACGCGGAGGGGTCGGCGGCCTCGGTGCCGAGCCGGGGCCGGTTGGCGGACTCGGTGAACCGGCCCGCCCGTCGTACCAGCCGCATCCGGTCGGTGCCGGCCTCCGCCCAGTCGGCGGTCTCGATGGGCGAGGAGGAGGCCCGGCCCCCGCCGATGGCGGACATGTCGAGCGCGGTGGTGTCCCCGACGAGCAACTGGGGGAGCAGGCCCACCCGGTGGACCGAGTCGTGCAGGGCGCGGGCGGCGGGGTCGGCGGAGCGGGCGGGCCCCAGCGGCGGGTGGAACAGGGTCTCCACATCGACCAGGACCGGGTGCGGGCCGCAGGCGATCAGGTTCTCGTGATGCAGATCCGTACCGTCCAGGGTGTGCAGCAGGGCCAGCAGCGCACCCTGGCGCCGGTAGAACTGCCGGGTCTCCGCCTCCGATGCGCAGGGCCGCTCCTCGACGAACTCGGCCCAGCCGTAGTCCCCCCGGTCCAGGATGCGCAGCACCCGGAGTCCGGGGGCGCCCGGCAGTGAACCGAACCATTCGACCAGGGAGTTGAAGTGCCGGTGGGCCGCGAGCGGACGCGGCTTGTAGACCAGCCGCGTGCCGTCGGCGAACCGGAGGAGCATCACCGACCGGCCGCCGCGATGGCTGTCGCCCGCACCGGCCTCGACCCCGGTGAGCGCGCCCGGCCCCGCGTACGTGCGCAGCGCACCGTCCGGGGAGCCTGCCCGGTCCCCGAACACCCCTGCCGGGGCCAGCAGATGCCGGTCGGCGGCGAGTCGTGTGACCAGCTCCGCGAAGGCGTCCGCGCTGGTGAGACAGGCCGTCGCCAGGAGGCGGGCGAGCACGGGGTAGCTGGTGACGAGCCGGTCCAGCCCGTCCCGGCGGGCGGTCAGCGCGACGAAGTCCCGGAAGCGCTCCTGGGGCCCCTCGCCGTTCAGCCGGCCCAGCCGACGGGCCTCGTGCAGTTCGGTGACGAGCGTGCGCGCCGCGATCCGGGACAGCCGCCGGGTCAAGTGCCGCCGGAAATCGGCCAGTACGGGGGAGGAGCCGTCCACCTCCGGGCCGCCGCCCGGGGAGCCTGCCGCCCGGCCGTCAGTGCCCGGCCCGCTTGCCGTTCGTCCGAGCCCCGCCCGGCCTCCGGCGTCCGGCCCGCCATCCGTTCGTCCGTATGCCGCCCGGCCGTTCGCCGCGTGCCCTGGCCCTCGCAGCGCGTCCCGGAGCCGCGCCACGGCCGCCTCGACGAAGGGCGCGACGATCGGCTCGAAGCCGCTGAGCCCCGGGTACGCGCGGTCGGCGACGACCACATCGCGCGGGGCGGCGGCGACGGCCTCCCGGGCGAAGACCGCCCAGGCGGGCTCGCCGGAGGTGCTGCCCCCGACGACACCGGGCAGCCACCACGGTTCCGAGGCAGCCCGCCCGAACGGGGCGAGGGGGCCGAGGGTGGGCGCGGCGTCACCGGGGGCGAGGCGGCGGTTCGTACCTCTGTCGATCAGGTTCTTCTCCGCCATCGCACCGCACCTCCCCGGTCCCGGGCCGGCCCCGTGCGGGCCGCCCGCGACCATCGTGGCGGGGGACGGGGGCCGGGCGCATGGGGGAGTCGCCCCCATCTTTCGCCCTCCGGCCCGCAGCCGCCCCACGGAAGGCGTAGCCCCACGGCAGTCGCACGCGCCACGGCGGGCGCACGCGCCACGGCAGTCGCACGCGCCTCGGCGGGCGCATCCCCCACGGCAGGTGCACGCCCTGCGGCCCGCAGCCGCCGCTACGACAGGTGCCCCCGGCAGGCTCACGCCCCAGGGCGGGCGCACCCCCAGGCAGGCGCAGCCCTACGGCGGGTGCACGCCCTCCGGCCCGCAGTCGCCGCTACGAGCAGGTGCCCGCCCCTACGACAGGTGCCCCCTCACGGCAGGCTCACGCCCCACGGCGGGCGCACCCCACAACGGGTGCAGGCCCGACGACAGGTGCATGCCCCACGGCAGGCTCACGACCCGCGACAGGCGCACGCCCACCGGGTGCGGCGGTGGCGGCGGTGGCGGCCGGACCGCCCCGAGGGCCCGCCCGGTGAACCGGCTCAGCTCCTCGGGGCGGCGGTGGACCCCCGGATCATCAGCTCGGCCGCGATGGTCGCGATGCCGCCGGGCGGCGGGTTCTCCTTGCCCATCGCCAGCCGTCCCGCTCGGGCGCCCGCCTCGAACAGCGGCAGCCGGACCGTCGTGAGGGCCGGGACCGCGTCCACCGAGAACGGCAGGTCGTCGAAGCCCGCCACCGAGATGTCCTGCGGGATCCGCATCCCCCGGTCCCGTACCGCCGCGCACGCGCCCAGCGCCACCGTGTCGTTGGCGGCCACGATCGCCGTCACGTCCGGTGCCCTGCGCAGGAGTTCGAGGGTGGCCTCGTACCCGGAACGCCGGTCGTAGGGCCCGTGCACGACGAGCCGGTCCTCGTCGTCGGCCCCCTGGTCACCGGAACCGGCCGCCGGAGCGCCCCCCGCCGGAAGGCCATCCGCTCCCACCGCGCGCAGCGCCTCCCGGTGCCCCTCCAGGCGGTGCCGGGTGGTGGTGCGTTCCGGGGGCCCGGCGACGTAACCGATCCTGCGGTGGCCCAGCGAGAGCAGGTGCTCGGTCAGGCGTCGGCCGCCGCCCCGGTTGTCGAACGTGAGGGCGGCGACGAGTGCGTCCCCCTCGGGCAGCGGGGGCCGCCCGCAGAAGACGATGCGGGTGCCCGCGTCCGCCAGCTTCGCCAGCTTCACCGTCATCGCGGCCTGGTGCTCCGGATGCTCGACCGCGCCGCCGGTGAGGACGACGGCGGCGGCGCGCTGGCGCTGGAGGAGGGTGAGATAGGTCAGTTCGCGTTCCGGGGAGCCGCCGGTGTTGCAGATGACGGCCAGCTTCTCGCCGCCCGCCCGGCCCGAGCCGTCCCCGGGGCCGCCGATCTGCGTCTGTGCCGCCCCCGCCATGATCCCGAAGAAGGGGTCGGCGATGTCGTTGACCAGGATGCCGACCAGGTCGGACGTGGCCGCCGCGAGCGAACTGGCGGGCCCGTTGAGCACGTAGTCCAGGTCGTCCACCGCACGCAGCACCCGTTCCCGGGTCGACGCCGCCACCGGGTAGTTGCCGTTCAGCACGCGGGAGACGGTGGCCGGGGACACCCGGGCGCGGGCCGCCACATCCGCCAGGGTGACTGTCATCGCTGCTGTCCTCCGTGAGGTCACGTGCGGCCCCCTCTTGTCCGGCCGCTGTCGGCAGGCTAGCGTCCTTGCCGATAGAAAGCGCTTGCTACGACTTTACGGAGGGACTTTCGTGACACGCAGGACAGTGCGCATCGCCATGAACGGCGTCACGGGACGCATGGGGTACCGGCAGCACCTGGTGCGCTCGATCCTGGCGATCCGCGAACAGGGGGGCCTGGATCTCGGCGACGGCGAGGTGGTGTGGCCCGAGCCCGTGCTCGTCGGCCGGCGCGCCCACGCCCTGGAGGAACTCGCCGAGCGCCACGGTCTGACCGAGTGGTCGACGGACCTGGACGCGGTGCTGGCGGACGAGTCGGTCGAGATCTACTTCGACGCCCAGGTCACCTCGGCCCGGGTGGAGGCCGTCAAGAAGGCGATCGCGGCGGGCAAGCACGTCTACACCGAGAAGCCGACCGCCACGGACGTCGAGGGGGCCCTCGACCTGGCCCGGGTCGCGCGCGACGCCGGCATCAAGCACGGTGTCGTCCAGGACAAGATCTTCCTGCCGGGCCTGCGCAAGCTGAAGCGCCTGATCGACGGCGGCTTCTTCGGCGAGATCCTGTCCGTGCGGGGGGAGTTCGGCTACTGGGTCTTCGAGGGCGACTGGCAGGAGGCGCAGCGCCCCTCGTGGAACTACCGGGCGGAGGACGGCGGCGGCATCGTCGTCGACATGTTCCCGCACTGGGAGTATGTGCTCCATGAGCTGTTCGGCCGGGTGACCTCTGTGACGGCGCAGGTCAGGACGCATGTTCCGCGGCGCTGGGACGAGCGGGGCACACCGTACGAGGCGACCGCCGACGACGCCGCGTACGGCATCTTCGAGCTGGCGGGCGGGGCCGTCGCGCAGATCAACTCCTCCTGGACGGTTCGGGTCAACCGCGACGAGCTGGTCGAGTTCCAGGTCGACGGGACGCACGGCTCGGCCGTCGCGGGCCTGCGCAACTGCCGTGTCCAGCACCGCTCGTCGACCCCGAAGCCGGTCTGGAACCCGGACCTCCCGGTCACCGAGTCGTTCCGCGACCAGTGGCAGGAGATCCCGGACAACCAGGAGTTCGACAACGGCTTCAAGGCCCAGTGGGAGCTGTTCCTGCGCCACGTGGTCCAGGACGCGCCGTACACCTGGGACCTGCTGGCCGGGGCCCGGGGCGTCCAACTGGCGGAACTCGGGCTGAAGTCGTCCGCCGAGGGCCGCCGCCTCGGCATCCCGGAGCTGACGCTGTGACGCACCGCCCGACGGCGTGGCGTACCGACGCGGAGCCACTGCCGTTCGCGACCGCCCGGCGCACGGGCGCGGAGCCACTGCCGTTCGCGACCACCCGACCCACGGACATGGAGCCACTCCGGTGCGCGGCCGCCCGGCGCACCAACGCGCCGCCACTGCCGTACGCGACCGCCCGACCCACGGACATGGAGCCACTGCCGTACGCGACCGCCCGGCGCACCGACGCGGACCCACTCCGGTACGCGACCGCCCGGCGCGACACCCCGGAGCCGCTGTCATGACGACCACCACGATCCACCTCCCGCAGGGGCCCTACACCCCCCGCGCGACTCCCCTCGATCTGCCGCCCGGCGCCGGGGCCCCCTCCTCCCGTACGGTCTTCTCGGCGGCGCACGTGGTCGCGGACCCGTACGCGGACATCGGCCCGGACGACCCGGCGGCCGTCGACTGGGAGTCCACGCTCGCCTTCCGTCGCCACCTCTGGGCGCACGGCCTCGGCGTCGCGGAGGCCATGGACACCGCCCAGCGCGGGATGGGCCTGGACTGGCCGGGCGCGGCCGAACTGATCCGCCGCTCGGCCGCCGAGGCGAAAGCGGTGGGCGGCCGGATCGCCTGCGGCGTCGGCACCGACCAGCTGCCCGACGGTCCCGCACCCACCCTGGCCGAGGTCGCGGCAGCGTACGAGGAGCAGCTCGCGCTCGCCGAGGAGCACGGCGTGCAGCCGATCCTCATGGCCTCGCGCGCCCTGGCCCGCGCCGCCCGGGGGCCCGAGGACTACCTCGCCACGTACGCCCATCTCCTGCGCCAGGCGTCGGAACCGGTGATCCTGCACTGGCTGGGCCCGATGTTCGACCCGGCTCTGGAGGGCTACTGGGGCGACAGCGGCCTCGACGGGGCCACGGACACCTTCCTCAAGGTCGTCGCCGAACACCCGGACAAGGTCGACGGCATCAAGATCTCCCTCCTGGACGCGGCCCGCGAGATCGACGTCCGTCGCCGCCTCCCGGGCGGGGTGCGCTGCTACACGGGCGACGACTTCAACTATCCGGAGCTGATCGCGGGGGACGAACGCGGCTTCAGTCATGCTCTGTTGGGCATCTTCGATCCGCTGGGACCGCTGGCGGCGCACGCGGTGCGGGTGCTGGACACGGGGGATGCGGACGGCTTCCGGGCCCTTCTCGATCCCACGGTCGAGCTGTCCCGCCATCTCTTCCGGCGGCCCACCCGCTTCTACAAGACGGGTGTGGTGTTCCTGGCCTGGCTGGCCGGCCACCAGGACCACTTCACGATGGTGGGCGGACTCCAGTCGGCCCGTTCGCTGCCGCATCTGGCGCGAGCCTACGAACTGGCCGACGGTCTCGGTCTGTTCCCCGATCCCGGCCTGGCCGCCCACCGCATGCGCGCGCTGCTCGCGGTCCACGGAGGCGCACGATGACCGACGACGGCCTGGCACGTCTGAGCATCAACCAGGAGACCGTCAAGCAGTGGTCGCTGCCGGAGCTGGCGGCGGGCTGCGTCGCGGCGGGCGTCGGCCAGGTCGGTCTGTGGCGGGCCCCGGTGCGGGCGTACGGCGTCGAGCGCACGGCACGGCTCCTCGCCGGCGCCGGGCTCACCGTCACCAGCCTCTGCCGGGGCGGCTTCTTCACCGCCCTCGACCCCGCGGAGCGCGCCCGCGCCCTGGACGACAACCGGGCGGCGATCGACGAGGCGGCCGCCCTGTCCACCGACACCCTGGTCCTGGTCTCCGGCGGCCTCCCGCCCGGCAGCCGCGATCTGCACGGCGCCCGTGAGCGGGTGGCCGAGGCGCTGGCGGTCCTCGCCCCCTACGCCGCCGAACGCGGCGTGCGCCTGGCGATCGAGCCGCTCCACCCGATGTACGCGGCCGACCGCTGCGTGGTCTCCACCCTCGCCCAGGCCCTGGACCTCGCGGAACGCTTCCCGGCCGGACAGGTCGGCGTGGTCGTGGACACCTACCACCTCTGGTGGGACGACGCGGCGCCCGCGCAGATCGCCCGCGCGGGCCGGGCCGGCCGCATCCACTCCTTCCAGCTGGCTGACTGGATCACCCCGCTCCCGGCGGGCGTCCTGCTGGGCCGGGGGCAACTGGGCGACGGAAGTGTGGACTTCCGGGCGTTCCGCCGCGAGGTGGAGTCCGCCGGCTTCGAGGGGCCGATCGAGGTGGAGATCTTCAACGAGGCGCTGTGGGCCCGCGACGGGGCAGAAGCCCTGGCGGAAGTGGTGGAACGCTATCTGCGACATGCCTGCTGAGAGCCCCGCACGCGGCCGTAGGTAAAGAGATGGTAAAGGGCTGCAACCTTTGCGTACCCTCCCGGGTCACACATGGCGTCGGGACTTCCGGGGAGGGGTCCGGGGGGAACGGGAAGGCCCGACGGGAGGGGAAAGCGAGGGGGTCCGGCCGCGAGGCCGGGCCCCATTTCGCTGTCCCGGCCGGCATCGCACGGCGAGGAGTACGCCCGCCACGTCGGCCACGCCGACCTCATCCGCGAGTCGGTCGACGGCCTGACGGGCGAGGACCCGGGGTGACCTGGCGGGCCGGACCCGGGGCGGCCTGAAGGGCAGGGCGGAACGGGGGCCGCCCGGCGGTTGCCGGACGGCCCCCGGGATCACAGTGCGAGCATCGCCCGCACGGGGATCTCCGCGTCCGCGAGCGGCCGCAGCGCCAGCCGGACGAGCGCCAGCGCGTTGTCGTCGCCCGCGATGCGGTTGGCGCTGAGCCGCCCGCACGCGAGGCAGTGGTGGATGAGCATCCACTCCCCGTCCTGCCGCACCGACAGGCTCAGGGGCGCCATCCGTCCACGGCACCCCGCCGCCCGGTCACCCGGCACCCGCCCGTCCACATGCAGGCTGACCAGGCAGGACGGGCAGTGATTGCGGTGCGCGGTGCCCGGTGCCGCGAGCGGGACGTCGAGCCGGCAGCCGACGCACCGGAACGCGTCACCACGCGCCCCGGCCGGTCCGTGCAGCACGTCCTTCGCCCGCTGCGGACGCCGGCCTGATCCCCGACGGGGCTTGCGTCGCGTCATCGGAGCCTCCCTTCCGCCCGGTTCACAGGTCACCGAAGGCTTCGAGCGGGAACGGCGGCTGGGCCAGTGGACGTACGGCCATCCGCATCAGGATCAGCTGGTTGTCGTCCCCGCAGACGGGGTTCGAGGTCAGCTCGTCGCACCGGGTGCAGCGGTGGACGACCATCCAGTCGCCGGTGCGCAGCACCGCGATGGAGATCGGGGTCATCCGGCCCTCGCAGTCGGAGCGGCCGCCCTCGACGTGGTCGACGAGGTGCTGCGAGTGCAGGCAGCTGGGGCAGTGGTTGCGCCGGCTGCCGTCGGGCGCGTACGCGGCGACGGTCAGTCCGCAGCGGACGCAGGTGAAGGTGTCCAGGGAGGACATGGCTGAGCGGTGCTGGGGGTTGTCGTGAGACACCCGGATACTCCTTGCCGAAGATGAGGAACGAAGCAGCAGGGAAGTACCGAGCACCCCTCGCGTCGGGGGCGTACGGGGAGCGGGGCCGGACGGCTGCGCGACGGCAGCCGGCCGTGCGGGGTCAGCAGTCGGTCGCGTACGGCGGCCGCGGACACCCGGGCCCGGTCACCCCGGCACCACAGGTGCGGCGAGGGAGGCTCGGAGTCACGGTCCGGGGCATACGTCAACTGCTTTCCAGGGCTCACGCCCAGAGGTCACCCGCGGTCGGAACCTGCGGTCGAGGAGCGAGCACCGTAACAAGGGGGCCGGGGGACGGGCCACCGAATTACGTGCGGCGGCCGGCGCGAACGGGTGCCCGGGTGACTGGCCGGCCGAACGTGGGGTATCCGGCGCACATGGCCACCTCGAAGCGTGTCGCTCTCGCACCCCGAGCCGTACGGCAGTTGCGGCGGATCCGGCCGGTCTACCTCGGCGGGATGCTCATCTCCCTGCTGGTTCTCGTCCTCCAGGCCGACGGGGATCCGGGCGGTCGGCAGGCCGGGGTCGCCGGCCTGTTCCTGCTCGCGTTCACGGCCCTGTTCGCCCTCACGGCCGTGCAGCTGTGGCGGCATGGGCGGGGCGTCCACTGCAGCACGGCGAAGAAGCTGACGCGGACCGTCTGAGCCGGGCGGCTCAGCCCCGCAGCTCCGCCGGCCTGGCCGGCGCATCCTTGGCCGAGGCCCGATGCGCGGCAGCCCCCGTGCCGGGACGCGACCGTAGGCCGCCTTGAGCCCCGAGCGGAACGCCGCGTGCAGGCCGTCCACGTCCTCGGTGCGGATGGAGCACCCGGAGTGGGAGGACGCGGGGTCGTACTCCTCCATCCCGTACAGCTGGAGATGGACCGAGCCTCGCTCGACGACGGCGTGCGTACGGGCTTCTCTGCAGGTGGACCGTGGTGAAGCCGAGAGCGGTGCAGAAGGCGATCACGGAGTCGAGCAGAGAGGTCCGGCAGGGAAGCATCGGGACCGTCGTCTCGGTCATGCGCGGCACTGTAGTCAAATTTGAATACCTTGGTCAGCGGCACCCGCGGCCTTCAGAAATGAAAATTCTCGCCGTTCCGGCACGTTTTCGCAGGTGAAGGGCGGCGGCATAGGTCTAGACCAAAAGGTCCCTTTACGCCTTTCCGGGCCCGTGCGTTACTCATGACATGTGCATGGCATCAACGCGATGCCGCTCGGATGCCGTGCCGTGCGCATCCCGTCCTCGTCAACGTGCCCGGAGGTGGCCGTGCTCGCGTACCGTTCTCCGTCCCGCCGACTCCAGAGACCCAGAGGCGCCCTGCTGGCCGGTGCGCTCGTCAGCGCCGTGGCGCTGCTCCTGACCGGAACCGGCACGGCCGCCGCCGCGCCGCCCTCACCCGACGAGCCCGTCCGGCCCGGACACGCGTGGATGGGAGTGGGCACCCGCATCGAGCAGGGCCCCGCGTCCTCGGCAGCCGCCGGGATCACGCCGATGGACACCAGCGGTGTCCAGGGCATCGACGTCTCCCACTGGCAGGGGGCGATCAACTGGGGTTCGGTGAAGGCCGCGGGCATCGACTTCGCCTACATGAAGGCCACCGAGGGCACGTCCTACAAGGACAGCCGGTTCAACGCCAACTACACCGGCTCCTACAACGCCGGCCTGATCCGGGGCGCGTACCACTTCGCCCGCCCGAACGTCTCCAACGGGGCCACGCAGGCGGGCTACTTCGCGAGCAACGGCGGAGGGTGGTCGAAGGACGGCAGGACCCTGCCCGGTGTGCTGGACATCGAGCACAACCCGTACGGCGCCATGTGCTACGGCCTCTCCACGACCCAGATGCGGACGTGGATCAACGACTTCTACAACACGTACAAGGCGCGTACCACCCGGGACGTCGTCATCTACACCACGGCCGGCTGGTGGAACACCTGTACCGGCGGCTGGACCGGCATGTCCGCCAAGTCCCCGCTCTGGGTGGCCCACTGGGGCACCGCCAGCCCGGCGGTCCCCGCCGGCTTCCCCACCTGGACGATCTGGCAGTACACGGCCACCGGCCGGGTCGCCGGAGTCTCCGGTGACGTGGACCGCAACAAGTTCAACGGCAGCTTCGCGCGGCTCCAGGCCCTCGCCAACAACACGCCGTAGCCTGCCCGCCCGTGCGGTGGCCGGGTGAGCCCGGCGACGGCCCACCCGGCCACCGCCCCCACCGTGTGCCCACCCCCTCACACCAGGAGCCCGCCGTGAACCTTCCGCAGCCGTCCCGCCGCCGCATCCTGCTCGCCGGTGCCGGCGGCCTGGCCGCAGCCGCCTTACCGGGCGCGGCCCACGCCCTCGGCGCCGACGCCGTCGAACCCGACATCGACGGTACGGCGCAGTGGCGGGCCCGCCCGCCGCGGACCCCGGTGAGCCTGGTCGGGAAACGGCCGACGAAGATCATCGTGCACCACACGGTCAGCGCGAACACCTCCGACGTCTCCCGCGCCCAGGCCCACCGTCACGCCCACTGGGTCCAGGACCTCCACATGGACGAGAACGGGTGGACCGACACGGGCTACCACTTCCTCGTCAGCCGGGGCGGCTGGATCACCGAGGGCCGCCACCGCAGCCTCAGCACCCTGCGCGGCGGCGGCGACTTCGTCCTCGGCGCCCACACGTCCGGCCAGAACGACCAGGCCATCGGCATCGCCAACGAGGGCGCGTACCACGACGGCGCGCAGCCGCCCCGGGCCCAGTGGGAGGTCCTGGTGACCCTCTGCGCGTACGTCTGCGAGCAGTACGGCATCGCGCCCAGCCGCCTCTACGGGCACAAGGACTTCGGTGACACCCTCTGTCCGGGCGTCCTGCACGACAGGCTGCCGCAGCTCCGGAGCGAGGTCGCGGCGAGCATGGGGTGAGCGGCGGGAAGCGCGTCGCGTCGCGTCCGGGTGCGCACGGTCCCGTGCGGCCGGCCCGTGCCTCCGGTGCTGCCTCTCGATGGCGTCGGCCCGTCAGGACGACGTCTCGCACCGCCTGTTGACGGGGACTTTCAGCCCCAGTCTGATGGCATGCCCCGCGTTGACGCCGTACGCGATGTCCCGCAACAGGTTCCAGGCCTTGTGAAGCAGCGTCCGCATCAGGCATCTCCCTGAGGTTGTGGCCCGGTCCGGGCTACGGGAAGGCTCCTGACATCAACTATACATACCTGTATAGCAACATTCTGGCGAGGCGTCAGGCGAGTCCGGCGAGCCGTGGTTCCGCGATGCGCGCCGCATCGGGGCCGTAGGCGCGCTCCATACGCGCTGTCAGCTCGGCCGGGGTCAGCTCGTACTCCTGGGTGCCGATCGCTTCGAGCACCGTGGTGGCCAGCGCGCAGCCCAGGCGCGCCGCCTGTTCCTGCGGCCACCCCCAGGCCGTACCGGCGAGGAAGCCGGAGCGGAAGGCGTCTCCCGCCCCCGTGGGATCGGCGATCCGCTCCGCGGGCACGGCCGGGACCCGGAGGGCGGGTGCGCCTTCACCGGCCAGGGCGACCCCGTCCGCGCCCAAGGTCGTGATCCAGGTGCCGACCCGGCGAAGGAGGTCGGCCCTGGACCACCCGGTGCGTTCGACGAGCAGGGCCTGCTCGTATGCGTTGGTGAACAGCCACCGGGCCCCGTCGACCAGTTGACGGGCCTGGTCGCGGTCGAGGCGGGCCAGCTGCTGGGAGGGATCGGCCGCCACCGGGATGCCCAGGCGGTGCGCGGCGGCGGTGTGCCGGAGCATGGCCTCGGGGTCGTCGGCGCCGACGAGCACCAGGTCGGGCCGGTTCCGGAGAGCGGCCAGATCGATCCGGCGGGCTTCGGCCATGGCCCCCGCGTAGAACGTGGCGATCTGGTTCTGGTCCTCGTCGGTGGTGCAGACGAACCGCGCGGTGTGCAGGGACTCGCTGACCCGGACGGCGGAGGTGTCCACGCCGTGCGACCGCAGCCAGGCGTCGTACTCCGCGAAGTCCGCCCCCGCGGCGCCCACGAGAGCCGGCTCCAGTCCCAGCAGGCCCAGGCCGAAGCAGATGTTGGCGCCGACGCCACCCCTGCGCACCTCAAGGGCGTCGGCGAGGAACGACAGGGACACCCGCTCCAGCTGTTCCTTGAGCAGCTGTTCGGCGAAGCGGCCGGGAAAGGTCAGCAGATGGTCGGTCGCGATGGACCCGGTGACGGCGATACGCATGGACGGCGCTCCTCGAAGCTGTGGCCGGTGGTGGACGCGGCACGGGGGAGGGGGTGCGGCGCCGGCGGGCGGTGCGCGGCCCGGAGGAAGCCGCGCACCGCCCGCCGAACGCCCGGGGACCTGGTCCGGGTGGTCCTCAGCCCGCCGCGACCGCGGCCCGCAGGGCGTCGGCGCGGTCGGTGCGTTCCCAGGTGAACTCCTCCAGCTCACGGCCGAAGTGGCCGTAGGCGGCGGTCCGGGCGTAGATGGGCCGCAGCAGGTCGAGATCCCGGATGATCGCGGCCGGACGGAGGTCGAAGACCTGCCGGACGGCCGACTCGATCCTGGACACGGCGACCGTGTTCGTGCCGAAGGTCTCGACCAGCAGCCCCACCGGCTCGGCCTTGCCGATGGCGTAGGCGACCTGGACCTCGCAGCGCGCGGCGAGACCTGCGGCGACGACGTTCTTGGCGACCCAGCGCGTCGCGTAGGCCGCTGAACGGTCCACCTTGGAGGGGTCCTTGCCGGAGAACGCGCCGCCGCCGTGACGGGCCATGCCCCCGTACGTATCGATGATGATCTTGCGTCCGGTGAGGCCCGCGTCCCCCATCGGCCCCCCTGTCTCGAAACGGCCGGTCGGGTTGATCAGGAGACGGTACTCGTCCGTCTCCAGCTTGATGCCGTCCTGCGCCAGCCCGGTCAGGACGTGCTCGACGACGTGCTCGCGGATGTCGGGGGCGAGCAGGCCGTCCAGGTCGACGTCGCCCGCGTGCTGCGAGGAGACCACCACGGTGTCGAGCCGGACCGGGCGGCTCCCGACGTACTCGACGGTGACCTGGGTCTTCCCGTCCGGTCTCAGGTAGGAGACGGTGCCGTTCTTGCGGACCTCCGTCAGCCTCCGGGAGAGGCGGTGGGCCAGTTCGATCGGGAGCGGCATGAGGCTGGGCGTCTCGACGGTCGCGTATCCGAACATCAGGCCCTGGTCGCCCGCGCCCTGATCACCGAGTGCGTCCCCCTGGCCCCCCACCCTCCTCTCGTACGCGGTGTCGACGCCCTGCGCGATGTCCGGCGACTGGGCGCCGATCGACACCGACACACCGCAGGACGCCCCGTCGAAGCCCTTGGCGGACGAGTCGTACCCGATGTCGAGGATCTTCTGCCGCACCAGGTGCGCGATGTCGACGTAGGCGGTGGTCGACACCTCGCCCGCGACATGGACCTGGCCGGTGGTGATCAGCGTCTCCACCGCGACACGGGCGGCGGGGTCGCGGCTGAGCAGTGCGTCGAGGATGGTGTCGCTTATCTGGTCGGCGATCTTGTCAGGGTGCCCCTCGGTCACGGACTCCGAGGTGAAGAGGGTGCGGGACATGGGCGCTCCAGAGGTGTGGCGGATGGGGGTGGTGGCGCCGGCCGTTACGACGTGGAGGTGTTCTTGCGGAACACCCAGTAGTCGGCCCCCTCTTCGGCGATGTAACCGGCGTCCGGCATGGTGAACCGGAGCGTGGCCCGCGCGGTGACCTCCGGGGACCGTGCGAACTCCTCGAAGCCGGTCTCCGTGGCGTAGGAGCCTCGCGTGGAGACCAGGATCAGCCCGCCGGGCGTGGCGTACTCGATCAGGGTGAGCAGCGCGGGCGGCCGGACGTGGCCGAGGGTGAAGACCCCGCTGCTGACCACGATGCCGTACTGGGACAGCCGCTCGTCCCGCTCCGGCACGGAGAGGTCCACGCCGCCGTAGACCTTGCGGTAGGCGTTGGTCTTGCGCGCCTCGGCGGCCATGTTCTCGGAGAGGTCGACGCCGTCGATCTCGTACGTGCCCAGCGTCTGGAGGACGCTGCCGACGAGCCCGGTGCCGCAGCCGGCGTCGAATATCTCGGTCCGGGGTGTTCCGTAGGCGGAGGCGAGCAGGTGCACGAAATTCGCGGCGACCCTCGGCGCGATCCACTTCTGGTCGGCGAGGTCGGCGTCGTAGCCCGCCGCCCAGTTCTCGTAGTAGTTCTTCAGCCCGGGGGCGTCCTCGAAGAAGACGTGCGACTGCTTGATGTTCGTGAAGGAGCTGCTCATGGAATTACCTCTCTGTCGGGCCGGGCCGGCGGACGTGTGCACGGTGGTCACGTCCGCCGGCATTCCTTCAGGTAGGGGCAGGTACTTCTGAAGCGTCCGCCTTTCTTTCGCCGCCGCCTTCCGTGTTCCCGCCGCCCTGGACGCGGAGCCGGGAGTTCTTCACGTCGAAGAGCATGTAGACGGCGATGCCCGCGAGGACGAACAGGGCTCCGGTCACTTCCGACCAGGTGGGCAGGCGGTTTTCCACGGGAAGGCTGAGGATGGCTCCGAAGATGGTCTCCGTGGCGAGCAGCGGGCCGACGAGGGGGACGGGAATCCCCTGTGCGGCCTTCACCCAGATCAGGGTCCCCCACCACGAGGCGATGACCCCGAGGAACACACACCACGCGACGATCTTGAACAGCGGATACGGTTCGAACGTCTCCGGAGGGGTCGAGGCGATGGCGAAGGGCAGCAGCACCATCGAGGCGCCGCCGGCCCCCATGGCCACGAGTCCGGCCCAGAGGGTGGGATCGGGCTTGGTCTCCCAGGTGCGCTGCGACTGGGCGTTGCGGACCACGAAGTAGGACCAGGTCAGCATGGCGCCGATGGCGAGCAGAATCGCGAAGAACGAGTCGTTGGCGGCTTCGAGGTCCTTTCCCGAGATGAGGTCGGAGACACTGAGCAGTCCCAGACCCAGGACGATCAGGACCACGGGAGCGATGAGCTCGCGCCAGGGCATGCGCTTCTCCGCGAAGTTCCCGGCCACGGCGATGGTGATCGGCGACGACCCGACGACGACGGCCGTGATGAATCCGCTGTCCATGGTCGCCGAGTACGAGACGCAGACGTAGAAGATGAAGTAGCCGACGAAACCGATCCACAGCCCGAAGAAGACCCTCCGCGGGGGCATCAGTTTCAGCTGTTTACGGCCCCGCCACAGGATGTAGAGTCCGCACAGCCCGAAAAGGGAGTAGCGTCCCGTGACCAGGAGCAGTTCACTCGCGGGCTGCACAGCGGCCGGGGCCACGAAGGCGAAAGCCCACAGGAGTGCTGCCGTCAGTGCGGCGATGACGTTCTTCGGCGTGCTTCCCATTACAGAGCGCTTTTCCGTTCGGATGTGTCCCCGGAGCTGAATCCGTTCGCCTTCAGCCAGTTCGGGTTGTAGATCTTCGACATGTACTTGCTCCCGCTGTCCGGGAGCACGGTGACGACGGTGGCCGGTCCCTCCAGCGAGCGGGCCACGCGCACGGCGCCCCAGACGTTGGCGCCGGCCGTCCCACCGCAGACGAGGCCCTCGCGCCGCGCCAGGTGATGGCATGCGGCGAAGGCGTCGGCGTCGGTGAACCGCATGACGTCGTCGATGAGCGAGAAGTCCATGCACTCGGCCAGGTGGTCCTCGCCGACGCCCTCGACGAAGTACGGGGCGATCTCGCCGGGATCGACCACCCCGTCGTGGAAGTAGCGGTGGTAGACGGAGCCGACCGGGTCCAGCAGCACCGAGGTGATGTCCGGTTTCCGCTCCTTGAGGAAGCGGGAGACCCCGGAGATCGTCCCGCCGGTGCTGCCCGAGGCCACGAACGCCGTCACGGAGTCGCCGAGCGCCTCCCAGATCTCCGGACCCGTAGAAAGGAAGTGGGCCTCGGAGTTGAGCGGGTTGTCGTACTGGTTCAGCATGAACGAACCCGGTGTCTCGGCGTGGATGCGCCGGGCGCAGGTCACGTAGTGCTTCGCCGAGCCGGGTGCGGCCGAGGTCGGGCAGACGACGACCTCGGCCCCCATGGCACGCAGGGCGTCCCGCTTCTCGTCGCTGACCTTGTCCGGCATGGTGAGGACGGCGCGGTATCCGCGTGCGGCCGCCATCATCGCGATGGCCGCACCGGTGTTCCCCGAGGTGTTCTCGACGATCGTCCCGCCCGGTCGGAGCAGGCCGCGCCGCTCGGCGTCGGCGAGTATGTGACGGACGATGCGGTCCTTGATGCTGCCGCCCGGATTGAGGAATTCGAGCTTGGCGAAGAGGCGAACGCCGGGGGGAACGTCGAATGTGGTCAGTTCCACCAGAGGTGTTCTGCCGATGACCGACTGAACATGCATTCCGATTCCTTACATCAGCGGCGTCGGGAAGGTGACGGGATATCGGGCCGGTGAGCGGTCGGTCGCTGCGCTCCGGGATCAGAGAGCGGAGTCCGGTATTTTCACGGAGTCGAGGATGGCCACGGTGTGGCCGACCTTCTCGCCCCTTTCCACCCGGGCGAGGGCGTCCGCCGCCGATATCGCGTGAGGCGCGAGTTCCTTCTCCAGCTGGAGGGCCTGCGCACCTGCGGCCGCGGCCGTGAGGCCGGCGAAGACCTCGCGCAGGACGTCGACCGGGTAGAAGTGGAACGGCCCGAGCCCTTCACGCTCCCACCGGGCGTAGCCGCCGACGACGTCCAGGGGTTCGGACTGGATCTTCCAGGTGTAGGTCAGGATGCTGCCGTTGTATCCGGCGGCACTGGACAGCGCCAGGATCTCCGACAGCGGGACGCGCGCCCCGATCGACGAGAGGACCCGGCCCCCGACCCGGAGGATCGGGTGTGCCTGCTGCAGCGCGAGGTAGTGCAGGGTGACGAGGTTCTTCTCGGCGAAGCCGGGGACCTCCTCGCTCCGCTCCTCGATGAACGTCGAACTCGTCTGGCCGTCGTCGAGGTCGTCGGCGCCCGCCATGGGGATGTTGGGAAGGTTCTCGTAGACGACGTCCACCTGGGCGACCTTGCCGGCGAGCGGCGCGAGGATGTCCCCGGCGGCCCCCGTCAGTTCGATGTCCTGGGCGAGGAGGTTGCCGCGTATGTTCCGCCGCGCGTGCTCCAGCACGTCCTCGTGCAGGTCCGTGAAGCCCACCGACCGCGAGCGGAGGATCTCCACGGCGGCCAGGACGTCGAGGCCGGCCCCGGTGCCGACGGTGCAGAACTTCGGCGCGAGGAAGCCCATCTGGGCGAGGGTCTTGAAGGCGGGTACGGCGACGCTGGCGACCCAGTCCGCTCGCGGATCGTCCGCCTTCGGAAGATAGGAATGATCCGACAGCGTGATCTCCACGGACGGCTTGATCCGTTGTGTCTCTCCGATCTGGAAGAACTCGCTCGGGGAAACGACCAGTTCCGTGGTGGTGGTACGTGAACCCATCTCAGCCTCCTGCGACTGGCGAAATCTCTGCTGGTACAAAGAATTACGGCCGGCACCCGGAGAATTGGACGGTGCACCGGACAGCGCCCCTGCGAGACGTTGCTCCTCCCGAGAAGGCGTGTTCACTTTTGCACCGCACCGGAATCCGTGTACAGATCGCTGCTGTTGCCACTCGACTGGCAACAGCAGCATCACCGAACCGCCGGAAAGCAGAGCCATTCCGTGGCTGCGGAGCGCTGTTCGTCCCGGGCGCCCGCATCTGCGCTTTCCGCGCGCCAAGGGCGCGGGGCTCGGGCGGATCGGCCGGAGGGGGTCCTTCCGGCCACCTCCCGGGGCGCCATTGACACGTTGAGAAGCGACTCCCTAGCCTGTATCTATACCGGTCGGTATAGCTTCCTCTCCCCGCTCCTGGGGAGACACGCGTACCGGCCCGGTCCCGGGCCAGGCACGTGAACGGTCCCGGGCCAGGCGCCTGAACGGTCCCTGGACATCACCGCCATGACAGCGAGGGAGAGTCCGTGAAGCCCGTACGGGTCCACGAGGAAGTCGAACGGCACCGTGAACTGGTGTTGCTCGCCTGTCGGTTGCTGGACCGGTCCGATCCGCAGGGGCGGGCTTCCGGCTGTGCCTCGCTCCGATCGGATGAGGCCGTCGTCATCTCGGCCGACGGCGACGAGGGGCCCGGGACCGACCGGACCGCCGTGCTGATCGACCCGGAGGAGGGGCTGCCGCTGCTCGGGGAGATCGCCTGGCCGCCCCCCGAGACCCCGGTACATCTCGCGATCCATCGGCAGCTTCCGGGCGGCGGCGCCGTGATCCACACCCGTGAACCCGCCACGGTCGCGCTCGCGGAGGCGGTCGGCGCGGCCCGTTCCGTCGATGCGGCCGTGCTCACGATCGCCCCCGGCGAGAGGAGCGCGTCCGGGAGTGACGCGGTGGCCGGCCTGGAGAAGCTCATCGTCCCCTCAGCCCCCGTGGCCGCCGTGCTGCTCGGCGGCTCGGCCGTCTTCACGTGGGGCCCGAGCACGGACGAGGCGCTGTCGGGACTGGAGCGGATCAGGGAGATCGGCCGCGCCCTGCCGCCGGCGCCCGCCTCCGGCCCGGAGGGGGCCGAGGGCCGCGGGCGCTGAGGGGAGGCCTCATGACGTTGTTACAGGTCATGGCGGCCCGCGACCCCGGCGAGGTCCAGCTGCGGTCGGAGGACCCGGAGGTCGTGCGCGTCCAACTGCTGCGGATCGGGGTGCGCTTCTCACGATGGCGCGCCGCCCGCCGGATTCCCGTCGACGCGGACGACGCCACCATCCTGAGCGCCTACCGGAGCCATATCGGCCATGTGAGCGCCGAGAACGGCTACCGGACGGTCGACATCAGACGGCTCACCCCCGCCCCGGCCGGTCCCGAGCTGCGACGGGCGGCGGCGAACCGCGAGAAGTTCCGTCGGCAGCATCTGCACGAGGAGGACATGGTGCGTTTCCTGGTGGCGGGAATCGGCTGTCACTACCTCCACGCCGCGGGCCGGGTGTACGCACTGGTCTGCACGCCCGGGGACCTCCTCTCGGTGCCCAGCCGTACGGGCCACTGGTTCGATGCCGGAGCGGCCCCCCGCTACACGTCCATCCGCTTCCTCCGGGCGCGCGACCGGCCCGGTCTCCGATTCCAGCCGGGCGACATCGCCGCCCGGTTCCCGACGCTCGACGATCTGCTGGAGCTGCCCTGAGCGGCAGTACCACCCGGCCGACCTGCGCCGCTCGGAAGCGCCGCGCGGTCACGCGACTTCAGGGAGTTCGCAGTGTTACGGAATTCAGTGCAGGACGGAGCGGCAAGCCGGCCGGAACCGAGCGGCCCGGACCGTTGGGGCGGTACCGCCTCGCCCGGGACGTTCGGCAACCTGCTCCGGGCCCACCGCGAGCGGCGCGGGCTCTCGCTCACCCAGTTCGCCACCCTGGCGCACTTCAACCGGGGCCACCTCAGCAAGGTGGAGAACGGCAAGCGCACGCCGTCGGTGGCTCTCGGGGCCGCCTGCGACCGGGTGCTGGCCTCCGGGGGCAGATTCACCGCCATCGCGACGGCGCTCGAAGCCGCCTCCCGGCCGAGCGCCGGATGGGTTCATCCGGCCCAGCTCCCTTCGGCCAAACGCTTCTTCGCGGGGAGGCAGCGTCATCTGAAGCAGCTGAGCCAGTGGCTGGAGGGCGAACAGTCCCTCGCCGTGCCCGTCGTGGTGATCAACGGTCCGCCGGGCGTCGGCAAGACCGCCCTGGCCGTCCAGTGGGCACACCAGGCGGTCTGTGAGGGCCGTTTCGCCGACGGGCAGCTGTTCGTCGACCTCGAAGGCCCCGAGCCGGGAGAGGCCGCCGACCCGTTCGACGTCCTGGGGCATCTGCTCCACGCGGTGGGCGTGCCCGGCGAGAGGCTGCCGTCCGACCTGCATCAGCGGGCCGCCGCCTTCCGCTCCTATCTGCACGGGCGCGAGGTCCTCCTGGTCCTGGACAACGCCGCCGACGCGCAGCAGGTACACCACCTGCTGCCCGGATCGCCGGGCAGCGCCGTCGTGGTGACCAGCCGTTCGCGGCTGCCCGGTCTGCTGTCCAGGGTCGACGCGGCCACCCTGCCGGTGACGGAACTCCGCCGCCCGGAGGCCGCCACGCTGCTCCGTGCCATGATCGGGGACGCCCGCGCGGACGCCGACCCGGCCGCGCTGTCGGTGCTGGCGGAACGGTGCGGGCGGCTGCCCCTGGCCCTGGTGCTGGCGGCGGAGACCATCGTGAGCTGCCAGCACACCAGCGCGGACCGGCTGGCCGCGGAGCTCAAGGCGGAGGAGGCCCGGCTGGCCCTCGCCGAAGGGGACGTGACCCTGCGCCGGACGTTCGACACGTCCTACCGGGCTCTCGACGAGCCGAGCGCACGGATCTTCCGGCTCCTGGGGGCGCTGCCCGGCCAGGTGATCGACGTCGAGGCGACCGCGGTCACCGCCGGGGTCAGCGATGCCGAGGCCGTGAGGCTGCTGAGCGACCTGGCGAGCGCTCATCTGATCCGGCAGCAGGGCGAGCGGCACTATCTGATGCACGATCTCCTGCGCGCCTACGCGGCGGACCTCGCCCGGCGGTTGGACGGCGGAACCCCGGCCGCGCGGCGGGAGGGCCGGGCCAGGGGGCGTCTCACCGATCAGGCCGGATCAGAGAGCGGCACCAGAGCGTGCGAGCCCGGGATGATCGCCAGGACGCCCCCGAGAGCCGAGGCGGCTCTCGTCGCCTGAAGCGCTCATCCCGGTGCCTGGCGTCAAGCGGCGAGCGACCGCTCGATGAGAACGGCCGCCACCTCTTCCGCGCGGCGCACGGCATGGTCGACCGAGCCCATCGGATCCGCGATGCAGGCCCCTTCGTGCAGGATGAGCACCTGGGCGGCCAGATCGGCGGGCGCCTGGGCGCCGCCTTCCCGCGCGAGGTCCTCCAGGAAGCCGAGGAACCACGCCTTCTGCTGCCGCGCGACATCCCGGGCCGGGTGGTCCTCAGCCAGTTCCACGGACGCGTTGATGAACGCGCAGCCCCGCTTGTTCCGCTCGTCCGACCACTCCTGCAGTGCGCCGAAAGTGGCCAGAATCCGCTGCCCCGGCGGCCCCTCGTGGCCGTTGACGTACTTCACGAGCATGGACCTCCACAGGCCGTCCCGTGCCCGGAGGTAAGCGACGATGAGATCGTCCTTGGAGCCGAAACAGTCGTAGAGCGTCTTCTTCGTGACACCCGCCTGCTCCGCGATCGCCTCCACGCCGACGGCCCGGATCCCGAGGTCGTAGAAGAGCCGGGAGGCCGTTTCGAGAACCCTCACACCGGCGGGCGTCAGACGGTTCGCACCCCGGCGTTTTGTCCTTGTCACGTCGGTTTCACTGCTGATGGTCACCCGCCCAACGGTACACCCAGCGGTATACAGGCGATAGCGTCCGCAGGGCAGGAAATCGAACGCGGGTACCTCGGCGCAGGCCCTTCGCGGACCCGGCCCCGGGCAGCGGAACGCCCCGGCCGTGCCTCCTCCACCGCCGACACGCCCTCGACTGGTCCTATCACGTCTCCGCGCCCGTCGACAGGCCAGCCTGCCGGGGACGGGTGACCGCACGGCGCGGCGCCCGGTACGGAGGAGGGGCGAGTCGATGACTCCCGTAAGCAGGATCGAGGTCGCCGTCTTCGACGTCCTCGGCACCATGGTCGATCAGCCGGGCGGGCTGCGGGCCGCGATCCGCGAAGCGCTGCCCTCCGCGGACGAGGCGGGCGCCGACCGGCTCCTCGCCGACTGGGAGGAGCACGTCGCCCGTGAACAGCGCCGTATCGCGAACGGCGAGCGGCCCTACGCGAACTCCACGGTCCTGGACGGCGAGGCCGTCGAGCGCATGGCCGGTGCTGCCGGACTCACGGACCCCGATGCCCTGCGGCGCCTCGCCACGGCCTCCCAGCGCCTGGCCCCTTGGGAGGACTCCCTCACCGGCCTCGCCGCCCTCGCGCGCCTCTTCCCGGTCATCGGTCTCACGAACGCCGCCCGCGCGGATCTGCTCCGCCTCAACGCCCACACCGGGCTGCGCTGGCACCAGGCGCTCTCGGCGGAGGACGCCCGCGCGTTCAAGCCGCTGGAAGCGGTCTACCAGCTCGCCCTCGACACGGCGGCATGCCCGCCGGACCGTACGGTGATGATCGCCGCCCACGCCTGGGACCTCCGGGGCGCCCAGGCCCTGGGCATGCGCACGGCCTATGTGCACCGCCCCGGGGGAGACCCGCCGAAGGACACCGACACCTTCGACTGGCGGGCGGACAGCCTGGAGGAACTCGCCGCCGACATGGCCGCGTTCGCGTAGCGGGTGGGCGGATCGGCGCCCTCGACCGCGGTGACCGCGCCGTGATCCACTGGGAGGGCGCGCGGGGGCCGCAGACCGGACGGGGCGCCGCACCGAGGGGAATCGGGATGGGGAGCATGGACATCGAAACGCTACGCCGGGACACCCCGGGCACCGCGAACCGGCTCCACCTCAACAACGCGGGCGCGGGTCTGCTGTCCCGGAGCACGCTCCGGACCATGACCTCCCATCTGGAACTGGAGGCCGCGATCGGCGGCTACGAGGCCGCCGATCAGGAACGCGAACGGATCGATGCCGTCCACGAGCACATCGCCCGGCTGGTGGGCGGCCGGGCGGACGAGATCGCGCTCTTCGACAACGCCACCCACGCCTGGAACGCCGCGTTCTACTCGTTGGAGTTCAAGCCGGGCGACCGCATCCTCACCGGCCGCTCCGAGTACGGCAGCAACGTCCTGGCCTATCTCCAGACGGCCCGGCGCACCGGCGCCGAGATCGTCGTCGTCCCCGACGACGCGTCCGGTCAGCTCGACACCACCGCCCTGGCGGACCTGATCGACGACCGCTGCAAGCTGGTGGGCGTCACCCACGTGCCGACCAGCGGCGGTCTGGTCAACCCGGTCGCCGAGATCGGACGCGTCACGCGTGCCGCAGGCGTCCCCTTCCTCCTCGACGCCACCCAGTCGGTCGGGCAGTTCCCGGTGGACGTCGCGGAGGTGGGCTGCGACATGCTCACCGCCACGGGCCGCAAGTTCCTGCGCGGCCCGCGCGGCACGGGCTTCCTGTGGGTCCGTCCGGAGATGCTCGGCGATCTGGAGCCGCACGTGGCGGAGACGGCTTCGGCCACCTGGGACGGCGGGCGCGGATTCACCTGGCACGACGGCGCCCGGCGTTTCGAGACCTGGGAGGTCGGCTACGCCGGCGCGCTGGGTCTCGGCGCCGCCGTCCAGCAGGCTCTGGACCTCGGCATCGACGAGATCGGGCGGCGCGCCTTCGCCCTCGGCGCCCGTCTGCGCGACGGACTGGACGCCGTTCCCGGCGTCAGCACCCACGATCTCGGCACGCGGCGGTGCGCCATCGTCACCTGCAAGGTCGACGGCATGGCCGCGGCCGACACCGCGGCCGCCCTGGCCGCGCAGGGCATCAACGTCACCGTCACGAACCCGGTGCAGTCCCAGTTCGACACCGAGAACCGGGGGGTCCACCCGCTGGTGCGGCTCTCACCGCATTACTACAACACCGAGGCCGAGATCGACCGTGCTGTCGAGGTCATCGCCGGACTTGCCCCGGGCGCGCGTGCGATCAGGCGGAGAGACGTCCGCTCTTGAGCGCGGTGACGAACGAGGACCAGCCGTCGGCGGAGAAGACCACAGCCGGACCATGGGCGGCCTTGCTGTCGCGGACGGGGACGGTGGCGTGGCCGCGGGCGACTTCAAGACACTCGCCGTTGCTTCCGCCGCTGTAGCTGGACTTGAACCAGCCCGTGAGCGCGGACGGGTCCGCAAGGCTCCGCCTACTGGTGATCATGTTCGTGCTCCTCCGCTGCGGCCCGCACGCGGGCCACCGACTCCTGATGGGACAACGCATTGCCCAGAGCGAGATCGTAGGCTGCGCTGCTGGACGCCACCAAGCGTGGATCGTCCATGAGGTTGCCCGTCTGGAAGCCCTCCACATAGGCGACGGGTGCTGAGTCCTCGAAGCTCATCAGTGTCAGCAGACTCTCTTGCAGGGAGTGGGCCCCAGCCTCGAACGGCAGCACGTGCAGCCTCAGCCGTCCAGCCTCAGCCATAGCCGCAACCTTCCTCAGTTGCTCGGCCATCACCAGAGGCCCACCGACCTGCCGCCGTAGTACCGCCTCGTCCAGCAGACTCCACACCACCGGATTCATCGGACCATCGAGGAGGCGGGCACGCTCGATTCGGCTGACAACGTCTTTGTCAATCTCTTCCCGGCGGTAGTTGGGTCGATACGCTTCGAACAGAGCCCTGGCGTAGTCGTCCGTCTGCAAGAGGCCGGGTACGAGAGACAGTGCGAACTGCTTGATGAGTACAGCCTGCTGCTCCAACTCGGCCACGGCTGCGAAGCGATCGTTGAACTTGGTTTCCAGATCCCGCAGCCAACGCTCGAAGAACCCGTCCGTCCCCAACGCCCGATCGATCCGCTGTGCATCCTCCGGACTCGGCAGCCGCCGCCCCGCCTCGTAGTGACTGATGAGGGTCGGCGAGCAGACGACCATCTCGCTCAGGGCCTCCTGTGTCAGCCCGGCCGCGACGCGCCGCAGCCGCAGTTCCTCGCCGTACTTCTGCCTCGGCGTGCGCGGCCCCTGCCTCGTGCCCATGTGCTCCAACTCCCCGTCTTGACGGACGCGCTGTCATCCCCGACCCCCTGGCAGGGTAGCGACGGATGACCCCACTCTGTGATGGGTTCGCTACGGAAAGAAGTGGCCGCCCTCGAACGAGGAAACCGCGAGACCCCCGCGGCCGACGCAACCGGCCCGGGGGCATGGTCATCCCCAGAAAGCAGGCTGACATGAAGCACGCTATCGCCCGGCTCCTGAAGCCGGTACGGCGATTGCTGACCGCTGTACGGCGTCAACGGCATCCGCTCGACCCGTACCCGTACCTCTACCCCTACTCCTGCGCCTACGTCGGCG